>NZ_CP135529.1:4251405-4920857 GCF_032401055.1 Tardiphaga sp. 709 | reverse complement strand
TATGTGATGGGTCTGCTGGAAGGCGCGGAGCTTGCCGCTGCCGAAGCGCGCATGACCGACGATGCGGATTTCGCCAGGGCGGTCAGCACCTGGCGGGAGCGATTGGCCGATCTCGACGCCACGGCCGAAACGCTCGCCCCCAGTGCTGCGCTCTGGGACCGCATCGCTGACTCCACCAGGGTCAAACCTGCGATCCCGCTGCCCGGCGCCCGCGCAGCGCTACGCGGCGCAACGCTGTGGGACAATATCAGCTTCTGGCGCAGCACCGGGATCGGCGGGGTGCTCGCGGCCTTGATGCTTGTGGTGATCCTGATCGGCGCGCTCGCAACGTCGCGCCAGCTGCGCCGCGAACTGATCGCCCTGGCGCAGCGCAAGCCGATCTATGTCGCCGTGCTGGTCAACGACGCCACCAGGGAAACCGGCGCCATCGTCAACACTTTCTCCGACGGCCGCGTCGAGCTGATCCCGCTGCGCCCGATCGACGTCCCCGCCGGCCGCACGCTGCAGGTCTGGACCCTGTGGGATCGCGACATCGGCCCGAAGTCCATCGGTCTCACCGGACAGTCGCGGACATTGCAGCTCGATCTGGAAGCACTGCCGGATACTGTGGCAGATCAGTTGTTCGAGATCACACTGGAGCCCGAAGGCGGCTCGCCGATCGGAAGACCGACGGGGCCGATTTTGTTCAAGGGGAATGCAGCAAGGGCGTTGTAAGGGCCTCTCGCCAAGAACTAGCGGGACGAAATGTTTAACAATGCTGACAGTTCGTCCTGCTTGACGTCATCCGTTGGCGCAAGGCGATATCTATTGCTTTTTAGGTTCACCGAGTGCCCCTGTGGCATCAGGCTCTCGGCCCTGAGGAACAACGTCTTTCGGCGAGCTTGTACCGATTAACGGCGACAGCACAGGTTGACGGGCAAGCCGGGAAGAGGTCGGCACTTCGGCGCTATAGGTTCTCTTTAGCTGTTTGGTGTTCCAATTCACAATCAGAGATTGTTTGGCCGCCAACTCGAACGAACTTGTCATGACATTACTGCAGTTCGCGAGCAGATTCTCGCACGACCGCCAGATCAGACGCGAAACAAGAAGGAAATGCGGCTGATAGGCCTCGATTGAACCAACAGAATAATTCATGCGCCACACGAAATCTCGCCAGAGCGCTAGGTTTCCGTTGCCATTGCTCAATATCGACTTCGCGTAGGCTTTCGTGGTGCAGTCCATCGGATAGCCGGTTTCCACCGGTCGGTAGTTGATGGGCATCGCTTCGGCGGATCCCTCAACATCGCCACAGATCTTTGTAAGATTATCCGTAATGACCCACATATTCATCTCAAGCGCGTCACGGTACAACGGGAGCAACGTCAGGACGGGACCTGCACTTGAAAAACTCAAATTGAGCAGATCGTCGACAATGGTGGTGGCCTGACTGACGGCTTTATTGGCAAAAATAGCTGCTTTTGCAGACGCTGAGATCACCGGAAGCTCACCTATGAGCTTGTCACGAATGCTTGCGAGTTGAGCGTTACTTCTTTCATTGAACAATGAACTCAATGCGAGCCTGTACAATGCATAATCGAGGCGAGCCATCTTCTCATCGAAGAATTGGCACACCGCCGGTTCGGGAAATGACGTCGCTTCATAGCTGCCTATCTTTGTAACGGCAGCCTCTATCCATTTTTCGTTCTTTGAATTGGTGTAAAGACACGCATAGCTTTCATAAGCTATTGCCAGAGCAGATTGCAGATTCCCGGCTATTGCAGACTTATCGATCTCATTGTGGCTACCCTGTCGGGCAGCAGCCAATAAAACGCCGATCAGCATGTATGATCGAAACAAGCGATGACTTTTAGTATGTGCGACGAAGAGGACATAATCCTCGACATCTGCAATGACACCGCCTCGTCGATTGATCTCCGCGCACCCCGTCAGCATCGACGCCACCAGAACAAGCGCCGTCATTCGCGCAGTAAAGCGCGTCGCGAATCCTGAAAACATGATCGCCCCCAAGCAAATCTTCGATTTGTAATGAGGTGAAGCTCGCCAGATTCGCGGCACATCCCGTAGTTGATATTTATCAGGGCATTTCTTTTGATTGATTTATCCACATCAATCGCTTTTGGGTTGAGTGTCCATTCGCGCACCTGGCGCAGCACGGCGGCGCCCGTTGCTTCGTCGAGATACCGACTGTCGCCGAAAATCGTCGCCGACCAGCTGTTCGAGAAATCACCCTGGAGCCCGAAGGCGGCTCGCCGATCAGGCGAACGACCGGCTCGATCCTGTTCAAGGGCAATGCGGTGCGGCCGCTATAGCAGTCGCATTCGCCCTCCGATCCTTCGCCTGCTTATTGAACGTATCAGCCACTGCACTCGACAAAGGCGTGGCATCGCGGCAGGACATATAGTCTCCTGAAGCTGGTCCTGTTGACTCGATTGATCCCACTTGCGGCGTCGAATGGCGCATTGCGGAGATAGTGCATGCGATATTCGACCGATGATCTGCGCGCGGCTGTCACAGCCGGCGTGCTTCCTTCCACGCAGCTCGACGCCCTGCTGGCTTTCCTCACGGCGCGTGTGCCGGAGCAGCCGGCGGCCGGGCCCAAATTCGATGTCGTGCATTTGCTCTGGTATGCCGGCGCGCTGGTGGTGATATCAGCCATGGGGCTGTTCTCGACGCTGGCGTTTTCGCAAATGGGCGGACCGGCGCTGACCGCCACTGCACTTGTCTATGCCGGCCTGTTCACCGCCGCCGGGAACTATCTCTGGACGGTCAAGAAACTGCGCACACCGGGTGGTCTGCTGATCGCGGTCGCCGTGGCGATGACGCCGCTCGCCGTGTTCGGCATACAGGATGCCTACGGCGCCTGGACCGAGTTCGGCAAGCCGGCGGCGATGCGCGACTTCTATGTCTGGATCAAGGGCAGCTTCGTCTTCATGGAGCTTGCAACCATCGCTGCAGCCATCGTGGCACTGCAATTCTATCGCTTTCCCTTCATCGTCTTCATCATGGCGGTCGCACTGTGGTTCCTGTCGATGGACGTCGTGCCCTGGATCACCGGTGCGGGCTACGGCAACTGGGAAATGTCGCGCAAGATTTCGGTCTGGTTCGGCCTCGGCATTCTGGTTGCTGCGGTGATCGTCAACCTGCGCCAGCGCAGCGGCGATTTCGCATTCTGGCTTTATCTGTTCGGCGTGCTGACATTCTGGGGCGGCATCACCGCCACGTCGAACGGCACCAATCTCGACAAGGCGCTATACTGCCTGCTGAATGTCGGCTTCCTGCTGATCTCGGTCGCCTTGTCGCGGCGGGTGTTCGCGGTGTTCGGCACCATCGGCATTGCCATCTATCTCGGCGACCTCGCCGAGAAGATCTTCAAGGATTCAATGCTGTTCCCGTTCGCGCTGTCGCTGATCGGCATCGGCATCATTGCGCTGGGGCTGTATGTCCATCGCCACCAGCGCGACATCGGCACCTGGGTCGATGCGCGCCTGCCTGAATCGCTCAAGCGCCTGCGGGCGGAACCGGTCGCCGGACAGGCTTGACGAGGCCGGCCCTGCAGACGGGAAGCAGGGCGGCAAGCCTCGTCCCTTGAATCCACCATTCCGTTCAGGCATCCTTGCAATCAAGAATAGTATTCAAGGGAGGCTGCCATGGCGTTGTCGCGTCGGACCGTTCTGTTGTCGCTGGCCCTGTCGCTCGCCGTCGTGCTGCCAGTCAGCGCTGCCAGCTTCCTCGTCAGGCTCGATCCCGACAAGGATGGCACCGTCGACATGGCCGAGGCCAAGGCCGCCGCCGGCAAACTGTTCGACCTGCTCGACCGCGACAAGGACGGCACGCTGGACGCCAGGGAGCTACGCGGCCGCATGAGCAAGAGCGAATTCGCAGCGGCCAATCCGGACAATGACGGCACGCTCGACAAGGCGGAATATCTCGCCGTGGTGGAAACCCGGTTCCGCGCGGCAAACCCCGATAATGACGGCACCATCGACGCCAGAGAATTCGCCACGCCAGCCGGCAAGAAGCTGTTGAAGCTGCTGAAATAGGGCCCTTTTATCGTCACCGGACTCGCCCCATATTCCGCCCATGGCGAAGAAACCCGACTCTCCGAAAAAGCCCACAAAATCAATCAAGACACCCGCCGCCAAGCCTGGCGCCGGCCGTCCCGACGTCAAGCCGATCGGGCCCGCGCTGGCGGAATTGCTGAATCCCGCAATTAATCGCGGCGATGCCGGCATGGGCTCGGGCACCGGCTTGCAGCCGCCGCCGAGTAATTCCTTCGAGCGCCGCTCCGGCGGCGAGGCCGCGGTGCATCGCGCGCGCAAATCCACGCCGAAGAAGTTCGAGGGCGACGAGGGCATGCGCCCGACGCCGCTGCAGCCGTTTCCGCAGCCGGTTGTCGCGCCCTATGCGCCGCGGCTGAGCGAGCAGAAGGGTCTCGAGGAGGCGCCGCAGGCCAATTACAACACCTCGGCGGCGATCCCGACGCTGGATCCGGAACTGGCCAGGCAGCTCGGCTACACCACCGAGGAGGACGACGCCGCGGCAATGGCGCGCCCGCCGCGCAACAAGATGGAAGCCTTGGGCGTGCAGGCCACCGCCGATGCGCTGGAAGCGCTGGTGCGCGATGGCCGCCCGGAATTCAAGGACCAGAAAGTGTGGACGCCGCACCGTCCGCCGCGTCCGGAGAAATCCGAAGGCGGCGTGCGCTTCGAGCTGAAGTCGGAATATGAGCCGAAGGGCGACCAGCCCACCGCGATCAAGGAACTGGTCGAGGGCATCGAGCGCAACGACCGCACGCAGGTTCTGCTCGGCGTCACCGGCTCCGGCAAGACCTACACAATGGCCAAGGTGATCGAGGCCACGCAGCGCCCGGCGATCATTCTCGCGCCGAACAAGACGCTGGCCGCGCAGCTCTATGGCGAGTTCAAGAACTTCTTCCCCGACAACGCGGTCGAATATTTCGTCAGCTATTACGACTACTACCAGCCGGAAGCCTACGTTCCGCGCACCGACACCTATATCGAGAAAGACTCGTCGATCAACGAGCAGATCGACCGCATGCGCCATTCGGCGACGCGCGCCCTGCTCGAGCGCGACGACGTCATCATCGTGGCGTCGGTGTCGTGCATCTACGGTATCGGCTCGGTGGAAACCTATACCGCGATGACCTTCGCGCTGAAAAAGGACGAGCGCATCGACCAGCGCCAGCTCATCGCCGACCTCGTAGCGCTACAATACAAGCGCACGCAACACGATTTCACCCGCGGCACCTTCCGCGTGCGCGGTGACGTCATCGACATCTTCCCGGCGCACTATGAAGACCGCGCCTGGCGCGTGAACCTGTTCGGCGACACCGTGGAGAGCATCGAGGAGTTCGATCCGCTCACCGGCCACAAGCAGGACGAGCTCGAATTCATCAAGATCTACGCCAACTCGCATTACGTGACGCCGCGGCCGACGTTGATCCAGGCGATGAAATCGATCAAGGAAGAGCTGAAGTGGCGGCTCGACCAGTTGCACAATCAGGGCCGCCTGCTGGAAGCGCAGCGCCTCGAGCAGCGCACCACCTTCGATCTCGAAATGATGGAAGCCACCGGATCGTGCGCCGGCATCGAGAACTATTCGCGCTATCTCACCGGCCGCCGGCCCGGCGAGCCGCCGCCGACTTTGTTCGAATATGTGCCGGACAATGCGCTGGTCTTCGCCGACGAGAGCCACGTCACGGTGCCGCAGATCGGCGGCATGTTCAAAGGCGACTTCCGCCGCAAGGCGACGCTGGCGGAATACGGCTTCCGCCTGCCCTCCTGCATGGACAACCGCCCGCTGCGCTTCGAGGAATGGGACATGATGCGCCCGCAATCCGTCGCGGTGTCGGCGACGCCGTCCGGCTGGGAGCTGCAGGAATCCGGCGGCGTGTTCGTCGAGCAGGTCATTCGCCCCACCGGCCTGATCGACCCGCCAATCAATATCCGCCCGGCGCGCACCCAGGTCGACGATCTCTTGGGCGAAGTCCGCGCCACCGCGGCCCAGGGCTATCGTTCCCTGATCACCGTGCTCACCAAGCGCATGGCCGAAGACCTGACAGAGTTCCTGCATGAGCAGGGCATTCGCGTGCGCTACATGCACTCGGACATCGACACCATCGAGCGCATCGAGATCATCCGCGACTTGCGCCTTGGCGCGTTCGACGCGCTGGTCGGCATCAATCTCCTCCGCGAAGGCCTCGACATTCCCGAATGCGCGCTGGTCGCCGTGCTCGACGCCGACAAGGAAGGCTTCCTGCGCTCGGAGACCTCGCTGATCCAGACCATCGGCCGCGCCGCGCGTAACGTCGACGGCCGCGTCATTCTCTATGCCGACCAGATGACCGGTTCGATGACGCGCGCCATCGCCGAAACCGATCGCCGCCGCGAGAAGCAGGTCGAATACAACACGCTGCACGGCATCACGCCGGAGAGCGTGAAGAAGTCGATCGGCGACATCATGAACTCGGTCTATGAAGGCGACCGCGTGCTGGTGGATATCGGCGGCGGCATGGCCGAGGACGCCATCACCATCGGGCACAATTTCGAAGCCGTGCTGGCCGATCTGGAAGTGCGGATGCGCGAGGCCGCGGCCGACCTGAACTTCGAGGAAGCCGCGCGCCTGCGCGACGAGGTCAAGCGCCTGCGCGCCACCGAACTCGCCGTGGTCGACGATCCCACCGTCAAGCAGCGCGGCGTCGCCGCGCGCGGCGGCGCCTATAAGGGCGAGAAGAAATACGGCGACGCCGCCAACCTGCCCGCGCGTCTCGACAAGGCCGCGCAAGGCAAGGCACGCGGCAAATACGGCAAGAGTTCATCAGCGGGCGGCGCATCGTCGAAAGTGCACAAGCCGGGGCTCGACGAGATGGGCATCGCGAACTGGCATGAAGTGAAGCCGGCTCGCGGCAAGGAAGTGCAGCGCCCGCGCAAGCCGACACTGGACGAGATGGGACCCGGCACCGAGAGCAAGATCTTCCAGCCGAAGAATTCGCGCGAGTCCGGACCGGAGTTTGGACCGGCGCCAAGATCAACCGGCGGCGCGCCGGGGCATCGGGGCGGGTGGAAGAAGAGGTAGCTACGCTCTTCTCCTGGCCACACGAACGGACCGCAGTGTCCCCTCTCCCCTCGCGGGAGAGGTCAGGGAGGGGCGCAGCCGCGAGTGAAGGCCGATGTAACCGCGCTTCACGCATCGCATTGAACGACGAGCATCTCGCGGCGACCGATCCCGCGCCTGACCGCGGCCGTCGAGCCCCACCGCACAAAATATCAGAAGGGCTACTTATCCACGTTATCCTAGTTATCCACCATATCGGTGGGAATCGGGTGTAACGGCACGATTCCCTTGCGTGGAGTCCGCAAATCACCGACAGATTCTCTACCCCCTGATTGTTCTCCATGAATTTCAAATGGAGAGCTGTGACATGCCCGAACCTACTAAGTTTGAAGTTAAGTTCATTGGCCTGAGTATTTCCGCTGAAGGTGCGCTCGGTATTGTGGCCGCCGTTGTCGTGTTCTTCGGGGCCATCGCGTTCTACAAATACCTATGAAACCGCGAGAACAGACGGTCGCCTTGGTGAAAGAGCTGACCCAGTTGCGGGGGCGAATAATCACCTCGTATGCCCAAGTAGAATTCCTGCTCGCCGACTTCTCGGTGAAGATTAACGTCGATTTCCCTTATCGAATAAAGGACCGCATCAAAGCAGCGAAGAAAATCGTCGAGCGGCCCGAGTACGCGTCCTACCGCGAAGAGATGATCAAGATTTGCGACGAACTGTTGGAGTATGACGAGGCAAGACACCTCATGGCACACGGCATGGTGAAATTGACCGCCGACCCTCAGGGCAATCACGATATCGAGTTCAGGCTGTACCGGCAGACTCGCAAAGAAACATTCGAGCTTGTCGAGGTACATTCCAGCGTTGCTCGGATGAGGGCAGCCGCCAATGAGATCACGGCCTATGTAGGTCGCGCGGTTGACCTGTTCCGGCGCATTTACAAGGAAATGAAATTGGAATGACCACTTATTCTTTAGGATGCGCTGCATCCTCGCAATTAATATTGACACAATTCCTATAAGACTATATGCTCCTCCTCGTCCTGTTCATGAGGGGCGCTTCTCGAGGGCGCTTTCGGAGTGGAGCAGGATACGGCGCCTGCGGACGTGCCTCGCAAGCACGGACTCGGGAGGTCCGGGGTCACCGTCCTGGCCCACTACGGGGCTGCGCCGGAAACGGCTGGACGGGTGCGGGTGAAGGCAGGCGAAAGCCTGTCCGGAACGGAGGACTTATTAGTCCTGCCCAGTACCCGGAAGCACGGTCCCTGGAACAGAAATCGCCGTGATGGAGCGCCGCAAGGCGTTGCGCTGCAGAAGGCGAGGCGTCGCAGCCGAGCCGGATGTGGCGACACTACCCAAGGTGCGCCTTGCGGCGCTCCATTCCCCTCAGTTTTCGAGGGGACGACCACAGCTCACCTCGGGGCTTTCGCCCGCGAGAACGATGTCGCGTGGCTGTTTGACATGTACATCCGAGCGAACGACGGCGGGCTTCTCCCGCGTCGTTACTTCCCAGCCGGCGGCGCGACGTCGGCGACCTGGCCGCTGCGCTTCAGCGCCTCGGCGACGAAGCCCGAGGCCTTCATCTCCTCGACAAAGGCGGCAAGATAGGCAACACCAGCCGTGCGCGGTCTGTCGGCGATGCGCGGCATGGCCATCGCCTGCTGGATCTCCTGGAAATGCCCGGACATCACGCGCATTTCCGGATGGTCCTTGGCATAGGCATCGAGCTGCTGGCGCACGCCGGCGGCGGCATCGAGCTTCTCGTCGAGAAACTTCTTGATCATCGCGCTGCCGCCGCCGGCATCGGCGCGCAGCACGGTGGCGTGCTTGATGGTGCGGGTGAGATAGAGGTCATAGGCCGAGCCGAGGCCGACCGACATTCTGACGCCGTCCTTGTCGACGTCGTCGACACTCTTCAGCGGCGAATTCACCGGCACCATGTAGGTGCCCTCGATGATCACATAGGGCGCGGTGAAGATGATCTCCTGCGCACGCACCGGCTCGATGGCGATAAAGCCGACATCCCAGGCGCCGGCCTTGGCGCCTTCGAACACCTTGCCCGCGGCCTCGTAAGGCACGTAGTCCACGGGGACGCCGAGGCGCTTGGCGAGTTCGGCGGCAAGATCCGCCGAGACGCCGCGCGGCGCGCCGTCGGGGCCCTTCTGGGCCAAGACACTATTGCCGTAATTGATCGCGGCGCGGAGCTTTCCGGTGGGGGCGAGATCGCGCAGCACCTCTGGCGACGGCGCCGGCTGGGCGAAAGCCGGGAATGCAGCAGTCATGAACAGCACCATCCATCGTAAAACACGCATCATTGGCCTCCCCGATTTCGGCGCGACCATGCCCGCAAACCCGCCGCGCGACAATCGGCGACCAAGGCTTCGACGAGAGCGTGATCAGCCCGGCGCGACCAAGCTCCGTTCGTCACGCGACGGGATGGCTGATATGCCCGGCCGAGAATGCCTGTTATCGCAGTGCGCGAGCGTCTACACTCATGCCCGTTGGCGCAGTGGGGCTCGATCGGTGTTCGACGGTTTTTACAAATGCGACTACCGGGCGGGCGACGTGGTCGGCCGCAGCGTCATGTATTGCAAGGACGGCCGCATGCTCGGCGGCAACACCGCTTTCGCCCATGTCGGCACCTATGAGGAAGCCGACGACGGCATCCATGCGGTGATCCACGGCCAGCGCCATCATGTCGGTTCGCAGTTTCGCACGCTCTATGGCGACGACGACGGCTCGATCCAGGTGCGTGGCATCCACGACGGCAAGAACTACAGGTTCACGGGCGGCGACGCGCAGGGCAAGGGGCCGGCCTTCGAGTCCGTGATGACACGGCTCGACGAAGAGGACTTCCCGGACACCGGCACGGTGGGCGATGGCGGCATCGCCAACGGGCTGTATTCGCTGCACATGAAAACCCTCGACGGCGTCGAGGACGGGCTGACCGGCGTGATGCTGCTGTTCGACGGCCGCATTCTGGGCGGCGACGCCCGCTTCTATTATCTCGGCGCCTATGGTTCGGCCGGCGGCCGCTGGAAGGGCGAGATCGTCAATCAGGAGCACACGCCCGCAGCCGGCGGGAGCTCGCTCTTCGCCGGCTACGAAGTGGGCATCGGCTTTTCCGGCAGCTGCAGCGACGGTTGCGCGGCATTCGAAGCCACCGCCCTCGCCGGCAAACGCAGCCTGCGCCTGAAGGCCGAGCTGTCGCTGCTGCACAAGGCGTGATGGTTAGGCGCGCGCCAGCACCCTGCGTTCGACGGGATGAATGTCGATGGCACGCAGGCGGCCCATCCGCAGCACATCGATCTCGATCGTCCGATCGATACGGTCGCGATCAAGAATGCGGATCAGGTCATCGACGCCATTCACCGGCACGTGATCGAGACTGACGACGACATCGCCCGGCAACAGGCCAGCCTTGAACGCCGGACCGTCGGGATCGATCTGGTCGATCAGCGCGCCCATGGTGTTCTCGATGCCGGCGAGCACCGCATGGCGGCGCGGGATCGGCGCGGTCTGGCCGGACACGCCGATGAAGGCGCGGCGGACATAGCCGTGACGGATGATCTCCGACAGCACGAACTGCGCGGTGTTGCTGGCGACCGCAAAGCAGATGCCCTGCGCGCCCTGGATGATCGCGGTGTTGATGCCGATCACTTCGCCACGCGACGACACCAGCGCGCCGCCCGAATTGCCGGGATTGAGCGCGGCATCGGTCTGGATCACGTCCTCGATATTGCGCCCGCTCACCGAGCGGATCGAGCGGCCGAGCGCCGAGACGACACCGGCGGTGACGGTGGATTCGAAGCCAAGCGGATTGCCGATGGCCACAACAAGCTGGCCGCGCTTCAGGTTCTTGGAATTGCCGAGGCCCGCATAGCGCAGGTCGCGCGCGTTATCGGCCCGCAGCAAAGCGAGATCGGTATCGGGATCGGCGCCGAGCACGCGGGCATCGGTGACGACGCCTTCAGTGTCACGCAGGCGAATATGTCTGGAATCGCCGACGACATGGCTATTGGTCAGGACGAGGCCGTCGGGCGAGATGACGATGCCGGAGCCCAGCCCGCCGCGTTCGCGGGCATTCGGCGTCCTCGCTCCGGTCTCGACGCGCACGACCGCGGGACCGACGCGTTCAGTCACATCGATGACAGCGTTCGAATAGGCATCGAGCAGCGCGGCATCGTTCTGCACTGCGGCAACGGCGGGTGTGGCGGAATCGTCATCTAACGGATGTGCGGTGATATCAAGCATGGCGATGCTTCCTTTGACATTTAAATGGCCCCGGCGCGCACCACTGCAAGTGCAGCATGCGCAGTGGACATGGCGGGGCTGCATCGCGCCTTGGCCTCAGTTCTGTTCAAACCGTGACTTTACGCCGCAGCTCAGCGCACCTATGTTTTGCGCGCGGCTGTCGATGGTGATGAGCGCTTTTCAAGGGACGAAACCACGATGGCCAAGCAACCCTGGTATCGCATTCTCTATATCCAGGTGCTGATCGCGATCGCGATCGGCGTCACCGTCGGCTACTTCTATCCAGATGCCGGCAAGGCGCTGAAGCCGCTCGGCGACGGCTTCATTGCCCTGATCAAGATGATGATCGCGCCGGCGATCTTCTGCACCGTGGTGCACGGCATCGCCTCGATCGGCGACATGAGCAAGGTCGGCCGCATCGGTGGCAAGACGCTGCTATACTTCGAGACGGTCTCTACCCTGGCGCTGCTGATCGGCCTCCTGGTCGGCCACTTCCTGCAGCCCGGCGCCGGCTTCAATATCGATCCCTCCACATTGGACGCAAAATCCGTCGCCAGCTATGTCAGCCGCGCCAAGGAGGAAAGCTTCGTCACCCATCTAATGGGAATCATTCCGACGTCCTATTTCGACTCGCTGGCCAAAGGCGATCTGCTGCAGGTGCTGCTGGTCGCGATCCTGTCCGGCTTCGCGATCTCGCATATGGGCAAGCCCGGCGAAAAGATTGCCGAAGGCGTTGATCTCGCCGGCAAGATGTTCTTCCGCATCATCGGCATGATCGTGCAGCTCGCGCCCATCGGCGCCTTTGGTGCAATGGCTTTCACCATCGGCTCGTTCGGCCTCGGGGCCCTCGTCAATCTCGGCTATCTGATCTTCACCTTTTATCTGGCGTCGCTGCTGTTCGTGCTGCTGGTGCTCGGCGGCATCGCGCGTGCCTTCGGTTTCTCGATTCTGCGTTTCATCGGCTATATCAAGGACGAGCTGCTGATCGTGCTCGGCACCTCGTCGTCCGAGACCGTGCTGCCGCGCATGATCACCAAGATGGAAGCGCTGGGCGCATCGAAGCCCGTGGTTGGCCTCGTCATCCCGACCGGCTACAGCTTCAATCTCGACGGCACCAATATCTACATGACGCTGGCGACGCTGTTCCTGGCGCAGGCCACCAACACGCATCTCACCGTCGGCCAGATGGCGGCCGTGCTCGGCGTGGCGATGCTGACGTCGAAAGGCGCATCGGGCGTCACCGGCGCGGGCTTCGTGACGCTGGCCGCAACGCTGTCGATCATCCCCGATATTCCGATCACCGCACTGGCCATTATCGTCGGCATCGACAAGTTTATGAGCGAATGCCGCGCGCTCACCAATCTGATCGGCAACGGCGTCGCCACCATCGTCATCAGCCGCTGGGAAGGCGAACTCGATCGCCATCAGCTCCACGAGGCGCTGCTGCATCCGATCGATTTCGGCGAAGAGATGGAGCGCCGGCCGCTGGACGAACTGCCGGCAAAATCGGCAGCCTGATCGCCCTGTCTAGGGCACGCGATCCGGCATCAGCGTCGCCGCCGCCTCTGCGCTGGCGTCCGCACCTGACAGCAACAGATACTGCCCGTTCTGCAACGTCGCGGCGCTCGCCACGACGGCGGCGCGCTTAGGGCAGATGCCAAGGCAGCTCGTCAGCACCACGCGTGGACTTTTTACGTCCTGCTGCACGCTGCGGCGTTTCAAGTCCGACTTGAGCGATTTGCGCAGTGCCTTGCCATCATCAATTCGACCAAGGCATTTCTTGCAGACGAGGACGGGCGACGCGCGGCGCAAGCGCGCTGTGACGACGGGTTTACTGGCCATTGCTCTTATATAGAAACCGCCTGCTGCATTGCGATCACCCCGAGCGCCGGTTGCTGGTGTTCTGCGTGAGATTGCCGTGCGCCGCCTGCTCGCGAATATTGTGCTTCTCGTCGTCGCGATGACCCTTGGTGTTATCGAGCGTGACCTTCGGCGCGCTGCCTGGCCCCTTGTCGCTACAGTTATCCTCGGGAACGGGCTGGATGTGCTTGGTCATCGGGAATCTCCCCTTGCAGGTCGAGGGCAACGCAGCCGCCCAAACTGCGTTCCTTAACCAGGCTCCGGCACATGAAATCGCCGCCCGCCGTTGAACCTTCTGGCGCCGTTGTTTGACGCATAAAATAATGTTGAGTGGGGGCGCTGCATGAAAATCGCGTTGCTGATCTTGCTGGGTCTGGTTCTGGGGTTGCTCGGTGGAGCGGCCGTGGGGATCGGAGCCGGTGTTGCCTGGGTCGAATTGTTCAAGACCAGCAATTTCGAGGGCTATAGCGCCATGTTGGTGTTTTTCACCTTCATGCCCATTGGCGCACTCCTCGGCGCCGTTGGCGGAGCCCTTCTGTTTGGCATCATGGCCGCCCGCAACGGCGACATCGCCGTCGAACGCCTGCCCCTGCAGGATCGCGATCAATCCTACCGGTAAGGTTATGCCGGCCGCATAATGCAGCTTAACGTTTTGGTGAGCAGCTCCTCACCAAGAACATTTGTGCATTGCAAAATAATCCGTTGAATTTTAGCGAAATTATATTACTTCAGCTATCAAGCAATTTGTGCAGACCGCCCGGGCAACGTTGCCCCGGCGCGCAAGTGTTTCAACCATTTTCAGGACTATCCCAATGACAGAGCATAGCCTCTGGCGTTTCTCGCGCGCGTTGCATCGCGCCATCAATGAACGCCAGCTCGACCACCTCACTGACATCATCGACGACAATATCGAGTGGGCGGTCTACGGGCCGATCGACATGTTTCCGTTTCTCGGTGCGCGTCACGGCAAGGCCGCCGTCCTCGATGTCTGCAAGCAGATCGCCGACAATGTGCGGGTGCATCGCTTCGAGCGTGAGTCGATGATCCTTGGTGACGAGTCTGGCTCCGCAATGATGCGCTTCTCGCTGACCGCGCTGGATTCGAACCGCCCCATCAGCCTGCGGCTGGCGCAATTCGCTCAGTTCAAGGCCGGGCGTCTGACCAGCATGCGCGTGGTCGTGGATACGTTCGACCTGGTCGAACAGGCATTGGGCCGGCCTATCCATCTGCCGAAGATCGCCTGAGCGGCACGGCGATTGCCAATCGCCACGTCCATCCCCAGCGAAATGTTGCGACGCCACAATTCCGCCGGGCCTGATGGTATTATGTGCCAATCGATCCGCGATCTTGCTGGGCAGTGGCACGATGGCTTCAATCAAACCGACATATTGGGCGCTCGTCACAGCACTCGGCGGAACCGCGTTGGCTTTTCCGGCTCACGCGCAGAATCCGTGGCGTGGTCTCGTCGATGTTGCGCCACCTCCCGGTGAAATAGAGTCGGTCGACACCACCCCCACTCCTCCTGCAAATACCCCGGAACCCGACTGGAGCCTCTTGAACGCCGACGATTCGCCGACGGCGAAGGCATCGCTCCGCGAGAAGCGCTCGTCGCTGATCGTCGGCAGCCCGTCGTCCAGCTGGACCAACAATGAGAGCAACGGCGCGTCCGCACTCTCGGTCAAGCAGTCGGTCACGCCGTTCTGGGATACGCGCGTCGGCGCTGACATCAATGTCGCGCGGCAGACCGCGCCGCGCAGCGCAGCCGATGCCTACCGCAACCAATTCGGAGACGGCACGGCGCAGGCTCAATCGGGCGGCGCAGCCTGGGCGGCCGCGACTGCTCCCGGCGTGGGTTCGATCTGGGACAAGACAGCAATCGAAGCGCGCGTCGATCCGGGTGCGGATCAAACCAAACTTGGCACTTCGCTCAGCAAGTCGGTACCCATTGCCGGCGATCAGTATTCACTGACCCTGCAGAGCGGCTACAACGTCATTCAGCAAGGTAATATTCCGGCCATTGGCTATAACGGTCGCCCGACGCGCAGCTATGAGACCGACCAGCTCGCGCGCTTCAACATCACCGATACCGGCACCAGCTTCATCGCCGGGCAATCGCTCGCAACCACCGACGACAAATGGCTGCGCAAGTTCGGCGCCGAGCAGAAGCTGTTTGGCGGCGTCAACGTCTCCGGATCGATCAGCGAGACCCCGCAGGGCGTCACCAACAAGACGTTCTCTGCCGGCTTCAAGCATAGCTGGTAAAGTAAGTTTTAATACACTTTGCCAGATGATTGCCGGCAAAGATCGGCGCCCTGCCGCATATTCGCCGCGATCTCGTCAAAATCCACTGCGCAGATGTACACGTAAATTTGTCATGCGGGGGACCGCGCTCGCTCATTGTGAAGTTCACTTCACACAAACAAGGAAGAGCTGATGAGTGCCATTCGTTCAGAACAGACAGAAGCCAAAGATGACGACAGCAACCTCGCCGCTGTGTCTGAAGTCGAAGCGGGCATCCGCGACTTCGTGCGCAACGATATCGCTTACCTCCGTCGTCCGGTGCCTGGCATGGTGAACAATTCAAGTGAAACCACCACCGGCACCGAAGCGCCGCTGGAAGCGACGACCGAAGCGACCGTCAACAGCGTCAATTCGCTGATCCAGCGCGTCGCCGGCACCTCGCTCGGCGAGATCGAGAAGCTGGTTTCCGAACTGGAGAGCCTCCGCGACCTACTCCACGCCGAAGGCCAGCGCGTTCAGCGCGAGATCTCCGGCTATGCCCAACTCAGCCAGGCCGCGATGAAGTCGACCCGCCTGATCGCCGACAATGTCGCTCAGTGGAAGCGTACCGCTGACGGTCTGCGTCACGACTGATCGGCACTAGACCGCCCGAATCAAAAGCCGCCGCCCGAAAGGGCGGCGGTTTTTTCGTGAGCCCGTTCAATTGAACTTTATTCGTTTTGTTCCCGACCAACGGTTACGCAGCACCTGCGAACTACTTTTGGGGGAATCGATCCGTGGAGACCATTCGGCCGAACAAAACCGATCCCATTCCGGCGCGTAACAACGCACCTGCGATGGGGACCATTATCTTGCGTTTTGTCGGATTGCTGTTGGTGGCCGTGGCATTGCTCGCCTGGGCCTGGAGTCGCTGAGGTCGCCATCGACCCCACTCACGAAAAAACCCGCGCAGTTCGGCGCGGGCCTAGTTAGCAAATCGTAAAAATTACTCGCTGACGACCGCGCTGCTCTCGAGCGTATAGGCGCCATCGGCATAACCCTTGACCACCATGCAGGTGGCCAGCATCACCGCAAGCGTTACGCTCGCAAAGATGAAGCCCACAAATTTCAATCCGGTGCGGTCAGCCATTGTCGTCCCCAAAATCGTCCTACGAAGTGTCGTCTCGGTCGTCATACCCGTGAGTCGCAGATCACGCTCACAAGGTTCAGAACCCCTTAACAGAGTTCGGGTTCCATCGATAAAGTTTGAAATGGTTAAGCCGCGTCGCCCCGTTGCGGCAGGAAGACCGAACCAAGGAAGCTGTAGACCTCCTCGCCGCGCTGATTAACGGCAACGTTCTTCGACTGCAAGATCCCCCAGCCCGGACGCGTAGCCGTCGCACGCACGGACACAACCTCGCTGCGATAGGTCAGGGTGTCACCCGCAAGAACAGGCCGTATCCAGCGCAGATCGCGAAAGCCCGGAGATGGCCCACCGACTGGGGGCTCTTCGCCCCGCGCTTCGGCTTCCGCCTTGGCGCGCTGGCCATCGGCCACCAGCAACTTCATGCAGATCGATGCCACGTGCCAACCCGACGCAGCAAGACCGCCGAACAGCGATTTGCGACCCGCCTCTTCATCGAGATGGAATGGCTGCGGATCGAATTGTTCGGCAAACGCCTTGATCGACTCGGCCGTGAACGTGAACGAACCGAGTTCGCGGCGATGACCGATTTGGATGTCTTCCAGATAGCGCATGCTGCGACCTAATTCCCGGCGACGGCTTCACGCCGCCCGATCATGATCGGCGTGATCATCTCGGAAATCATATGCCCCTTGGCGTTGAGTACGCTGAACTTGAATTTGACGATGCCCAAAGTCGGCCGGCTTTGCGATTCGCGTGCCTCGACCACTTCGACATCCAGTGTCAGATCGTCGCCCGGGCGAAACGGCGCAAGCCATCGCATCTGATCGACACCCGGCGAGCCCATCGATGCGGTCTTGTGCAGAAAGCCGTCATAGATCATCCGCATCATCAGCGAGCACATGTGCCAGCCGGAGCCGGAAAGTCCTTTGAGCATCGATGCGCTTGCGGCAACTTCATCGAGATGCATCGGCTGCGGATCGTATTCTTTCGCATAGGCGATAATCTCGTCGCGCGTAATATGGCGCGGCCCGAAGGTCCCGAAGTGGCCGGGCTTAAAATCTTCAAATGTCAGGGTCATAATGGGGAATGCCGTCGAGGAAGCCTGATTGTGGCCGTTATTTGCAGCAATCTCAACCCGGTCGCTTGCATGGCTTTCCCGCGATCCTGCCCGTCAATGTGGTCGGGCCGGGATATTTGAAGCCGTTTCTCAATGCAATTGAATTTGTCAGTCATCTACACGGCGGGGGATTTCACCGATGTTCGAATTTCGCGATCTGTTTCAGTGGGACCGTTTCATTACGCCCACCATCATCAAGACGTTCTACTGGCTGGTGATCGCACTGATCATTCTGTTCGGCATCTCCGGGATCTTCTCCGGTCTTGCCGCAATGGCCATCAGCCCGTTCGGCGGGTTCATCCTCGTGATGTCGAGTCTCGCCAGTGTGATCGTCGGAATCATCTTCGCACGCATTGCGGCTGAGTTCGTTCTGATCGTGTTCCGTATCAACGAACATCTTGGCGCGCTACGGGATCAGGGGCAAAACCTCGGGCAGGATCACGGCCACGGCCACGGCCAGCAGTACTGAGCGTTAGTTCTCTCCGCCGTCATTGCGAGGAGCCCTTGCGACGAAGCAATCCAGTCTTCGCTTATGGCTCCTGGATTGCCGCGTCGCTTCGCTCCTCGCAATGACGGGGAGAGGATTGAGAATATCTTACGTGTTGAACCGGAAATGCAGCACGTCGCCGTCGGCGACGACATATTCCTTGCCTTCCAGCCGCAGCTTGCCGCCATCGCGCGCGCCGGCTTCGCCACCGAGCCTGACATAGTCTTCATAGCCGATGGTTTCCGCGCGGATGAAGCCCTTCTCGAAATCCGTGTGGATCACGGCTGCAGCCTGCGGTGCCTTGGTGCCCTGGGTGATGGTCCAGGCACGGGCTTCCTTGGGGCCGACGGTGAAGTAGGTGATGAGGTGCAGCAGCGAATAGCCTGCACGGATCAGGCGATCGAGGCCCGCTTCTTCAAGCCCGAGCGTATCGAGGAATTCCACGCGTTCGGCACGTGACAGCGTCGCGATCTCGGATTCGATCTTGGCGGAGATGGCGACTGCGACAGCGCCCTCCTTCGCAGCATGTTCTGCAACCCGCTTCGAATATTCGTTGCCCTCGCCGGCCGCACCTTCCTCGACATTGCAGACGTAGAGAACAGGCTTGGAGGTCAGCAGGCCGAGCATTCCGAAAGCGCGCTCTTCCTCGGGCTTTCGCTCGAGAAAACGCGTCGGCTTGCCGTCACGCAGCAGCACCAGTGCGCGCTGGACCAGATCGAGCTGTTCCTTCGCGTCCTTGTCGTTGCCCTTGGCCTTCTTGGTCAGGTTGTCGATGCGCTTCTCGCAAGAATCCAGATCCGCGAGCATCAGCTCGGTCTCGATGATCTCGATATCGGCGAGCGGATCGATCTTGCCTTCGACATGGGTGATGTCATCATCGATAAAGCAACGTACCACATGGGCGACAGCATCGACTTCGCGGATGGTGGCGAGAAACTGATTGCCGAGGCCTTCGCCCTTCGACGCGCCCTTCACCAGGCCCGCGATGTCCACGAAGGTCAGGCGCGTCGGAATGATCTGCTGCGACTTGCCGATCTCGGACAATTTGTCGAGCCGCTTGTCCGGCACCGCGACTTCACCGACATTCGGCTCGATGGTGCAAAACGGATAGTTCGCAGCCTGCGCCGCGGCAGTTTCGGTGAGCGCATTGAACAGCGTCGATTTGCCGACATTCGGCAGTCCGACGATCCCGCATTTGAATCCCATGACCCTGTCCTAATTCTTCGACGGCTTCTCAGCGGAGCCGTTGTCGTCCTTCGACGTGAAACCCTTGGCCTGCATCGTCAGATGCACCTTGTTCTGAAACGACGAGTCCTGACCACCGACCAGCAGGCCGACATGATCGGACACCGCATCGTTGAACGCTTCGAGCTGAGGTCGTTCGGCCTTGGCGAAATCGCTCAGCACGTGATTATGCACCAGCTCCTTGGCACCGGGATGTCCGATGCCGAGGCGCACGCGCCGATAGTCGTTGCCGACATGCGCGGAGATCGAGCGCAAACCGTTATGTCCGGCAATGCCGCCGCCGATCTTCACGCGCACTTTCGCGAATGGCAGTTCGAGCTCGTCGTGAAACGCGGCGATGTCGCCGAGTGAAATCTTCAAATAGGCGGACGCTTCCTGCACCGAGCGGCCGGACTCGTTCATGAAGGTCATGGGCTTCAGCAGGATGACGCGCTCACCAGACAGCGTGCCTTCCGAGGTCTCGCCCTGAAAGCGACGGCGCCACGGTCCAAAACCGTGACGCCGCGCGATATCATCGAGAACCATGAATCCGATATTGTGCCGGTTTCCCTGGTATTTGGCACCAGGGTTTCCGAGTCCAACAAAGAGAAGCATGACGCGGAGCTCCGCGCCGGATTACTTCTTCTTCGCCGGAGCGGCGGCAGCAGCCGGAGCCTTTGCACCAGCGGCAGGAGCCTTGGCGCCGGCAGCCGGAGCCTTCGCACCCGCAGCGGCAGGAGCCGCAGCAGCAGCCGCAGCCGCAGGGGTCGCAGCTTCTTCACCGTAGCCCGACGGCGGCACGATGGTGACCAGCGTCAGGTCAGCATCGCGAGCCAGCGTCTTCACGCCCTTCGGCAGAACAACGTCGGTGATGTGCAGCGACGTGCCGATATCGAGCTGGCCGACATCGACTTCGAGGAACTGCGGAATGCTCTCGGCTTCGGCCTCCAGTTCGATCGTGTGGGTCACGATGTTGATGGTGCCGCCACGCTTCACGCCCGGAGCGCCTTCAGCACCCTTGATGTGCAGCGGAACGCTGACGCGGATGGTCGCGCCTTCGCCGAGGCGGAGGAAGTCGACGTGAAGCGGGAAGTCCTTGACTGGATCGAGATGGAAGTCGCGCGGAATCACGCGGTGCTTCTTGCCCTCGAGTTCGATGTCATAAATCGTGGTGAGGAACCGGCCAGCCAGAATGCGCTGACGCAGTTCGGCATCATTCACCGAAATCGCCACCGGGGGCTTGTTGTCACCATAGATCACTCCGGGCACTCGGCCGGCGCGACGCTCTGCCCGTGCGGCCCCCTTGCCGCCGACCGGACGTGAGGTCGCCTTCAATTCCTTGACGGTCGCCATCGTATAAGTCCTTGTTTTCTAAAAGTTAAAGGCCGCAATGCGGCCCGTTTTCACGCTGCAGCAAGCCTCCAGGGGTGCGGGGGCTGCGGACGTGGGCGGCTTCTACCGCCGAAATGCCAAAAAGACAAGGAAATGACAGGCTTTTTCTGCGTCTGTGGGGGCCCTCCAGGGGCTTATTTTAGCCGTCCGTGCACGGGCAGCCGATGTCCGACCGCCGTGCAGGCCACCGGCAGGCGCCCGCTCAGCCGCCGAGCTTGGCTTCCAGCGCCGCGATCCGGGCCTTCAGCGCCTCGTTCTCCTCGCGGGCGAGCCGGGCCATGTCCTTGACCGCCTCGAATTCCTCGCGCTTCACGATATCGAGGTCGCGCAGGATCTTCTCAGCCTGGTTACGCACAACCGTATCGACCTCGCGCTTGACGCCCTGGGCCGCGCCGGCGGCATCATTCATCAGGCGGCCAATCTCGTCGAAGAACCGATTGTTGGTCTGGGTCATGGCAAGAACTCCGGTCGGATGAACAAACACGCGGGATCGATGTGTGGATCGGCAATAGCGATCCCTCGGGATCGACAATGGCGATCCCGGCCGCGCAGTTCAAGTATCGCCTGCTTTTGGCGTTCACAACTGCAGAAGTCCCTTAATTCGTCACATGCCAATGCTTTACTGGCGCCATCGGGAGCCGTAAGCCCACCACATGCCATTCCTGACCATCGCCTTCCCCGTTTTCGATCCGGTCGCCATCGCGCTCGGCCCCATCGTCATTCGCTGGTACGCGCTGGCCTATATCGGCGGCATCGTGCTCGGCTGGATCTATGCCCGCGCGCTGATCAAGAGCACGAAACTGTGGGGCGGCCCCTCACCGATCTCCCTGCTGGATTTCGACGACTTCATCCTCTGGGTAACCATCGGCATCATTGTCGGCGGCCGCACCGGCTATGTGCTGTTCTACAATCTGGATTTCTTCATTGCCCATCCCGCCGAGATCTTCGAGTTATGGAAGGGCGGCATGTCGTTCCATGGCGGCTTCATGGGCTGCGTCTTTGCCGTGTTTTTGTTCTGCTGGAAGCGTGGCCTGTCAGTGCTGTCGCTCGGCGATATCACCTGCGCGGTCGGCCCGATCGGTCTGCTGCTTGGACGCCTCGCCAATTTCATCAACAGCGAATTATGGGGCCGCCACGCCGACACCAGCGTGCCATGGGCAATGGTGTTCCCCAATGGCGGCCCGCTGCCGCGCCATCCCAGCCAGCTCTATGAAGCCGGCCTCGAAGGCATCGGGCTGTTTCTCATTCTGGCCCTGATGATCCGGGCCGGTGCGCTGAAGCGGCCTGGCCTGATCCTCGGCGCCTTCATCTTTTTTTATGCGCTGGCGCGTATTACGGGAGAATTCTTCCGCGAGCCGGACCCACAACTCGGATTTCTGTGGGGCGGGCTCACCATGGGCATGCTGCTCTCCGTGCCGATGATATTTGTGGGACTCGTTTTGATGGTGCGCGCCTGGCGAAAGCCGCAGGCATCGCTCGAATTGAGTCCGGGCAAGAAGGCCTGATGTGACCGACCAATCGCCGCTGCAGGATGAAATCAAGCGCCTGATCAAGTCCACCGGACCGATGCCGGTGTGGCGCTACATGCAGCTGTGCCTCACCCATCCGCAACACGGCTACTATATTTCGCGCGATCCGCTCGGTCGCGAGGGCGACTTCACCACGTCGCCCGAAGTCAGCCAGATGTTCGGCGAGCTGCTTGGCCTGTGGTCGGCCTCGGTCTGGCGCGCGATCGGCGCGCCGCCCTTCGTGCACCTGATCGAACTGGGCCCCGGCCGCGGCACCATGATGGCCGACGCGCTCCGTGCCCTGCGCGTCCTGCCGCCGCTGTATCAGGCGCTCAACGTGCATCTCGTCGAAATCAATCCGGTGCTGCGCGAGAAGCAGAAGGCGACGCTGTCCGGCGTCCGCAACATCACCTGGCACGACAGTATCGAGACCGTTCCCGCGGGCCCGTCGATCATCCTCGCCAATGAATATTTCGACGTCCTCCCGATCCATCAGGCCGTGAAGCGCGAAGGCGGCTGGCACGAGCGCATGGTGGATATCGACAGCAACGGCCAGCTGATGTTCAGCGCGTCAACTGATCCGCTGCCGCGTTTCGACGTGCTACTGCCGCCGCTGGTGCGCGCAGCCCCTGTCGGCGCGGTGTTCGAATGGCGCCCCGATACCGAAATGATGAAGATTGCCAGCCGTGTGCGCGACGAAGGCGGCGCGGCTCTGATCATCGATTACGGCCATGTCCGCAGCGATGCCGGCGACACCCTGCAGGCTATCGCACAGCACAGCTATGCTGATCCGCTGAAGAATCCCGGCATGGCCGATATCACCGCGCATGTGGATTTCCAGGCGCTCGGCCGCGCGGCGGAGGATGTCGGCGCACGCGTGCACGGGCCGGTGACGCAGGGCGAATTCCTCAAGCGCCTCGGCATCGAGACGCGCGCGTTGACCCTGATGGCCAAAGCCACGCCGGAAGTATCGGAAACGGTCTCCGGCGCACTGAAACGCTTGATCGACAGCGGCCGCGGCGGCATGGGCTCGATGTTCAAGGTGGTCGGCATCTCCGATCCCAATATCGACACGCTGGTGGCACTGAGCGACGACACCGGCATAGAGACCCCGACATCATGACTTTCATATCACCTTTGCTGTCAGCCATTCCCGGCCTGCGCCACGCGTTCTTCACGCGCGACGGCGGCGTCTCCGAAGGCATCTATGCCGGCCTTAATGGCGGGCTCGGATCGAACGACGATCCTGCGCATGTGGCGGAGAACCGCCGGCGCATGGCGGCGGAGATGGGCGTCGCCCCCCTGCACTTCCTCACCGCCTATCAGGTCCATTCGCCCGATGTCGCCGTCGCCACGGCACCGTGGAATGGAGATTCACGGCCGCGCGTCGATGCGATGGTGACGAAGGTCGAGGGCCTGGCGCTCGGCGTTACGACGGCCGATTGCGGACCGGTGCTGTTTGCCGATCCCAAGGCGCGCGTCATCGGTGCTGCCCACGCCGGCTGGAAGGGCGCCTTCACCGGCGTGCTCGAGGCCACAATCGCAGAGATGGAAAAACTCGGCGCCAACCGCTCCGACATCGTGGTCGCGATTGGTCCGCTGATCCGCCAGCCGAGCTATGAGGTTGGCGCCGAATTCGTCGAGCGCTTCACCCAGGCCGACGCTGGCTTCGCCCGGTTCTTCATTCCCTCGACCCGCGCCGGCCATTCCATGTTCGATCTCGGCGGCTTCATCCGGATGCGGCTGGAGCGCGCCGGCATTGCCATTATCGACGACACCGGCATCGACACCTATCCAGACGACAACCTGTTCAGCTATCGCCGGTCAGTGCATCGGAACGAGCCGGATTATGGCCGCCAGATCCACGCCATCGTGCTCGAGCGGTAACTCGTGCGTTGACGCGCCGTTATCCTTAACGCGGCCGAACTGCCTCAAACTGAACGTGAATTGTCGGGGAGCGGTGACCATTTCGGTCACCCTGGAAAGACCTGTGGCTGCGCTGCCCTAGACCTTAACGCATTTTAACGATATCGCTCGACCTGTCCGGCCGCTTGCGGCAAATGGACGGAAGTCGGGACGCCCTATGCGATTTTCTGCCCTTACGACCGATCGAGCCAGACCGCGCCTGATCCAGGCCGCGCTGTTACTGACCGTAGCGTTCGGGCTTGCTGGCTGCGCCAATGTCCCCAATTCGGGCGGCGCCATGAACGCGCAGGCCAGCCTTTCCACCGCCTCCGGCCCGACGGTCGCATTCGAATCCATCGACGGACCCCCGCCGCAGGTATTCGACCGCATGGTCAACCTGCTGGATAGTGAAGCGCGCCTGCGTAACCTTGCGGTTGTGTCGCGCAAGGAGAGCGCGGCTTTCCGGGTTCGCAGTTATCTCGCTGCCCAAGTTCGCGGCGGCCAGACCTCGATCGCCTGGGTGTGGGATGTCTATGACCGCGACCAGAATCGCGCTTTACGCCTGTCAGGCGAGGAACAGAGCGGTAAAGGCGGCCGCGACGCCTGGGCCACGGCCGACGACCTCGTCTTGCGGCGGATCGCGCAGGCGGGGCTCACCGGCCTCAATGGCATGATCAATGGCACCACACCCGGCGAGCAGCCACCCGCGCCGCGCGGCAACGGACCCGCCATCGCCAGCACCGATGAATTGCCCGTGCAAGCCACCGCATTTGCCGAGACGCGCTGACTTCAGTTCACGTTAAGCAGAGGCCCGTATTTACGCAGGAAAACAGCGGCTCACGGGTTGCCAGCGGATGGCCGACCTTGATATCACCTCGCTCAGCTAGACGAGTTCTTGTGGGTAATCCGATATGCTGAACGTTGTATCCACCAAGCCGCGGGGAGACGCGTCGATGTCGGCCAAGAACGGTTCGATCAAACTGGTCGCCGGTAATTCCAATCCTGTCCTCGCGCAGGAAATCGCGACCTCGCTGAATATCCCGCTGACCAAGGCCAGCGTCCGGCGCTTCGCCGACATGGAAATATTCGTCGAGATTCAGGAAAACGTCCGCGGCTCCGACGTCTTCATTCTTCAATCCACGTCGTTCCCGACCAACGACCATCTGATGGAATTGCTGATCATCACCGATGCGCTGCGCCGCGCTTCCGCGCGCCGCATCACCGCGGTGATCCCCTATTTCGGCTACGCTCGCCAGGACCGCAAGGCCGGTGGCCGCACCCCGATCTCGGCCAAGCTGGTCGCCAACATGATCACCCATGCCGGCGCCGACCGCGTCATGACGCTCGACCTGCATGCCGGCCAGATCCAGGGCTTCTTCGATATCCCGACCGACAACCTCTATGCCGCGCCGCTGATGGTGCGCGACATCAAGGAGAAGTTCGATCTCGCCAATGTGATGGTGGTTTCGCCCGACGTCGGCGGCGTCGCCCGTGCCCGCGGCCTTGCCAAACGCATCAACGCGCCGCTCGCCATCGTCGACAAGCGCCGCGAACGCCCCGGTGAATCCGAAGTGATGAACGTGATCGGCGACGTCGCCGGCTACACCTGCATCCTGATCGACGACATCGTCGACTCCGGCGGCACGCTGGTGAACGCCGCCGATGCGCTCCTCAAATACGGCGCCAAGGACGTCTCCGCCTATCTCACCCATGGCGTCTTGAGCGGCGGCGCCGCCGCGCGCATCGCCAATTCCAAGCTCAAGGAATTGGTGATCACTGACTCGATCCAGCCCACGGAAGCGGTGAGCAAGTCACCGAACATCCGCGTGCTCTCGGTTGCCTCGCTGATCGCCGAAGCGATCGGCCGCACCGCATCGGAAGAGTCGGTATCGAGCCTGTTCGACTAAGGCTCGCGCCTTTACACGATCCCAGCCGCGACCTGACCGCGCAGACGTTCCAGACTGAGCAGGGTCTCGGCGCAGGCGGCGGCAACCTTGAGGCCGCTCTCCGCAAAGTGCTTGCGGAAGAATGCCGCGCGCTCTTCGGTCTCGTGGAAATCCTCCGGCGCCGTCACGGCCGAGAACACCGGGATCTCGGTACGTAGCTGCACATCCATCAGCGCACGGATGACGGTGTCAGCCACGAAGCCGCGGGTGCCGCTGTCGATCACGAGGCCGGCCGCGACGATGGCCGTATAGCGCCGCGTCTTGGCCAGCACCTGGACATGCAGCGGGATCTCGAACGAGCCGGGCACTTCGAACAGATCGACCTGGGACGGGCTGATATGACGCGCCTCGATCTCACTCAGAAACGACTCCCAACAGGGCGCAACAATGTCGCGATGCCAGGATGACTGCACGAAGGCGACGCGCTGCGGCTTGGCGAAGCGCGGATGCTGGACTGCGGATGCCTCGGAGGTGGTGTCGTTCATGGCCTGATACTTTCGTTACGGCCAAACTATGCCGAAACCGAACCAGCCCAGCAAGGCCGTCCACAGGCTGTATTGGGGTCCAACAGGACTCCCACGAGGCCGGGAAAGCTTGCGGGCCGCACGGAAGAATCAATAGTTACCACCCCAACCGGACTCGCGGCGCGCGAGGGCGCACCGCACAGACTCGCAATCCGAGAATCCGATTCCGATTTGTTCTCATTGCGGCGAGATGACCTGTGGATGAGGGCCGGTTTGTCTGTGGATGGATTCGTGGTGCCGTTGCGCAGATTCAGCAAATCACATCACTTCAAACTCGCAAGGTCTGGACGAATAGAACTTGCAGCCTGCAGCGACGCTCCGACATTTTCGCGTACCGGCCAGCTGTTTGCATCATCACATTTCAAGAGCAAGGTCGCGACGGCATGTCACTCCTCGAAGGTACTATCGATTCACGGCTCAACCCGCTCGCCGTTGTCGAGGATATTGCCGCCGATCATAACTGGGCGTTCGAGCGTTCCGGCGAAGACGAAGTCACAATTGTTTCCAAAGGTGACTGGACCGATTACCAGCTCTCCTTCACCTGGATGAACGAGATCGAGGCGCTGCATCTGGCGTGCGCCTTCGACATGAAGATTCCGCCCGCTCGCCGCGCGGAAGTGCAGCGCCTGATCGCCGCGATCAACGAACAGATGTGGGTCGGTCATTTCGATATCTGGACTCACTCAGGCATGGTGATGTACCGGCAGGCGCTGGTGCTGCCCGATGGCCTCACCGCGACGACCGCGCAGTGCGAAGCGATGCTCGTCTCGGCGATCCATTCCTGCGAGCGCTACTATCCGGCATTGCAGTTCGTGGTATGGGCCGGCAAGACCGCAGCCGAAGCGATGTCTGCTGCGATGTTCGACACTGCCGGCGAAGCATGACCACGCGCCGGTCATCACCGTGCCGGATGCGCCCGGTGAGGCCGAACGGCTGATGGTCGCAAATGCGTTGCTGGCCTACAATACCAAGACCGTTGGCCCCAACAATTATCAGCCGCTCTCGATCCTGATCCACGATCCCGCAACCGGCGAGCCGATCGGCGGCATCTGGGGCAAGACCGCGTTTAACTGGTGTTTCGTCGAGCTGTTCGTCGTGCCCGAACAATTTCGCGGCCAGGGCATAGGCTCGAAGGTCCTCGCCAAGGCGGAAGAGATCGCGCGTGAGCGCGGTTGCATCGGTCTGTGGCTCGATACCTACTGGTTTCAGGCGCGGAGCTTCTATGAGAAGCAGGGCTATGAAGCGTTTGGCGAGTGGGCTCAATTGGTCGGTGCAACACTCTAATCTTGTAGCAAAGATGGAGTGCGGACATGAACCGGCGACAACGCATTAACTACTCGGCGGCGCAACGATCCGAGATCTGGGATCGTTGGCAAGCAGGCGAACCGATGAGTTCGATCGGACGCCGGTTTGACCGCGATTCCTCATTGGTATTCTCGATCATATCGCCGACTGGCGGTATCCGGCCGCCGGATCGGTGCCGTGCCAAGCGAGCGCTTAGTCTGTCTGAACGGGAGGAGATTTCTCGTTGGCTCAGCATGTGCCGCTCCTTGCGGTCGATCGCACGTCATTTGGGACGATCGGCTTCAACCATCAGCCGTGAAGTCCGACGCAATGGTGGGGCGGATCGCTATCGGGCAGCCCGGTCCGATCAGGCCGCCTGGGATCGATCGCGGCGACCCAAGCTCTGCAAGCTGGCTTGTCGTCCGTTCTTGAGGCGGACAGTATCGACCTTGTTGGGGAGGCACTGGTCGCCGGAACAGATTGCCGGCTGGCTGAAGCGGACGCACCCGGCGGAGCCCGAAAAGCAGGTGTCACACGAGACGATCTATCGCAGCCTGTTCATCCAGGCGCGCGGCGTCCTGAAAAAGGAGCTTCTTGAGCACCTGAGAGCAAAGCGTACGGTTCGTCGCTCCAGGCATGCGAGCATGAAACGGAACGGGCTCGGCCAGATCAAGAACGCCGTATCCATCAGTGAACGACCGCCTTCCGTCGATGATCGTGCGGTCCCTGGCCATTGGGAAGGCGATCTGATCGGTGGATCGAGGAATAGCTATATCGCAACGCTTGTTGAACGGCATTCGCGCTATGTGATGCTGATTAAAGTCGCGAACAAAGATACCGAAAGCGTTGTCTCGGCGTTGATCAAGCAATCGCGGCGGTTGCCCAGCGAACTTTACAGGTCCCTGACTTGGGACAGAGGTAAGGAGCTCGCCGACCATCAGCGACTGGCATTGGCCGCCGACGTCGATATCTATTTTTGTGACCCTCGCTCCCCATGGCAGCGCGGATCAAACGAGAACACCAACAGGTTGCTGCGCCAATATCTGCCGCGGGGCACCGATCTCTCCTTGCACAGCCAAGCCAGGCTCAGCGCCATTGCAAGGCAGCTCAATGAGCGACCACGGAAAACCTTGCTTTATCAGACGCCGGCTGAGAGGTTTGCCGAATGTGTTGCAGCGATCGGTTGAACTCACCCGAAATCCCGAACTATCCGCGCGGCGGCCCGCGCTACTTCCTAAAAAAGAGCTTCGTATAGATCGGTTCAGGCTGTGCAGCCCGCCCCGCAATGATATGGTCCCGGCCGTTCTGACAGTCGGGATTTTGCGATGACCTCCTCCACGACCTCACGCGCGCTCAACACCATCGACGCCCACATCGTGCTGGCCGGCGCCGGGAAGATGGGCGGCGCGATGCTGACGGGCTGGATCGCTGGCGGGCTCGATCCCAAACGCGCCGTCGTGATCGATCCGTATGTCTCCGACGAGATCAAGGCACTCGCGGCCAAAGGCGTCCGCCTCAATCCGGATGTGAGAGACATCGGCGCTGTCGCCGCACTGGTTATCGCCGTGAAGCCGCAGATGTTCGCCGAGGTCGGGCCGACGCTGCGCACAATCGCCGGATCATCCCTCGTGGTCTCGATCATGGCCGGCACCACCATCGCCGGCATCGCCAAGGCCTGCGGCGGCAATGTGGTTCGCGCGATGCCGAATACACCGGCCGCAATCGGCCGCGGCATCACCGTGGCGGTTGCCGCCAGCGACGTATCGCAGGAGCAACGCGGCCTGACCGACGCGCTTTTGCGCGCCACCGGATCGGTCGAATGGGTCGATGACGAAAGCCTGATCGATGCTGTGACGGCCGTCTCCGGCTCGGGGCCTGCCTATGTGTTTCTGCTAGCCGAAGAAATGGCCCGCGCCGGCATCGCTGCAGGTCTTCCGCCTGAACTCGCGATGAAACTTGCACGAGAAACCGTATCCGGCTCAGGCGAATTGCTGCGCCAGTCCGATCTCGACGCAGCGACGCTGCGCAAGAATGTCACCTCGCCCGGTGGGACCACTGCAGCGGCGCTCGGCGTGTTGATGGCCGATGACGGCTTCGAGCCGTTGCTGACACGCGCCATCGCCGCGGCAACGGCGCGGTCTAAGGAACTGGCGAAGTAGTTACACCGGCACCCGCACCACCGCCCTCAATCCGCCCATCGGACTCTCGGCCAGCGTGATGTCGCCACCATGGGAGCGCGCGATATCGCGGGCGATGGCGAGGCCAAGACCTGTACCGCCTTCGTCCTGATTGCGGGCATCATCGAGCCGCAGGAACGGCTTGAACACTTCCTCTCGCATGTCGGCGGGGATGCCGGGGCCGTCATCATCCACAGTCACCGTGAGATAGCGATGATCGCGATGGCCGGTGATGGCGATGTCATTGGCATGGCGCGCCGCGTTCGAGACGAGATTGCCGAGGCAGCGTTTGAAGGCCGCAGGCTTCACCGTGACGATCGGCAGGCCGTGGAACGTGACCGTCGCCTTGTGGCCGTTGCGCTCGGCATCGCTGCGCAATTCTTCCAGCGCCGCCGCCATGTCTGTCGGCTGCGCCTGCTCGCCGCTGTCGCCGCGCGCAAAGGCGAGATAGGCCTCGAGCATGCCGGACATCTCATCGATATCCTTGCGCATGCCATCGACTTCCGGACCGTCCTCGATCAACGCAAGCTCAAGCTTGAAGCGCGTCAGGATGGTGCGCAGATCGTGCGAGACGCCGGCCAGCATCGCCGTGCGCTGCTCCATCGCGCGTTCGATACGCGCCTTCATCTCGATAAAGGCATTGGCGGCACGACGGACCTCGCGTGCACCACGCGGCCGGAAATTCGGCGCCTCGCGGCCCTTGCCGAAACTCTCGGCGGCGTCAGCGAGTTTGAGGATCGGGCGGATCTGGTTACGCAGGAACAGGATCGCGACGATCAGCAGGATCGAGGACGTCCCCACCATCCAGAACAGGAAGATTTCCGAATTCGATGCGTAAGCAGCACTACGCTGGGCGAAGATGCGCATCACGGCATCATCGAGCTGGATGCGGATTTCCACGAGATTGGAGCGGCCCACGGTGTCGATCCAGAACGGCCGCGTGATCTGTCGACCGATCTGGACAGACAGCGCCTGATCGAGCAACGAGAAGAACGGCTTCGGACCGGGCGGCGGCATGTCGCCGAGTGGCAGGAAATCCACCACGAGGCCAAGGCGCTGCTGAGCGATGGCTTTGATCTGCGTGCGGTCCTTATCCTGCGGATAGACCTTGTAGACATCGATCAGCGTTGCGATGTCCTGCACCACGGCCTGCGACAGGCGGCGCGTCACCGTGTTCCAGTGCCGCTCCATGAAGACAAAGGCGACCACCGACTGCAGCAGCACCATCGGTACGATCATGATCAGCAGCGTGCGGGCATAGAGGCCCGTGGGCATCACACTCTTGAAGCGCCGGCCCATCAGACTGTGCGCCGCAGAGACGCGGCCTGCCGCAGAGCGGAGGATGGTGATGCCGGTGTCGAGCGTGGTCATCGTGCAAACTTCATCAAACTATGGCGACGCGACGAGGCGATAGCCGATGCCACGCACGGCCTGCAGGAAGAGCGGATTGGCCGGATCGGTCTCGATCTTGCGACGCAGACGATTGATCTGCACGTCCACCGCACGCTCGTTCACGGTGCCACCGCCGCCGGTGAGTTCACCGCGTGGCACGGTCTCGCCTGGCGCCGCGGCCAGCACGCGCAGCATGTCACGCTCGCGGTCGGTGAGATGGATGATCTCGTCACCCTGGCGTAGCTCACCACGCGCGAGGTGATACACATAAGGCCCGAATTGCAGCGACTCTGCGCGTTCGACTGGCACCGGCGCACTACGCTTCAGGATGTTTGCGATGCGCAGCACCAGTTCGCGCGGCTCGAACGGCTTGGCAACATAGTCGTCGGCACCGATCTGCAATCCCTCGATCCGGCTTTCCGCCTCGTGCCGCGCCGTCAGCATGATGATCGGCACGGCCGAGGATGTGCGAATGAAGCGCGCGAGCTCGAAGCCGGTCTCGCCTGGCATCATCACATCGAGGATCAGGAGATCGAAATGCAGACCGAGCAGCTTGGCGCGCGCTTCCTTGGCGCTCGGCGCCGTGGTGACGCGGTAGCCTTCGCCCGAGAGAAAGCGCGAGAGGAGATCGCGGATACGGCGGTCGTCATCGACCAGCAACAGATGCGGCGCATCGTCGGCCAATGGCACCGGCATTCGTTTGGCCTGAGCTAACATCATGTCTTGTTTGTCCTGCCGTCAGTTTTGGCGGATGCTTGGCCCAAGATGACCTGCAGCACCTTGTCGGGATCATTGCGGTCGATCATGGCCGAGAGAAACCTGCCGATCGCTTCAACTTCGACCGGCGTAAAATCCTTGAGCGCGCGGTTGATGCGATCGGTCTGCAAACCCGCGAGCTGCGCAACGAGAGCTTCACCCTTGGCCGTGGCGAAAAGAAGCCGTTGCCGTCGATCGGCCTCGCCGGATTTCTGAACGATATACCCTTCATCGAGCAATTGCTTGAGGACACGGCCCAGCGACTGCTTGGTAATACGCAAGACATCGAGCAGATCGGCAACCTTCAGGCCGGGATAGCGATGCACGAAGTGTACGACCCGGTGATGGGCGCGCCCGAAACCGAACTGGTCCAGCACATCGTCGGGGTCGCCCACAAAGTCGCGATAGGCAAAGAACAACAGCTCGATGATGTCCCAGCGGCGCGGTTTCGCAGGATCGCCGCTGGATTGCCGCTGGATCGTCTCAAGCGATCGTGACGCCGCGTCCTTGGAATTTACGTCAACCATATTGACATATCTTGGGTTCAATCTTACAAAACTGACCATCGCGACGAAACATTAGAACTCTCGCCGCATGGCCCAATAGGGCCGATCTGAGACCATACCGGACTTCGGCATGGCGCTAAAGCCTGTCCTCGGTCATCCACCGGGGCCGGAAACGCTTTTGCCGTGGGTCCGCTTGACGTAGAACAACATCGACGCTGCCGCCCCCAGGAGCTGCGCCGTAAGCAGGAGTGAGATCCATGGGAGTTTCGTTCGATAAAATCGATGGCGCAGCTTTGCTGAAATTCGACATTCAGCCCGCGGGGAACGCGGTGTCCGAGGCTGACCGCGCAGCAAAGCTCAGGGATCCGGGCTTCGGCCGGGTTTTCACCGACCACATGGCTCTGGTCCGCTACAACCAGAAGGACGGCTGGCATGGCGCGCGCATCGAATCCCGCGCGAATTTCCCGCTCGATCCCGCGGCGGCCGTCCTGCATTACGCGCAGGAGATTTTCGAAGGGCTCAAGGCCTATGTGCGTGAAGACGGCGGCGTGAATCTGTTCCGCCCCGATGCCAATGCAAGGCGCTTCCGAAATTCTGCCGATCGTATGGCCATGGCCCCGCTGCCCGAGCCCGTGTTTATCGAAGCGATCGAGCAACTCGTGCGCATCGACCGCGCCTGGATTCCATCAGGCGAAGGCAGCCTCTACCTGCGCCCCTTCATGGTCGCGAGCGAGATCTTCCTCGGTGTGAAGCCGTCTGCGGAATACATATTCGCTGTCATCGCCTCGCCGGTTGGCTCCTATTTCAAGGGCGGCCCCGCCCCGGTGTCGATCTGGGTGTCGGAGAACTACACGCGCGCTGCGATCGGCGGCACCGGCGCCGTCAAATGCGGTGGCAACTACGCCGCGAGCCTGCGCGCGCAGGCGGAAGCCAGCGATCACGGCTGCGATCAGGTCGTGTTCCTCGACGCGGTCGAGCGCCGCTACATCGAAGAACTTGGCGGCATGAACATCTTCTTCGTATTCGAGGACGGTTCGCTGCTGACACCGCCGCTCGGCACGATCCTGCCAGGCATCACGCGTGATTCGATCATCGCATTGGCGAAGGACAAGGGCACGCAGGTGCGTGAAGAGGCTTACACGCTCGACCAGTGGCGTGCCGATGCTGCCAGCGGCAAGCTGAAAGAGGCCTTTGCCTGCGGCACGGCGGCGGTCATCTCGCCGATCGGCCAGGTGCGCTCTGCGAGCGGTGATTTTACCATCAATGGCGGCGCGGCTGGCCCCGTCACGATGGGACTGCGCAAACAGCTGGTCGACATTCAGTACGGTCGCGCGCCCGACCCGCATAACTGGATCCGCAAGGTTCTGTAAGCCTACGCGCCTGAAGACAACAAATGCCGCAGCCCTTCGAGACTGCGGCATTTTTATTTGGCTCAAGTCGCCGGCACGAGCCCGAGTTGCTCGCGCCGGGTCCAACGCCAAAGCATGACCGGTGCAACGACCGCCAGACCCGCTGCTAGCCCGATCCAGATGCCGACGCCGCCGAAGCCCAGCTTGAATGCGAACAGCAGGCTGAGACCCATGCCGAAGCCCCAATAGCCCAATGCGGCAAAGATCATCGGCACGCGCGTATCCTGCAATCCGCGCAGCATCCCTGCAGCCACCGACTGCGCGCCGTCCGCAATCTGGAACACCGCCGCACAAAACAGAAACGACATTGCCGTATCGATGACGACGGCATTGGCGGGATTGCTCAGATCGATGAAGGCGCCAATCAGGAGACGCGGCGCAGCCAGCAACAACATGCTCATCGACGCCATGAATACCACCGCAAGGCCGAATGCAGTCCATCCTGCTCGCGTGATGCCATCGCGATCCACGGCGCCTTTGGCCAATCCAACGCGGACAGTTGCCGCCTGGCTCAGTCCCATCGGCACCATGAAGGAGATCGATGCGATCTGGATTGCAATCGCGTGCGCCGCGATGGCGGCCGTTCCAAACTGCCCCATCAGGAACACCGCCGCATTGAAGACGGTGATTTCGAATGCGAGCGTCGCGCCGATCGGCAGACCGATGCGCCATAGCTTTGCAAGGCGCGGCCAGTCGGCACGCCACCAGTTGCCGAATAGACGATAGCGCCGAAACTTCGGATGCCATCCGACGACGAGCGCAAAGACTGCGAACAGAAAGATATTCGACAGCGTGGTCGCAAGACCGGAGCCGCGCAAACCCATCTCCGGAAATCCGAGATGGCCGAACACCAGGACCCAGTTGGCAGCAGCATTGAACAGAATGGTGACGCCCGTCACCACCAGTGCCCAGAGTGGGCGTTGCACGGCGGCAACGAATGAGCGCAGCACGATGAAGCCCAGCGCAGGCAGGAAGCCCCACTGCAACATGTGCACGAAGCTCTGGGCGTCGGCAGCGGCCTGCGCCTCCTGACCGAACAGCAACAAGATCGCCTCGGCATGCCAGAGGACGATCCACGCCGGCACCGAGACGATGAGCGCTGTCCACAAACCTTGCCGGAACGTCCGCCGGACATCGCGCACCGCATGCAGCTTACGGCCGATCGCCTCCGCCATCATCGGCGACGTCGCCGTGACAAGACCGATGGCGAAAATCAGAAGCGCGAAATAGAGATTCACGCCCAGCGCCGACGCAGCCAGAGCCTCCGCGCTCACGCGGCCGAGAATGATTACGTCGGTCGTCGTCAGTGCGATCTGTGCCAGATTGGTCAGGATCAGCGGCCAGCCGAGCGCAAGCGTCGCCCGCAACTCGGTGAGCCACAGATCGCGCGTTGGCGCTTTCCGACCGACAGCCAACAGCATGGAATCCTTCACTCGATTTGAGTGACGCGGCTGCAAGGGCTGTCGCGTCAAAATCCGTCCGACAACGATGTCGGACATTCACACATCAAAATGCGCGTGAAGGTGCCGTGATAAACGCTACGGGCGTATTTGGCCAGATGCCGAACTAGCCGACGCCGCGACCTTGCAGCGCAGCAGCGGACACCCAGAACACCTCGCCTTCGGAGTCTTCAGTGTCCAGCCAGATCAACGGCAGATCGGGAAAGGCTTCATCGACATTGGCGCGGCCGCGACCGATTTCACACAACAAACCGCCATGCGGGTTCAGGTGATCGCCAGCCTGTTCAATGATCTTCCTGACGATATCGAGCCCATCATCGCCGCCATCGAATGCCATCGCGGGTTCGGCCAGGCATTCATCCGGCAAATCCGCCATGCCCTGTGCATCGACATAAGGCGGATTGGTGATGATGAGATCGTAGCGGGTATCTCCGAGCGGTTCGAACAGATCGCCCTTGTAAAGCGTCAGTCGCTCGTCGAGACCGTAATCGATGACGTTGCGCATGGCGACGGCGAGCGCTGCGGGCGACAGATCGACGGCGTCGACCTGCGCATTAGGGAACGACTGGCTGGCCAGGATCGCAATGCAGCCAGAACCTGTGCAAAGATCCAGCACGCTTTCGATCTCCATGGGATCGTCAATCAGCGATCCGCCTTCGCCGTCGTCACCGCTGAAATGCGAATCCAGCAATTCGCCGATAAAGGAACGCGGCACGATAGTGCGCTCGTCCACATAGAACGGCAGGCCGCGCATATAGATCTTGTTGAGCAGATAGGCCGCCGGTTTGCGCGTCGTCACGCGGCGATGAATGATGTCGAGGATCTGCTTGCCTTCGGCCGCAGTTACCCGCGCCATGGCGAAATTCTCGAACTGGTCGGGATGCAGATGCAGGACTTCGCAGACGATGAAGGCGGCTTCGGCCACGGGATCGGTGGTGCCATGCGCAAAAGAGAGCCGGGCCTCGATGAAACGGCTGGTGGCGTAGCGCACATAGTCGAGCAATGTCGCCAGCTCGCCCGGCGCCACCTTCGGGAGGGTCGCCGTTGCGATCTTCTTCACGGAGGTCTTTGCCTTTGCAGAAGCCTTGCGCGCAGATTTCCTGACCGCCTTCTTCGCGATTGTCTTCACAGTCTTCTTTGCCATCAGTTTTTATCCCAGCGCGCCGCGGCGTCGTCATCGTCGGTCTTCGCAGCAATCCAGCTGCTGCCACCGGCGGTTTCCTCGCGCTTCCAGAACGGAGCATGCGCCTTGAGGTAATCCATCAGAAACTCGGCGGCCTGAAACGCCGCCTGGCGGTGCGCCGACGCGGTCAGCACCACCATGATATTCTCGCCGGGCAGGATGCGGCCGACGCGGTGAACGATCGTCAATCCGGTCAGCGGCCAGCGGCTCATCGCCTCGTCGGCATGGCGCGCGATCTCCGCCTCGGCCATGCCGGGATAATGCTCCAACGTCAGCGCCGTGGTTGCGTCGCCGCTGCCACTTAAGTTTTCTTGGCCGCGGCAGATGCCGCTGAATGTGACCACCGCGCCGATATCGGTCCGGCTAGCCGTCAGCGCGGCGATCTCGCTGGAGACGTCGAAATCGGCATCCTGAATGCGGATGGTCACGTTGGAGGTCATGAGATCAACGCAGTCGTTGGTAAATCAGCCGCCGGTCATCGGCGGGAAGAATGCAATCTCGCGGGCGCCAGCGATGACGGTGTCGGGCCGCACATGGGTGTGGTCGATGGCGACGCGGATCACCTTCGGCGTCTCGAATGCATAGGCATATTCGTCGCCGCGCGTGCTCAGCCATCCGATCAGATCGCCGACAGTGCGCACGGCTGCTGGCGGCTCGACCGTCTCTTCGGCCTTGCCGATGCGTTCGCGCACCCAGGCGAAGTAGACAACCTTCATGCATCCTCCGCGATGAGGTGATGAATGCCGGAACGGAAATAGTCGTAGCCTGTGTAGATGGTGACGAGCGCCGAAATCCACAACAGCAGCAGGCCGAGCTGCGTGGTGATCGGGATCACCTGATCGCCGGCCTCGCCGGCCAGCAGGAAGCCGATCGCGATCAGCTGGGCCGTCGTCTTCCACTTCGCCACCTTGGTGACCGGGACACTGACACGGAGCGCGGCGAGATATTCGCGAAGGCCCGAGACCAGAATTTCGCGGCACAGGATCACGATGGCAGCCCACAGGGTCCAGCCATGGATGATACCATCGGCCGCCAGCATCAGCAGGCAGGAGGCGACCAGCAGCTTGTCGGCGATCGGATCGAGCATCCGGCCAAAGGCCGACTGCTGATTCCAGATCCGGGCGTAATAGCCATCGAGAAAATCCGTGACCGCGGCGCCGATGAAGACGGCCAGCGCAACCCAGCGCAGCCATAGCGGGCCATCCATGATCGATTGCGAATAGATGCAGCCGACCACCACCGGAATGGCGGCAATGCGGGTCATGGTCAGGATATTTGGCAGGGACATCGCGGAATTCGCGGCCCGTCTCGTGGTCTCTGTCATCCGTCTTACCAATACTGCCAGAGCGCGGAGGTCAACCGCCAGCGAAGCGGGGCGGCTCAGTTTACCGCAAAACTGCCCCAAGGCATGCGACAGCCAGATTACGTCTCGTTCATCTTCGCGGTCATCGGGCCCCGGGCTGGGGGTGGAAAAAGTCGAAAATCTTGCGGGCGCTCTCGGCCGAGATGCCGGGAACCTTGCCAAGGTCGCCCACCGAGGCCCGCTCAATCTCCTTCAGCGTTCCGAAATGGTGCAGGAGTGCCCGCTTGCGGGTTGGGCCGATCCCCGGGATTTCCTGCAATCCGGCCTCGCGGATGTCCTTCTTGCGCAGTGTGCGGTGCGATCCGATGACGAACCGATGCGCCTCGTCGCGCAGCCGCTGGATAAAATACAGAACGGGGTCCCGGGGCTCCAATTTGATAGCCTCGCGGCCAGGAATGAACATCGTCTCGCGGCCGGCGTCGCGATCCGGCCCCTTGGCCACCGCCATCAGGGTCACATCGGTCAGTTTCAGCTCGTCGAAGATTTCCTTGACCGCATTGAGCTGGCCGCGGCCGCCATCGATGATGACCAGATCGGGCCAGAGCGGCACGTCATCGTCCTTCGGCTTCGCCGCTTCCCCTTCAGCCGGCGGCGCCAGCAGCCGCTTGAAACGGCGCTGCAGCACCTCCTTCATCATCCCGTAGTCGTCACCGGGCGTGAGCCCTTCCGACTTGATGTTGAACTTGCGGTACTGATTCTTGATGAAGCCATCCGGCCCCGCCACGATCATGGCACCGACCGCGTTGGTGCCCTGGATGTGGCTGTTGTCATAGACCTCAATACGCTTCGGCACGGTGGCCATGCCCGCCATCTTCGACATGCCTTCCAGCAGACGCGTCTGCGTCGCCGTGTCGGCGAGCTTGCGGCCAAGCGCCTCGCGGGCGTTGGTCAGCGCATGGACGACCAGCTCTTTCTTTTCGCCGCGCTGCGGTGTCAGCACCTCGACCTTGAAACCTGCCTTGACGCCGAGCGCGCTGGCCAGCAGCTCGCTTTCCTCGATGGCATGCGACAGCAGCACCATCTTCGGCGGCGGCTTGTCCTCGTAGAACTGCGCCAGGAATGAGCCCAGCACTTCCTCCGGCGTGTATGATTTCTCGGCCTTGGGGAAGTAGGCGCGGTTGCCCCAGTTCTGGCCGGTGCGGAAGAAGAACACCTCGACACAGGAATAGCCGCCCTCCTGATGGATGGCGAAGACGTCGGCCTCCTCCACGGTGCGCGGATTGATGCCCTGCTGCGACTGGATCGCAGACAATGCCGCAAGACGGTCGCGATACAGCGCGGCGCGCTCGAAGGCGAGTTCGTCCGACGCTTTCTCCATTTCGCCGGCCAATAGCTGCTTCACCGCGCGGCTGCGGCCGGACAGGAAGTCCTTCGCTTCACGCACCAGTTCGGTATAGCCGGGAAAATCGATCTCGCCGGTGCAGGGGCCAGAGCAGCGGCGGATTTGATACAGCAGACACGGGCGCGTGCGGCTCTCGAAAAATGAATCCGTGCACGACCGCACCAGAAACGCGCGCTGCAGTGCCGTGATGGTGCGGTTGACCGCGCCCACCGACGCGAATGGACCGAAATAGCGGCCGGGCCGCGACTGCGCGCCACGATGTTTCAGAATCTGGGGTGCCCAGTGATCGCCCGAGATCAGAATATACGGAAAGGACTTGTCGTCACGGAGCTGTACGTTGAAGCGCGGACGCAGCTGCTTGATGAGATTGGCCTCGAGCAGCAGCGCCTCGGTCTCGGTCGCGGTCGAGATGATCTCCACCACCACGGTCGCCGCGATCATGCGCGCGATGCGCATCACCTGCCCGGTCGGCCTTGCATAGGACGACAGCCGCTTCTTCACGTTCTTGGCCTTGCCGACATACAGCACGTCGTTGGCCGCATTCAGCATCCGGTAGACGCCCGGCGATGTAGGCGCATGGCGCACGGCATGTTCGATGGCCGCGCGGCCGATCGCCAGCGGGCCTTCGGCGACCACGTCGCCGAAATCGTCATCGCCAGCATCCGGGAGCGCGCCGTCTTCCTCGTCGTCGGCGACCGCGGGTTCCGGTTCGAGATCGGGTGGTGCCTGCAAGGTGGACTGGATGCCCTCTCCGGAACTAGGGCTGTCGGAACCTGGCTCTGCCGCGGGCTCAGATGGCGTCTCGTGCAGCGGCTCGGTGGGGTCTTGAATCATGAGCCCAATTTAGGCGCTGCGGCGGGCCATCGCCAGCATCCGACCGCCCCGAATGCCCGTGTAACAACCGGTTTATCGGGGGCTTGCAGCAAGCCACAGGATTTTGGCTGTCCACACGGGAAATTCGCGGATTGTCAAAAGTAAGACTCTTTTAACGCCAATACGGCGCCGCTCAGGGCCGTTAAGGACCGCTTAATCTAAAACTCTCGATAAATCGTCTCGATAAATGATGGAATTCCGTAACCCTAAGGCTTCGTTCGGCAGATCCCGAGCGCGCTCCCATGGGCCGGCAGTAACGCGTATTTTGGAGAGTTGAGATGAGTAAGTTTGCGTTCGCGGCAGTCGCCCTCGTGGCTGCAGGTGCGACAACAGCACATGCGGCGGACATGCCTTACCGGTCGCGCGCGCCCTATACCGTTGCCCAGCCGCTCAATGCCTATAGCTGGGCCGGCCCGTATCTCGGCGCCACTCTCGGTTACGAATGGGGCAGCGTCTCCAACACCGGCGCGAAGCCCTCGGGCATCGCGGGCGGCGTGACCGGCGGTTACAACTGGCAGAGCGGCAACATCGTGTTCGGTCTCGAAGGCGATCTGCAGGGCACTGGCGCAGATGACCGCTTCGCCACCTACAAGTTCTCGAACCCCTGGTTCGGCACCGCGCGCGGCCGCATCGGCTACGCCTTCAACAACGTGCTGCTCTACGGCACCGCTGGTCTCTCCTTCGGCAGCCTCGAAGCCGAGCTCAACGGCCTGCAGCAGTCGCAGACTTCGGTCGGCTGGACCGCGGGTGTCGGCGCCGAAGTCGGCATCTACCAGAACTGGACCGCCAAGATCGAATATCTCTATGTCGATCTGTCCAAGAACACCTACACGCTCACGGGTACCGACAGCGCGCTCAGCTTCGGCACTGTGCGTATCGGCGTGAACTATCACTTCTAGGTTCGGCTCCGGACGCCGCATCCGGAACTCTGCTCAAGTACTTCGTCTCCAGATACGTCATCTCCAAGTACAAGAAACCATCGCCATCCACTCCCGGCCGCGCTGCGGCCGGGATTTTTTTATGGCCCACTCCCAAGCTGGATCCGCCGCTATCCTGTGATGACCAGATTGACCGCTTTGGGGCCCTTGCCCTTCTTGTCGGGCTCGACCTCGAAGGTGATCCGCTGTCCTTCGATCAGGTCCTTCAAGCCGGCGCGCTCGACTGCGGTAATGTGCACAAACACGTCCCGTCCGCCATCGTCCGGCTTGATGAAGCCGTAGCCACGCTCGCCATTGAAAAACTTGACCGTACCGCTCATGCCCATCGGGTCCCTCCCCGCAATGCTCCGCCGCGGCGCTTTCGCGCTGCGACCGACCGGACATTCACTCCACGGAAGCTAGGCCTTGTTTCAATATCGATTTGGGCCACGTCACTCCGCCGCAACCATTCGCGGAAGCGGAACGTAAAGCCAGTCATAATGACAGCAGCTTAATACGGTTCCACCGGGATTGACTACCGTTTTTGGCGGCGCCGTTTGATAGTTGGAGTTTGCGTAGTTCAGCGCAGGCTGTGCGACGTCAGGGTTTGGCCGTCTCGAGCCGGAAGCGTCCGGCGCCGCCAAGGCCAAGCGGCTTCTCGAGTTGCGGCAGGATTTCCTTGAGCTCCGCAGCGAGCTTCCACGGCGGATTGACGATCAAAAGTCCCGTCGAGGTCAGCGGACCATCCGCCGTTTGCGGTGCAACGCTGAATTCGAGGCGCAGACATCTACCAGGCGTGGCGGATGCAGCAGCCGTCGCGGCGACGTGCTGCGCCAGCTCATCGGTGGCGCGGCGGCTCTTGGCGGGATACCACAGCATGTAAATGCCGGTCGCCCATTTGGCATAGACCTGCTCGAACACTGCAGCCATCCGCGCGAATTCGTTCTTATCTTCATAGGGCGGATCGATCAGCACCACGCCGCGTCGTTCCTTCGGCGGCACATAGGCCGGCAGACCGATCCAGCCATCGATATCGACCACGCGCGCCTGCTCGTCCCTGCGCAGCGCAGAGATCAGCTTCTTGCGCGCCTGCGGCTCGACCTCGCAGCACACCATGCTGTCCTGCGGCCGCATCAAGGCGCGCGCGATCAGCGGCGAGCCGGGATAGGCCTTGAGTTCGCGCGGCGCATTGAATGACCGGACAATGTCGAGATAGGGCGCGACCAGCGGCACACTGGCTTCGCTGAACCGCGCCTGCAGGGCGCGCGCGATGCCGGTGGTCCATTCGCCGGAGCGCGTGGCTTCATCGCCGGTCAGGTCATAGAGCCCGGCGCCGGCATGACTGTCGATGACGCGGAACGGCGCCGGCTTCTCCTGCAGATGGGTCAGGATGCGGACCAGCACGATATGCTTGATGACATCGGCAAAGTTGCCGGCGTGGAAGGCGTGGCGATAATTCATGCGCCAGCAGTACGCTACGATGGCGGTTTGAGCTAGCCGCCTCGCATCGGCGGCATCACCACCTGATCGCGGCGGCAGGCGCGGCGGTCAATCTCCTCGCAGGCGCGGAACTGGAGATCCTTGCTCATGCAGACCCGGACCTCGGTCAGGCGGTTTCGATCGCAGGTCACGGCGATGGCCGAATTGCTGAGACCCGGATTGACCTTGATGAAGGCTTCCTCGATTGCGTCAGGCGCAATTGTCTTGGCCTGCTGCAGATCGAGAAACTCGTCGGGAATTTTGACGCCGGCGCGCGCCTTGCGGATGGCTTCGAAATAGGCGCGCTGGCCGAGGCCGGAGCAGGTGCCGTGCTTGTCCCATTCATTGAAGATCAGGCCGGGCGCCGGCATCAGGTCGAGCATCGACTGCATGATATTGCGTGCCAGCCGCGGGGCCGGACGCTCGCAGTAATTCGGGAAGCCGCGGTCATATTGCGGCCACAGGCCATGAACCACGAAAGAGTAAGGCCGGCCGCCGCATTGCATCTGGGCCGAGCGGTTGTTGCCACCGCGCTCCTGGGCCGCCTCGCAGAAACTCGGCGACCACGACAGCGACAATACGTAAAAATCGAATTCGCCCGGCGCGTTCTGCCGGCGGTCCTGTGCTGAGGCCGGATCGACGCTCAGCGCCGCGAGCGCGAGAAACCCAAGCGAAATGACAAGTCGAAATGCCTGAAACATGACGCGCCCCACCCCTGAGAAGGGCAAACCTAATCAGGCATCAAGAACAATTCAAGAACAAAATGGGTTGGATCCGCAAACGAAGCTTAGTGCTTCGCCGCCCGGCAACGCGGGTTATAGGCCCAGTCGCGGTCGAGACCGACGACGCACCATTCCACGCCCTGGCCGTAGCCGGCAAAGCCGCCATCCTCGATGATCGAGTAATGCACCTGGCGCGTCTTGCCATCGGTCAGCATCGCGTCGGCGGTGCAGTAGCGGCGCGGGATGTTGTCGGAGGTCCAAGGGCGGAAGGCCGTCTCGTGGACTCGGCTGAAGCCGGTAATCTGCAGCGCCGAATTCCAGAAGGTGCTTTCCTTGTCCTGGAACTGCGACGAAATCGTCGAGAGACCAGCTTCGCAATCCGCCAGACGGCCCTCGTAGTTCGGCCCGGACAGCCAGAAGTTCAGCTCGAGCAGGTTCGCAGCCTGTGCGCCCGGAGCCAGGGTCATAAGCCCGAGAACGGCGCCGGTAACGGCAGCCAGGACGGCTTTCTTCCAGGATGAAATGAGGTCGCGCATGGGGAATCCGCCGTCTGATGATTGTTCCCGGAACGTGCCGCGAAGCCCGTGCAGGGTCAAGTGCATCGCGGCCACACCCAGCGCACAACTCTGTCAGAACCCGGACGGCGTTCTTTTCAGCGTCGCCGATGCCCTCTAAGGTGCCCATAACGATGGAGACGGTGATGCGAATGATTCGGTTGGCGATTTTGGCTGCAGGTCTGAGCGGTGCGATCATGAGCAGCGCGGCCAAGGCCGACTGGGTGCCTCCATTCAAGGGCAATGACACCGGCGGCATCATCTCCACATCCCTGATCAGCCAGACCGACATTCGGGCCCTGGCGATCGATCATTGCGCGCGTTACGGCAAGGTCGTGAAATTCCTGAGCGCACCGCAGGAATATGGCGCCTACGTCTCGTTCGCCTGCCGCTGGGTGCCCTATGGCGCCTCGGATCGGCCGCTCCGCGTTCGCTACTGAACCTTTTCACGCGACACAGCGTCTCATCGGCTTGGGGAGAACCAAGCATGATGCGACGCTGTGTTTCACTGTTGAATATTTCCGTTTTGAGCGCGACTGCGATGTTGTGGGCAATACCCGCCATCGCCGATCCCATCGAGTTGCCGGCGCGCAAGGCCGGGCTCTGGGAAATGAAGATGCATGGCAGCGCCGGGATGCCCGGCATGACGATGCAGCACTGCACCGACGAGACCACCGACAAGTTCATGAACACGACCTTCTCGCCGATGGCGAAGGACATGTGTTCGAAGAACGAGATGAAGAAGACCGCGACGGGCTATGTCACGGATTCGGTCTGCAATATCGGTGGCACCACCAGCACGTCGCATGCCGAGATCACCGGCGATTTCAACTCTGCCTATACGATGAAGATCACCTCGCAGAGTTCGGGCGGCGCCAAGGCCAACACTGGCGACAGCACCACGCAGCTGGAAGCAAAATGGCTCGGCGCCTGCAAGCCGGACCAGAAGCCCGGTGACATCATGATGCCCGGCGGCATGAAGATGAATGTCAAAGACATGGAGAAGATGAAGGGCATGCGCCGGCCGCAATAGAGCAGCGCGCCCGCTGACTGGATGTTTCCCGCCGCTGCGTTCCCCGCTATAGATGATGCTAATCATCCCAATGGCGCGTTACGACGCCGGCGACAGGAAACATCAGGAACACGCGATGACCGAATTCACCGCATTGATGGCCGGCATGGCCAAGTCCGGCGATGGCTGGAACGCCCATGTCAGCGACGACTGGCTGCAGGGCCGCACTGTCTATGGCGGACTGGCCTCTGCGCTGTGCATGCAGGCCGCACTGAATGAATTCGGCGATGTGCCGCCGCTGCGCTCCGCACAGATCGCCTTCATCGGCCCGGCATCGGGGCAGTTGCAGCTGAAGGCGAGCGTGCTGCGCAAGGGCAAGTCGACGCTGTTCGCGACTATCGATCTGATCGGTGAAGCGGGTCTCGCGACCCGGGCCATGTTCTGTTTCGGTGCTGCCAGAGAATCCGCTTTCTCGCATGTCGCCATCGGAACGCCAGAACTCAAGGCGCCGGAAACTTGCCCTGACTTTTTCAAGAGCGCCCCGCCAACCTTGCGCTTCGTGCAGCATATTGAAGGGCGTTATGTCAGCGGCTCGCCGCCGTTCAGCGGCAGCGACGATCCACAGATGACGCTGTGGCTGCGGCACCGCGAGCCTGCGATCAAACCTTCGCTGGTCGCCCTGCTTGCTCTGGCCGATGCGCCGCCGCCGGCAGCCTCGGCGCGCTCCAAGGCGCCCTCCCCGATCTCGACCATGACCTGGTCGATCGACATGCTGACCGACAATATCACGACCGACGATGGCTGGTGGCTGATCCACAACGTCGCCGAGCAGATCGCCGACGGCTATTCGAGTCAGGCGATGACCCTGTGGAATCGAAACGGCCAGCCAATCATGGCCAGCCGTCAGAATGTTGCGGTGTTCGGGTAGAACTTACTTCTTCGCGGCGGCTGCGCGCTCGACGAAGGTCTGGCCACCCTTCATCTTGTTGTTGAGCGGCGCTTCATTGATCTGGATGACGACGGCATCGGCGGTGACGCCGAGGTTCTTCACCAGCGCCTGGGTAATGTCGAGCATCATGCCCTTCTTCTGCTCGTCGGTGCGGCCGGCCGCCAGGTTGATCGTGATCTCAGGCATTGATGTCTCCCATTATGATTTCACTCTCGTCATGGCCGGGCTTGTCCCGGCCATCCACGACTTTCTCAATCGACTGTATCAAACAAGACGTGGATGCCCGGGACAAGCCCGGGCATGACGATCAAGGGATGGTTATGAGCCCCAAGTCACGCCATGCTTGTCGAGAATCTTGCGGACAGCACTGACGAGATCGGCTTCCGCAACCTTGGTCTGCGCATCTGCCTGCTTCTGCAGATAGGCCTCGCGATCGCCTTCCAGATCCGACAATCCGGCACCGAGGATCAGATCCTTCAGCATCACTTCGCTGGTCGCCTTTTCGTCGGAGCCTTGAATGATCACACAGGGCGAATTGCGCCGGTCGGCATATTTCAGCTGGTTGCCCATGCTCTTGGGATTGCCGAGATAGAGTTCGGCGCGGATGCCGGCATTGCGCAGGCTCGCAACCATCTTCTGATAATCGGCGACACGGTCGCGATCGAACACGGTCACAACCACCGGGCCCGGCTGTGGCGTGGTATCGATCTTGCCGAGCAGCGTCAGCGCCGCCTGCAGGCGCGACACACCAATCGAGAAGCCGGTGGCCGGCACAAGCTCGCCGCGGAAGCGCGAGACGAGACCGTCGTAACGACCACCGCCGCCGACGGAGCCGAAGCGAACGGGACGGCCCTTTTCGTCTTTGGTTTCGAGCGTGAGTTCAACTTCGTAGACCGGGCCTGTGTAGTATTCGAGGCCGCGCACGACAGACGGATCGATCTTGATGCGATCAGTTTGATAGCCCGCCGCAGTGATCAGCTTTTCGATCTCGGCAAGCTCGGCGCGTCCCTGCTTGTATGCATCGGAGCTATCGAGCGTCGCCGTCGGCTCGCTCGCCGCGTCGAGGCTCCGCAACACGGTTTCGGAATCGTCCGGCGAGAGTCCCGCACCCTTGGTGAAATCGCCCTTGCCTTCCTCGCCGCCATCCCAGCGGCCGGGGCCGAGCAGCTTCTTGATTTCATCAACCGGAAACTTATCCATCTTGTCGATGGCACGCAGCACGGTGAGGCGGCGTCCGGCGTTCTCGTCGCCGCCGAGGCCGATGCTCTCCATCACCCCGTCGAGCACCTTGCGATTGTTGACGCGCACCACATAGCTGCCGCGCGGAATGCCCAGCGCTTCCATCGTATCGGCCGCCATCATGCACATCTCGGCATCTGCCGCCGGCGAGCCGGAACCGACGGTGTCGGCATCGAACTGCATGAACTGGCGGAAGCGGCCGGGGCCTGGCTTCTCGTTGCGATAGACGTAACCTGCGCGGTAGCTGCGATACGGCTTCGGCAGCGCGTCCCAGTGTTCGGCAACATAACGCGCCAGCGGCGCGGTCAGGTCGTAGCGCAGCGAGATCCACTGCTCGTCGTCATCCTGAAACGAGAACACGCCTTCATTGGGCCGGTCCTGATCGGGCAGGAACTTGCCGAGCGCATCGGTGAATTCCATGGTCGGGGTCTCGACCGGCTCGAAGCCGTAGCGCTCATAGACCTCGTGGATGGTGTCGGTCATGCGCCGGGTCGCGGCTATATCTGCCGGTCCGCGGTCGCCAAGGCCACGCGGCAGACGCGCGCGCAGTTTCTGGGGTTTTTTGGGCTTTTCAGACTTTTCGCTCATAGCGGCGTGGTACCAGCGCAGGCAGGAACCGGCAAGCGCAGCGGTGGAAACCCACTCGTCATTCCGGGGCGAGAGCGACGCCGAAGGCGGCGGTCGCGAGCCCGGAATCCCCTCATGTTCATCACTTCTGAACCGGTTGCGAAGGGGCGCTCATCACTTCGAAATTCCCCGCCACTCCAATTGGAGTGGCTGAGGTTCGCGCCGTCCCGCTTCGCGGATCGACGCGCCCCGGAATGACAGCAATGGTCGCGGAACCTTCGTCATGCCTCCCCGTTCAATTTTAAATGCCGGTCGCCGCAACATTCATATTTTGGCCGGCGCAGAACGAGGCTTTCCATATGCCACCGCTCGCAAGTGCCCTGCTGCAAACAGGGCTCGCGCTCAAGCTCAATCAGGTCAAGCGCGCCACGTCGTCATATGTCCGTGACCGCAGTGAGCAGACCCAGGGCATCGCGGTCTCTTACGCGGTTGCTGCCGGACTCTATGCCGCCGCAGGCGTCTTCCTGATCGCCACCTTGCTCGTCGGCGCTGCCGCGCTGTTTCGTTGGGTCGAACTGCGCTACGGGCTGTTTCAGGCCTTTGGCGCAACCGGCGGACTACTGCTGGTGCTCGCTGTCCTCTTCGCCGTCCTTGCGGCGAGCCGGCTGAAACGTCCGGCGAAGCAGTTTCCAAGCTTAGGGAGCCGCTTGCGTGTCGCGATCAATGCGAGCCCCAGCCAGCATGAGCAGACGATCTCGGCAGCACCCCATCGTGCAGCCGCACCCAATGAATTCAGGCCGAGCACACGCCCTGTCCAGTCCTCGCAGAGCAGCGGCCCGGTGAAAGCTGGACTGGTGCTCGCCGCGACGCTTGCCGGCTGGGCTTTCGCCCGGCGCCGCAGCCTTGCGCAGCCGGCCCCTGCCCGCAGACCTGTGAGCAAAGCGAACGCCTGATGGCCGTCCGCCGATCCGACGCGGACAGTCTGCTGCTTGTCGCGGCGACAACCTTTGCCGTGCTCGCGTTGCAGAGCTTTTTCTCGGCGCGGAAGGTGGAGAGGTCCGTTGTCGATGAGCCGCAACCGATCGGCGACACCGACATCCCGCCAGCGGCGACATTCACCCGCGAACTCGCCCAGTCCGGCCGCGGCCGCCATTCGTCCAGCCCGCTGCAGATTCCATGGACGGGCTGGAAGGACGTGCTTTGGCGGACCTATGAGCAGATCAATGAAGACCGGTTGCTGGCCATTGCGGCCGGCGTAGTGTTCTTCGGCCTGCTCGCGGTGTTTCCGGCGATCACTGCGCTGGTTTCCTGCTACGGGCTGTTCGCCGATGCCTCGACGATCTCCGACAATCTGCAGACGCTGGCACTGATGCTGCCGGATGGCTCGTTCCAGATCGTGCAGGACCAGATCGCGCGCGTGCTCGCCAATGGCCAGGCCAAACTCGGCCTCACCTTCCTGTTCGGCCTTGCGCTGGCGCTGTGGAGCGCCAATGCCGGCGTGAAGGCCGTGATCGATGCGCTCAATGTCGTCTATGGCGAACGCGAGAAGCGCAGCTTCATCAAGCTCAATATGCTCTCGCTCGCTTTCACCACCGGTGCCATCGCCGCGCTCCTTCTCATGGTGAGCGCCATCGTTGCGCTGCCGCTGACGCTGGACCGGATCGGTCTCGCGACCGACAGCAAGACGATCATCAGCCTCGCCCGCTGGCCGCTCTTGCTGCTAATTGTCGTGCTGGCGCTCGGCATCCTCTACCGCTTCGGCCCGAGCCGCCCCGGCGCGCGCTGGGAATGGCTCAGCATCGGCACCCTCGTCGCCGCCTTGCTCTGGCTCGCCGGCTCGGCGCTGCTGTCCTGGTACCTGTCGAATTTCGGCAATTACAGCGCCACTTACGGCTCGCTCGGTGCCGCCATCGGTCTGATGATGTGGATGTGGATGTCCGCGATCATCGTTCTGTGCGGGGCCGAACTGAATTCCGAGATCGAACACCAGACCGCCGTGGATACCACCGTCGGACCGGGACGACCGATGGGCGCACGTGGCGCTGCCATGGCCGATACGCTGGGCCGCGCCAGCATCTGAGGTGCAAAAGCACCGGTGGGCAAGTTCTCCCAGCCCTGCTTTCCGAATCAACAATAATGCTAAGCTTCCCCGTACACTTAGCGCGGAAGCGCTCGCGGCCGTGCCTCCGCCGCGCCGTTCAGGAGTTTGGATTTGAGGATGTTGCGCGCGTTATGATCCGCATCTCCACGATTTTTGTCGGCATTTGCATGGTGCTGGTCTCAGCTTCGCTTGGCCTGGTGCTGTATGCGATCGCCGGCATCAGCGGCTACGAATCGGCCATCGTCGCACTGACGGCGCTTACCGTGATGATCCTCTACAACGCGGTGTCGATGCGTATCAAAGACCGCACCGAATCCACCGGCCAGATCACCGATCTGTCGCGCGGCACCGCCGACCTTGCCCGGCAGGTCGCCGAATTCGGCCGCCGGCTCGCCGTGGTCGAGAGCAAGATCGCATCCGCCGGCACAGCCAATCAGGACCGTATCCAGACCGTCGCCGGTGAGATCGGCGAATTGGGCGCGCTGGTGAAGCAACTCGCTACATCGGTCGCCACCCATGAGGACATGCTGACAGCAATGCCTGCGCCGGCGACTGTTTCGGCGGCGATCGCGCCGCCATCGCCGCCGGTCAAAGCCGTGACCGCTGCCGATGTGCCGCCCGCCGTCGAGGTCGCCGAAGACACCGTGACACCGACGGCGCCCGCCATCGTCGTCAAGCCGGAGGCAAAGCCGGCGCGCGACAATGCGCAGTTCACCGCCATGGTGAAGGATGCCATCGCCGACAACCGCATCGACATCTATCTGCAGCCGATGGTCACGCTGCCGCAGCGCAAGGTGCGCTTCTACGAGGCGATGACCCGGCTGCGCGACGACAAGGATCAGGTAATCACCGCCGACGAGTTCATCGGTCCCGCAGAAGCCGCAGGCCTGATGGGCCAGATCGACCACATCGTGCTGCTGCGCTGCATGCAGGTGCTGCGCCGCCTGATGGTGCGCAACAAGGATGTCGGCGTGTTCTGCAACATGGCCGGCGCAACCCTGTCGAATGCCGAAACTTTCGCGCAATGCATCGACTTTCTCGAAGCCAATCGCGCGCTGGCGCCATCCTTCGTGCTGGAATTCAAGCAGAACGTGTTCCGCAATCTCGGCCCGATCGAGAGCGAGCATCTCGCCGCCCTCGCCCAGCGCGGCTACCGCTTCTCCATCGATCACGTCACGGATTTGCGGATCGAGCCGCGCGACCTCGCCGATCGTGGCGTGCGCTTTATCAAGGTACCGGCAGCACTCCTGCTCGACCCCAAGCAGACGTCGAATTCCGACATTCACCCCGCCGATCTCTCCGACCTGCTCGGCAGGTTCGGAATCGACCTGATCGCCGAGCGAATCGAGGGCGAACGGGCCGTGGTCGACCTGCTCGACTTCGACGTCCGGTTCGGGCAAGGCTTCCTGTTCGCGGCGCCCCGCCCGCTCCGGCCGGAAACGCCGGCCAATGGTGGTGCGCCAAATCCTGCTACCAAGGAACCCGCTAGGGAACTTGCCAAGGCCCCCACGAACCCCAATGGCCCAGCGATCTCTGCCCCAACCACGCCTGCGCGGCCTGAGCCGCCGCGCTCCACCGGCAATGCCGCGCTGGCGCGCCGCGCCACCGGCCCGAACTGAACGGCCCTCAACCCAATGACCACACTACGTTTCGCCGAGCGCTTGCGCGATCTCACGGGCAATGTCGATGTCGTCCTCAGCGACATCTGGGGCGTCGTCCATAACGGCCTCGAGTCGTTCCCCGAAGCCTGCGAGGCGTTGCATACGTTTCGCGCCAAGGGCGGCACGGTGATCATGATCACCAATGCGCCGCGCCCCGCCGACTCCGTGCAGCGGCAGTTGCGCAAGCTCGGCGTCGCCGACGACACCTATGACGCCATCGTCTCGTCAGGTGACCTCACACGCAATTTCGTCGCCGGCCGGCCGGGTCAGGCGATGTATCTGATCGGGCCGGACCGCGACAGTTCGATCCATCGCGGCCTCGATGTGAAGCTCACGCCGCTCGAACAGGCCGACTACATCGTCTGCAGCGGATTGTTCGACGACGAGACCGAATCCGCCGACGACTATCGCGACATGATGCAACAAGCACTGGCGCGCAAGCTGACGCTCGTCTGCGCCAATCCCGACATCATCGTCGAACGCGGCGACCGCTTGATCTACTGCGCCGGCGCGGTCGCTGAACTGTATCGCGAGATGGGCGGCGAGGTGATCTTCTACGGCAAGCCGCATCGGCCGATCTACGATCAGGCCATGGCGCTGGCCAAAACAAAGCGCGGCAAGGACACGGCGCTGGATCGCGTGCTGGCGATCGGCGATTCCGTGCGCACCGACCTCGCCGGCGCGCATGCCTATAGCATCGACCTGTTGTTCGTCACCCGCGGCATCCATGCCGGCGATTTCGAAGGCATCGAACAGATGGGCGCCGCGGAAGTGAAGGAACTGTTCGGCCATCCACCGAAAGCGCTGATGCGCGAATTGAAGTGGTGAGCTGAAACATAGAATGGGATGACGCTCTCGTCATGGCCGGATGGCGCAAAGCGAGCTTCGCAATGATCCCAGGCTTCTCCCCACGTCATGGCCGGGCTTGACCCGGCCATCCACGTCTTCCTTCATGTGTGACTAAGGCGTGGATACCCGGCATGCGCCGGGCATGACGGCGTTTGTGTTGAGCGTTCGCGCGTCACGTCTTCACGGATTTAACTGTCAAACAGCCACGGTGCTTCAGACATGCGTCATCGCCCCCATTGTTTGCGGCGCGGGGGCGCCGTCGTCGCTTGCATTCCCGCCCTCCTGTGAGAGGGCGTGCGGAACGCCGGGTGCCCGTTGCACCCTTGGGCCTGATGCGAATGCGGTCTTCCGCAAGTGTGAGTGCATCAGGACTTTCGGAGGCGTCGAGCGAGTGCCCGACGTTCCGCATACGGTGTTTTTTCAGCCTGCTTGCACTTTGCCTTGGCGAACGGTCCGATCACCAAAATGATGGTCCCACGGCGGAGGGACAGGGAGCCTCAAGCGAGTAAGCCGGACGCGTTTCGAGTTGGTCGTCCGTCACACTGTCCAGGGGTCTTTCCATCCCAAGGTCGGCCGTCTCCTTGCCAGTGGCAGTGCTGGCGCAGATCCGTCCTGCCCGAAGACAGACGTCATCCATGAACCGCGCGACGCCGCATCTCCGGCGTCCACCGCATCCCACCCCGCGAACGTGACGATCGCGATCGCCCCTCTCGGTGGGGCAGGACGAAGTGGAATATAAACTTTATAGGTATATTGTCAACGGGAGGTAGGAAAAAATGTTTAGGCGCTATTTGCCGCCTCACACTGTCTTTCCGGGGCGGCTGCGCGCCTTCGCGCGGACGAACCCGGAATCCTGACCTGTTCAGCGCGAAACACTCCGGGATTCCGGGTTCGCGCCGGCCCGCTTCGCGGTCCTTTGCGCCCCGGAATGACGAGCTTGGATCGGGATTCCCCGCCACTCTCGTGGAGCGGCTGAGGTTCGCGCTCTGCCGGCTTCGCCGGCGACGCACACCCCGGAATAACAGAGGGAGCCGAAACGCAAAACGCCCGGCACGAGGCCGGGCATTGCGAAACTCGAAAGCTCTGTGCGAAGCTGCGCGGCTTACGCCGGCACGGTGTCGGGGAACACGGCTTCGATCTTGGTCTTCAGCGTCGCCGCGTTGAACGGCTTGACGATGTAGTTGTTCACGCCGGCCTTCTTGGCGGCAATCACGTTCTCGGTCTTGGATTCTGCCGTGATCATGATGAAAGGGGTCTGCGACAGGTTGGGGTCGGCGCGGACTTCCTTGAGCAGGTCGTAGCCCGTCATCGGCTCCATGTTCCAGTCTGAAATCACCAGGCCATACTTCTTGGTGCGCATCTTTTCCAGCGCCATCGAACCATCGCTGGCATCGTCGATGTGTTCGAAACCAAGCTGCTTCAGAAGATTGCGAATGATGCGGATCATGGTGTTGTAATCGTCCACCACCAGCACCGTCATCGACAAATCAACCGCCATCTTCATTCCCCCTGAGGCACGATACGCAAATGCAAAAAAATGATATTTGCCGTCAGGCAAACCGTTCCAACCGGGATTGGCGAGTATTGCTGTCCGCGGCTTGGGGCAAGAATTAGCAGGGTGGGTTAAATTTCCAGTTAACCGCCCCATGGCGCGAAATTCGTCAAATTCGAGAAGAAAGCCGATTTTACCTTCGCTTGACTTCGACGTGGTGGGCGCGCCACGGTCCCTCACCCGCCAAAACCACCAACGAATCCAATCATGACGACTGCTTTCAGCGTGATCCGCGACACAACGCCTGCCAATGCCATCCCGCGCGGATGCGTCGTGGCAATGGGTAATTTCGACGGTGTCCATCTCGGCCACCGCGCCGTCATCGGTGCTGCGTTACGCATGGCGGAACTGCATAAAACAAGCGCTTTGGCGGTGACCTTCGAGCCGCATCCGCGCAGTTTCTTCAGCCCGAACACGCCGCAGTTCCGGCTCTCCGACGAAGCCGCCAAGCTGCGCCTGCTGGCAGGAACCGGCCTCGCCGGCGCCGTCGTCATGACCTTCGACAAGGGACGCGCCAGCACCACGGCGCAAGACTTCATTCACCACGATCTCATTGAGCGTCTCGGCATCAGCGGCATCGCCGTCGGCTATGACTTTCATTTCGGCAAAGGCCGCGTCGGTTCGCCCAGCCTGCTGGTGAATGAAGCCCCGCGGCTCGGCATCGAGGTCGATGTGCAGCCGCATATCGACATCGATGAGCGCCCGGTGTCATCGACGGCGATCCGCATGGCCTTGGCCGAGGGCCAGGTGACCGAGGCCACGGAGATGCTGAACGGGCCGTGGTTCATTACTGGCGAAATCATCCACGGCAATAAGCTCGGCCGCGACCTCGGCTATCCCACCGCCAATATCCGCCTGAATACCAATTGCGGCCTCAAGCACGGCATCTACGCCGTGCGGGTTGGCCGTGGAAACGAGCGCTTCGACGGCGTTGCGTCGTTCGGCCGCCGCCCGACCTTCGACAACGGCGCGCCTCTGCTCGAAGTGTTCCTGTTCGACTTCAAGGGCGACCTTTACGGCCAGACACTGGACGTCGCCTTCATTGCCTTCATCCGCGATGAAATGAAATTCGAGGGCATCGAACCGCTGATCCGCCAGATGGACGACGACAGCACCAAAGCGCGGGCCGCGCTGGCAGCCGCACCGGATGCGTTTCCGAAACTGGGAGACATCGACTGACCAGGACCGAAAAGCAGAAAATGCTGGCGGGCGAACTCTATCGCCCCGGCAGCCCCGAGCTGGTCGCTGACGAGAAGGCCAACAAGGCCTGGCTCGCGAAATACAACGCGCAATTGGACCGGCCTGTGGCCGAACGACGGACACTGCTCGCCGAGCATTTCGGCAAAGTCGGCGCCGACTGCGTCATCCGACCGCCGTTCTTCTGCGACTACGGCTACAACATCCATCTCGGCGACAATGTTTTCCTGAATTTCAACTGCGTGATCCTGGACATCGTCGAGGTCTCCATCGGCGACCGGACGCAAATCGGCCCGGCCGTGCAGATCTACGCTGCCGACCATCCCCGCGACGCCGAGACCCGCCGCAGCGGACTGGAATTCGGCCGGCCGGTCAAAATCGGCGCCGATGTCTGGATCGGCGGCGGGGCCATCATCGTGCCCGGCGTGACCATCGGTGACGGCGCGGTGATCGGGGCCGGCAGCGTGGTGACCCGGGACGTCGCCCCGAACCAGACCGTGGCAGGCAATCCCGCCCGGCCAATCGGCAAGCAGGCCTGATCGGCGTCAAAACCCCGTTAGGACGCTTTGCGATCCCTGTTCCGGCTGCTATTGAGTGCCGGATGTCTGCACGGCGCCCCATCATAAGCATTATCGGCCCGGCTTCCGCCTGAGCTTCGCTCGGCGCAAGACCGGGACCGTCCAGTTTCATCGCGTTTTCACGCGTTTCAGCGCCATTTCGAGCAAGCCAGAGCCCCCATGTCCGAGAAGCCCACCAAGTCCGAAGCCCACGACTATTCCAAGACCCTCTATTTGCCGCAGACCGAATTTCCGATGCGCGCAGGCCTGCCGACCAGCGAGCCGAAAATGCTGGCGCGCTGGAACGAGATCGACCTCTACGGCAAGCTCCGCGAGACCGCGAAGGGCAAGCCGAAATTCGTGCTGCATGACGGCCCGCCCTATGCGAACGGCAACATCCATATCGGGCATGCGCTCAACAAGATCCTCAAGGACGTGGTGACCAAGAGCCAGCAGATGCTGGGCTTCGACTCGAATTACGTGCCGGGCTGGGACTGTCACGGCCTGCCGATCGAGTGGAAGATCGAGGAAGAGAACTACCGCTCCAAGGGCAAGACCAAGCCGAACTTCAAGGACGGCGCGGCGATGATCGCGTTCCGCCAGGAATGCCGTGCCTATGCCAACAAGTGGCTCGACATCCAGCGCGAGGAATTCAAGCGCCTCGGCATCATCGGCGACTGGGCCGGCCGCTACGCCACCATGGACTATTTCGCCGAGGCGCAGATCGCGCGCGAGCTGATGAAGTTCGCGGCCAATGGCACGCTGTATCGCGGCTCGAAGCCTGTGATGTGGAGCGTGGTGGAAAAGACCGCGCTGGCCGAAGCCGAAGTCGAATATGAGGACTACACGTCGGATGCGGTGTGGGTGAAATTCCCGGTCGCCGCCGAATTCGGCCGCCTCGCCAAGGCCGCAGTGGTGATCTGGACGACCACACCATGGACGCTGCCGGCCAACCGCGCCATCTCGTTCTCCAGCAAGATCGCTTACGGCCTCTATGAGGTCACCGAGGCGCCGGAGGATAACTGGCTGAAGACCGGCGATCTGCTGATCCTCGCCGACGCACTGGCCGAGAGCGTGTTCAAGCAGGCGCGCGTCACGTCATGGAAGAAGAGCAGCGAGCTGTCCTCGGACATCCTCGAAGATCTGGAATGCCGTCATCCGCTCAAGGGTCTCGCCGGCGGCTATGATTTCATCGTGCCGCTGCTCGACGGCGATCACGTCACCGACGATACCGGCACCGGCTTCGTGCATACCGCGCCAAGCCACGGCCGCGACGACTTCGATATCTGGACGTCGAATGGCCGCCAGCTCACCGAGCGCGGCATCGCGACCACGATCCCCTATACGGTTGATGAGAACGGCACGCTCACCGAACAGGCGCCGGGCTTCACCGGTGCGCGTGTGCTCAACGACAAGGGCGAGAAGGGTGACGCCAACGAGGCCGTCATCAAGGCGCTGGTCGAGCGCGGCATGCTGGTGGCGCGTGCGCGCCTTAAGCATCAGTATCCGCATTCCTGGCGCTCCAAGAAGCCGGTCATCTATCGCAACACGCCGCAGTGGTTCATCGCGATGGACAAGGACATTTTGGACGACGGCAAGGCGAAGTCCGGCGACACGCTGCGTCACCGTGCCCTCGAGGCCATCAAGATCACGCAATGGGTGCCGGCCACCGGGCAGAACCGCATCAACGGCATGATCAACACCAAGCCCGACTGGGTGATCTCGCGCCAACGCGCCTGGGGCGTGCCGATCGCGGTATTCGTGCGCGAGAAAGGCGACGGCTCCGCAGAGATCCTGCAGGACGAGGTCGTCAACAAGCGCATTGCCGACGCGTTCGAGAAGGAAGGCGCCGACGCCTGGTATGCCGAAGGCGCGCGCGAGCATTTCCTCGGCTCGCTTGCCAATGAGGAGTGGAAGAAGGTCGACGACATCTGCGACGTCTGGTTCGACTCAGGCTCCACACATGCCTTCGTGCTCGAAGACCCCGTGCACTTCCCCGGCCTTGCCGGCATCAAGCGCAAGGTAGAGGGCGGTGCGGACACCGTCATGTATCTGGAAGGCTCCGACCAGCACCGCGGCTGGTTCCAGTCGTCACTGCTGGAGAGCAGCGGCACCCGCGGCCGCGCGCCCTTCGACGTCGTGCTGACTCACGGCTTCACGCTCGACGAGAACGGCCGCAAGATGTCGAAATCGATCGGCAACACCATCGAGCCGCAGAAGATCATCAAGGACTCCGGCGCCGACATTCTGCGCCTGTGGGTCTGCGCCACCGATTATGCCGACGACCAGCGTATCGGCGCGGAGATCATCAAGAACACCATCGAGACCTATCGCAAGCTGCGCAACAGCGTGCGCTGGATGCTCGGCAGCCTCGCGCATTTCCACGACGAGGAGCGCGTAAAGGCAGACGATATGCCGGAGCTCGAGCGGCTGATGCTGCATCGTCTCTCGGAAGTCGATGCCGTGGTGCGGCAGGCCTATACCGATTTCGACTACAAGACGGTGGTGGCCACGCTCGCCGCCTTCATGAACACCGAACTGTCGGCGTTCTATTTCGACATCCGCAAGGACACGCTGTATTGCGACGCGCCGTCGTCGGTGACACGCAAGGCGTCGCTGACCGTGATCGATTACCTGTTCCGCTCGATCGTGACCTGGTTCGCACCCATTCTGAGCTTCACCGCCGAGGAAGCGTGGCTGTCGCGCTACGGCAGCGCGGCCGTATCGGTGCATCTCGAACCGTTCCAGAAGACGCTGCCGGCATGGCGCAACGAGGCGCTCGCCGCGAAGTGGGAGACCATCCGCAACGTCCGCCGCGTCGTCACCGGCGCGCTGGAAGTCGAACGTGCTGCCAAGAACATCGGCTCGTCGCTGGAAGCCTCGCCGCTGATCCATGTCACCGACAAGGCGATCTTCGCCATTCTGGCCGACGTCGATCTCGCGGAGATCTGCATCACCTCGAATGCGATGCTGACCAATGCCGAAGCGCCGGCAGGCGCCTTCGCGCTGAACGACGTGCCCGGTGTGGCCGTGGTGGTGGAAAAGGCCGTCGGCACCAAATGTGCGCGGTCGTGGAAGATCCTGCCGACGGTGGGCGAAGACAAGGAGTATCCCGACGTCACCCCGCGCGACGCGCAGGCGCTGCGGGAATGGAAGGCGCTGGGAGTGGCTGTTTGAAACCAGCCGTCCGCTCCGGGCTGATCGCAGCCATCGTCATCCTGATCCTCGATCAGGCGACGAAGCTGTGGCTGCTCTATGCCTTCGATCTTGGCCATCGCGGCGTGGTCCCGGTCACGCCGTTTTTCGATCTCGTCCTGGCCTGGAATACCGGCATCAGCTACGGCTGGTTCTCCGATTCTGGCCCGACCGGCCAGATCGTGCTGGTGGCCATCAAGGCGATCGCGGTGGTGGCGCTGGCCGTCTGGATGGCGAAATCCGAGACCAGACTGGCCACGATCGGGCTGGGACTGATCATCGGGGGCGCGATCGGCAATGCCATCGACCGGTTCGCCTATGGCGCCGTGGTCGATTTCGCCCTGCTGCACGTCGAAATATCCGGCAAGACCTACAACTGGTACGTGTTTAACCTTGCCGATGTCGCCATTGTTGCCGGTGTAGCGGCCCTGCTGTATGACTCTTTCTTCACGGTACCCGCCGCAAAAGCGCCCTGATCCCAGCCGATACGCAAGGCCAAGGGCGATACCAGCGGAACCGCACCAAGATTCTTCGGATTCTTGCCGATCCGCCAGATATTTGAACAGGATGAACACGATGCGCGAGACCGAAACCGGTTGGGCTCTGCACACTTCATCGGGCGCCTGGACGCGCGCCCTGCGCCTTACCGCCGTTGCCCTTAGCGTTGGTCTCGTGATGTCGGCAGGCGCTGTACGCGCGGCCGATGACGATGACGATGACTCCACCGTCGAACAGAAAGTGATCAAGCAGATCATGACTGGCCTCGGTGGCACCAACATGGAAAACACCGGCATCGACTACCGCGAGCGCTCGCCGCTGGTGGTCCCGCCGAAGATCGACCTGCCGCCGCCGGATGCCAGGGGCCCTGCTCCTGTCGCGAACTGGCCGAAGGATCCGGACGTGCAGCAGCGCCGCGCGGCTGCCGCTGCCGCGAAGACCGGACGCCCTGAAGAAGTCCTGGAAGCCGCGCGGCCATTGACCCCGCGCGAAATGGCGCCGAAGCGCGCACGCGGCGCGTCTGCTGCCGTGGACAATTCCTCGCCGGGCGATCCGAACAAGAACATCGTGCTGAGCCCGAAACAGCTCGGCTATGAAGGCGGCCTGTTCAAGAACATGTTCGGCAGCAACAAGGGTGAGACCGCCGAGTTCAAGGGCGAGCCGACACGCGAGTCGCTGACCCAGCCGCCGGCCGGCTACCAGACGCCTGCCTCGGGCTATGCCTATGGCACCGGGCCGAAGGAAGTCATGAAGAACGATTACAACGTGAACCCGATGACGGGTAAGTTCTGATCGCAGCGCTCCCTTTGCGCCGCCATTCCAAAGACGTCCTTTCACTGCGATCAGCTAGTACGCGCGGATGTGTCCCGCGCGATGGCTTGGTCACGCCTTTCCCCATGCTTTGGAGCTGTTAGCCCCGCCATGACCTCATCATTCCGACTTGCCGCACGATCCGTCGCAGTCGTCACTTTGCTGCTGGCTCCCGCCCTTGCGATATCGGGCGCCCGCGCACAGACGGTGACGGCGAAGCCGCCAACCACGTTCAAGCTCGATAACGGCATGCAGGTTGTGGTGATCGAGGATCACCGCACGCCCGTCGTGACGCAGATGATCTGGTACAAGGTCGGCTCCGCCGACGAGACGCCCGGCAAGTCCGGCCTCGCACATTTCCTCGAACATCTGATGTTCAAGGGCACCGCGAAACATCCGGTCGGTGAATTCTCGCAGACCGTGCAGCGCGTCGGCGGCGAGGAGAACGCTTTCACCTCGACCGACTATACCGGCTACTACCAGCGCATCAGCAAGGACCAGCTCGGCAAGATGATGGAATTCGAGGCCGATCGCATGACCGGTCTCGTGCTGAAGGATGAGAACGTGCTGCCCGAGCGCGACGTCGTGCTGGAAGAATACAACATGCGCGTCGCCAACAGCCCGGATGCCCGGCTGTCGGAGCAGATCATGGCCGCGCTCTATCTCAACCATCCCTATGGCCGCCCGATCATTGGCTGGCATCAGGAGATCGAGAAGCTCGACCGCGAGGATGCGCTCGCCTTCTACAAGCGCTTCTACGCCCCCAACAATGCGACGCTGATCATCGCCGGCGATGTCGACCCGCAGGAGATCCGCCCGATGGTGGAGCGCACCTATGGCGTGGTCCCGGCGCAGCCGGCGATCCCCGAACGCCGCATGCGCCCACAGGAGCCGACGCCCGCCGCGCCGCGCACGGTGACGCTCGCCGATCCGCGTGTCGAACAGACAAGCCTGCGCCGCTATTATCTGGTGCCATCGGCCACCACCGCTGCGGCCGGCGAGAGCCAGGCGCTCGATGTGCTCGGCCAGTTGATCGGCGGCGGCGCGAACTCATATCTCTACCGCGCCCTCGTCATCGACAAACAGCTCGCGATCAATGCCGGTGCCAGCTACCAGGGCACGGCCCTCGACAGCGCACAGTTTCTGATTTCAGCTTCGCCGAAGCCGGGTGCCGAATTCGCCGATATCGAAAAGACCATCGACGCCGTGATCGCCGACCTCGCAACCAACCCGGTGCCGGCTGCCGACCTCGAACGCGTCAAGACGCAGCTCGTCGCCGAAGCCACCTATGCGCAGGACAGCCAGGCCTCACTGGCGCGCTGGTACGGCGCGGCACTCACCACGGGCCTCAGCGTCGAGGACATCCGTAGCTGGCCCGACCGCATCAAGGCAGTCACCGCCGAGCAGGTGCGCGCAGCCGCACAGACCTGGCTCGACAAGAAGCGCTCGGTCACCGGCTATCTGATCAAGGATACATCTGCGCCGAAGCGCGAGGAGAAGCGGTCGTGAGCATCATCTTCAACGCCGGCCGCCTCGGCATAGCCGTCGCCACCGCCTTCTCACTCGTTACCCTGACGGTGACGCCATCTTTCGCCGCCGCCAAGGTGCAGCGGCTCGTGACGCCAGGCGGAATCGAAGCCTGGTTCGTGCAGGATGCAACCGTTCCCCTGATCGCGATGGAATATGCGTTCGGCGGCGGCGCGGCACAGGATCCGAAGGATAAATCCGGCACCGCCAACATGGTGGCCAGCCTGATGGACGAAGGCGCGGGCGATCTCGATTCCACGACCTTCCGCGATCGCATGGAACGCCGCGCCATCGAGCTCAACTTCAACGCCCAACGCGATTACCTGCGTGGCTCGCTGCGCATGCTGAAAGAGCATCGTGACGAGGCGTTCGACCTCGCCCGGCTCGCTTTGACGTCGCCACGCTTCGACGCCCCCGATGTCGAGCGCATCCGCGCGCAGATCATGTCCGGCCTGCGCCGCGAAACCTCGAACCCGAATTCGCTGGCGACGCGCAAGTTTCTGCAGATGGCGTTCGGCGACCATCCCTACAGCCGACCATCCAATGGCAGCCTGACCGACGTGCCGACCATCAACGTCGACGACATCAAGGCCTACAAGCAACGCATCGTCGCGAAGGACACGCTGAAGATTGCCGTGGTCGGCGACGTCGATCCCGACACGCTCGCGACACTGCTGGACAAGACCTTCGGTGGCCTGCCCGCCAAGGCCACGTTGACGCCGGTCCCGGAAGTCACAGCGGCCAAGCCTCCGCAGAAGGAATCCGTGACGCTGGACGTACCGCAGACGGTCATCACCTTCGGCAGCCCCGGCGTCAAACGCGACGATCCGAACTTCATGGCCGCCTATATCGTCAATCACATCCTCGGCGGCGGCACACTGTCGTCGCGACTGTATCACGAAGTGCGCGAGAAGCGCGGCCTGGTCTATTCCGTCAGTGGCTCGCTGCTGTGGATGCAGCATTCCGGCATCTATATCGGCAGCACCGCGACTCGCGCCGACCGCGCCACCGAGACGGTCGATACCGTGACCAGCGAAGTGAAACGCATGGCCGAGCAGGGTCCGACCCAGCGCGAGCTGGACGAGGCCAAATCCTATCTCAAGGGCTCGCAGATGTTGGCGCTCGACACCTCGTCGAAACTGGCCAGCGCTCTGCTGCAATACCAGCTCGACAAGCTGCCGATCGATTACATCGAGAAGCGCAATGCCGTGGTCGATGCCGTGACACTGGATCAGGCCAAGGCTGCAGCCAAGAAGCTGTGGGCGGACGGGCTCCTCACGGTGGTCGTCGGACGCGCGCCGCAAGCGGCCGCAACGCCGGTGGTCCCGGCGCCAAAGGCCAACTGAGGCGCCGACGTGCGGATCGCGGTGATCGGTGCCGGCGCGGTTGGCTGCTACTACGGCGCCAAGCTGCTGCGTGCCGGCCACGACGTGACATTGGTCGGGCGCCAGATCCATGTCGATGCCATCAATGCACGCGGCCTTCGGTTCGAGAGCGCCGAGTTCGACGGTTTCATTCCGGCGAAGGCGGTGACGCAGATTGCCGATCTCGCACCGCCGGACCTCGTTCTGTTCGCCGTGAAGTCCGGCGATACCGACAGCTCGGCAACAGCGCTGAAGCCTGTGCTCAAGCCCAACTCCATCGTGCTGAGCCTGCAGAACGGCGTCGACAATCCCCAGCGCCTGCGCGCCATCCTCAGCCAGCCGGTGATCGCTGCAGCCGTCTATGTGGCCGCCGAGATGCCGGGTGCCGGTCATGTGAAGCACAATGGCCGTGGCGAGCTGATCATCGGCGCATCGCCCGAGAGCGACGCTCTGGCGAAGCTACTGTGCGACGCCGGCGTGCCGGCCACCGTCGCCGACGACATCGACGCGGTGCAGTGGTCGAAGCTCATCAACAACTGCGCCTATAACGCGCTCTCGGCGGTGGCCGGGATTGCCTATGGCGAGATGTTCAAGGTCCAGGGCGTGCCTGATATCGTGACCGATGCCGTGACCGAGTGCCTGGCGGTGGCGCGCGCCTGCGGCGTATCGCTTCCCGCCGACCTCCTGGACAAGACGCTCGCCCTCGCGGCCAGCATGCCGCTTCAGCAATCCTCGACATCGCAGGATCTCGCCCGCGGCAAGCCATCGGAAATCGACTTCCTCAACGGCTTCATTGTCCGGAAAGGCGCCGAGCACGGCATTCCGACGCCGACCAACCATGCGCTGCAGGTCATGGTGAAGCTGGTCGAGCGCAGCGGATCGCGGCGCGCCTAGCGGCGCTTCACTGGCTTCGGTGGATCCCAGAGCCGGAAGCCGCCTTTGAACGCATTCGCGTTGTCGCCGCGCCGGGTCTTGCGCGGGAGTTTGTCGAGCATCTCCACATTGCCACCACCGAGCACCGTATAATCGGGCTCAAGCGCTGCCGTGAGATCGGCAATGACCTCGGCCACGCGGTGGCACCACTTCTTCTTGCCCAATAGCTTGAGGCCGGCCGCGCCGACATAATCCTCGAATGTCTTGTGGCAATACGGCAGATGGCCCAGCTCCATCGGCTCCAACACGCCATCGATGATCATGGCCGCACCCAGTCCGGTGCCGAGACCGAGAAACAGCATCCGGCCGCCATCATAGCTGCCGACCGCTTGCATCATGGCGTCGTTCACAAGCTTCGTGGGCTTGCGGAATGCCCGTTCGAAATCGAAACCCTTCCAGCCCGTGCCGAGATTGTGTGGCTCCTTGAGCGGACGATTGCCGGCCACCGGGCCGGGATAGCCGGCTGAGACGACGTCATAGCGCCAGTCTTTGGTCAGCGCCTTGACCTTGCGCACCATTTCCTTCGCGGACAGGTCCGGACCGGATTCGAATTCGCGTTTGATCCCTTCATGGCTGGTCATCACCTTCACATGGGTACCGCCGATATCGATGGTGAGAATATTGCGGGGGGTCTTGGTCATGAGACGTCCGGATTGACTGATGGTGCAACGATAAGCCTCGGCAGGGCGCCAGTTCCAGCATTGCCGCCATGTCCCGGGCATATCTTTGCGATCTGCGATCAAGCGCACGGGGGCACCAAGCAAAACGCGGTATCCTGTGCTACGGAGACAGAATGCTGCTCCGGATCACCCGCTCCATCGCCATCGACGAAGACGATATCGATATCGTCTTCGTCCGCGCGTCCGGACCCGGCGGGCAGAACGTCAACAAGGTCTCGACCGCCGCGCAATTGCGCTTCGACAGCCGCAAGCTGACGCTGCCGGAGGATACCGCGATCCGGCTGCGCACGCTCGCCGGACAGCGCATGACCAAGGACGGCGTGATCGTGATCCACGCCCAGCGCTTCCGCACCCAGGAGCGCAACAAGGCCGACGCCATCGAGCGGCTGGTGGAGCTGATGCAGGAAGCCGCCTTCCGGCAGGCGCCGCGGCGGGCCACCAAACCGACGCTGGGCTCGAAGATGCGCCGCCTCGACGGCAAGAAGCGCCGCAGCGACGTCAAGGCCGGCCGCGGCGGGCGTTTCGACGACTGAGCGGCACCCCACACAACAAGCCAGACCACTTTTCCAGGAATTTCCCGATGGCCAAACCCGTTCACTCCATGATCCGCGTGCTCGACGAAGCGCGGTCATTGGACTTCTACAAGCGCGCCTTCGGGCTGGAGATTGCCGAGCGCATCGCATTTCCCGACTTTGCGCTGATCTATCTGCGCCATCCCTCCTCGCCATTCGAGCTGGAGCTGACGGTGAATTTCGATCGAAGCGAGCCCTATGTGCTGGGTGACGGTTACGGCCATCTCGCCGTCGTGGTGGACGACGTGGCCGCTGAGCATGCCCGGTTCGAGCGCGAACATCTCGCCCCCGGACCGCTGCGTGATTTCAAGCATGAGGGCCGCACGCTGGCGCAATTCTTCTTCGCCACCGACCCCGACGGCTACAAGATCGAGGTGATCCAGAAGGGCGGCCGATTCGCGTAAAGCGTTCTCAAGCGAAGTGGATACCGGTTCGCGTCAGGAAAACGCGTCAAACAAAAAGCCAGAACCGGGGAAAAGCGGGCTGCGGCGGGGACATCAGGCGCCCGGGGCCATAGAATGGCGCTTCAGGTTCCCTACATATCCTCGACCCGTCACCACGCCCCGAGATCCATGCCCGTTCGCCAGCTCCCAGAAACCATCGTCAACCGCATCGCCGCCGGCGAGGTGGTGGAGCGGCCGGCCAGCGTGGTGAAGGAGCTGGTGGAGAATGCCATCGATGCCGGCGCCTCCAGGGTCGAGATCTTCACCGATGGCGGCGGACGGCGGAAGATCGCCATCACAGATGACGGCGGCGGCATGACCCATGCCGATCTCACCCTCGCAGTGGACCGCCACGCCACCTCGAAGCTCGACGACGAGGACCTGCTGCAGATCCGCACCCTTGGCTTTCGCGGCGAAGCGCTGCCCTCCATCGGGTCTGTCGCGCGGCTCAGCATCACCACACGCCACGCGAGCGAACCACATGCCTGGTCGCGCACCGTCGATGGCGGCGAGAAGTCTGACATCACGCCCGCCGCACTGTCGCAGGGCACCCGCGTCGAGGTCAGCGATCTGTTCTACGCGACCCCTGCCCGGCTGAAATTTCTCAAGACCGACCGCACCGAGGCCGAAGCGATCCGCGAAGTCGTGCGCCGTCTCGCCATGGCGCGGCCGGACATCGCCTTCACCATGGCCGGCGAGGAACGCGCGCCGGTGACATGGGCGGCTGCGCTGCCCGGTCCGGCCGGACAGTTGACGCGGCTTGGCGACATTCTCGGGCCTGAGTTTCGCCTCAGCGCCATCGAAGTGCGCAGCGAACGCGAAGGTGTGGTGGTCGAAGGTTTTGCCGCCGCGCCATCGCTGACCCGCGCCAATGCGCTCGGGCAGTATCTGTTCGTCAATGGCCGTCCGGTCCGCGACAAGCTGATCATCGGTGCGGTGCGCGCAGCCTATTCCGACTATCTGCCCCGCGACCGCCATCCAATCGTCGCGCTGTTCGTCACGCTCGACCCGCAGGAGGTCGATGCCAATGTGCATCCGGCCAAGACCGAAGTGCGTTTCCGCAATGCCGGGCTGGTCCGTGGGCTGATCGTGCATGCCCTGAAGGAAGGCCTCGCCCGCGAAGGACGCCGCACCGCGGCCAACAGCGACGGCGCCGTGCTGGACTCGTTCCGCCCCAACTTCGCACCCAATTTCGCGCCGCGCACGAATGCGAACTGGGACTGGAAGCGATCACCTGCTTTTCCGGTGAGCCCGATGCCGGCATTCGATGGCTCGGCTGCGCTCGCCGAACCCGGCCAGGCGGCCTTCGATGTCGGCACGCCATCAGCCGATGTGCGTTTCGAGGAAGCGCCGCAGACCGATCTGATCGACCGGCCGCTCGGCGCGGCCCGCGCACAGGTGCACGAGAACTACATCATCGCGCAGACACGCGACGGCATGATCGTGGTCGATCAGCACGCCGCGCACGAGCGCATCGTCTATGAGCGGCTGAAGGCATCGCTGGCCGCGAATGGGGTGCAGCGGCAGATCCTGCTGATCCCCGAGATCGTCGAAATGGACGAGGCCATCGTGGAGAAACTGTTCGACCGCGCCGAAGAACTCGCAAGCTATGGTCTCGCCATCGACAGTTTCGGCCCCGGCGCCATTGCCGTCCGCGAGACGCCGTCGCTGCTCGGCAAGACCAATGCGGCGTCGCTGCTGCGCGATCTTGCCGAACACATGGCCGAATGGGACGAGGCGCTGCCGCTGGAGCGCCGGCTGCTGCATGTGGCGGCGACCATGGCCTGTCACGGCTCGGTCCGCTCAGGCCGGCGGCTGCGGCCCGAGGAAATGAACGCGCTGCTGCGCGAGATGGAAGACACGCCGAATTCCGGCCAGTGCAATCACGGCCGGCCGACTTATGTCGAGCTGAAGCTCAGCGATATCGAGAAGCTGTTCGGGCGACGGTAGGTATCTGTCCTCTCCACGTCATTGCGAGGAGCCCTTGCGACGAAGCAACCCAGTCTACGCTTTTGGCTTCTGGATTGCTTCGTCGCTTCGCTCCTCGCAATGACAGCTGAGAGGTCGGCGCTTAGCTCACTTATATTTCGGGTCGCGCTCGAGCAGCTCGATCGACACGCCCTGCGGCGCGCGGATGAAGCAGATGCGCAGGCCGGGCTTCAGCGTATGGGGCTCCTTGGTGAACTCCACGCCCTTGGCCTTCAGCGACGCAGCCACCGCATCGATGTCCTTCACCTGCAGACCGAAATGATCGAGGCCCTGATAGGGCGTGGCCGGCGGCGGGTTGACGCCCATCTCCGGCGTCACCGGTGCAAGAAAAATCATGCCGCCGCCAAGCCTGATATCGATACGGCCAGGCGCACGCAGGATCTCGGCGCCGAGCATGTCGGCAAACCACTGCGCAGTCGCTTCGGTGTCCGGCGTGCGGATATGGACATGATCCCAAGTGTATTCGATCGCAGACATCGGCGGCTCCTTTTGACGTCTTCTTACAATGATCGCAGAAACGTAAACTCGGTATCGTCATAGGCGCGGCGCTCGAGTTCTTCAAACCCGTCGGGCGCCGCAAAGGCAGCATCCTTCGCCTCTTCCACCACCAGCAAAGCGCCCGGCGTCAGCCAGCCACCATCGCGCAGCGAGGCCAGCGCCTTTTCGGCGAGCTTCATGCGATAGGGCGGGTCGAGGAACACCAGCGAGAACGGCTCGACCGGATGGGCGGGGCCGAGATCGGCGGCATCGCGGCGATACACTTTGGTCACGCCGCCGAGACCCAGCGCCTCGACATTGTTGCGGAGCAAGGCGCGCGCCTCGGAACCGTTATCGACGAACAGCGTGAACTTGGCGCCGCGCGATACGGCCTCGATGCCGAGCGCGCCAGTGCCGGCAAACAGATCGAGCACGCGCGCGTCCTCGATCGGACTTTCGTAAGCGTGGATCAGGATGTTGAACAACGACTCGCGCAATCGATCCGCCGTGGGACGGATCGCCTGCGTCGTGGGCGACGCGATGTTGCGGCCCTTCAGCCGGCCACCGACGACACGCATGGCTTACGCGTCCCGCGGCTTCAGATCGCGCTTACCGTGATAGCCGCGCTTCGGCTTCTTCGGCGGGCCGCCGAAGGTGGCCGCGTCTTCATTGCGGGCACGCGACTCTTCCGAGCCGGCGCGCTGCACGAGAATGCGACGGCCCTTGCGGTCTTCCACCGTGGAGCGCTTCAGAACCGGCTTCTTCACGATCACCGGATCGAGTGAGACGTCGCCCTTGCTCGGCAGTTGGCGGCCGAAATCGGCACCCGACGCTTCAGCGATCTTCTCGCCGAGCTGCTCGCGCAGCACGCGGGTCTTCACCTCGTCGACCTGGCCTTCCTCGATCTCGCCGAGCTGGAACGGACCGTAGGAAATGCGGATCAGGCGATTCACCTCGAGACCGAGATGCGCCAGCACGTTACGTACTTCGCGGTTCTTGCCTTCGCGGATCGCGAACACGATCCAGACATTGGCGCTCTTGTCGCGCTCCAGCGTCGCATCGATCGAGCCATATTTGACGCCGTCGACCTCGACGCCGTTCTTGAGCTCGTTGAGCTGCGCCTGCGTGACTTCGCCATGGGCACGCACGCGATAGCGCCGCAGCCAGCCGGTCTCCGGCAGTTCCAGCGTCCGCGCGAGGCCGCCGTCATTGGTCAGCAGCAGCAGGCCTTCGGTGTTGAAATCGAGCCGGCCGATGGAGATCAGGCGCGGCAGGCCTTCGGGCAGATGATCGAACACCGTCGGCCGTCCCTCGGGATCGGCATGGGTCGTCATCAGGCCGCGCGGCTTGTGGTAAAGAAACAGACGCGTGCGCTCCGGCGCCGGCAACGGCTTGCCATCGACGGTGATGACGTCGTTGGTCGAGACATCGAGCGCCGGCGAGTTGATGACGCGGCCGTTGACGGCGACGCGGCCCTGCGTGACCCATTCCTCGGCATCACGGCGCGAGCACAGGCCCGCGCGCGACACGACCTTGGCGATACGCTCGCCGGCCTTCTTGGCCGCGGGAACGCGCGCCGGGCGGCGCGCTTCCGGATCGCGTTCGCGATACTCGCCACGGCCACCAAAGGCGGGACGCTTCGCAAAGATTCTGCTGTCGTCCTCGTTCTCACGACGCGGACGCTCATCACTGTCGCGGCTCTCGCTGCGACCATGCTCCTGCCAGTCGGTGCGGCCACGCGGCTCGCGCGGACGATCGAAGCTCGGACGATCTTCACGCGGACGCGAGAAACGCGGACGCTCGCTGTCGCCACGCTCCGGCCGGTCGTCACGCGAACGCTCGAATTTTGGCCTGTCGAATTTCGGCCGATCGAAATTGCGCGCACCATCGCGCGCCGGACGCGCGCTGCGGCTGCCACGATCATCCGAACCGCCTTCGCGCTTCTGCCAGGGTTTCTGCTCGCTGCGATCAGGGCCGCGCTCGAAATCACGCCCACCGCGATCGTTGCGATCACCGCGATCCGGACGATCGCCAAAGCTCTTGCGCGGGCCGCCGCGATCCGGCGCACCACGGGAGAATTTCTTGTCGCCGCCGAACTTCTTCTCGGCGCTGAAGGGCCGGTCGCCGCGCGGACGATCACCGTCGCGCGAGGGGCGCGGGCTGAACGGACGATCGCCTTGCGGACGATCGTTGCGATCACCCTGCGGGCGATCAAAGCGCGGACGCGGACGGTCACCATCGCCGCCGCGGAAACCTTCGCCGCGCGGCGTATAGGGGCGTTTCTCACCGCCGCCATCGCGCGTCGCGTAGGGCTTCCGCTCACCGAACTTCTTGTCGGAGAAACGTCCGGCCGGACGCGCATCGCCGCGATCACCACGCGGGGCGCGGTCATCCCTGTTGAAATTCGGACGGTCGCCGCGCGGTGCTTCTCCGCGCGGGCTGTAGGGACGTTTGTCGCCGCCACCGGCGCGCGGGGAATACGGACGCTTCTCGCGATCGCCGAAATCCTTGCGCGGACCGCGATCGGGACGATCGCCGCCACCGCTGCGCGCGGGACGGTCGTCGCGGTTGAAGCGGGCCGGACGCGCGTCGTCACGATCGCGGCGCGGCGCGCGGTCGTCATCACGCTTGCCCGCGTAAGGCTTTGCTCCAAAAGGCTTGGCGCCAAAAGATTTGCCGCCAGAAGGCTTGCCACCGAAAGACCGCTTCTCGCCGCCACCAGCACCGGGCGGCTTCGGGGCATATGTGCCGTCGCGCTTGGCGAATTTCTTGTCGGGTCCACGTGCGGCGCCGGAGCGGCCCTTGCCGGCTCCGCCTTTGCCACCGGGTGGCCGGCCGCGCGAGGGGCCGTTGTTTTTGTCGTTGTCGCGGGGCATGAAGGGTCTCACTGCAGCGGAAGCTGAATTGGGTTGAGCGGTGCGGACAGGGTTCGCGGGCCGAAAATGCGCGCTCATTGGGGCGCATTCTCACGCAAAACCAGTATCCACTTTTGCTGAATGCAACTCCGTAGCAGAGTTTTGCGCAGGAAACGAGCCGTTGACCGCACCTTCTTTCATGGATCTGGCGCTGAAAGCGGCCGAAAACGCCGGAAATGCCGGCGAAGTCCCCATCGGCTGCGTCATCGTAGGGAATAACGAGGTGATCGCCACGGCCGGCAACCGCACCCTCCGGGACCGCGACCCGACCGCCCATGCCGAAGTCCTGGCGATCCGGGAGGCCGCCGCCAGGCTCGGCAGCGAGCGGCTGGTTGACTGCGACCTGTATGTGACCCTGGAGCCCTGCACCATGTGCGCGGGCGCGATCTCCTTCGCCCGGATCCGGCGGCTGTATTACGGCGCAGCCGATCCCAAGGGGGCGGGGTCGATTCCGGCGTGCGCTTCTTCGCTTCGCCTACCTGCCACCACGCGCCGGAGGTCTATCCGTCCGTGGGCGAAACCCAGTCCGCCGCGCTGTTACGAGAGTTTTTTAGAGCGCGGCGCTGAGGCTTTGCTGACAGCCAAGCTAACGGGAACGCGGGTCACTTCGTGTCCGTCTTCGTGGATGACGCAGATGTGGCGCTCATGGTCCTGATGCGTCGCCGGCCGGGCGCTGACTTCGTCGGCGATCACATAAGCCTGTGCAATCGCTTCGGCGTCACTGCGCAGCTCCCGACCAGCATGGTCGCGCTGTGTCGTGCCGTTCTTGAGGTCGAAGTAATAGTGCGCCATGGGTACCTCACAGCCCCATCAACGCGTTCCACAACCTTCGGTTCCCCGAGAGGGTCACCCGAATACCGTTACTTGCCTTTGCGCTCCCGCGCCACCGCCTGCCAGCCGATATCGCGGCGGCAGAAACCTTCCGGCCAGTTGATCAGGCCGATGGCCTCATAGGCGCGGCGCTGGGCCTCAGCGACGGTCTTGGCGGAGGCCGTCACGTTAAGGACACGCCCGCCATTGGCGAGAATCCAGTCGCCGGATGCCTTGGTGCCGGCATGGAAAATCTCGACACCCTCGATCTTCTCGGCCCGGTCCAAGCCGGCGATGCGCGTGCCCTTGTCGTAGTCGCCGGGATAGCCCTTCGTGGCCATCACCACCGTCAGCGCCGGATCCGGGAACCAGCGCAGATCGAAATTCTTGAGTTGCCCGTCACAGCACGCAATCAGCGCCGGCAGCAGATCCGACATCATACGGACCATCAACACCTGACACTCCGGATCGCCGAACCGGGCATTGTATTCGACGAGTTTAGGCCCTTGCTCGGTCACCATGACGCCGGCATAGATCACGCCCTTATAGGGCGTCCCCATGGCGCTGAGCGCGCGCAGGGTCGGCATGATCATCTCGTCCATCACCTGCGCGCAGAGCGCCTCGGTCATAACAGGCGCCGGCGAATAGGCGCCCATGCCACCTGTGTTCGGGCCCTTGTCGCCGTCAAAGGCGCGCTTGTGGTCCTGCGCAGTTGCCAGCGCCAACGCGTGCTCGCCATCGCACAGCGCGAAGAACGAGGCTTCCTCGCCCTGCATGAACTCCTCGATCACGACTTCCGCACCGGCCTCGCCGAAGCCGCCATCGAACATCATGTCGACCGCGTCCAGCGCCTCGGCTTCAGACATCGCCACCACAACGCCCTTGCCAGCGGCGAGGCCATCGGCCTTGACCACGATCGGTGCGCCCTGGGCCCGGATATAGGCCTTGGCAGACTCTGCATCATGGAAATGCCCGTAGGCCGCAGTCGGGATGTTGTTGGCCCGGCATAGTTCCTTGGTGAAGCTCTTCGAGCTTTCCAGTTGGCCGGCGGCTTTACTGGGTCCGAATGCCTTGATGCCGACGGCAGCAAGATCGTCGACGATGCCCGCCGCTATCGGGGCATCCGGGCCGACCACGACGAAATCGACCTTGTTCACCTTGCAGAAATCAATCACGGCCGCATGGTCGGTGATATCCACCGCCACGCATTCGGCCTCCCGGGCGATGCCGGCATTACCTGGCGCGCACCAGAGCTTGGTCAGCAGCGGAGACGCGGCGAGTTTCCACGCCAGCGCGTGTTCGCGACCACCGGAACCGAGGAGGAGAATGTTCATAACCAGCCAGACCAATTGCAATCAAACACGCCCATCGTTTAGCACGGCGCGTCGGGACAGCAATCAGTGGTCTGAGTAATCAACCGGCCAAGCGGCCAACCCTCAAGCGACGGCGACATTTGTTTCCGCGCGATAGCGGCGGATCAAACCCACCGTCCAGCCAAGGAAATAGCCGGCGCACGCCCCCGACACCAATTGCCCGATGAGCGGGACGGCAGCACCCGAACCCAGCTTCATCGCGGTTGCGACCGCCACGGCATATTGCAGGAGGAAGACCGACAGGTTGCGGATCAGCGGCAGCCAGCTCCCGGGGCGCAGAATGGTGCCGTCCTGCCGATCGACGGTCATCTCGCCGGGACCGACCCACAGAGCGACGGCCGCCATCACGATTGCCGCTGCCAGCCATGCCCCGATCAGATGCAATTGGCCGCCGGCAAAGATCAGCCGCGACAGCCCCATCAGGAGAAACACCATCGGAACGATCAGCAAACGGCGCAGCTGTGTCTTTCGCGGCCGGAGCGACAGGCTTCCGAGCCAGATCAGCAGTGCGAGCAACGCGAACACCCAGATCGGTGTGTTGGTCAGAATGCGCCACGCGATGTCCATGACAATCTCCAGAGCTTTACGTTACTTGCTTTGCTCTACTTGCCTTCCGCAGTTGCGATGATCTCACGCAAGGTGGCGACGTGCCGCGCGAAGGCGCCGCGCCCGACGGCGGTGGCCGTCACCGTTGTCTGCGGCTTCTTGCCGACGAACGCTTTCTCGACGCTGACATAACCGGCTTTCGCCAGTGTCTCGATATGCGCGCCGAGATTGCCATCGGTGGCGCCGGTCAGTTTCTTCAAGCGCGGGAAATCCAGCCCTTGTGCCGGATGCAGCGCGTTCAACGCGGCCATGATCTTGAGCCGCAGAGGCTGATGGATGATGTCGTCGAGCTCTGCCATGTCAGTTGCGCCGCATCCAGAGGCCGCCGAGCAACAGGCCGCCGCCATTGACGACAGCCATCCAGAGCGTGAACCACGGTCCGGCGAAGAAGTAACCGAGCAGTGTCAGCGCGATCACGCTCATGCCGATCACGACGAAGACGCGGCCGAACCAAAACCCTGTCATCACGTAAGGCAACATGAAGTAAGTCGTCCAGAACGCTGCGATCTGCCGCGGCGCCATGTTCCCGAAAACGATGCTCCACAGACAGCCGAAAGCCACGAAGGCGATAAACGCTGCCGTTGCGCGGGCATCGAAGGTGCTGACACCTTCGCGCTTCTTGTTGAGGGCCCCGATGCTGATCGCGCAGATGACACCCGCGACAATGACGACCGACCAGATGACGGGAGCCGCAGCAGGCGCGAAGAACGAGAGCAGATAACCGATAAAAGTCGCAACGCCCCATAGAATGAGCATCGTACTGGCGTGCCGATAGAACACCGACTGCCGGACCAGCCGACTGAGGCTCTCGATCTCCATCAACGCAGCACTGGCTTCCTGGCTGTTGATCACGGTGTCACCTCGTTGCGAGATCATCGGCCACGACGGCGACGAAACTTGCCGTGCTGACGACGTCCATATGATTTGCGTCGTCGAGGACGCGCACGTCGATATTGGCTTTCGACTGCATCGCCTCGCGATATTTGTCGGCGAACATCAGCTCGTCATTGCGCCCGGCGATGACCGATATGGGCCCATTCGCCGGATCGAGATCCAGGCGGTAGTCGCGATGCGTGCCGAAATTCTGCAGCAGCCGAAACGAATATTCGGAACTCAGAATGCGTGTCGACCCCGGTTGCACGGCAAAAGCAACCACCGGGAGCTGCGAACAGCATGTCACCCCGAACGACTGCAGCACACTGAGCGCGATGATGCGCGGCACACTCGGACTGGCCCATCCACCTGCGTTCTCGCGTGTGGATGGCGACTTCAGGCCGAGATAGGGTGACAGCAGAACCGTGCGTGCGAAAAGCCCCTGATTGACGGACCCCGCGACGCGCAGCGCGAACCCGCCGCCCGACGAATGCCCGGCGAGCGTCAGTGGCGACGCCAGCCCCTGCCCGCGCAAATGGCCGACGAGATCTGCAAGATCATCGTCGAGCTGTCCGAGATAGGCGATATCGCCGCGGGTCCCGGATGCGCCATGGCCGCGCATGTCGGGAGCGATGCTTTCGACACCCCGCGCGGCAAGCGCTTTTGCGAGAGCGTGCACCGCTATGCTCGATCCCGACGAGCCGTGAATGAGCAGTGCGGCACGGTTCACGGACGGTCCGGATGGCGTGTAGCGCCGGTAGGCCAGATTCGAGCCGTCTCTCGCCTGGAAATACTGCAGCGGCGGAACGTCCCCGCGATACGCACTGCGCGCCGTGTCCGCAATGGAGGCCAGTGCCTTGGGTCTGGAGACCGGCACCGCAATCATGCCAGCCAGCACCAGAGCCACCAGGCCCGCTGCAGCAAGGAGCCAAACGATGCCACGGACCGCGAAGGTCAATATCGACGCCATAATACCCGCCATTCTCTGAATGCAGATAACTCTGTATTACAGAGTTATCTGCAGATCAATATCCGATTGGCGTTTTGCGACCGACATCCCTACTTTGCGACGATCCTGAAAGCCGAGATTCGATGCCCAAAGCCGCCGCCCCCCTCACCAATTCCCCCGAATTCACCGTCTCCGAGCTGTCCTCAGCCCTGAAACGGACGGTGGAAGACACTTACGGGAACGTGCGGGTGCGCGGCGAAATCTCGGGTTTTCGCGGGCCGCATTCCTCCGGCCACTGCTATTTCTCGCTCAAGGACGAGAGCGCCAAGATCGAGGCGGTGATCTGGAAGGGTGTCCATGGCCGGATGCGGTTCAAGCCGCAGGAAGGCCTGGAAGTCATCGCCACCGGCAAGCTGACCACCTATCCCGGCTCGTCGAAATACCAGATCGTCATCGAGGCCATCGAACCCGCCGGCGTCGGCGCGCTGATGGCGCTGATGGAGGAGCGCAAGCGCAAGCTTGGCGCGGAAGGCCTGTTCGACGAAGCACGCAAGCAGCTGCTGCCGTGGCTGCCGGAAGTGATCGGCGTGGTGACGTCGCCGACGGGCGCTGTCATTCGCGACATCCTGCATCGGCTGGAAGACCGCTTCCCGCGCCGCGTGCTGGTCTGGCCCGTCAAGGTCCAGGGCGAAGGCTCGGCCGAACAGGTCGCCGCCGCCATCCATGGCTTCAATGCGCTGCCGGTGGGCGGCACGATTCCGCGGCCGGATCTGCTCATCGTCGCGCGCGGCGGCGGCTCGCTGGAAGACCTGTGGTCGTTCAACGAAGAGATCGTGGTGCGAGCCGCGGCCGAGAGCATGATCCCGCTGATCTCGGCGGTCGGCCACGAGACCGATATCACACTGATCGATTTCGCCGCCGACAAACGCGCGCCGACGCCGACAGCGGCCGCCGAAATGGCGGTGCCCGTGCGCGCCGAACTAATGGTGGAGATATCCGGCTTCGAGCGCCGCATGATGCTGTGCTGGCAGCGCGGACAGGAATCCCGCCGCAACGAACTACGCGCCGCAGCGCGTGCTCTGCCGGATCTCAGCGAATTGCTCGCCATCCCGCGCCAGCGTCTCGATGGCGCAACCGCATCGCTGCCGCGCGCTCTGAAAGCAAATACACACGCGCATCATCGCCGCTTCGCGCAGGCCAGCGCGGGGCTGACGCTGCGCGTGCTGCGCGCACAGATCGCCCATGCTACGCAGCGGCTGACGGTATCGGGCGAACGCCTGAGCCTCTCCGCGCGTGCATTGCTTCGGCAGCGCCGCGATCGTTTCACTGGCCTTGAAGCACGATTGAAGGCCTCCAAGCTCGCCAATGCGCAGGCGCAGCGCAATGCCATCACGCGCGATCGGGAGCGCGCTCTGCGCCTCACTGAGCGCGCGCGCCGTGCATTGACGACACTGGTGCAGCGCCAGCAGGCGCGCGTACAGGCGTCGAGCCAGTTGCTCGGTGCCCTCTCCTATCGCAGCGTGCTGGCCCGCGGCTTCGCGCTGGTGCGCGACGAGCAAGGCGCGGCGCTGCATGCCGCCGCCAATATCGGAACCGGCGCGCGCCTGAGCATCGAATTCGCCGATGGCCGCGTCAGCGTGACTGCCGATGGCGACCGCACGGCACCTGCTCCGCGCGAGGCCAAGCCTGCGGCGCCGGCCGCGCCGAAAAAGGCGCCGAAAATCGATCAGGGCAGCCTGTTCTAGAGGTTGCGCAGGCCGCCTTTATTGGGCGACGCTGCGGCCCTATTTATGCTACGAGATGACGACATTCAGGGCCGGTGACCGATCCGGCGAGACGACTTAGTGACGATCCAGGAGACAGCCGTGCTGAACAAATTTGGCCCCTCGGGCCACGGCGAAGCCCAGTTGCAATATCTCGACGGCGATTTCCGCGTGGTGTCGCCCGGCACCTATGTGACTTGCGCCATCACGGGCGAGCGCATTCCGCTGGACGAGCTGAAATACTGGAGCGTGGATCGGCAGGAAGCCTATGCGGTGCCGAATGCGGTGCTGGCGCGGCATTATCCGGACGCCGTGAAGGGTCAGAAGTAAGGCCGTAGGATGGGTAGAGCGTCTTCGCGAAACCCAGCCTACCTTTTGAGTGATTTCACCCGCGCCTCATTGAGCTTCTCGATCACGAAAGCCTGCAGCGCCGTCTTGTCCTCGAAGGCCAGCGTGACGGCGAATGGCACGATCTCCGCCGCAGCCGACATGCTGCTGAGCTTGACGACATCCTTCTCCGTCGTCACCAGAGTGAGCCCATCACGCTTCGCTTGCAGGACCAGCGCATCGATCTCACCGGACGTATACGGATGATGATCGGCGAAGGCCTTCTCCACAGCCACGTCCACACCTGCATGACGCAACGTGCGGAAGAAGCGTTGGGGATCGCCGATTCCCGCAAAGGCCAGCACGCGCTTGCCGCGCAGGGCCGCCACTGACGCCTCGTCCGGCACGAGGCGCGCCGTCAACACCGGACCACCTTTGCCCGCGACCAGCGCCGCCACGCCCGTAGCCGCAACACCATCGCCAATCACCACGAGCACATCGGTGCGTGCGATCTGCAGATCGAGCGGCGCGCGCAAAGGTCCCGCGGGCAGCACGCGCCCGTTGCCGAGACCGCGATTGCTGTCGATCACAATGAACGACGCGTCCTTGACGATGGCCGGATTCTGGAAGCCGTCATCCATCACGATCACGCTCGCGCCGGTCGAGCGCGCCAGCGCTGCGCCCGCAACGCGATCCCCGGAAATCACCACCGGCACCTGCCGTGCCATCATCAGCGGTTCGTCGCCGACATCTGCTGCCACATGTCTCGACGGATCGACTTTCACCGGTCCACGCAGTCTGCCGCCATAACCGCGACTGAGCACCACCGGCGTCTCGCCGAGATCGCGCAGCACGTGCACCAGTGCCAAAGTAGTCGGCGTCTTTCCGGCGCCGCCGACGTGATAATTGCCGACACAAAGAACGGGAATGCCGACATCGACGCCCTTGCGCGCCATGCGGCTACCTGCGACTTCGCCATAGATGGCGCCAAGCGGCATCAGCAGACGCGACAACCATGTCGATGGCGGCCGCCAGAACGCCGGCTCACGCATCCTGCGCTCCCGCTTCGAGCCGAAGCTGCATCAAATAAGGCTCCAGCGCATGCAGCGTACGGTCGAGCGCACCGCCAAGCCGTTCAACCACGCGGTGCCCGGCCTCGATCGCGGCATCGCGCGCCGCCTCGTTGCCGAGCATCTGGCCGAGCTGTTTCACCATTTGCTCCGAGGAGTCGGCGAGCTTCGCGCCGCCCGCGCCGTCGAGTGCTTCATAGACATCGGTGAAATTGAAGACGTGCGGGCCATGCACCACGGACGCACCGAGCTTCACGGCTTCAATCGGATTCTGCCCGCCATGCGGCACCAGCGAACCGCCCATGAACACCACCGGTGACAGGCGATAGAACAGGCCGAGTTCGCCCATGGTGTCGGCCACGTAAATATCGGCGCCTGCATGCGGCAATTCCTCGCGCGAGCGCAACGCAACCTGCGCACCTGCCACAGTGATCATCTGCGCGATATCCGCTCCGCGATGGGCGTGGCGCGGCACGATGACCGTCAGCAATTTCGGGAAGAAGCTGGTCAGCGTTTTGTGAGTCTCGAGGATGATCTCCTCTTCGCCGGGATGCGTCGACGATGCGACGATGATGGGGCGACCGCGCGTCACCGCCATGAGCTTGTCCAGCTTCACGGCGTCGCTGGGCGGCGCCTGCACATCGAGCTTCAGATTGCCCGTGACGACGACGCTGCGTGACCCCAATGCGCTGAAGCGCTCGGCGTCAGTTTCGGACTGCGCCAGGCAGATCTCGAAACGGCCGAGCAACGCGCCGATGGTCGCCGAAAATTTCTGCCAGCGCGGGAATGAGCGCTGCGACATGCGCGCATTGATCAGCACCATCGGCAGCCGGCGCTTGGCGGCGGAGATGATGAGGTTCGGCCAGAGATCGCTCTCGATGAACAGGGCCAGGCTCGGCTTCCAGTGATCGAGGAAGCGCGCCACGAAGCGCGGTGAATCATAGGGTATGTATTGATGGATGATATCGGTCGGGAACCGCTTGGCGATGATCTCCGCCGACGTCACTGTGCCCGACGTCAGCAGAATGCGCATGCCCAGCGCGCGCAGCCGCTCGATCAGCGCTGCTGCCGCCAGCACCTCGCCGACGCTGGCGCCGTGAATCCAGACCAGCGGCCCGGCGGGGCGCTCGATCTGCGAGATGCCGCGACGTTCGTCGAGGCGCGCAGGATCTTCCTTGTTGTTCTTCAACCGTTGCTTGATCAGGACAGGCGCAAGCGGCGTCAGCGCCGCCGACAATCTGCGATAGGCGCGCAGCGTGATCGGCAGCGCGTTAGGCACGACGCGCACCTTCCGGCCGACCTACCGCGTCATAAGCGCGCTGCGTGGCCTCGTTCAGCGTGGCCTCGAGCTGCAGGCGCAGCGCCTCCATCGTGGCAGCGTCGGCATCGGCAGGAACGCTCAGCGGTTCGCCGCCGACCAGCACACCGCGACCGAAAGGCAGATTGATCGTCGTGCGGTCCCAGTTGTTGAGCTGGACGTAGCGGCTGGTGGCCATGGCAAACGGCATGATGGGCCGGCCGCTTTCGCGTGCCAGCATGATGATGCCCATGCCGGCGACACGCGAGCGCTTCGGCACGTCGGCGGTCAGCGCCATATTGATACCGCGCTCCAGCACCCGCACCATTTCCTTGAACGCACCAACACCGCCCTTGCGGTGAAACGCGCCGCCATGATCGCCGGAGCCGCGAACGGTGGCGATGCCAAGGCGCTCGGCAGCCAGCGCATTGAACTCACCGTCGCGATGCTTCGAGATCAGCACGGCACCGCGATAGTCCTTCTGCCGGATGAACGGCGTCATGAAGTGCTGGCCATGCCAGAACGCCAGAATGACCGGCATCTGCGGCTCGACAATGTCATAGACATCGACGGGATCGAAGGTGAACTTGTTGGTCTTCCAGACCAGACGCAAAAATTCGGCCGCGAGAAACCCCGCGGCGCGCTGAACCCAGCTGCTGCGCAGCGTGTTTCGGAGCAGTCGTTTCAAGCGGCCGGCTTCGCGTCTTGGCCAGGATCGAGCAACCGATGGAGATGGACGATGAAATAACGCATATGGGCGTTATCGACGGTCATTTGCGCCTTCGCCTTCCAGGCCACGAACGCCGACGCGTAATTCGGATAAACGCCCACCACTTCAACCTGGCTGAGATCCTTGAAGGTTGTCCCCTTCAGATCGGTGAGTTCGCCGCCAATAACCAGATGAAGCAGTTGCTGTGGTGTGTCCGACATGAATCCTGTTCCTGCAGCCGCCGGCTGCGATCCGATAAGTCAAAGATAGTGGTGCAGCCGGTTAAACCCGGCGGTTCTGGAATTGCTCGACGATGTAAGCATGGCGATCGGCCCCCGCTGCCACCAGCAACCCGTGCGTGACTTCCCGGCGATTATAGAGGATGGGATCGCCCGAAAGCTCGGTCATCCTACCATTCGCTTCGTGCACGATCAAATCTGCGGCGGCCAGATCCCAGTCCCGGCTCTGCCCCCCGGCAAAGGCCGCATCCAGCCGGCCATTGGCGATCCAGCACAATCGCAGCGCCAGTGAGCCGATTCGCGGATAAAGCGTGATGTCCTGCCGGGGATGGACCATCCGCTCGACCAGAGGTTTCGGGCCCGCCACGCGCGAAAAGTCCATCGCGGAACCGGTCGTGGCCCGAACCGGAACGCCATTGCAGGTGGTGCCCTGCCCGCGGATCGCCAGAAAAAATTCATCTGTGGATGGCGCAAATACCGCGGCCATCACCGGCCGGGCATCCTCGACCAGCGCGACACAGACACACCAGTCCTCGCGACCGGCGAGATAGCTGCGCGTGCCGTCGATGGGATCGATGATCCAGGTCAGGCGCTTGCCGAGACGAGATTCGTCATCGGCACTCTCCTCCGAAAGCCAGCCATAATCCGGCGTCGCGGCGCGAAGCCGCTTCTCGATCAGATCGTTGAGGGCGATATCCGCTTCGGAGACGGGTGAGGATTCGCCCTTGGTCCATTTCCTGAGTTCTGTACCGAACATTGCGAGGCCGAGCTCGCCGGCCGCCCGCACTGTGTCCGCCATCAGGGCAACATCGTGCGCGAGCCGTTTGTCTGTATCGAGATCAGCGTCCGGCAATCGTCAGTCCCTCGACGCGCACGGTCGGCGCGTTGACGCCGTATTTGAAAGTGAGGTCGTTCGCAGGCGTCATCGACTTGAAGATCTCGAACAGATGCCCGGCGATGGTGATCTCGCTGACGGCGTAAGTCAGCTTGCCGTTCTCGATCCAGAATCCGCCGGCGCCGCGGCTGTAGTCGCCGGTCACGCCATTGACGCCGGAGCCGATCAGATCGGTGACGTAAAAACCTTCCTTGATATCGGCGATCAGGACTTCGGGGCTCACGTCGCCTGCTTCCATGTGCAGGTTATACGCGCCGGGTGATGGTGACGACGACACGCCGCGATGCGCGTGGCCTGTCGTGGTCATGCCGAGTTCGCGCGCGGTGGCGCAATCCAGCAGCCAGGTGGTCAGCACGCCGCCATCGATGATGGCCTGCTGCTTTGTCGCAACGCCTTCGGCATCGAAGGACTGCGAGCGCAGGCCGCGCACGCGCAGTGGATCATCGATGATGCGGATATTGCTGCTGAACAGCTGCTTGCCGAGACTGTCCTTGAGAAACGTGGTCTTGCGCGCGACGGACGCGCCATTGGCGGCACCGATGACGTGACCGACCAGCGAGTTCGAGACGCGCGGATCGTACACCACCGGCACCTTGCAGGTCGGCACTTTGCGCGGATTGGCCCGCGCCACCGTACGCTCGCCCGCGAGTTTGCCGACGCTGGCCGGCGACTCCAGGTCGGATGCATGGAGCGCCGAGGTGAAGGCGTAGTCGCGCTCCATCTTGGTGCCGTCGCCGACGATGGCTGTCATCGACACGCCCTGGCTGGAGCGCAGATAGGAGCCGTGAAAGCCGGTGGAGGTCACCAGCACCATGCCGCCGATGCCGGTCGAGGCCGATGCACCGCCCGACTTGGTCACGCCCTTCACCGCGAGTGCCGCCGCTTCGGCTTCCACTGCGCGGCGTTCGAGTTCGCTCACCGACGGCACGACGGGATCGAGCAGATCGAGATTTGCAAAGTCGCGCGCAAGCAGCGCTGGATCGGCAAGGCCGACATATTGATCATCAGGTGCGACGCGTGCCATCGCGACAGCACGCTCGGCCAGTTGCGCGACATTGTCGCCGGACATGTCATTGGTGGAGATCACCGCCTGACGTCGGCCAACGAATACGCGCAATCCCATGTCGTCGCCTTCGGAACGTTCGGAGGCTTCGACCTTGCCGTCACGCACTTCGACGCCATGCGACACGCCGCGCACCGCGACCGCATCCGCGGCATCCGCGCCGGCCTTCCTTGCAGCCTCGACGAGACGCTGTGCCAGCACCGAAAGCGCGGACTGGTCGAGCAGATCGGAATTGTCGGATTTCGTGGAGGCGGACGACGACGCGTTTGGTGAAGAATTCACGAACAAAATCCCAACGTTGAGAGACGATTTTCGACCGGTCCGAAGCGGTGATGGCCGCTGTTAGAGATGTGCCTATTTCGCAGGGACTTCAAGCATTTGCCGTGCCGAAAAGGAAAGAATTTCAGGGCTTTCGCAACGACTCGTCAATCATGCCTGCCAAGCTTCTGTCAATCATGAAGGGCAGTCGGATTCGATTAACCAGCCTTTTTAAGCCGATTCCGAACCGGCTCTGGCAAGCTCTCCCCATCGACCGAAAGCATAATTTCGGCGGGGAGATAAAAAGCCGTGAGGCATCAAACAGCGACAGGTGGGGCCCATGCCCCGGGATCGAGCAGCGCATTGCGGCTCGATCCCCATTCACTTCCGGTTCGTTTCGAGGCGCATGATACCCGCGCCGACGGAGCGATCCGCCATATCGAACTGCACCGTACCCGCGTCGTCCTGCATCGCGCCGTCAGCGGCATGCGCATGGCGATCAATGTGCGCGTCAGCGATTTTCTCGGCGTCACCCTGCGCGGTCTCGACGACGGCAAGATGCTGATGCTCGCGCATCGCGATCCATCGCTATCGATTCCATTGCTGGTCAGTTCCGATCGCGAGGAAATCGACATGGCCTGGCAGATGTGGAGCGAGATCTTCGCACTTCCGCAATTGCCCGAAGAGAAGACCTACGAACCGTCGCAGCGCCGCCGTCGCCGCAATGCGATTCGCGAGCGCCGCCCGAAATTCCTGGTGCGTCGTCGTCCAGGCGCGTTGCTCGGCGAAGCCGGCATGTACAAGGGCGAGCGCGAGATCATCGCGCGACATTAATGAGACAGGCAGGATCACCTGCCGTCTTACTCTCCCGGCAACCGCAACACCTTGACCGGATTCATGATCCGGTCGGGATCGAGCGCAAGCTTCACACGTCGCATCAGATCAAGTTCGACCTCCGACGTATAAAGCGGCAGCCGATCGATATGCATGCGGCCGATGCCATGCTCGGCGCTGATACTGCCGCCACAAGCCACGCTTTCCTGGTGCACGATGGTGTTGGCCTCATGCGCCGCAGCCTCGCGCACCTGTGCATCGCCGATGTCATAGGGAAATACGACGATCACATGCACATTGCCGTCACCGACATGCCCGCAATGCGCGACCTGTGCATTCGGCAACTCGCGCTGCAGCCGACGCGTGACGCGATCGATAAATTCCGGAAGCGCCGAGATCGGCACCGACGTATCGTTCGACACGGTGAAGCCTTCGCGCTTGTTGGATTCCGAAATCGTGTGACGCAGGTTCCAGATCCGGTCGGCCTTGGCCTGATCGGTGGCGATCACCGCATCGCCGATGAGCCCGTCCTCCATCGCTGCGGCCAGTGCGGTCTCGAGGCTTTCCACCGCATTCCAGTCCGCGGCACTGTCGGCCAGTTCAAGCAACACATACCATGGCGCCTCGTCCGCCATCGGACTTCCACTCCCCGAACCATGACGCAGCACGATCTGCAATTGGCTCTGCGACATCAGCTCAAAGGCCTCGACACGACCGCCCGTCGTGCGCTGCAGATACTGCAAGAGCGCAATCGCCTGGCCGACCTCGTCCATCGACACCATTGCCGTCGCCGAAACGACGAGCTTCGGATACAGTTTCAGCACAGCGGCAGTGACGATGCCGAGCGTGCCCTCGGCGCCGATGAAGAGCTGTTTCAGGTCGTAGCCGGTATTATCCTTGCGCAGCGCCTTGAGACCGTTCCAGACACGCCCGTCTGCCAGCACCACTTCCAGCCCGAGCACCTGCTCGCGCATGTTGCCGTAACGCAGCACGCCGGTGCCGCCGGCATTGGTGGAGATCAGCCCGCCGATCTCGCAACTGCCGACGCTGCCGAGCAGCACAGGGAACTGGCGATCATGCTGGTCCGCCAGCGCACGTACATCCGCCAGAATGCAGCCAGCTTCCAGCGTCACCGCATTGTTGAGCGGATCGAGGTGGCGCACGCGGTTGAGTCGCGACACATTGACGATCAGCGCCGCCACGCCATCCGGAACGATGGCACCACCGGTCAAGCCAGTATTGCCGGCCTGCGGTACGATGGCGACGCCGCTTTCACCGCACAGGCGAACCACCGCCGATACCTCGTCGGTACTCGCAGGCAACGCGACAGCCACGGCCTCGCCGCGATAGCGCGCACGCCAGTCCTGCTGATACGGTTCGGCATCCACGCCGGTTCGCACATATTTGTCGCCGATGATTGCCGCCAGCGCCTGCAGAAACGCTGCGCGTTCGCTATCCGTAAGAGGCAAAAGGCGATCCTTTCGACTGTCTATTCCGACTTCAGACCGGCGGCCTGAATGATCGGGCCCCACTTCACGCCCTCGGCCTTGACCTGTGCTTCGAGCTCCGCGCCGGTCGAGCCCACCGGATCTCCGCTCAGCTCGCGCAGACTCTTTGCCACTTCGGGATCCGCAACCGCCTTGCGGAACTCCGAACTCAACCGTTCGGCCAGCGCCGGCGCCATGCCGGGCGGGGCGAACACCGCGTTCCACGTGTAGGTCTCGTAATCAGGCAGGCCGGACTCCGCGATCGTCGGGATGTCCGGGAAGGACGGCGAGCGCTTCTTGGTGGTGACGGCGAGCGTGCGGATTGAGCCCGCCTTGATGAACGGCGCCGCACCGCTCAACACGTCGAACAGAACCGGGATCTGTCCGCCCATCAGGTCGTTCATGGCCGGCGCACCGCCGCGATAGGGCACGTGCTCCATCTTCACGCCCGCCTGCACCTTGAACAGTTCTCCGGACAGATTTGGTGGCGTTCCCACGCCGGACGACCCGTAACTATATTTGGTCGGCTCGGCCTTGAGCAGCGCGATAAGCTCGCCGACGGTGGTCGCCTTCACCTGCTTGGACACCATCAGCACGTTGGGCACCGTAACCAGCATCGAGATCGCCGTGAAATCCTTCACCGGATCGTAAGGCGGCACCTTCGCCATCAGCGGGTTGATCGTATGGGTGGAGATGGTGCCCATCAACAATGTCAGCCCATCGGGCTTGGCGCGCGCGACCCGCGTGGCGCCGACCACGCCGCCAGCGCCGCCGACATTCTCAATGAGGATCGTTTGCCCGAGTTGGTCGGAGACCTTCTTGGCGACATGCCGGCTCACGATGTCGGTTGCCCCGCCTGCGGCGAAAGGCACGACCAGCGTGATCGGACCTTTCGGCAATTCGGCCTGCGCCCAGGCATGGGTACTAGGAATCATCATGCTAGACGCCGCTACGGCTGCCGAGCGGCAGAACGTGCGGCGCGTAATCTTGCTCGCCATTGTTTCCCTACCCTTGATGATGTTTTTGTTTCCCACACTGGTTTTCCAGCATTGGGTCTCCCAACGATAGTCAGAAGGGCGCCGCATCTACATCGATGGGCGCCCTTCCGTTTGTTCAGAGCGGCGCGTGTCCGAGCGCTGCGCGGAATCGGTTCTTCACATAGACACCATCACGCGGCGGCAGCACACGCGGCGGGTTTTCCGCTTTCACTTTGATGGTCGCGAGCTTGACGCCATCGCGCGACGACAGGCGACCGTGCAGATCCTCCACGCCGGCCATGTCGCGAATCTCGCGCGTCCAACCGAAGCCGCAGGCCTGCGCCACGCGATCGAGATTGACGCCGAGCCCGGCGTGGCTGACCTGCATGCCGGTTTCGCCGAAATGCCCGTTGTCGAGGATGGCAATCGTCAGATTGGCAGGTTTGCGCGTGGCGATGGTGGCGAGGCCGCCCATGCCCATCAGCATCTCGCCATCGCCGGTGACGACCAGCACCGAATGATCGGGCTTCGCCGTCGCCAGCCCGAGCCCGACCACGGCGGCGCTGCCCATTGCCGCCCAGAGATAGTAGTTGTTGTCGTGATCGCCAACAGCCATAACGTCATAGGACGGTGAGCCCAAGCCGGTCACAACAAGCAGATCCTTGCGGCCGGCCAGCAGCTTCTGCACGACCTCGCGGCGGTCGAGCGCGCCGCTTGCGTTTACTTGACCCACTGCTTCTCTCCGATCAAACGCTGCCCCAGGAGCAATGCACAGGCTGCATCGCCATTGAATGCCATCGACGCGGCACCGTGCAACAGCGGTGCGACATCTTGCGGCTCATCGGCGCGCCAGGTCAGCACACCCATCAGGTTGAGCGCCTTCTCCGTCGCCTGCCCCATCGGGTTCTGCCACGCATTGAATTCGGCCCAGTCGCCGCGCATGGTCACGACCATCAGAAGCGGGAAGCGCGTGCAGGCCTGCAGCGCCAGCGTGTTGATACAATTGCCGACACCACTGGACTGCATCAGCAGCGCACCGCGCTCGCCGCCGAGCCAGGCGCCTGCGAGATAGCCGATGCCTTCTTCCTCGGTGGTCAGCACCACGGAATTGATCGCATTGTCTTCGTCGGCGAGACGGATCGCCGTGGAATGGCCGGCATCGGGCACATAGACGATGTGCTTGACGTCGGCCTCCTTCAGGATGCGGAACACATCGTGCCGCCAATCCACCTGTGAACCGGGCATGGGCCCTGCGTCTGACATTCCAGTCTCCGTTGCTTGCAGCATAGCGCTGACTCACGCTTAGCCCAAAGCAGACCGCGCAACGCATACAGATTTGCTTGATGAGATATGCCGAGATTTGATCTCTGGCGTTGCAGCACTCGACAGCGCGCGAATGGTGCGACGCAGCTACGTTTTCCTGGGATCGATCATGTGGCCGACCCAGATATTCCGGGCGACGAGATCGGCCGCGATCTCCGTGAATGTATCGCCGACGAAGCGCGCCGCCGCGCTGACCGAGCGGTCTGCCGGATAGGCCAGCACCAGCTTGCGCGCCGGCGTGGGATCGATCAGCGGCGCCGCACAGAGCACGCCGCTCTCGACCAGCGCATGGATCGGCGCAAGCGGCAAAGCCGTTGAGCCGACGCCGTTGCGCACGAGATCGATCATCGCACCGAAGGAGTCCGCTTCGACACTGCCACGCAGTTGGATGCCCGCCTGCCGCGCGCATTCCTCCATGATCCCGCGCAAGCCATGGCGCAGGCTGGGGAGAACCAGCTCTTCGTGAGCCAGCGCCGCGAATGGAACGGGCCGATCCATGCGCAATCCCTTGCCGCCGGCGCTGACGAATAGCAGGTTCTCCATCATGACCGGCACGATGCGCAGTGAACGCAGCGGCTGCGGATCGTAGGACACCGCGAGCTCGAGTTCGCCGCGCTGGAGCCAGTCGAGCAGATGCCCGGTGAAAGCCGACGACAGGCGGATCGAGAGCTGCGGATGCACCTCCTTGATCTTCTTCACTAGGGGAACGGTGACGATCTCGGCCACGGTCGGCGTCGTACCGATGGAAACGAGGCCCTTGAACGAGGCGCTCTCTTCGGATGTGACATTGCGGATGGCATCGAGCTCGGTCATCACGCGGGTCGCGTGGTTGAGAACTTCGCGGCCGATCTCGGTGATGACCATGCCGCGCCCGTGCCGTTCGAACAGCACGGCGCCAAGTTCTTTTTCCAGCAGTCTGATTTGCCGGCTCAGGGCTGGCTGCGCGATGCGCAGGCGATCGGCGGCCTTGCTCAGGCTTCCCAGTTCGGCCACGTGGATGAGTGTCTTGAGCTGTGCGACGTCCATCTCTGTGGTCCACCAGTGCTTCAGACGGCGCGATTACGCCGCCCGCATGATGGCATCCACGAGCAATCCTGCAAACAGCAGCAGCCCCGCGTCGCGGTTGGATTTGAACAGCCGCAGGCACAGCGCGGAGTCGCTGATATCGGTGCGTGCGACCTGCCAGGCCAGATGCACCGCGAATGCCGCGAGGCCAAGCCATGCCGGCCAGCGTGCGCCTGCCAACAACAGCGCCACTCCGATCAGCAACACGGCAAGCCCGTAGAACAGCGTCAGCGCGGCTTGAGTGCGCTCCCCAAACAACAGCGCGGTCGACTTCACGCCGATCAGCGCGTCGTCCTCGGTGTCCTGGTGGGCATAGAGGGTATCATAGGCGATCACCCAGCAGATCGAACCGGCATAGAGCAGCAGCGCCGTCGCATCGATGCGGCCGAACACCACGGCGAAGCCCATCAGCGCGCCCCATGAGAAGGCAAGACCCAGCACGCTCTGCGGCCAGTAGGTAACGCGCTTCATGAAAGGATAGGCGGCAACGATGCCAAGCGAGGCGATGCCGGTAGCGATGGCGAAAGTGTTGAACTGCAGCAACACCACAAGGCCGATCAGTGCCTGCAGCACCAGAAATGCAAAAGCCTGTTTCGCCGTAACCTGCCCAGCCGGAATCGGCCGCGAGCGCGTGCGCTCCACCTTCGCGTCGAGGTCGCGATCGGTGATGTCGTTCCAGGTGCAGCCGGCACCGCGCATGACGAAGGCGCCGATGAAGAACAGCGCGATCATCTTGGGCAGTTGATGAATATCATGCGCCATGCCGGAGGCGAGCGCCGCCGACCACCAGCATGGCATCAGCAGCAACCATGAGCCGATCGGACGGTCGAAGCGCGACAACCGCAGATAGGGCCGCGACCACAACGGCGCCGAGCGATCGACCCAGTTGCCGGTCGCATCCGCAACGCGGGCGGCCGCGTCGCTCATCGGAACAGAATGATCTGCCACCCGATCATCGGGTGAGCACGTTGCCGTTCAGCGTATCGAAGGTGGTGCCGCCGCTCTTGCGCGCATTGTTCGCTTCCGGCAGCGATGCCGACGAGCCGAGTACATCGCTCAGACGCGGCGCAGCCGCCGGGCCGCCACCACCACCACCCCGTTGTTGCTGCGCGACGCTGCAGACCTTCTGCCGCATGCCTTCGGTGTTCTTGTGGCCGGTCTTCATCTGTTCGCCGACATTGGGCGGGATGCCGCACTTCTGCGCATTCGCCTCGATGTATTTGATCATCTTGACTTCGGTCTGCGAGAAAGAGGTGATCAGCTTGCAGGCCTCGTCCGGAGGCGCGCGGCGTTCGCTCGCAGCCTTGATGGCAGCGCCCTTCTTTTCGGCGTCCTGGCGCAGGGGCAGAAAGCCCTTCATGCAATCTTCGCCGCCGGGCGGACCTGCCTGCTGCTGCGGAGGAGCGCCGAAGCCGCCGCCACCGATTGGCGCGGCGCCATTGGAGGGAAACGCGCTGGGCGCAGCCGCTGCACCATTGACCGGCGGAAATGGCGATGCGCTGGCAGGCGCGCCGTTCACCGGCGGGAACGGCGACGAACTCGCAGGCGCAGCCGAGCTGTTGCCCGGCAGCGGCGCGGGAAACGCGCCCTGGGCGTGAACTTCGATAGCCTGCATGGCGAATAGGGCCATGGACAGCGGCACAATCAAACGACGGATGATCACAGATATTCCTCCGGCAGCTCAGTGCCCCGATTGATCGGGGGCGAAGCCCATCCTGATTCAGGACTTTCTACGATTCCTGCCAAGCCTTAACAACCCACCAAGAGCACGCGGATTCGGGCGGCAGCACGGCGCAAACCCGCGTTCCCGCATGATAATTCGTCGCAGTTGGGCTAAAGCTCGCCCTCTGAATGGAACATGAACGATGCCGCAAGCCGATTTCCGCAGTCCCCGCCTGTTTGTCGATGCGCCTTTTGCAGCCGACGCGACCATTTCGCTCGACCGCAACCAGAGCAATTACCTCGGCAATGTGCTGCGGCTAGGCTCCGGCGCCTCGGTGCTGGTGTTCAACGGCAAGGATGGCGAATGGCAGGCTGCCATTTCCGGCGGCAAGCGGGCAGACCGCCTGACCCTGCTGACCCAGGTCCGGCCGCAGGACCGCCTGCCCGATGTGACCTACGTGTTCGCGCCGCTGAAACATGCCCGGCTCGATTACATGGTGCAGAAGGCCATCGAAATGGGCGCGGCAGCGCTGCAGCCGGTGATGACGCGCTTTACCCAAGCCAGCCGGGTGAATACCGAGCGGATGCGCGCCAATGTGGTCGAGGCGGCCGAACAATGCGGAATTCTGAGCGTGGCCGCTGTCGCCGAGCCGCTGAACCTGCCCAAATATCTCGATCAGCGGGATGCCAAACGGCTGCTGATCTTCTGCGATGAGGCCGCCGAGGTGGCCGATCCCGTGACCGCGCTGACGGGCGCCCGGACGGCCGCCTCCGCCGGAATCGACGTGTTGATCGGTCCGGAGGGCGGCTTTGCCGACGAGGAACGGGCTTTGCTGCTGAAACAGGCTAATATTCTCCGGCTGGCGCTGGGCCCGCGGATCATGCGGGCCGATACGGCGGCGGTGGCCGCTCTGGCGCTGGTGCAAACGGCCCTTGGTGACTGGAATGGTAACCAGGTAGGCAAATAGCCCACTGCCATGACCCGACATTAAGGCCGCCGGGCGATGGTGGTCGAAACGTCGCAACCGCCATGCTATGGGCTGCGCCAACGACCACTCTGTTGAGATTGCTGGACTTCGAGATGACCAAACCCGCCGCCCCTCGCGCGACCGGATCCGCCGCCTGGGCGGATGCGCTGCTGTTGTCGTTTGCTGAGGCCGGCTACGCCCATGCCGAGCCGGCGATCCTGCAGCCGGCCGATCCGTTCCTCGATATGTCCGGCGAAGACATCCGCAAGAGCCTGTATCTGACGACCGACGCATCGGGCGAAGAACTGTGTCTGCGGCCGGATCTCACGATCCCCGTGGCGCGCGATTATCTCGCCTCACCGCAGGCCGGCCAGCCTGCGGGCTTCAGCTATCTCGGCCCGGTGTTCCGCTATCGGCAGGGCACGCCCAGCGAATTCCAGCAAGCCGGCATCGAATCCTTCGGCCGTCAGGACCGCGCAGCCGCCGACGCCGAAATGCTGGCACTGGGCCTCGAGGCGACAGCTGCCTTCGGCCTCAGCGATATCGAGATCCGCACCGGCGACGTCGCGCTGTTCGCGGCGCTGATCGAGGCGCTCGACCTCTATCCGGTGTGGAAGCGCCGGCTGATGAAGGACTTCAACCGCAAGATCAGCCTGACCCACGACCTCGATCGGCTGACCCTCGCGGAGTCGCCGGTCCGCAACGAATATGAAGGCGTACTCGCCGCTCTCGCGGGCTCCGACCGCAAAGCGGCGCTGGCACTGGTCACCGACCTGATGTCGATCGCCGGTGCCACCAATGTGGGCGGCCGTTCGGTGGCAGAAATCGCCGATCGCTTCCTCGAACAGTCGACGCTGAAAGGCGGCGCACTGCCGCGCGATGCGTTGGTGCTGATCAAGCGCTTTCTCGCTATCTCCGGCGACCCTGACGACGCTCTGCAGCAACTGCGCAAGCTCGCCTCGGATGCCAAACTCAACATCACGGCCGCCATCGACGAATTCGAAAGCCGCATCGGCTTCATGGCGGCGCGTGGTATCGATACCACCAAGACGCGTTTCTCGACGTCATTCGGCCGCGGCGTCGACTACTACACCGGCTTCGAATTCGAACTGCACCGCAAGGGCAATGGCACCGAGCCGCTGGTAGCCGGCGGACGCTACGACGGACTGCTGACGCAGCTCGGCTCCGCCACGCCAATCCCCGCGGTTGGTTTCTCGGTCTGGATCGAAACCTTGACCCAACACGCCTCCTCGGCGCTCGTTTCCGGGAGCGCGTCATGACCGCACCATTCGTCCTCGCCGTTCCGTCCAAGGGACGGCTGCAGGAAAACGCCGAAGCCTTCTTCACCCGCGCCGGCCTGACGCTGGCGAAGCCGGGCGGCGTGCGCGATTACCGCGGCACCATCGCCGGCTTCGACAATGTCGAAATCGCCTATCTCTCGGCCAGCGAGATCGCCTCGAACCTGGCGCGCGGTGCCGTGCATCTCGGCATCACCGGCGAAGATCTGCTGCGTGAAAGCATCCCGGACGCCGACAAGAAGGTCGCCTTGATCGAAGGTCTCGGCTTCGGCAGCGCCAATGTGGTCGTTGCCGTGCCGCAGGCCTGGATCGACGTCCGCACCATGGCCGATCTCGACGACGTCACCACCGGCTTCCGCGCGCAGCACAATCGCCGCATGCGCGTTGCCACGAAGTATATCAACCTGACGCGCAACTTCTTCGCGTCCCACGGCGTGGTCGACTATCGCATCGTCGAAAGCGCCGGCGCCACCGAAGGCGCACCGGCCACCGGCACCGCCGAACTGATCGTCGACATCACCACCACCGGCGCGACCCTCGTCGCCAACGGCCTCAAGGTACTCGATGACGGCGTCATCCTGCGCAGCCAGGCCAATCTTGTCGCCTCGCGCGCCGCCGACTGGTCGCCGCAGTCTCTGGAAACCGCGCGCATCATTCTCGACCACATTGCCGCGCGCGCCCGCGCCAGCAAATATAAGGAAGTGCGCACCCGCTTCGCCGGCTGCAATCAGGCGCTCCTCACCGAGGCTCATAACCGTTTCGGCGTGGTGTCGCCGTTCGGCGGCCCGACCTCGTCGGGCATGATCACGCTGCACTGCCCGCCGGCGCAGCTTTACGCGCTGAGCAGCTTCCTGCGTGCCAACGGCGCAGATACCGTCTCGGTCGCCTCGCTCGACTATGTGATGGATCGCGAGAATCCGCTGTTCGCCAAACTTGAGGCGTTCTTGCGGCAGTAACGCGCAGCACAGCGTTTCGCCTTGCTGGCGGACGCACCGGCTGATTACCATATGATTCATGAGCATATTTTGGATATCGGAATCTGATCGATGATGCTGGGCAGCGACGTATCGAGCCTATCGACCGATGCCGCGACCGCCGCGGCACAAGGCCTGTCGATCGTTGTGCCTGTTTACAACGAGGCGCCCGGCCTTGCTTTGTTTCACGAGCGGCTGGCCGAGCTTGCGACTACACTGAAAGAACGCCACGGCCTCGCCTGCGAAGTCGTCTATATCGATGACGGCAGCGCCGATGGCACGCTGGCGGTTGCGCGCAGCCTCCAAGCGACGTCGCTCGACGTTCAGGTCGTGTCGCTGTCGCGCAATTTCGGCAAGGAAGCCGCGCTGATGGCGGGGCTCGACCATGTCACCAAGGGCGCGGTGCTGTTCATGGATGGCGATGGCCAGCATCCACCGTCGCTGGTCGAACAGCTGGTGCGCCACTGGATCGTCGAAGGCTATGACGTCGTCTATACCGCCAAGGCGCATCGCGACAACGAGTCCTTCCTGCGCCGCCAGGCCGTGCGCGGCTTCTATGCGCTGATCAACTGGGGCGCGCGGCAGAAAATCCCGGAAGACGCCGGCGATTTCCGTTTGCTGTCACCGCGTGCCGCGGCGGCGCTGCGCCAACTGCCGGAGCGCAACCGGTTCTTCAAGGGACTGGCCACCTGGATCGGCTTCCGCCAGCTCCGCGTCGACTATGAACCGGCCGCACGCGAACATGGCGTGACGTCTTTCAATCCCAAGCAACTGATCGGCCTGTCGATCGAAGGCCTGACCTCGTTCTCGGTGGCGCCTTTGCGGTTCGCCAGCCTGCTCGGTCTGCTGCTCGCCTTCGGCGCGTTTCTGTTCGGTCTGTCGATCCTGTGGGAGACATGGGTGTCGGGCAAGTCGGTACCGGGCTATCCATCGCTGGTCGTCGGCCTGATGACCCTCGGCGGCGTGCAGCTGATCATGATCGGCGTGCTCGGCGAATATATCGGCAAGATCCTGTCTGAGCTGAAAGCGCGGCCGATCTATTTCGTCGCCGAGCACAGCGTGAAGCGCAACACTCCCGATAGCGTGGGGCAAACCACCGACCGGACCGCTGCCGAATGACCGGCGCAGCCCTGCGCCGCATCACACTCTGCGCCGACGATTACGGCATCAGCCCCGGCGTCAATCAGGGCATCCGCGAACTCATTGCGCTTGGACGCCTCAACGCCACATCCGTGATGGTGGTCGGTCCAGCGATTTTGCGCGATGACGTGAGTGCGTTGCAGGACGCCGTCGCCAAGAAGCCGAATTGCGAGATCGGGCTCCACGCGACACTGACCGCCCCGTTTCATCCGCTAACGATGCACTACCGGCCGCTGCTCGATGAACTGTTTCTGCCGCTCGGCAAGATGCTGCGCTTCAGCCTGTTGCGAAAACTTGATCGCGAAGCCATCGAAACCGAACTGACTACGCAGATCGCGAAGTTTGTGACCCTGTTCGGGCGCGCCCCCGACTATGTCGACGGACACCAGCACGTGCAGACCTTCCCGCAGGTGCGCGATGCACTCCTCGCCGCAGTGAAGAAAAATGCGCCGAAGGCCTGGGTCCGCCAATCCGGCCGTGTGCTGCCGTTAGGCCAACGCCTCGATAATCCCAAGGCGCTGCTGCTCGACACGCTCAGCGCCACGTTCCGCCGACGTGCGACGCGCGCCGGCGTGACGTTCAATCCGGGCTTCGCCGGCGCCTACGATTTCACGAAGCACGCCGACTTCGGCGCGCTCATGGCCGGTTTCCTCAACGACCTTCCGGATGGCGGGCTCGTGATGTGCCACCCGGGTCATGTCGATGAAATCCTGATCGACCTCGATCCGTTCACCGACCAGCGCGAGCGCGAATATCAGTATCTGGCTAGCGATGCCTTCGCGCAATTGCTGGTGGCAAACAACGTCACGCTGGCGCGCTAGTCCGCGAACTGCCCGCTCGCCTTGATGATCGGCGCCCAGCGATCGACCTCGCTGTCGAGCTGCTTCTTCAATGCCTGCGGCGTCGCCTGATCCTGGGGCACCGGATCGGTGTTGATGTCGTTGAAGCGCTTGATCAGCTCGGGATCGCGCAGCGATTCCTGCAGTGTCTTCGCCAGCTTCTGCACGATGTCATCCGGCGTGCCCTTCGGCGCATAGATGCCGTGCCAGGCGCCGGCCTCGAACCCCTTCAGGCCGGCTTCGTCGGCGGTGGGCAGGTCCGGCATCGACGACAGGCGCGTCTTCGTCGTGATGGCGTAGCTCTTCACCAGCTTGGCTGCGATCGGGCCGGTGGTGTTGGTAGTCTGATCACAAGTGAGATCGATCTGGCCGGCGATCAGGTCGTTCATGACGGGGCCGTTGCCCTTGTAGGGCACTGACAAGATCTGCTTGTCGATGGCATTCATGAACATCAGGCCGCAGAGCTGCGAGGCCGCGCCGAGGCCGGCATTGCCGAAGGTCATCTTGTCGCCGTTGGCTTTGATATAGGTGATCAGCTCGGCGAGCGTGTTCGGCGGCAGGTTCGGCCTGGAGATGATGGTCATCGGCGCATTGGTGACGAGGCCGATCGGCGCGAAGGCGGTCTTGGTGTCGTAAGGCAGTTTGCGATACAGCGTCGCAGCCGTAGAAATTCCGATGTGATGGATCAGGATCGTGTAGCCGTCCGGCTCGGCGCGGGCCGCGCGGGCGGCCGCGATGGTGCCGCCGGCGCCTGTGGCGTTTTCGATGATGATGGTCTGGCCGAGGATCTTCGACATTGTCGCAGCGGTGACGCGCGCGACGGTGTCGGTGGCCCCCCCGGCCGCGAACGGCACCAGCATGGTGATCGGCCTGTTGGGATAGCCCTGCGCGAAGGCAGCGGAGCTTGCCAGCGTAATCGCAAACGCAAGTGTAGCTGTGGCTTTCATGAGATCCTCCCTGAATATTGTTTTGATTTATTGAAGGCGAACGCCCCGGTGAGGCCGGGGCGTTCGGAAATCGCGTCAGACATTCGAACTATGGATCGCGTCCACCACGGCGTCGGTCACTTCTTTCGTCGTGGCCTTGCCACCGACATCCGGCGTGATGATGCCGGCTTCGCAGACCTTCTCCACCGCACGCATTAACCGCGCGGACGCATCGGGTTCGCCAAGGTGATCGAGCATCTGTGCCGCAGTCCAGAAGCTGGCCACAGGATTGGCGATCCCCTTGCCGGTGATGTCGAAGGCCGAGCCGTGGATCGGCTCGAACATCGAGGGAAAGCGGCGCTCCGGATCGATATTCGCCGTCGGCGCAACGCCGAGGCTGCCGGCCAGCGCGCCGGCGAGGTCAGAGAGAATGTCAGCGTGAAGGTTGGTCGCGACGATGGTGTCGAGGCTCTGCGGCTTCAGCGTCATGCGCACGGTCATGGCATCGACCAGCATCTTGTCCCAGGTGACGTCAGGGAAGTCCTTCGACACTTCGTCGGCAATCTCATCCCACATCACCATGCCGTGGCGCTGGGCATTCGACTTGGTGACCACGGTGAGGAGTTTGCGCGGACGTGACTGCGCGAGCTTGAACGCGTAGCGCATAATCCTGATCACGCCGACCCGGGTGAACACCGACACTTCGGTGCCGACTTCCTCCGGCAGCCCGCGATGCACGCGGCCGCCGCAGCCGGCATATTCGCCTTCGGAATTTTCGCGCACGATCACCCAGTCGAGATCGCCGGTTTCGACACCGCGCAGTGGCGAGGTGATGCCGGGCAGGATTTTGGTCGGGCGCACATTGGCGTATTGGTCGAAGCCCTGGCAGATCGGCAGCCGCAGGCCCCACAGCGTGATGTGGTCGGGCACGTCGGGCGCGCCCACCGCACCGAAATAGATGGCATCGAACTTCTTCAGCTTCGGCAGGCCGTCGGCCGGCATCATGACGCCGTGCTTGCGGTAATAGGCAGAGCCCCAGTCGAAGGTCTCGACATTGAAGGTGACGTCGCCGACCCGTTTCTGCAGGGCGTCGAGCACACGAGTGCCGGCGGCGATGACTTCGGGTCCGATCCCGTCGGCCGGAATGGCCGCGATGGAATATTCGCGCATGGTGAGGTCTCTGCTGGGTTGAACTGGCTCTCGCCACCCTGCAGGCGAGCCGCTCCCGGCTCAATCGCGGTTGTTTATACAAATAAATGATATAATGGTTTGTACTTGTCATGGCCGGGCCTGTCCCGGCCATCCACGCCTTTCTTCGGTGTGGCCAAGACGTGGATGCCCGGCACAAGGCCGGGCATGACGAAGAGGGACCACCGATGGATCTGCACCAGTTGCGCTGTTTCGTGACGGCGGCGGACGAACTGCATTTCGGCCGCGCGGCGCAGCGGCTCGAGATGATGCCGTCGGCACTCGGCCGCTATATCCGCCTCCTCGAGGACGATCTCGGCACACGCCTGCTGACGCGCACGACGCGCAGCGTTGCCCTGACCGATGACGGCGTCGAGTTTCTGAAACAGGCACGCGACCTGCTCGCCCGCGCGGATCAGATTGCGTCGTCCTTCCGCGCACGCGTGCGTGCCCGTGCAGCCACGATCCGCGTCGGCGCAATCGACAGCGCCGCCGCCGGGCTTCTGCCGGCGCTGCTTCACGATCTTCGCGAACGCGCCCCTGACGTTGCCATCAAGCTGGATGAAGACAAGACGATCCGGCTGCTGCCGCGCCTGCTGTCGGGCCGGCTCGATCTCGCTTTTGTCCGGCCGCCCGAGAGTGCCGACAAGCGGCTGGAATTCATGTTTCTGTTTCACGAGACAGCCGTCGTGGCCGTCTCCGAGCGCCATCCGCTGGCGTCGCGCACGCATCTGACGATCGCCGATATCGCCGACGAGCCTCTGATCGTGCCGGAGCGACGGTCGCGGCCGCACAGTCACGACCTGACGATGAAGCTGTTTGCGGAATCCGGGCTGCAGGCCAATGTCGTGCAGATCGCCGACGAGAAGCAGACCATCGTCAATCTCGTCGCCGCCGAAATCGGACTGGCGATCGTGCCACGCTGGACCTCCCGCATGCCCGCACGCGGCGTTCGCTATATGCCGCTAGGCATGGCGGCAATGAACAGGCTTCCGCTCGCCGCGGCGTGGGTCAGAGGGACCCGCGATCCGGCACGGGATCAGATTCTCGACATGCTGAAGGCCAATCTGGCACGCTACGCGCTGGAAGCATGACAAGAGGAAGCACGACAAGGCCTGCCGGTCGTTTTGTCGCATAACTAAATTTAATCCAGGCGGCACTTATTGCGACACAAAGCGTCACTACATCTCCAGCGCGCAAAGCAAGCGCGCTTTGAAGACAGAGGACGCCATGACACCGCAAGAACGCCAACTGGTTGACGATCTCTTTGACCGGCTCAGCAAGGTCGAAGGCGCGCCACGCGATCCAGACGCGCTCGACGCCATTGCGCAGGGCCAGCGCCGCGCCCCCAATGCGCTGTATGCGCTGGTGCAGACCGTATTGCTGCAGGACGAAGCGCTGAAGCGCGCCCATGAGCGCATCCAGCAACTGGAAGGCAACGGCGCCCCCGAACAGGCTGCTCAGGGCGGTTTCCTCGATTCGATGCGGGACGCCCTGTTCGGTCAGGGCCAGAGCCCGAACCAGCCGCGCGGCTCCGTGCCGAGCGTTCGCCCGCCCGAGCCGAGCCGTCCTGCCTGGAACACCGGGCAGGTCATCGGCCAGCCACAGCTACAGGGTGGCTATGGTCAGGGCGGATATGGCCAAGGTCAGGCGCCGGGACAGTTCGGCCAGCAGCAACCTCAGGCTGGCGGTGGCGGTTCGTTTCTGGGTACCGCAGCGGCGGCCGCAGCCGGCGTGGTCGGTGGCTCACTATTGCTCGGCAGCATCCGTTCGATGATGGGCGGCAGCCATCAGCAAGGTTTCGGCGACGCCGCCAATGCCAGCGAGAGCAAGAGCCCGTGGAGCTCCGGTTCGGATTCGTCCGGCGGCAGCCTCGGCAATCAGGCCGGCGTCAATGATATCGGTTCGTCCAGCGGCTCCCGCGCCGGATCGTTCGATCAGGCGCAGGCCGATGCCGATCAGGACCAGGATCAAGACCAGGACGAGGGCGATTACGACGCCATGGATATGGATTCCGACGACAGCGATTTGGCCTGATCGTTTAGACCAGCAACACAAAAACGGCCGCTCTCACGAGCGGCCGTTTTCATGTGACGGGAGATCAATCAGATCACGACAACCCGGGCGCCGACGCCGACGCGGCCATAGAGATCGATGACGTCCTCGTTGCGCATGCGGATGCAGCCTGAGGAAACATTGGTGCCGATTGTCCATGGCTCGTTGGAGCCGTGAATACGGTACAGGGTCGAACCAAGATACATCGCGCGTGCGCCGAGCGGATTTTCCGGACCGCCTTCCATATAGCGCGGCAGATCAGGACGGCGCGCCAGCATTTCCTTCGGCGGCGTCCATGACGGCCATTCCTTCTTCGCAGTGATCGTCTTTACACCGGACCAGGTGAAGCCCGGCCGGCCGACGCCGATGCCGTAGCGCATCGCCCTGCCGCCACCCTGCACCAGGAACAGAAACTTGTTCGGCGTATCGACGACGATGGTGCCGGCGCTCTCGCTGCCCTGATATTCGACCATCTGCGGTTGATACTTGGGATCGAGCGTGGGACGCGCGGGATCTGCCGTCTCTTCCTGCCGATAGACGCGTTGTTGCGGATCCATCGGCGGCAGCAGCGAGCGGCGCTGCTCGTAAGAGTAGTCCGGCTGTTGCTGATAACGCTGGCCCTGCTGCGCCGGACCATCGCTGAACAGAAACTCGATGAAGCCGCCGCCCATGCGCGAGCGTTCGGCATAGGCCGTGCGCTGCATCGGGCGCTGCGGCTGCTGCGCATAGACCACCGGAGGCTCGGCGAACTGCGCCGCGGCTTCCACCGCAAGCGTCTGATGCGATCCAGCGGCGATGAAAGATGCGCTGGCAAGAAGCGTGAGAGAGAACTTTCTGAACATCGACGTACTCTGCACTGTTTCGTCGTGCGCGTTCTCACCTGAGAAGCGCTTTGCACACTCCGACTTAAGGTTAAAATCGCCTCGGTTTGGTAAACACAATCGCCGTTTGGATTCACCACGTCGTCAAACGGCGCAGTTCTATTTGGTAGCGTTTATTTTGAATGAACGCGAAAGCCCCATGGTTAACTAACAGTTTGCACAGCGATTATCGGCTATCGGTGCGATGTTCCCGCGTGAACTTCACGTTAAACTCATAGGTATACGAACGGGGGATTGATTGAACGTTGGGGGACCTGATGTCTGTTCGTCGCAAGCGATTTCGCATTGAAGAAGTTTTCGGTACTGCACCTATGCCCAATGAAGTGGTGGGCAGCAGCGAGCCGATGCCAATGCATCGCGAAATCATGGCTGAGCTCCGCGCGATCCGCGCGCAGATGGGAGCGCCGGCCCGCAACGCCGTGACAGATCAGGTCGGCGCCGCCGCCGATCAGCAGGTTGCGGAAGCACAGGCTCTGCTCGCAACCTACCGCGCTCAGATCGAGCAGTGCGAAAAGCTCAAGATCGAACTCGATCTGATCCACGACGCCATTACCCGCACCAAGATGGAAATCGCAGTTCTTCACGGAAAGAGCTTCGAAGGCGACGAAATGGCGAAGGTCAACGGTGAACTCGGCGCCGTCGTCGGCGGCACCGAAGAAGCCACGCAGCAGATTCTCGCCGCAGCCGAAGCCATCGATAATGCATCGACAGCGCTCGGCAAGGTGACCTCACCCGATCAGCAGAAGCAGATGCTGGAAGAGATCGGCGATAACGTCGTCGCGATCTTCGAAGCCTGTAACTTCCAGGACCTCACCGGCCAGCGCATCAGCAAGGTGATGACCACGATGAAGTTCATCGAAAACCGCATTACTGCGATGATGGACATCTGGGGTGGCGTCGATGAGATCAAGGCGCATGCGCCGGCCAAGGTCGATGACCGCAGCGAAGACGACAAGCTGCTCAACGGCCCGAAGCTGGACGGCGACGTCGGCCACGCTTCGCAGGACGATATCGACGCGCTGTTCGGCTAACGCCGAAACCTGCGCGCAAGGTTAGAAACGACTTAACGCCGGGCCGCAACGCCCGGCGTTTTTATCATCACGAAGCAGACCAGTACGATCAACGCTCCCGCCGTCCCGAGCAGCAGTACAGTGCGGTCCGACAGCGTCTCGACCGCGGATGCCACCACGAACGGTGCAAAGGCCTGCACGAACAGAGCCGGCCGCGCGATACGGCCGATGACGCGCCCATACCCGACCGGACCGAACATCAGAAGCGGCAGCGCACCGCGCGCGATGGTCATGACGCCATTGGCCGCGCCGAAGCCGATAGCGAACAAGGCCGCCAGCGGAAACGAAATCCCTGCAAAGGCCAGCATTGCGAAGGCCGATACTACCAGCACCACCGCCCCGCGCGCGATCCACAGCGGATGGGTGCGCCCCGCCAGCATGAAGTCTGCCAACCGCGATGCCACTTGCGCCGGACCGAACATCGCACCGATGGTCACTGCCGTTGCAGCACTGAGCCCGCCGCGCTCCAGCAGCGCCAGCAGGTTCGACGTCACGCCCGACAGAATGAAGCTGTAAAGCGAGAACGCCGCCGCCAGCAGGATGAACGGCCAGCCTTCCGGGCGCAGGGTTGCCTGCTGGGGGACGACAACGGCGTCCGCCACGGGCAGAGGCGCGACGGCGACGTGGCGCGGCAATGCAAAAGCATGAAGCGGCGCAACGACAAAGGCGAAGATCGCTGCGAAGGTCAGATACGTCCCGCGCCAGCCGACAGCCTCAAGCAGAAGATGGGTCGCCGGCCAGCCGACCGTCGAGGCGAAGCCACCTGCAAAGGTCACGAAGGTGATCTGCCGCCGCGCCGAGGCACCGAAGATGCGCGTCAGCGTGGCGAAGGCGGGATCGTAGAGCGACGCAGACATTGCAGCGCCGAGCAACAGCCAGCAGGCCAGATAGGTCGCGGGATGATCGGCTACTGAAAATAGAGCGAGGCCCAAGGCACCGGCCAATGCGCCCGATGCCATGACGACATTACCGCCGTGGCGGTCGATCAATCCACCAACCACCGGCGACAGCAGTCCCGATACGATCAGGCCCAGCGAAAAGCCCGCCATGCCGAAGGCCAGCGACCAGCCATGCGCCGCCGTGACATGCGGCATGGTCAGCACCGGTGGATAGATCAGGATGCCCCAGGTCAGGATCTGGGTGAATGCCAGCACAAGGACCGCGCGGCCCGGTCCGAAAACAAGGTCGCGCAATCGGTGCATGGGTTCACGTCTTCAAGGGAGTGGCGGGGCCCGCCTTACGCCTCAGGTCAGGCCTTGTCAGGTCAGGCCTTGTCAGGTCAGGCCTTGGGTGCGCAACGGACATAGACCATGTTGCCGTAGCGAACCGCAGCGTCCTTGTCGATGAAGCGCGTGACCAGAATCCGACCGTCGAAGGAGACGATCTCGCGATCCTTCTCGCCACCGGCGGGACCGGGCGGGCCGATATAGTTCTTGCCGCTCGGCGAGCCCTTGAGGCGCAATTCCTGCGGCGTCGCCTCGTCGGCGAGATGCATGATGACCCCGCCAGTGGCGCCCTGGCCGATGATATAGGGCTGCTTGCACTGGCCGCGCGCGGCATTCTCGGTGCGAACGCGATCGTTGGGATTCATGTAGGACGCCAGACCCCAGCGGCCGACGAGTTCTTCCGAGCGGATCGAGGCTGGCAGTTCCGGCGCCGGCGGGGGCTCCGGCGGCGGTGTCGGCTGCGAGTTCCCAAAGCTGAACCCGCCCAATCCACCAGACGTGCCGCACCCGCCCAATGACAGCGCCAAAGTTGAAACGATCGCCAGATGGGCAACCGTGCGGGCGTAGCGTGACCTGATCATATTATCCCCTAGAGCAAATTCCCCGGCTGCCCGTCCCGGCAGCCAAGCGCAAAACACCTGACGGCGCAATGAGGTCGGCAGAATTACGCCGACTCTCCATTATGGTTTCCAGATCATCCTATATTGGCCTCACCAAGGCCTTAAGGCCTCGCTTGACTCAAAAAGCGTCTGGCCATATTTCCCGGACGCTCAATTAGCACTCCCGGAGCGCGATTGCTAAGGGAATGAGCCGGCCGCCCCCGAGCGTTCCGGCTGGATTCCCGCCCGCCTCCGAGATGGCAACGAAATCGCAAACCCTAAAGGGACACTCCCATGGCCAAGACCAAATTCCGCCCGCTGCACGACCGCGTCGTCGTCAAGCGCATCGTCGCCGACGAGAAGACCAAGGGCGGCATCATCATCCCGGACAGCGCCAAGGAAAAGCCGTCTGAAGGCGAAGTCGTCGGCGTGGGCCCTGGCGGCCGCGACGAAGCGGGCAAGCTGATCCCGATCGACATCAAGGTCGGCGACAAGGTTCTGTTCGGCAAGTGGTCGGGCACCGAGATCAAACTCGACGGCGAAGAACTCCTCATCATGAAGGAGTCGGACATCATGGGCGTGATCGCCTAAGCGACTCGCTTCAGCCTCCCCACACGCCGTCATCACCGGGCTTGTCCCGGTGATCCACGTCTAGGCCGCAAGCTCGGCAAGGCGTGGATGGCCGGGACAAGCCCGGCCATGACGGAGCTTTAAACTTCCCAAATTGGAGCACCATCAACATGGCAGCCAAAGACGTTAAATTCTCCGGAGACGCGCGCGATCGCATGCTGCGCGGCGTCGACATTCTCGCCAACGCCGTCAAGGTCACGCTCGGTCCGAAGGGCCGCAATGTCGTGATCGAGAAGTCGTTCGGCGCTCCGCGCATCACCAAGGACGGCGTCACCGTCGCCAAGGAGATCGAGCTCGAGGACAAGTTCGAGAACATGGGCGCGCAGATGCTGCGCGAAGTTGCCTCGAAGACCAACGACACCGCAGGCGACGGTACCACCACCGCCACCGTGCTGGCCCAGGCCATCGTCCGTGAAGGCGCCAAGTCGGTTGCTGCCGGCATGAACCCGATGGACCTCAAGCGCGGCATCGATATCGCCGTCGCCGCCGTCATCAAGGACATCACCAAGCGCGCCAAGCCGGTTGCGTCTTCGGCTGAAGTCGCTCAGGTCGGCACCATCTCCGCCAACGGCGACGCCGCCATCGGCAAGATGATCGCCCAGGCAATGCAGAAGGTCGGCAACGAAGGCGTCATCACGGTTGAAGAGAACAAGTCGCTCGAGACCGAAGTCGACATCGTCGAGGGCATGAAGTTCGATCGCGGCTACCTGTCGCCCTACTTCGTCACCAATGCCGAGAAGATGACCGCCGAGCTCGAGGACGTGTACGTCCTGCTCGTCGAGAAGAAGATCTCCAGCCTGCAGGCCATGCTGCCGGTGCTCGAAGCCGTGGTGCAGTCGGGCAAACCGCTGCTGATCATCGCTGAAGACGTCGAAGGCGAAGCGCTCGCCACCCTCGTCGTCAACCGCCTGCGCGGCGGCCTCAAGGTTGCTGCCGTCAAGGCACCGGGCTTCGGCGATCGTCGCAAGGCGATGCTGGAAGACCTTGCGATCCTGACCGGCGGTCAGCTCGTCTCGGAAGATCTCGGCATGAAGCTGGAAAGCGTCACGCTCGCCATGCTCGGCCGCGCCAAGAAGGTCGTGATCGACAAGGAAAACACCACCGTCGTCAACGGCGCTGGCAAGAAGCCGGCCATTGAGGCCCGCGTCAACCAGATCAAGGCGCAGATCGAGGAAACCACCTCGGACTACGACCGTGAGAAGCTGCAGGAGCGTCTGGCCAAGCTGGCTGGCGGCGTTGCCGTCATCCGCGTCGGCGGCGCGACCGAAGTCGAAGTGAAGGAAAAGAAGGATCGCGTGGATGACGCGCTGAACGCGACCCGCGCGGCCGTTCAGGAAGGCATCGTCCCCGGTGGCGGCACTGCGCTGCTGCGTGCCAAGAAGGCCGTCGGCCGTCTCACCAACGAGAACGCCGATGTGCAGGCTGGTATCAATATCGTGCTGAAGGCGCTGGAAGCTCCGATCCGCCAGATCGCCGAAAACGCCGGCGTTGAAGGTTCGATCGTGGTCGGCAAGATCCTGGACGAGAAGTCCGAGACCTTCGGCTTCGACGCGCAGACCGAAACCTATGTCGACATGGTCGCCAAGGGCATCATCGATCCGGCCAAGGTGGTGCGTACTGCACTGCAGGACGCCGCCTCGGTTGCCGGCCTGCTGGTCACCACCGAAGCCATGGTCGCCGAACTGCCGAAGGAAGCTGCACCGGCGATGCCGGGCGGTGGCGGCGGTATGGGTGGCATGGGCGGAATGGGAGGCATGGGCTTCTAAGCCCTGCTTTCACGCTCAACTGTATTGTGATCGAAGGCCGCCTCCGGGCGGCCTTCTTTTTTGCCCTGATACAATGCGCCTGCGACTTATGGCCTTTCGCCTTGGTCGCGGTTCTGATTCAATCCCGTGATTAATCTCGCATGGGCGGAATCAGATAAATCCGCCCGGAGACACGTCGATAACGTCCAGGGACTTTGGAAATGCGCGCGCTTCATCTTTGTCTGCTCGGCCTTACGGTCACCGCCTCGGTTGGAACCGTCCACCACGCTTTCGCGCAGGTGAAAGCCGCGCCGAAGAGCCAGCCGGCAGGCCCCGAGACACGCTATTTCACCTCGATCGACGGCGTCATGAACGGCAATGCCGACGTCATCCTGCGGGAGACGCGGCAGGGCAAGGCCGTCACAGCCGCGACGCTTGATGTCTGCTATCCCGCCGAGAAGGGCAGCGACCGCAAGGATCGCTTCGTCGCCAATCTCACAGTCAGTGGTTCGACGCTCACCGGCGCAACGCAGACCCAGGTCGACAAGCTGCCGGTGACCATCAAGCTGAACCGCCGGCCGACCGGCGACACGTTCGAGTTCAAGGGACAGATCTCGGTCGGTCAGACCAACAACAACGTGACCTCCTCGGACAATTCCGATCAGAGCGAGAAGGAATTCCAGGACAATCAGTCCACCGACGACAACATCGCGCCCGCGCCGAAGGATTTCACCGAAGTCTCGCCAGAAGCCATCGCGGTGAAGATCAAGCTCGAAGCGGCGCTCGATTTCGTGCGCACGCTGCGCGGGCAGAATGTCGAAGTCGCATTGAACAGTCTGACAGTCTCCTGCGACGCGCTACGTGCCGGCGAGCAGGTCATCAGCCTCGCCATCGATCCGGAACGCGCTGCAGCGTTCGTCGCCAAAACCAAGACCTATCCCGGCGTCGTCAATGTCGGCTGGACCACGGGCGCTATCGACATGGATCGTACCGTGCGCTTTGCAGCCGCCGACTGGCGCGATGGCGACAAGATCAATCGCGACAAGGTTGCGACCACGCTGGCGAATGTGCTCGCCAGGACCATGTCCGGCAAACCTGCCGCCACGTCATGGGACGACGAGACCGGAAAGCTCAAGCTGACCTTCAAGCGTCCGAGTCAGGTTCTGCCCGCGCTAGAATTGACCGAGACGGTCGAGGTCAGCGCGATCATCGCTCCCGACAAGCCCGGCACGACGGATAAGCTCATCCTGTGGGTCAGCACACCGTCAGTAACGACCGCGGATGAGACTTCGGGTGCGAAGCTGGCTCTCGCGGATTCGCCGACCGCCGATGAAGAAAGCGATCCGCGCGATGACAACGGCGCGGTTGCAGCCGTCGCGGCGGAGTTCAAGGCACAGCGTTGGGATGCAGATAATTCGAACTGGAAGTAGCACGTAAGACTAAGCGCTCTTTCTTCCCCTCTCCCCCAGCGCAGCAAAGCTGCGCGCCGCGGGAGAGGGTGCCTGAGCGCAGCGAAGGCGGGAGAGGGCCGGAGTTCGTGGCGCCCCCTCTCCCGTCTCGAACCGCTTTGCGGTTCGATCCACCCTCTCCCACCTCGCGGAGCTACGCTCCGCGGGGGGGGGCGAGGGAGGAAACGCCCGTGCTATCAGTTCGTATTCAGCCGAAACCGCAGCGACTTCGGTCCGACGAATGTCACAACGTCGCCCCGCCGCTGCCAGTTGGCGGCCGCGCCGAGATCGGCGAGCAACTGATCGTCCATCGTGGCCTGTGCGTCCGAGCAACTGCGGTTCTCCATCGCGCCGGCGACGAAGACGACGGTGTTGCCGGCGACCGAGAACTGGCCCTTTCCGCCCTTGCACCACAACTCCACCCGCGCCTCGCCGGCGTCGCCGATTTCCAGATTGGGAATTCGCTTCGAGCCGGGCTGACGTTGCGCATCCAGAGTCATTTCCATGCCGAATGGAAACTCGTCGGCGGCATGCACAGGGACGGCAATCAGAAACGCAGCACCGGCAAGAGTGGCCCGCAGCAAAGTGGTCATGGCAGTCATATGAATTCTCGGCGTGATGGGATCGGCGACAATGGCCGCGGTTCTACGCGCGGCGGCGCTGGTTGACCAGAACCGTCGGGAAACAATATGGCGCGACAACGAAAAATCCCCGCGGCCTTGCAGCCACGGGGATTCGTCATTGTGACGTTGCGTGCGCCCTACGGCGCCAGAACCATCAGCGTAAACGGATAGACATAGGCCTGCAGCATCACGAACAGGCCGACCATGCAGGCCAGCACGATCGAGTGCCAGAACACGAAGCGCAGGATTGTGCCCTCATGCCCGAACCAGTTGGTCGCGGTGGACGCCACAACGATCGATTGCGCGTCGATCATCTTGCCCATCACGCCACCGGACGAGTTCGCCGCGCTCATCAGGATCGGCGACAGACCGAGCTGTTCGGACGTGATCCTCTGCAGGTTGCCAAACAGCACGTTCGATGCAGTATCCGAACCGGTGAGCGCCACGCCGAGCCAGCCAAGCAGTGTGCCGAAGAACGGGTACAGCACACCGGTGGCAGCGAAAGCCAGACCGAGCGTCGCGTCGACACCCGACAGGCGCGTGAGCGTGCCTATGGCCAGCATCGCCGAGATGGTGATCAGCGAATAGGCGCAGATCTTGATGGTGCGGCCATATTCCACAATCATCTTCGCAGGCGAGAAGCCCATGATGAAACCGGAGATGATCGCAGCCAGCAACATGCCGCTGCCAGTATAGGAGACGTAGGTGAACGCGAACACCGCGCCTTCCGGCGTCGGCTTGGCGGCCACCGGCGGCACCTTGTTGATCATGTTGTGCAGCTCAGGCACTGGAAAATTCCAGGAGAAGATCGGATTGACGATCCCCTTGAACCAGTTGGTGCCCCAGACCAGCAGGATGACGCACAGGATGATCCATGGGGTCAGTGCGCTCCAGACCTGAGCCGAGGTCAGCTTCTCCGTGCTCATCGGCTTCACCGGTGGCACGGTCGACGCCGAGTCGTCATGCTGGCGCAGCGCGGCCGAGGTCCAGATCGTCTTGGGCTGCCAGACCTTCAGGAACAGGATCAACGCGCCCATGGAGATCAGCGAGGCGCCGATGTCGACGATCCACGGATTGATGAAGTTCGAGATCACGAATTGCGGGATCGCGAAGGAGAGCGCGGTAACGAGGATGGCAGGCCAGACTTCCTTCATGCCCTTCCAGCCGGCAAAGGCCCAGACCACCCAGAACGGGACGATCATGGAGAAGACCGGCAACTGCCGACCGACCATCGCGCCCAGAATGAAGGGGTCGAAGCCGGTGACGGTGGCAAGGCCCTGGATCGGAGTGCCGAGCGCGCCATAGGCGACGGGCGCAGTATTGGCGATCAGCGACAGGCCGGATGCTGCCAGCGGCGAGAAGCCGAGGCCGATCAGCACGGCGCCGGTGACGGCCACCGGCGTACCGAAGCCCGACGCGCCTTCGAAGAATGCGCCGAACGAAAACGCGATCAGCAGGATCTGCAGACGCCGATCATTGGTGACGCCGCCTATGGCGCGCTGCAGTACCTCGAAACGGCCGCTGTCCACCGTGAGGCGATACATGAAGATGACGTTGAGGACGATCCAGCCGATCGGGAAGAAACCGGTCACGACGCCAAGTGCCGATGCGCGAAGCGACATGTTGGCGGGCATCGTGAATGCGTAGATCGCCACAAGATTGGCGAGCACCAGCGCAATGATCGCTGCGATATGCGCCTTGACCTTGTTGGTGGCGATCAGCACCAGCAGGACGACCACCGGTATCGCGGCTACAAGCGTCGAGATCGCGGAGCTATTGAATGGATTGTAGACCTGATTCCACATGGTCGTTCTCCCCCTTTATATTATTGCAGCGGCTCGATCGTTATCGATCGGCAAATTGCTGATTGTTCACTTGCGAGGGCATCCACGATCGGTCAAAGCCGATAGCGCCCATAAGCTACGCGAAGGCGAGGCCCCCATGCCTCGCTTTTGGTGATGCTAGGGTGAATCACAGTTTCGCGACAAGGTGCCGCAGGCCATCAAACCAGCTACTTTAGTCTAAACGCTGGAATTCATTTCTGATCTTAAGGGCTTAGAGCCCTCCTCCCGGAGACGACCTGTGAATAACATCCGCTCCACGCTCGCGACCGTTTGGCGGATCGCGGTTCCTTATTTTCGTTCCGAGGACAAATGGGCGGGACTCGGCCTCCTCACGGCGGTGATCGCCATCGAGCTGGCGGTGGTCGGTCTCAGCGTTTTGTTCAATCGCTGGAACAACACCTTCTACAACGCACTGCAGGACAGAAACCTCGACGTCTTCACCTATCAGCTCGCTTACTTCAGCGTGCTTGCGGCGATCAACATCGCACTCAAGGTCTATCAGCTCTACCTCAACCAGTGGCTCCAGATCCGCTGGCGGCGCTGGATGACCGAGCGCTATCTCGGCAACTGGCTCGCCGACGCCAACCACTATCGCATGCAGCTGCAGGGCGACGCTGCCGACAACCCGGATCAGCGCATCGCCGAAGACGTGAAGCTGTTCGTGGAGAAGACGCTCGACATCGGCATCGGCCTGCTGAGTTCGGTCGTCACGCTGTTCTCCTTCGTGATCATCCTGTGGGGCCTGTCCGACGCGGCACCGCTGCATGTGTTCGGTCGGGATATCCCGATCCCCGGCTATCTCGTCTGGGGCGCACTCGTCTATGCCGTGATCGGCACTGCGCTGACGCACTATATCGGCGCGCCATTGATGGCACTGAATTTCCAGCAGCAGCGCTATGAAGCGGACTTCCGCTTCAATCTGGTGCGTGCGCGCGAAAATGCCGAGCAGATCGCTCTGCTGCGCGGCGAACCGGTCGAGCGCCAGCGACTCTCGACCCGCTTCCAGCTGGTCGTCGGCAACTGGATCGACATCATGCGCCGCACCAAGAAGCTGACATCCTTCACGGTCAGCTATCAGCAGATCGCGATCATCCTGCCCTATGTTCTGGTCGCACCGGCCTATTTTGCGGAGAAGGTCCAGCTCGGCGCCGTGATGCAGACCGCGGATGCGTTCGGCACCGTGCAGGGTGCGCTTTCATTCTTCGTCACGGCCTATCGCACACTGGCGGAATGGCAGTCCGGCGTGATGCGCCTTGATGGCTTCGAGACAGCCATTGCCAATGTACAGGCGCTGACGACCAAGGCTGATATCGTTCACGCCACTGAGACCGGCACCAGTGACATCGCACTGAGCGATCTGACGCTCACCCTCCCCAATGGCGCTCCCATGGTGCAGACGCCGGGCTTCAGCTTCCGCCGCGGGGAACGCACGCTGTTTACGGGCCCATCGGGCTCCGGAAAATCCACGCTGTTTCGCGCCATCGCCGGCATCTGGCCATTCGGCAAGGGCAAGATCTCGATCCCCGCGGATGCGGCGATCATGATGCTGCCGCAGCGGCCGTATTTCCCGGTCGGCACGCTGCAGGATGCGGTGGCTTATCCTGCCGGGACCGACGCGTTCAGCCCAGAGGAAGTCGCCGATGCAGTCAGGGCCGTGGGTCTGCCTGCGCTGGCGACCCGGCTTGACGAAGATGGCCACTGGAATCGCATGCTGTCGCTCGGTGAACAACAGCGTCTCGGTGTCGCCCGTGCGCTGCTGCAAAAGCCGCAATATCTCTTCCTTGACGAGGCTACCGCATCGCTCGACGAACCATCGGAAGCGGCTTTGTACCAGCTGCTGGAAGACAAGCTGCCTGGCACGACCATCGTTTCGATCGGCCACCGCAACACGCTCGATGACTTGCATCGGCGCAAGGTGTCGCTAACGCGGTCCGGCGATCATTTCGCGCTGGGAGATGCAAGGGCCAGGACGGAAACCGCCTGAGGCGTGACACGCCCCGCTAGAGCCTTTCCGTTCCGATGGAATCGGAACGGGGCTCTAGCTTCTTGTTTGACGCGTTTTCTTAACGCGAACCGATACCCACTTCGCTCGAAAACGCTCTAAAGCCAGTGCCGCGGCCAGTCGCGGCCTGCCGCATAGCGATGCCAGACAAACGTGAAGCTCGCGAGCAGCAGCGCGCCGACCAGCACCGGCGCGAGCAGGAACGTCCACGGTAGTGCGTGAGACACGACAAGCAACGGATTGATCCCGGCAGGCGGGTGGAATGTGCCGGTGACATACATCGCCAGCACGGCGAGGCCGACTGCCATGGCGGCGGCCCAGGCATGGGGGCCAGTCAGCTTGAGCACCGCGAGCCCTACCAGCGTCGCGACGATGTGTCCGCCGACCAAAGCGCGCGGCTGCGCCGGCTCGGCTTCGGGTGAGCCGATCACGAGGACGATCGAGGTCGCAAAAGGGATGATGACCAGCGGATAATGCGCAACGGCCGAGAAGAACTCCATCACACCGATGGCAATCCCCGCCCCCAGCCCGGCAACGGCGCCGGCCAGCGCATTGCGATGATTGTTGCGACGGATCGTCTTCGCTGCGCGCCGCAACCAGTCCCGATTCATGGAAGCCCTATCCCAAAAGAAAAGGGGCGGCAGATTGCTCTGCCGCCCCTTCGATCTCAGTCGAAGTTCTTACTTCAGGTTCGACATCGCGGTCAGGTCAGCCGAGAGCTTGACGATGCCGGTCGCGCCGCACCAGCTCGAGCCAGCGCCCGACGGGTTGATCGCGGTCACGTTGTTCGTGCCCGAAGCAGTGAAGTCCGAGGTGAAAGCGTTGCAATCACCCTTGGACAGGTTGGTGTCCGAGTAACGCAGGTCCAGCGTGAAGACCTTGTAGGTGAAGCCGATGCCGATGTTCCAGGTGTTGTAGTCGGCGTACTTGATGCCGTTCGGGAACTGAGCGGTACCGTAGAAGGCATCTGAGGTGCCCAGCCACTGACGACCGAACTCACCCGAGACGTAGGAGCCGATGCCGGTCGAACCGAACCAGGTCGACGGCGCGATCACCTTACCGGTGATCGAAGCGTAGGTGCCATCAGCGCCGGTGTTCAGGAAGTTCGGCGAGTAGAAAGCGTTACCGCCGAGCGAGAAGTAGTCGTTGAAGGTGTAGTTCACCTTCGCGTAACCCTCGTAGAAGCTGACGTTCTTCTTCATGACGTTGAAGGCAGGACCAGCAACGTTCGAGCCGACCGGGCACACGCCGCCGCCGCCAACGACGGAGTCGATGCACTGGCCACCCGGATAACCGTAGTACCAGAAGCCGAAGTCGAACGCGGCTGCGCCCCAGGTCGGGCGGATACCGAAGTAGCCGTCGAGCTCCATGGAAGCGCGGTTGGTGAACGAGATGCTCTCACCGGCGACACCAGCGTAGATCTGAACGTCCTTGGTGATGTTGTAGCGCGGCTCGAAGTAAGCTGCGACTGAGCCCTTCTGGCCGTTGGACTGGGTGATACCACGGAACACGTAGTTGCTCATGATCGCGCTGCCGAACGCGATGTCCCAAGGATCGTAGGCAGCCACGATCGGCGGCGCCTTCTTGTACATCTTCGCGCCCAGATCGGCTGCGGAAGCCGAGCTCATCCCCATGGCGAGCACCGCAGCAGAGGCGACAACAATCTTCTTCATGACATTCCCCATCACTTTTGAAACCAGAGGCAGTTCCGTGTCCGAAAGACGGCGAGACCGCGAAATTCATCGACTGAACGCAACTTTGAGGCGCAAAGCCGGAGTGGTGAAGGAAAAAAAACGAGCAAGTGCCGCCTAAATAGGCGTTCTGACGTTTCCGTAAGAGGTTGTGGCGCGGTGTTGCAAAAGCACAACGTTTTTGGAGGGATTCCAGCCCGAAAATACCACCACGGGGAATTACCACTGACTGGGAATTGTGGATTGCCGTCCCTGGAGCGGTTAACAGGTGCCCGGTCAGAGCCTCCGGGCCGACGACCAGTCGAATCGCCTGCAAATTCAGGACACCCGGGCATCGGTTGAAATACGCATGCGCGACAGAGCCAGACCAAGCAAAAACCGCAGCGGCGAGCGCTGCGGTTTTCCGGAGTTTATTGGCGAGTCAGGAACGCCGACTTGATCCGGTCCGACTATCTGGTTTCGTCGTGATCGGGCGACGTATCGCCAGGAGATTCGATTGCCGTCGTCTCGCCTGAAGAATGTCCTTCGACCGGTGACGGATCAGGCTCCGGCGTCGCCCAGCTCGGTGTCTCAGCGATTGCCGGTGCGACCGGCTTGGGCTTGGGAGCACGCGGCTTGCGCGGCGGCTTCGGCGGCAGCGCAACCGGCGCTGGAGCTTCTGTCACAGCGGGTGCGGGCGCCGTGCTCGACAACAGCGTAGAAGGAACCTTCACGGACTTCTTGGCAGCTTTCTTCGGCGTTGCTTTCTTGGCAGCCTTTTTCGGCGCAGCCTTCTTCACTGCCTTCTTGGCCGGAGCTTTCTTCGGCGCCTTCTTGGCAGATTTCTTCGCGGCTTTCTTGACAGTCTTCTTGGTGGCTTTCTTGGCCGCCTTCTTCACCGTCTTCTTGGCTGATTTCTTCGCAGCCTTCTTCGCGGATTTCTTGACTGACTTCTTGGAGGACTTCTTCGCGGGTTTCGCCGCCGTCAAAAGCTTCTTCTGCTTTTTCTTGTCCTTCTTCGACTTCTTGCCTTTAGCCATCGTGGTCCTCCTGTTGGCGCCGATCCAAAAGGGACCGGCGTTTCAAGTCTTCCGCGCCAGCACATGGCCAGTTTAACGCGGGGCCGGTGTCACAAATAGGTGTCACAATTAGATCAGTTCAATCCTGGCCTGGGACCGCCTGTCGCCCAATCGAGTAGCTCAATCGTATGTACGACCGGGACTGACGTCCCTCCGGCGATCTGAACCATGCAGCCGATGTTGCCCGCAGCGATGATATCCGGCTTGACCATCGCGATGTTGGCGACCTTTCGATCGCGCAACCGGCTCGCAATATCAGGCTGGAGAATGTTGTACGTCCCCGCCGAACCGCAACACAAATGGCTCTCTGGGATATCTTTCACCACGAATCCATTCTTGGAAAGCAATTCTTTGGGAGCGTGTGTGATTTTCTGCCCATGCTGCAGCGAACACGCCGAGTGATAGGCGACGACGAGGTCGCTTTGTTTGTCAGGCTTCGGCAGATCCATGGCGCTGACATACTCGCTGATATCCTTCGCCAGCGCAGAGACCTTGGCGGCCGGCGCGGCAAACTCCGGATCCTCGCGCAGCATGTAGCCATAGTCCTTGATAACGGTTCCACAGCCGGACGCCGTGACCAGGATGGCGTCGAGACCGCCCCGGTCTGCCTCCCCGAGCCAGACGCCGATATTGGCCCTGGCCCGCGCCAGCGCATCCCGGTCGCGGCCGAGATGATGGGTCAGCGCACCGCAGCACTGTTCGTCCCGGACCAGCACGACCTCGACGCCATGACGGGTCAAAAGGCTGATAGCAGCCTGGTTGATTCGCGGCGCCAGCACCTGCTGGGCACAGCCCTGCAGGAGTGCGACCCGGCCACGGCGAGCACCGATCGCGGGAAAAACGCTGCCACCCGATGGACCGGCGGCGGGTAACTGCTTCGGCGCCATGGTCAGCATCGCCTTCACGCGGCTAAGCAGGTTCGGGTTGGATTGCTTGCTGGTCGAGGGCAGCAGCGCCCCCAGCGGCCGCGCCAGCCGGGCCATGGTCATGCTCAGGCGAAACAGACCGGGACGCGGCAGCACCCAGGCCAGCACGTCACGCAGCAACCGCTCGGAGAGCGGCCGTCTGTAGTCCTTCTCGATCTTCACCCGCGCCTGATCGACCAGATGCATGTAATTCACGCCGGACGGGCAGGTCGTCATGCAGGCGAGGCAAGAGAGGCAACGATCGACATGCTTGACCACCTCCTGCGTCGGCTTCTGATCCTTTTCCAGCATCTCCTTGATCAGGTAGATACGGCCGCGCGGACTATCGAGTTCGTCGCCAAGCAGCACATAGGTCGGACAGGTCGCCGTGCAGAAACCGCAATGCACGCATTTGCGCAGGATCTTGTCGGCCTCGGCAATATCCGGATCGGCCAGTTGGGTCGGGGTGAATTCGGTTTTCATGTCGCAAGTCTTTCAAGTACCAAGGCCACGCGACATCCGGCCGCGATTGAGAATGGTCTTCGGATCGAAACTGTTACGCACGCGCTCGCCGAGCGCCGCGATGCCTTTGGGCTGCGGATGAAACACGTCAATGGCACGGCGCACATCTTCCGGCGCGCGGATCAGCGTCGCATGGCCACCGGCTGCATTGACCAGCTTGCGGAGTTGCGCTGCTTGCGCATCGGCCGATGGCGGTAGTGCCGCCCAAATCAACCCGCCGCCCCAGTCATAGATGACCTCGCCTTGCGAGCCTTTGGCGATAGCTTGGCCAAGCGCACCGCCGGATGCCGGCGGCGTCACGATGCGCCAGACCGGCCACATCGCACGCGGCCCGCTCGCTGCGAATGGCGTTACGTCACGGACAGCCGCCCACAATACCGCGGACGCAGCGTCTTCAAGTATCCCAGCCACGCCGAATGGCTTCAGCGTCGCGCTCAGTGACACCGCACGCTGCGACGCGGACGGGGTGATGCCTTCAAGGCGGATCAGCGTGGCCGACTGGTCGGGCGACCCGATTTCGCCAAGCGCGCCCTGCGTGGTGCGCAACGCCGAGCCGGGCAGATGCGCGGCACCTGACACATCGAAGGGCGACCCCAGCGCCACGGTCATCGCCTTGTTCGCTGCGATATCATCGAGTCCGCGCAGCACCAGCGTGCGCTCGCTCTCCGCCCGCGGCATCACCTTGAGGGTCACTTCCGTCATCACGGACAGCGTGCCCCACGCGCCGGCGAGCAGCTTGCAGACATCATAGCCGGTGACGTTCTTCACTACCCGGCCGCCAGCCTTGTAGCTGTCGCCAAAGCCGGACACCGCATGCAGGCCAAGCAGATGATCGCGCGCACCGCCGGCCTGAATGCGCCGTGGCCCGGCGAGCCCGGCCGAGATCATGCCGCCGATCGTGCCGATATCCGGCGTGCCCAGAAGCTGTGACGTGTTCATCGGCTCAAAGGAGAATTGCTGGTTCTTGGAATCGATCAGCGACAGCACGTCGGCCATCGGAGCGCCTGCCTGTACGGTGAGGATCAATTCGTTCGGCTCATAGGACGTCACCGCATTGAGCGCCGACAGATCAAGCACCGCATTGGTCGCAATGGGCTGGCCGATCATGCGCTTGCTGCCATGACCGATGATCTCCAGCGGCTGCTCGCTGGCAATCGCCGCGCGCACCGCCTGCTCGACGTCCTGAGCGTCTCTGACTTTCAAAATATCCACGGATGCGTCCAACTAAAATCGTGGCAAATCAGGGAAAGCGAGCTTGCCACCATGCACATGCACACGGCCGAGTTCGGCACAACGATGCAATGTCGGGAACACCTTGCCGGGATTGAGCAGACCCTGCGCGTCGAAGGCGCATTTGATGCGCTGCTGCTGGTTGAGATCGACCTCGCTGAACATCTCCGGCATCAGGTCGCGTTTCTCGATGCCGACGCCGTGCTCGCCGGTCAGCACGCCGCCGACCTCGACGCACAGTCTCAGAATATCTGCGCCGAAATCCTCTGCGAGCTGCAACTCGCCGGGCTTGTTCGCATCGTACAGGATCAACGGATGCAGATTACCGTCGCCGGCATGAAACACGTTCGCGACGCCAAGACCGTATTTGGCAGACATCTCCTTCATGCGGCGCAGCACCAGCGGCAAGGCCGCGCGAGGGATCGTGCCGTCCATGCAGAGATAATCCGGCGAGATACGACCCACGGCAGGGAATGCCGCCTTGCGGCCAGACCAGAACAGCAGGCGTTCCTGTTCGGAGGTCGATATCTGGCAGGTGGTCGAGCCGCAGCCGAGCGCTATCTTCTCGACGCGCTTGATAAGTTCGTCGACCTCGACGCCAGGGCCATCAAGTTCAATAATTAAGAGCGCTTCGACATCGAGCGGATAACCGGCATGAACGAATGCTTCCGCCGCGTGAATGGCGGGCTTGTCCATCATCTCCATGCCGCCGGGAATGATGCCGGCGCTGATGACATCGGCAACGCATTGGCCGGCGTGCTCGACCTCGGCAAAGCCGATCATCAGCGCACGCGCCGTTTCCGGCTTCTGCAAGATGCGCACGGTGATTTCGGTGATGACACCCAGCAGACCTTCGGAGCCGGTGATGATCCCCATCAGGTCGTAGCCCGATGTCTCCGCCGTCTTGCCGCCAACGCGAATGACTTCGCCCGACATCAATACGATCTCGCAGCCGAGCAGATTGTTGGTGGTCATGCCGTATTTGAGGCTGTGCACGCCGCCGGAATTCTCCGCAACATTGCCGCCGATCGAACAGGCGATCTGCGATGACGGATCCGGCGCGTAGTAGAAGCCGGCATGCGCCACCGCCTGGCTGATGGCGAGATTGGTGACGCCGGGCTCGACGACGACGGCGCGGTTGTCGAAATCGATCTCGCGCACGCGCTTGAACTTGCCGAGACCAAGCAGCACCGCGTCGGCCAGCGGCAGCGCGCCACCGGATAGTGACGTGCCCGAGCCGCGCGGCACCACCTTGATGCCGTTCTCGTGACAGTATTTTAGAACTTTTGAGACCTGCTCTGTCGTATCGGGCAAAACGACGACCATCGGCGGCTGACGATAGGCCATCAGCCCATCCGACTCATAGGGCAGCATTTCTGCAGCGCTGGAGATCACGCCCTCGCCCGGCACCAGCTTGTGCAGCGCAGCGACAATGGCCTCGCGCCTTGCGAGGACAGCCTGATCCGGCGCGGGCATCATGATGGTCATTGAACGCGCACTCCCGAAGATCGCAGCGATCACTCGGCTGCTTTGTCATGAATCAACCACGTCCATGCGGCTTTGGGTAGCTTACCAAAGTGTGACGTGCCGGGACGCGCGGCATTCGCCATCGCACTTGTGGACTACTCGGAGCGTGTGCAACAAACTAAGCTGGAAAGCCAACCAACAAAAAGAGCCATCCATGAAGTCTGTCACTTTCGGCGCCCTGATCGTCCTTGCCGCCTCGACCGCCTCCTCCTTCGCACTTGCACAGGACGTCGCCGCCGGGAAATCCTCCTTCAACAAGTGCCTCGCCTGCCACGCCGTCGGCGAAAACGCCAAGAACAAGGTCGGTCCGGAACTCAACGGGTTGAACGGCCGCAAATCCGGCACCGCCGAGGGCTATTCCTATTCGGACGCCAACAAGAATTCCGGCATCACCTGGGATGAAGCGACGTTCAAGGAATACATCAAGGACCCGAAAGCCAAGATCCCGGGCACCAAGATGGCCTTTGCCGGCATCAAGAAGGAATCCGAGGTCAACGACCTCTGGGCCTTCCTCGCGCAGTTCGACAAGGACGGCAAAATCAAGCCGTAAGCGCTGAAGTCTTTTGGTTTGACGCGGCTTCTCGATGCGAACCGGTGCCCACTGCGCTTGAAAACGCGCTAGGCGCCGGCCGCCATCTTGGTCGGCAGTACCGCCTGCACGACGAGGCCGCGGGCGCGGGCATCCATCACGCCGACGGCGCGCAGCGCCAGCAGCGTGACGGTCTGCACCGCGTCGCGCAGCTTGGCCTGATCTTCGAGATTGTCAGGCGCCATCGGCCCGACCAGCGCTTCATGCAACGCGCCGAGCAGTGCAGCGGCTGCGAGCGCCGTGTCCTGCGCCGGCAGATGACCGGCGCGAATAGCAGCCGCAATGCGGGATTCGACTTCGCCGGCGATCTCGCGGCGGCTGGCCAGCCGCGACTCCGTCACATCGACCTCGACCGGCTCGGCCAGGATGCCCCACGACAATTTGCGGTGAGAGACGACATGCACGGCCACTGTGGTCACCGCAGCGGCGAGCGCCGATGACGGTCCCGGCGCAGCATCCGCAGCCCGGCGGATCGCGGCCAGTTCATCGCGCGAGACGTCAGCGATGAGTTCGGAAATCAGGTCGGCCTTGGACGGGAAATACCGATAAACCGTGCCCGCTGCGACATTGGCGCGAACCGCAACCGGCGCGATCTGAACCGCCGCCATGCCACCTTCGGCACAGGTTTCGCGTGCCGCCGCCAGAATGGCGCTGCGCCGCGCCGCAAGCCGCTTCACGACTTGATGGGTCCGTCGGTAAACCATGAGCGTCTCATCCCCGGCACCCCTTGGCCAACCTGACGGCTGTCACAAATAAGGCGCGTAACTTCAAGGTTTTGAGCGAGCTCCGAGGTGCTCGCGATAAGAACTGAACACTAGTTCAGACTCATTGACAAGGTATTTTGCGCATAGCGGGATTCAACTTTTCGGGTAGGCCTAGCCGCCGAATCCGAGCGCGCGGGCGGCCGCAGCCACTGCCATGCCGGTGATGACGGCAATGAAGTCGTTACGGCGGATGATGGTCACGGCCATTGCGGCGAGGATCGCGAAAACCACGACCGGCCCGCCATTGACGGCCACGGGCAGCGCGGCGGCGACGATGATCGAGCCCGGCAATGCATCGAGCATCCGCCGCACCCGCGGCGTGACGTTGACGTAGCCCATCAGCCAGTAGCCTCCGAGGCGCGAAGCCACCGTGACCGCGGTCATGACCGCGAAGGCGATTATCACATCACTGCGCAAAAATTCCGTCATGCGGACACACCCGCCGGATGCTGCGGTTCGGGTTCGTCCATGAGCCCGGCACTGATCGCTCCCGATAGCGCGCCGGCGATGATAAACCACCAGCCCGGCACCAACCAATGCACCGCGAGGGCAATGACGCCCGACACGAGCCAAGGAATGGCACGGCGGCGCCCCTTCCAGGCAGGCACCAGCATCGCGGCATAGAAGGCCGGCATCACCAGATCGACGCCGTACTTTCTCGGGTCAGTGAGTTGTTCGGCCAGCAGGAAGCCCGGGATCGCCGAGAACAGCCAGGTGAAATACAGCACGATGCCGCCGCCGAGATAGAACGCCGCGTCGGCCCCGCCATGATCGCGGTAGCGCATGGCCGCGAGCCAGCCGCCATCGGTGACCAGCAGCATCGACGGATAGGCCTGCCAGGCCGGCAGCGTCCCGAACCACGGCCGCAGCGTCGCGCTCATCAGGAAGAAGCGGATGTTCACGGTGAGTGTCAGCAGCGCCAGCGTCGCGATCGCCCCCGGCGTCAAAACATCCGGCCACGACTGCACCGCAACAAATTGCGACAAGCCGCCATAGACCGTCGCCATCATCACCTCGACTTCGGCAAGCGAGAGGTTCTTCTGCGCGCACAGCGCACCGAACGCCATGCCGAAAGCGAGCGTGCCGGGCAGCATCGGGCCGATGGCAATGATGCCAGGCACGATGGCGGCCTTCGACCAATAGGCCGGTGCTTTAAGGATGTGGGTGGCGTGCATCGACTGATCCGCGTGATGCCGAAAGGCGAGATCATGCCTGCGGATCTCACGCGATCAGGTCAAGTGATGCGGATTCATATGCGCCATGCAGCGGCGGATATGAGACCAAAGACTACTCCCAGTTCAGCGCGCCGCCGTTCTGGTACTCGATCACACGCGTTTCGAAGAAGTTCTTCTCCTTCTTCAGATCCATCGCTTCCGACATCCATGGGAATGGGTTTTCCGTCTCGTTGAAAACAGGCGCGAGACCGATCTGCGCGCAGCGGCGGTTGGCGATGAAGTGCATATAGGTTTCGCACAGCGCCGCATTCAGTCCGAGGAAGCCGCGCGGCATGGTGTCCCGCCCATAGGCCGCCTCGAGCTCGGCGGCCGTGCGGATCATGTCGCGGATTTCCTCCTGGAACGCTTTTGTCCAGAGGTGCGGATTCTCGATCTTGATCTGGTTGATGACGTCGATGCCGAAGTTCAGGTGGATCGATTCATCGCGCAGGATGTATTGATACTGTTCAGCGATCCCGACCATCTTGTTACGACGGCCGAGCGACAGGATCTGCGCAAAGCCCGTATAGAACCACATGCCCTCGAAGATCACATAGAAGGCCACGAGATCGCGCATGAAGGCCTGATCGGTTTCGGGCGTGCCGGTCTTGAAATCGGGATCGTCGAGATGCTGGGTGTGCTTGAGCGCCCAAGCGGCCTTCTCGGTGATCGAGGGCACCTCGCGATACATGTTGAACAGCTCGCCCTCATCGAGGCCGAGGCTTTCCACGATGTACTGGAACGTGTGCGTATGCACGGCTTCCTCGAAGGACTGTCGCAGCAGATACTGGCGGCATTCCGGATTGGTGAGGTGGCGATAGATCGCCAGCACGATGTTGTTGGCAACGAGACTCTCCGATGCTGCGAAAAAGCCGAGATTGCGCTTGATCGCGCGGCGTTCGTCTTCGGTGAGGCCGTCGCGCGACTTCCACAGTGCAATATCAGCCTGCATCGAGACTTCGGTGGGCATCCAATGATTGTTGCAGCCGGCGAGATACTTCTCCCACGCCCACTTGTATTTCAGCGGCAGCAGCTGATTGACGTCGGCGCGGCAGTTGATCATGCGCTTCTCGTCCACCGAGACGCGGCCGCCGGAGCGATCGATGGTGCCGAGGCCGGTTTGATCGATGGATGTTTCAGGGAGCGGGATGAAGGCGGGCGCCTTGGGGGCGGATGAGGTATCGGACCAGTCGAGCATGGGTGTTCCTTTGAATTCTGTGTCGGCTCTCATGGTGAGGAGCCCGCTTCTTCAGCGGGCATCTCGAACCATGAGTGTGTCGTCACTCATCCTTCGAGACGCGGCCAAGAGGCCGCTCCTCAGGATGAGGACTGTGTATGGTGCAGCAAGCCTTACTGGCACGCCTCACATTCGGGATTGTCGATCGAACAGGCCATTGCGACGTTCAGCTCGGGCGCTGTCACGGCGGACGGCTGAACGAGAATCGGCGCACCGGCCGCTTTCGCTGTCGCCACCGTCGCTGACACAGCATTGAGCTTGCCGTCCGTACCCTTCAGTGTCGATTTCTCCACATGCGTCGCACTGCGCGAGCGCAGGTAGTAGGTCGTCTTCAATCCCAGCGTCCAGGCCAGGCGATAGAGCTGGTCCAGCTTCTTGCCGGATGGATTGGCAATGTAGAGATTGAGCGACTGCGCCTGATCGATCCATTTCTGCCGGCGCGAAGCCGCCTCGATCAGCCACGCGCTGTCGATCTCGAACGAGGTCGCATACAGCGCCTTGAGATCGTCCGGCACGCGGTCAATCGATCCGACGCTACCGTCGAAATATTTGAGGTCGGAGACCATCACCTCGTCCCACAGGCCCCTCTTTTTCAGATCGCGCACAAGGAAGGCGTTCACCACCGTGAAATCGCCGGACATATTCGATTTGACATAGAGGTTCTGATAGGCCGGCTCGATCGACTGGGCGACGCCGCAGATATTCGAGATCGTCGCCGTCGGCGCGATCGCCATCACATTGGAATTGCGCATGCCGGTGTCCTTGACCCGTGCACGCAGGCTATTCCAGTCGAGTGTAGTGGATCGATCCATCTGCACACCACCGCGGGCCTCCGCAAGTATCTCGATGGAGTCGATCGGCAGGATGCCGCGGCTCCACAGCGATCCGTCGAAGGACGGATAGCGGCCGCGCTCGCCGGCAAGATCGACCGACGCCGAGATCGAATGGAAGGCAATCGCCTCCATGCTGGTATCTGCAAAGGCCACCGCCGCATCGGACGCCATCGCGATGCCCTGCACCTGCAGTGCATCCTGAAAGCCCATCAAGCCGAGACCGACCGGACGATGCCTGAGGTTCGAGCGGCGTGCTTCCGGGATGGTGTAGAAATTGATGTCGATGACGTTGTCGAGCATCCGCATCGCCGTGGTCACGGTGCGCTTGAGCTGCGCATGATCGAGACCATCCTTGCCGATGTGATTGAGGAGATTGACCGAACCGAGATTGCAGACTGCGACTTCGTCATCGGACGTATTCAGCGTGATCTCGGTGCAGAGATTCGACGAGTGAATGACGCCAGCATGCTGCTGCGGCGAGCGCAGGTTGCAGGGATCCTTGAAGGTGATCCAGGGATGGCCGGTCTCGAACACCATGGTCAGCATGCGACGCCACAGATCGGTGGCCCGCACCTTCTTGAACACGCGGATTTCACCGCGCGCCGCCTTCTCTTCATAAGCGGCATAGCGCTCGGCAAAGGGCTTGCCGTAGAGATCATGTAGTTCCGGCGTCTCGTCCGGCGAGAACAGCGTCCATTCGCCATCAGCCTCGACGCGTTGCATGAACAGATCCGGCACCCAGTTGGCGGTGTTCATGTCGTGGGTGCGGCGGCGGTCGTCGCCGGTGTTCTTGCGGAGATCGAGGAATTCTTCGATGTCGATGTGCCAGGTCTCGAGATAGGCGCAGACCGCGCCCTTGCGCTTGCCGCCCTGATTGACGGCGATGGCCGTATCGTTGGCGACCTTGAGGAATGGCACCACGCCCTGGCTCTCGCCGTTGGTGCCCTTGATGTGGGCACCGAGGCCGCGCACGCGGGTCCAGTCATTACCGAGACCACCGGAATATTTCGCCAGCAGCGCATTGTCCTTCACCGACTTGAAGATGCCGTCGAGATCGTCGGCTACGGTCGTGAGGAAGCAGGACGACAGCTGCGGACGCAGCGTGCCCGAATTGAACAGCGTCGGCGTCGAGGCCATGAAGTCGAACGACGACAGCAGATTATAGAATTCGATGGCGCGGGCTTCGCGGTCGATCTCGCGTAGCGCGAGGCCCATGGCTACGCGCATGAAGAAGGCCTGGGGCAGTTCGATGCGATTGCCCTGCACATGCAGGAAGTAGCGGTCATAGAGCGTCTGCAGGCCCAGGAACTGGAACTGAAGGTCCCCTTCCGGCTTCAGCGCGGCAGCGATTCGCTTGAGATCGAAGCGCGCGAGTTCGGGATCGAGCAGCTCCGCCGCAATGCCGGTCTTGATATAGGCGCTGAAATATTCGGCGTAACGCGTCGTCATATCGGCCTGTGACGCGTGGGTCGGGCTGCCGTGAACGAAGGACAGAACTTCGGTGCGCAGCTTGTCGAGGAGCAGGCGGGCGCTGACAAAGGTGTAGTTCGGCTCCTGCTCCACCAGCGTGCGCGCGGCCATGATGCCGGCCAGTGCCAGTTCATCCAGCGTGATGCCGTCATAGAGATTGCGGCGGGTTTCCTCGAGCACCGGGGCGGCATCGACTCCGTCGAGACCGGCGCAGGCCTCGTTGACGATCAGCGCCAGACGCGCCGAATCGAGCGGCGCACGGGTGCCGTTGGCGAGCGTGACATGCAGCACCGGTGCGGTGGAGACGAGCGCCGGCTTGGCGGCCAGTTCCTCGGCGCGGGTCCGCGCGCGTTCTTCGCGATACAGCACATAGGCGCGGGCCACCTTGTGGTGCTCGCTGCGCATCAGCGCCAGTTCCACCTGATCCTGGACGTCCTCGATATGGAAGGTGCGGCCTTCACCGACGCGGCGCGTCAGCGCCGCCACGACTTCGCCGGTCAGTTGTTCCACCGCCTCATGGACGCGGCGCGACGCCGCTGCCGTGTGGCCCTCGACCGCAAGGAAAGCCTTGGTCATGGCCACGGAAATCTTGCTGCCGTCGAAGGGAGATACGGTGCCGTTGCGCCGGATGATCTGCATTGAGGGTTCGCGCGCAGGCGCAGCGAGCGTTTCCGGCGACAGTTGAATCAGCGGCGCATGAGCCGCATCGCGTCCGTTGGACAAAACAGAAGATGAAGTAGGCATCGGCAAGACCCCGTGTGATGCATCAAGCAATGGGGGCTGGGGCCGAAAGGACGCTGCAAAATACACGGCGGAGATCCGCCGGCATTGCCTGCAAGCGACCGCTGGGACACCCCGCCCATGGACGTTCTGGTGTCGCGGCAGGTCTCCTGGCTCGCAGGTCAATGTCTGTTTCAGCCTTCCCGATGCTTGCGCATCAGTGACTTCAATCGAAACAGACTCACTGCTTACAGTTGCGGGGGCAGCGCCGGAATATGACGCAAAACAACGTCTTTACCGGCTTCCCTCTTAGCCACCAAGTCTTGCGACAGGGCGGACCGTGACGTCTACATTTGGTGTGACCTGCGGTGAAGTGTCAAGCGAGCATTGGCGCCGAACGCAACAAATTCGGTAGGGCTGTTGGTTCAGTGGACAACCGCTTGCGTGGCGGAAACCGCGGGGTCGTTGGCCGTTTCTGAACGATGCGATTCGTTGTCCGAAAGGACCGTGAGGCGCAAAACACCGTCATCAACCGATGGAGGATGCGATGCGCAACCTGGTAACGACCACTGAGAGGATCAAACTCAACGCTTTCGTCGAGCATCCGGGCGCACTCGCGGCGTTCGAGACGACGGAGCAGACCGCCCGGCGCCGGCTCGACGAGATGCTGAACGAGGCGCTGATGGACAGCTTCCCCGCCAGCGATCCGATTTCTTCGCTGCAACTCGCCTGAGCAGAATCAGACCGCGCGAAAGCTGGCCCGATACTGGCTGGGCGTCAGGCCGAGCCGTCGTACGACCACCTGACGCATATGTTCGGCGGTGGTGAAACCGGATTCATAAGCCACGACTTTCAGCGGCAGATCGCTGCCTTCGAGGCGGTTACGCGCCGTGTCGATCCTAGCGCCTTCGACAAAATCCGCCGGAGTCATCCTTGTTTCCTGCTTGAATGTCCGCGCGAAAGTCCGCGCGCTCATGCCCGCCACATCGGCCAGTTCGTCCACGCTGTGCGCATCGCGCAGATGGGCCATCACATGGGCATGAACTCGCGCGATCGGCGAGCCCGACTCGGCCGGCGGCACCAGATAGGGACTGAATTGCGACTGACCACCCTGGCGCTGCGCGACAACGACAAGACGCTTGGCCACGGCCAGCGCGACCTCCGCGCCATGATCTTCCTGGACCAGAGCAAGACCCAGATCGATGCCTGCGGTGACGCCGGCCGACGTCACCAGGGCGCCGTCACGACTATAGATGCGGTCGAACTCCACATGCGCTTTGGGGAAACGCAGCGCCAATAGCGGCGCATTCTGCCAGTGTGTCGTCACCGTCTTGTCGTCGAGCAAGCCTGCATGGCCGAGCGCGAATGCCCCGGTGCACACCGAACCATAACGCTCCGCATGGAGCGCCGCATTGGCCAGCCACTGTGTAAGCTGCGGATCGGCTTCAGCCGTCGGCAGCCCTGGCCCGCCGGCCATCAGAACCAGATCCCAGGGTTTGTCCGCGTCACTGAACGTCAGATCAGCGGACATCCTCAGGCCGTTCGATGCACGCAGCGGCGCGCAGTCTGCAGCGACAAGTGTGATGTCGTAGCCGTCGCCCGGCGCGACGAAGCCATTGGCCTCCATGAACACATCGAGCGGACCGGCCACATCCAGCGACTGGACGCCGGGGAATATCGCGAGGGCAACGCTCTTCATGGTGAGGCTTCATTCCAATGGCGAGGACAGGCCCAGGTCATTCTGAACAGATAGTCGTCTTGCGGCAGGAAATCACGGGTGAATGGCAGTCTCGAAGGTGGCCGGGCGATTGAGGATACAACGCGCCGGGGCGACAAGGGTGGATGACAATCCAGATTGCAAGGAGCATCCCATGAGCAAGACCATAGCCGGCATCAAAGTGCCAGACAGCGCCCTCGCCCGCCAAATCGATCAACTGGTGCGCGATACCGAAAGCGATCTTCTGTATCATCACTCCAATCGGGTTTTCCTGTTCGGCGCGCTCGCCGGGCAGCGCAAGGGTCTCAAGGTCGATTCCGAGTTACTTTATGTCGGCGCGATGTTTCACGACATGGGCCTGCAGGCGCCTTATGCGAGCAAGGAGGAACGCTTCGAGGTCGATGGCGCGAATGCTGCCGCGGACTTTCTACGCAACCACAGGATTGATGAGCGCGACATCGACGATGTCTGGGACGCCATCGCGCTTCACACGACACCGGGCATTCCCAAGCACAAGCGGCCCGTGGTGGCGCTCGTGACAGCGGGTGTCGAGATGGATGTGCTGGGTCTTGAGTACGACGCCTTCACCGATCATCAGCGCCACGAAGTGTGTGCCTGCCATCCGCGCGGCCATGACTTCAAGAACGGCATCATCGATGCATTCGCTGCAGGGACGATCCACAAGCCCGAGACCACCTTCGGCAACGTCAAGGCCGACGTGCTCGACCTCCGCGACCCCACTTACAAGCGCGCGAATTTCTGCAGCATCATTCTGAACTCGGCGTGGAGCGAATAGCCTCCCGCACACGCATGGCGATCAACGCTGCCACCAGCAGCGTTGCGCCGAAGCCAGTTGGCGCGCCGAGAAATGGATAGGCGATCAGCAGCGCAGCAGCGAGACCGAGCACCGGCAGTTCGTGACGGCGAAAGCCTTCCGCGAGACCTATACGGGCGATGAAGCCGATGGCAATCGCAAGCACCATCACGTCGTACAGGAAAAGGTAGGGCGTCGTGAGCAAGGCGCCGACTGCCAGCGCAGCGGCTTTCAGCTCGTAGCGCACGCTGCTGCGCCACACCGGCACCAGCGCCGCTACGACAGCACCAATCATGATCCACTGAAACGTCCAGGCCAGCGGCTCGCTACCGTCGAAATAGCGCACCAGTGCGAAGATGCTCTGCATCTTGCCCCATGGCGCGCGGCCTTCGGTAAGGAAGGCCTGCGAGAACATCGGCATCCAGTGAATAAAGGCCTGCCAACTCTCGGTGCCGAAAGCGAGCCACGACACCGCGGCCAGCAGCACGGTGGTGATGCCTGCGCTGACGAACGCCTTCCATTGTGACACCGCGATCAGCATCAGCGGAAACAGAAATCCGTATTGCGGCTTGTAGCTGAGCAGGCCCAGACAGATCCCCGACAGGATCGGCCGCGTCGGCAGCAGCACCAGCATGCCGCCGATCAGCGCCGCTGTCAGAAATCCGTTCTGCCCGACAAGGCCGTTGGTCATCACCACCGGAAAAGCCGCAGCCAATAAAAGGCCAAAGGGACGACCGACGATCGCACGCATCGCCGCCAGATACGGCACGAAGCTGACTGCAGCCCAGCCGGCAAAGGCCACGGCATAAGGCAGCTTTGCGAGCAGTGCCGCGATGAACAGGAACGGCGGCGGATAGTGCCAGGCGAAATTGCCGGGATAGCTCTGACCGAGAACAGCGATCTGGACCTTTTTCTGGATGTCCCAGTCATAGGCCCAGGCCGGATGACCATCGAGCACCAATCGCCCGGCAGACCACACATTGACGAAATCGGTGGGCGAGCCGAGGCCGTCTTCATAGATCCAGCCGCGACCGTAGAAGGTCGGGAAGAAGGCGAGATGCAACATCGCCAGGATGATGCAGACAATCAGCAGCGCCGGCGGAATTGGGCCACGCTCGGGTGTCGAAGTCATCGTGAGCGGCGCTGGCATAGGGTCCCCAATGCGCATCAAGGGCGCCGGGCGACAGTGCCGAGGGAAGTTTGAGGAAGGTTTAAGTGGGACGTGGTCCCCAGATCGGGCCTCGCTCCATTTGAGCTACAGATAACAAAAAACGCGGCCTTTCGGCCGCGTTTTGCATATTTGCGTGTGAACGACTTTACGCCTGCGGCTGCGGCTCCAGGCCACCGTCCGGACGCGGGCGCGGCTTGCCAGCGGGCGGCACAGCCGAGGTGCGCGGGCCCGACGGCTCCAGCACCGACTCGCGGTTCGGCTTCTTGCCATTCAGCAAATCCGTGATCTCGTCGCCCGAGAGGGTTTCGAATTCGAGCAAGCCCTTGGCCAGCGTTTCGAGGTCATCGCGCTTCTCGGTGAGGATCTTGGTCGCTTCGTCATAGCCTTCGGCGACCAGACGCTTCACTTCGGAGTCGATCTTCTGCGCCGTGGATTCCGAGACCGCCTGGGTGCGGTTCATCTGCATGCCGAGGAAGACTTCGTCGTTGTTCTCGCCATACGACACCGTACCGAGTTCTTCCGACAGGCCCCAGCGCGTCACCATCATGCGAGCCAAGCGCGTGGCCTGCTCGATGTCGGAGGACGCACCCGAGGTGACCTTGTTGCGGCCGAAGATCAATTCTTCAGCAACGCGGCCGCCCATCATGATGGCGAGGCGCGAGGTCATCTGCTCCAGGGACATCGACATCTTGTCGCGTTCCGGCAGCTGCATGACCATGCCGAGCGCACGGCCGCGCGGAATGATAGTCGCCTTGTGGATCGGGTCGGTGGCGATGACGTTGAGGCCGACGATGGCGTGACCGCCTTCGTGATAGGCCGTCAACATCTTCTCTTCCTCGGACATCACCAGCGACTTGCGCTCGGCGCCCATCATCACCTTGTCCTTGGCCTCTTCGAACTCGCTCTGCGTCACCATACGCTTGTTACGGCGCGCGGCAGTCAGGGCGGCTTCGTTGACGAGGTTCATCAGGTCCGCGCCGGAGAAACCGGGCGTGCCGCGAGCGATGGTTTTGAGGTTGATATCCGGCGCCAGCGGCACCTTGCGGACATGGACCTTGAGGATCTGCTCGCGGCCGACGACGTCCGGATTCGGTACCACGACCTGACGGTCGAAACGGCCGGGACGCAGCAGCGCGGGATCCAGCACGTCAGGACGGTTGGTGGCGGCGATCAGGATCACGCCCTCATTGGCTTCGAAGCCGTCCATCTCGACCAACAACTGGTTGAGGGTCTGTTCGCGCTCGTCATTGCCGCCGCCCAAACCAGCGCCACGATGACGACCGACGGCGTCGATTTCGTCGATGAAGATGATGCAGGGCGCATTCTTCTTGGCCTGCTCGAACATGTCACGCACCCGGGATGCGCCGACGCCGACGAACATTTCGACGAAGTCCGAACCCGAAATGGTGAAGAACGGCACATTGGCTTCGCCCGCGACCGCACGCGCGATCAGCGTCTTACCGGTGCCGGGGGGGCCAACCAGCAGCACGCCGCGCGGGATACGTCCGCCGAGGCGCTGATATTTGCCGGGGTCGCGCAGGAATTCGACGATCTCCTGCAGGTCCTGCTTGGCTTCGTCGACGCCGGCGACGTCCTCGAAGGTGACGCGGCCGTGGGCCTCCGTCAGCATCTTGGCGCGCGACTTGCCGAAGCCCATCGCCTTGCCGGCGCCGCCCTGCATCTGGCGCGACAGGAAGATCCACACGCCGATCAGCGCGATGAACGGCAGCCATGACACGAGCAGCGACACGAACCACGGCACGTTGTCGCCCGGAGCCTTGGCGGTGATCGAGACCTTGGCGTCATACAGACGCTTGATCAGGGTCGGGTCGCTCGGCGCATAGGTCTGGAAGCTGGAGCCGTTGGTGAAGGTGCCGTGAATCTCGGGACCCTGGATTACGACATCGCGGACGTGATTTTGATCAACTTCGGTGAGGAGCTGCGAGAACGAAATGTCCTGCGAGGCGGTGCGCTGACCAGGATTCTGGAAAAGCGTGAACAGCGCCAGCAGCAACAAAACGATAATGACCCAGAGGGCAAAATTGCGCAGGTTCGCGTTCATCGATCTTCCTTCGTCGCCGCGCGAAATCGCGGCCTTATTCCCTTGTGGGTCGCCACAAGGGTTCACCCTGGGTCGGTCGGATACAATCTAGGTGCGACCGAGGGCGCTGCCAAGGGAACTGGGATGGACTATTTAACGCATCTACGCGCATTTCCGGTTCAAATAATGGCAGTGCTGACAGGGTTTTCCCACGGTGGTTAAGGTACTGTGGGGCCACAGGTAGGTCTTTGCACTCAATGGGCGCGGCGACGCCTCGGCGGCGCAGGAACGATTCTCAGGCGGTCCTGAGTCAGCGTGATCATGGCACCGGCGAGCGTCTGCTTCAGCAGAATACCTTTTCCGCCCGATCGCGCGGCCTGAAACATGGCGAATACGAGCGTTTCGACCTTGCCGAGCTCGGCCGGCCCTTCGTGCCCGACCTGATCGATCATCCGCAGCAACAACCGAACGCGAATTTCCTCCGCCAGCCCCGCAAATGCTCCTGCATCGATGGCTTCGGGCACCCTCCCCGGACTGTGCAGCGCCAGAAACCGCTCTGCCCCGTCGACCATCAGTTCCAGCGCGGCATCGGCACGCCGCAGCCGCGTTGCCAGCCGGGCGAGATTTCGCGAATCGAAGCCCTCGGACGACAGCGCTGGCATCAGAGCCCGCAGCCGCGGACGGGTGTAGTTCGAATCTGAGTTACTCGGATCGGTCACGAAGCCGATTTTCGCTTTGGTCAGCGTCGCAACAAGTTGCACTTTCGCGATGTGCAAAAAGGGACGCGCGAGCTGGATGCCGTCGCGCTCGGTCAGTCGCGCCATGCCCGCGAGGCCGGCGATGCCGCTGCCGCGCGCCATCCGCATCAGCAGGGTCTCGGCCTGATCGTCGCGGGTATGGGCAGTCAGTACATGGAATGCACCGACGCTGCGTGCGGCCTTGGCCAGCAGCAGATAGCGCGCATCGCGGGCCGCGGCAGGCAGCCCGGTTTTCGGCTTGGCGCCGGTCCAGCGGAGAGTGCGGTGAGGAATATCGAGAGATGCCGCGAGCCGCTTCACGTCGCGGGCCTCGCGGGCCGCTTCAGGCCGTAAACCATGGTCGATGGTCACGGCAATAAGGTCGGGGCCGCGTTTGAGCGCACGCCGCCAACGCGCGGCGAGCCACATCAGGGCGACGGAATCAGGACCGCCGGACACGGCAAGGACCAATGCTGGCGCGGACGCCCAGTCAGCGAATAGCTGTTTCGCCATCTGGGCCGAAATCGGCGACTGGTCGTCGTCGGACATGCGCGTCAGAACCGGTTGCGACCCGGCTGATTGTCCGGATCGATCACCTAGCACTTAACGCGTTTTTGCTCGCGATCCACGCCCTGTTTCACGCCGGCCGAGGCACGGGGATATTTCCGCGTCACTTCACCGAAAGCGGCACAGGCCGCTTCCTTTTCCTTCAGCGCGGCCAGCGACTGGCCAAGCCGCAGCAACGCATCAGGCGCCTTGGCGGAGGTGTCGTATTTCGTGGTCACGCCCAGGAATATCTCGGCGGCATCGCGATATTTCTGACGCTGGAAGAAGCTCTCGCCGAGCCAATACTGCGAATCCGCAATCATTGGATCGCCGGGATATTTCTGAGCGAAGTTGCGCATGGTCTCTTCGGCCAGCGCGTAATCACGACGCTGCATATAGCCGATGCCGAGATCGAACTCGTCCTTCGGGGTCGCGCCCGGCGGTAAGGTCGTCAGTGCTGGTGCTGCTCCGCCCGGGGCGGCATTGCCCAGCGGGAGCGGCTCGCCGGCCCCACGACCGCCCTGTGCACCGACCGGCGCGTTTGCGGGCATCGGCTGCTGCCCGCCACCCAGCGCGCGCGGCACGCCCGGCGCATTGGGGTTTGCATTGGGATCGAACGCATCGTTGCGTCGGCCAGCGCGAGGAGCCGGCGCGGGATCCTGAGCAATTGGTGCGGGTGCCGCGATCTGCGGCTGTTGCTGGTTGTAGCCCGGCTGTTGCACGGGAGCCTGCTGCATCGGCGGCTGCTGGACCGGCGCGGCAGCGACATTGGGACGGCCTCCTGCGCCCGCTGGGGCGGCGCCGACCTGCAGCTGCCGAAGCTGATCTTCGAGCTGGCGGTTACGGAATTGCAGTTCTTCATTCTGGCCGGTGAGCTGCCGCAGCTGGTTCTGCAATCGCTCGATCTGCAAGCCCTGATCGGCATCGTCGTCGCCCGATTGCTGGCCGTAGCCCTGCTGACGGGGAGCCGGCTGACCAAACAACTGCGCGGATACGGGCGATGCCGTCACGAGCAGGACAGACAATAACGCAGCGCCGGCGAGCGAATGAGATCTGGATGACATTTGAGCCTGAAAATGACCGGTTTCGCGCCCCATCGGCGCGCATCACGATGAGGATTTCACTACGCCAAAAATGTGACTTTCGACAGCGACAAAGGCGCCTGCCCCAAACAAAAACGGCGCCTGCCCGGGGACAGACGCCGTTTTGTTTGATATCAGACGTCGCTTACGCGCCGGCGTTCAGCACAGTGACCGCACGGCGATTCTGCGACCAGCACGAGATGTCGTTACACACCGCGACCGGACGTTCCTTGCCGTAAGAGATGGTGCGCATCCGGCTGGCATCGATACCGCGCGAGGCCAAGAAGGTGCGAACCGACTGGGCACGGCGAGCGCCCAGCGCAATGTTGTATTCGCGGGTGCCGCGCTCGTCCGCATGACCTTCGATGGTGAAGGAATAGCGGTTGTACTGCTGCAGCCACTGCGCCTGCTTGTCCAGGGTCGCGATCGCCTGCGGCGACAGTTCGGTCTGATCGCTCTCGAAGAACACGCGATCGCCGACATTGACGACGAAGTCCTGCTGGCTACCCGGCGTGGCAGCATTGGCCATCGCGCCATCGCCACCCAAACCATTCTTGTTGGCGCAGGCGCCCATCGACAGCGCCACGGCCAGCACTGCAGCCAGTTTTAATCCCTGGAGGATACGCATCTGATGCTTCATTCCCGGAGCCTCCACGCTCACGCTTTACCCAACTGTCATTCGGTCTACAGGGCGTTGGTTAAGCGAACGTTCCGTCAACCTTGATGAGGTGTTGCCAAAACCGATCAAAAGCCACAGGCCGCGAAAAAGCAACGACGTGGTTAATGGTTGGCAAATGTGGCGCGACGGTGAAGGTTCTGAGAAAGCAGCTGGTTTTAGGCAGAATCCCACTGCAGGGACTGCTGAGAAAGTCAGCAATGGCTGGCGATGGGATCGCCGCCGCCCTTCGCCCTCAGCTGCGGGGCAACACCGCGGCCTGAGCGATATGGAACTCGGATGAATGGAGATCCGGCGCCAGGGGTTCGCTCTTGCGCTCGAACAGAGCCCGCTGCTCGAAGAGACTGGAGCGGAAATGCGGGTAGCGCATAAAAATGCGTTCGCGCACCGCGGCGTAGTCGGCCGCCATCAGGCATAGCGGCTTGGTCAGCGTCGGATAAGGCCGCGGCTCGCACATCGGCGTCTGCAGGAAAACCTTGCGATAGAACGCGCGATGCTCGGCGCGCACGGTTGCCGTCCCGATATCGGCTTTGAAATAGCCGCAGGCGACATAGCCCAGCCGAACCGTCATATAGGGCAGTTCAGGAAACTTGGTGCGGTTGTTCGGGTCGGCCACGAAGCGGTTCGGGTCGACGATGATCTTCCCTTTGTCCAGCTCGGGACGCAGCAAGTCTCCGAATGCATCGACAGCGGGCGTTTCCGGATTATCCGGCGTCGCTACGCTGACGCGCAATGAGCTGGCGAGCTCGCCATCAACGAATATCCCGAAAGTCCATGAATTCGGCAAATCATCGAAACGGTCGGCGAGACGGCGATCCGCCCGAGGCTCGATGGCCCCCTCATGGAGATAGGCTCTATAGCGCAGGCTATAGATCGCCTCTTTCTCAGCTTCGGTTTCGGCAAGACGGTAGTCAACCCGGTCGAGAATATCGCTGCGCTTCGAAGCTTCAGTCGCTTGATCGGCCGAAGCCATCATTCCGTCTCCTACGCACCAACGCCATGACTACGCGAGTAAGGAAAGGTTAAAGCTTTCTTAAAAGTTGTCAAAGGTTCTGCCACAATGTGGTTAACCCTTTTGGGCTATTCGGCGCGCGAAACGAATGGAAATGGAAGTTCGAGAGTGTGGCCCGCGGCTGGTCAGGCCGGCGCGCGCGTGGCCTCGACATTGGCGCCGGGCTCGATCACGCGACGTCCGTGGGACGCGTCCAGGAGCTGCCTGATCCGGGTCGCAGGCACCGGGCGGCTGAACAGATAGCCTGGGCCTCGCTGATCGTGCCGTCGGCACTGATCAGCTCGAGCTGCTCGTTGGTCTCGATGCCTTCGACGACAACCGTCATTCCCAGATCGGCACTGAGGCGCGCGACGCCGCGCAGCAGCGTCAACGGACGGTCCGTATCGATCCCTTCGAGGAATGAGCGATCGATCTTCACCTTCTGCAGCGGGAAATTGTGCAGATAGCTCAGGCTCGAATAGCCGGTACCGAAATCGTCGAGCGAAATCCGGCAACCTGCTGCGTGAAGCTGCGCGAGGGCATCGTGGGTCCACTGCGTGTTACGCAGCAGGGACGATTCGGTGATCTCGATTTCAAGACGACGCGCCGGCAGACCGGACACGTCGAGGGCGTAGCGTACCTCGCTCAACACGTCGCGCTGATGAAACTGCTGTGACGAGAAGTTGACGGCAACGCTGACCGCGTCCGGCCACTTCATGCATTCGATACATGCCTTGCGCAAAATCCAGCGGCCAAGATCGACGATCAGACCCATGTCTTCTGCGACGGGAATAATATCGACCGGCGAAACAGTGCCGCGGACAGGATGATTCCAGCGCAGCAGCGCTTCGCAGGTCGAGATGCGTCCCGACTTCAGATTGACCAGCGGCTGGTAGTAAATCTCGAATTCTTCATTGGCGAGCGCCTGGCGCAGATCCAGTTCGAGCACGCGGCGCGCCTCGACCGTCTGGGCCATCTCGTCGCGGAAGAAGCAGAAGGTGCCACGGCCGGAGGCCTTCGCACGATACAACGCCATATCGGCGTTCTTCAAAAGGTTGTCAGCGCTGACATCGGGTTCCGTCAAGGCGATGCCGACGCTGGCGCCGATCTCGACCTGATGATTGTCGACCTCGTAGCGTTCACTGAGCCGTTCGACGATGCGACGCGCCAGATCGGCTGCATCATGATTTGTCTTGATGGCGCGTTGGAACACGACAAATTCGTCACCGCCAAAACGAGCCACGAAGTCATCCGCGCGCAACATTTCGCGCAGCCGATCGGCGACCATGCACAACAGCTGGTCGCCGCATGGATGACCAAGCGTATCGTTGACCTGCTTGAACTGATCGAGATCGACGAACAGCAGGGCCGACAGCGTGGATTGGTCCGAGCTCTTTAGCATGCGGCCGATTTCGTTCCGGAAACTGACCCGGTTCGGCAGCCCCGTCAATTCGTCGAAACGCGCCATGTGGCTGATACGCGCTTCGGAATTGCGGCGCTCGGTAATGTCTTCAAGCAGAACGACCGTGCCGCCGCCGACCATCGGCTGAAACTTCCACGACAATGCGCGTTCACTCTCGTGGGCATGATCAAGGGTCGTGATTTCGGCTGCCTTCGAGCTTTCAATCTCGGTGATGATGGTCATCGCGCTGGCCGACGACACCGTCCCCGCATTGACGCAGAGCGAGACGACTTCGCGAGCAGTCACGCCGCGCTGCACGAGATCCTCTGAAATCTCCATCATCGCGGTAAAACGATTGTTGAGCACCGCCAACCGACCATCGGCGCCGAACATGCACAGGCCGTTGGGCATGTTGTTCAGCGCCGTATCGAACTGGCCGGCGATGGAGCCGACCCGCTCGGTGGCCAGCAACGCCTTGACGTAGACGTCATGCAGACGAAGCGTGATCCGGCGCAGGCCGACAAAGAACAGGACGTTCAGAAACGCAAAGCCGATATAGTAGAAGTCACCGTGGATAATCAGCGCCAGCGCCATCGGACCGCACGCCAGCAGCACCTGCAACTGCGCGATCTTCGGACGGCCATAGGTTCGGCCGGCACCGGCCGCGATATAAGCGACGGTCACTGCCGTACCCAGCATATGCGCGACCGGATCATCGCTGCCGAGCAAAACAACCCAACACCACAGGCCCAACGCGGCTGCATAGAGCGAGCCGCCAACCATGTAATTGAATTCCCAGCGGATCGCCTCGTCAGGCGTCAGCGCGGTCTCGCGCTTTTCATAGCGGCTAAGCTGAAGGGCCCGCAAAGCGCCAATGACGATGATCAGGGCGGCGCATGGCCACAGCAAAGGATTGCCGGTCTTCACCGCAGTCATGACTGCGCCGGTCCCGGCACAGACCGCACCGGCCAGCATCGGAATCGGGTTCTCGAACAATGAATCGACGAGCGCCGTGTAGATCGACGGCGACATCGATTTGCTATTCGTCCGGTTGTGATCGGCGAGCTGCATCGGGCGTAAATGCGTCCTGTTCAGGCGCACATTGGTACCGGGTCCTGATGAAGTCTTTCTGAGGGAACATCGTTAGCGAACTGTTTACGCATTCGCATAAACAGCAAATCTGCTCGTGATTTCAGCGCGGTGGGCAAAGTTTGCCGGGAATAGCCGGTAATCCGCCGGTCGCCGCCAATCGTTTGTTTACGATAGCAATGGCGACCAGGCCGGGTCGGACGCGAAGCCAGGCGTCGGGACCTTGAGCTCGTTGCGGCCGGACACGTCGACCGTAAACAGGGACGGGCCCCCGCCGGTATCGCGGAAGAACATGATCACGCGGCCGTTCGGCGCGAAGGTCGGACCTTCGTTGTGATAGCCCGACGTCAGCAGCCGCTCACCGGAGCCATCGGGCTTCATGATGCCGATCGAGAACTGACCACCACCCTGCTTGGTAAAGGCGATATAGTCGCCGCGCGGCGACCAGACCGGGGTCGAATAGCTGCCTTCGCCGAACGAGATGCGCTGAGCGCCGCCGCCGGTGGCCGCCATCGTATAGATTTGCGGTTTGCCGCCGCGATCCGATTCGAAGCAGATCTTCGAGCCATCCGGAGAATATGACGGCGAGGTATCGATCGCCGGCGTATCAGTCAGACGCGTCGTCGACTTCGACCGCAGATCCATGACGAACAGGTTCGAATTGCCGCCCTGCTGCAGGCTCATGATGACACGCTGGCCATCGGGTGAGAAACGCGGGGAGAACGACATGCCCGGAAAGTTGCCGACAACCTCACGCTGGCCTGTCTCGATATTGAAGAGATAGACCTTGGGATCACCCTGGCCGAATTCCATATAGGTGATCTCTTGCGTCGACGGCGAGAACCGCGGCGTCAGCACCAGATCGGCACCACGCGTCAGGTAGCGCACATTGGCGCCGTCCTGATCCATCAGCGCCAGTCGCTTGACGCGGCGCTCCTTGGAGCCCGTTTCGTCAACGAAGACCACGCGGCTGTCGAAATAGCCCTTCTCGCCGGTCAGGCGCTCATAGATCTGGTCGGAAATGATGTGGGCGATACGACGCCAGTATTCCGGCGAGGTGAAATATTGCTGGCCGGCCAGTTGCTGACCGGTGGCGACGTCCCACAGCCGGAATTCGGCCTTCAGGCGACCATCGCCCTGCCGGGTCATGCGGCCAGTGACCAGCGCCTGCGCATTGACGGTCTTCCAGTTCACGAAGTTCGGCGGCGCGTCGATGTTGATGGCCTTCTCGACAAAGGCCGCCGGATCGATCGGCGCAAACAGACCGCTGCGCTTGAGATTGTTGGTGATGACCTGCGAAACGCCGACGCTCACCTCATTGTCCGCGCCAGTGCCAGCGGAGAAATTGGGGATTGCGATGGGCAGCGGCGCGACATTACCTTCCGTGATCTGTACGCGCGCCTGTCCGAAGGCGGTTCGCGCACTGGTGCCCATCAGCAGACCGGTCGCCGCCATTCCTGTGATGATCTGTCGGCGGCTTGGGCGAAACAACATCGGGGGCAATCCATTCTTGTCGGTCATTATTGCGGGCTTTGCTCGGTATTCGTAATCGTCACCAGGAGTGACGTGCTCATGACCGTCGTTCGGTGAAAACGGGTTCGAAAAACTTCCACTCGTCAAAAAACGCCGTAGGCAGTTTATACGGCGCACATTCGATGATCGCACGCAGTGCGCTCTCCTGATAGACGCGGAAATACGGCGTCGATGGATTGCTGATGGCGACCGGCGTCGTTTCCAACGACCCGTCACGCTTCAGCTTGACGCTGAAAATCGACTCGGTCGTCTGCGCTTCGATGCCGCCATAGGGCTTCTTCCAGCAGCGCTCGACCTGCGACTTGAACATTGCGCCCCAAGTGGCGACGTTGTTGCTCGCATTGCCTTTCGCCAAACCCAGAGCCTCGTTCGGATTGAGGTCGGACCCCGTCACCGAATTCCGTGTCGGATCGCGCTTGTCGATCAGCGCCGCGATCTTCGACTGGTCGAACACGCGTTCGGCTTTCTTGGCTTCCGCCTGAGCCTTTGCTTCGGCCTTGGCCTTCGCATCGGCGTCAGCCTTGGCTTTGGCCTCAGCCTTCGCTTTGGCTTCTGCTTTAGCCTTGGCTTGCGCTTCGGCCTTCGCCTTGGCTTCTGCCTGCGCCTTGGCGTCAGCCTCGGCCTTCGCTTCAGCCTCTGCCTTGGCGTCGGCAACCGCCGCCGCTTTGGCTTCGGCCTTTGCCTTGGCATCGGCCGCGGCTTTCGCTGCAGCCTCAGCTTTTGCCGCAGCCTCCGCCTTCGCTGCTTCGGCCGCCGCTTTCTCGTCAGTCTTCGGCTGTTCCTTCGGCGCCGTCTCCGTGATCACCGGCGGCTTCTTGTCGTCGATCTTGCCGACGGTATCCTCGACCGGCGGCTTGGCCTCGGCGACCTTCTCCACCTTCGGCTTCGGATTTTCCTTCTTGCCGGTCTTTTGACCGACCATGGACTGGCTTTCGACGCTGATGTCGACGCCGACGGAATCCTCCGGCATCACTTCCAATGCCTTGGAAGAGAACGTGAGAAGTCCCCACCCGATCACGATGACGTGCAGGGCTACCGATGCGATGAGTGTCTTGTCGACCTTCACGATCAGATTTCCAATCCTGCTCCTGCCCAGATCAACCGGCTGTTCCACGAGCTTACGTCCCCTGCTCCGGCAGGATCACGATATTGGCCTTGAATCCGGCAGAGCGAACGGTGCCGAGCAATTTCATCATGTCCGTGTAACAGACGTCCTTGTCACCACGGAGAAACACGGTGTTGTCTGTCTCCGAACGCGTCGCCCGGATCGCCTTGATCTTGGCGTCGAGCTCACTCACCGGCACCAGGGCGTCGCCGACATACATTTCGACCGCCGAATTACAGCCGCCGCCCGTGCGCTTCACCGACACGGTGAGCGGCGGAGCATTCTGCGATATCGACTTGCCGCCGCTCGCGATCGGCAGGTCGATATCGATGGTCGAGGTCATCAGCGGCGCCGACACCATGAAGATGATCATCAACACGAGCATGACGTCGACCATCGGCGTGACGTTGATCTCGGCCATGACGGCAGCACGCCGGCGCCCGCGCCGACCTCCGCCACCACCGCCCGAGCCCATATTCATCCCCATGACAGGGTGCTCACTTCAAGGTTCAATTCGTCACCCATCAGACGCGCTCGTCGATCTGGCGCGACAGGATCGCTGAAAACTCGTCGGCAAACCCCTCCAGGCGCTGGGCCTGTTTGTTCACTTCTGACGTAAATTTGTTGTAGAAAATAGTCGCCGGGATGGCGGCGATAAGGCCGATGGCCGTGGCAAACAGCGCTTCCGCGATGCCCGGCGCGACCACCGCCAGCGATGTGTTCTTGGACGCCGCGATCGCCTGGAAGCTCGACATGATGCCCCAGACGGTGCCGAACAGGCCGACGAAGGGGCCGGCCGAACCGACCGTCGCCAGCACCAGAAGCCGGCGCTCGAGGCGCTCGACCTCACGGGCGATGGAGACGTTCATCACCTTGTCAATGCGCATCTGCAGGCCGGTGAAGGAGCGCGCCTGGCTTTCGAAAGACCGCTTCCACTCGCGCATCGCGGCGACGAAACAAGCCGCCATCGACTGCGTCGGCTTGGCAGAGAGCGCGCGGTACAAATCCTCGATGGACTCGCCGGACCAGAACGCCTGCTCGAACCGGTCCATGGCGCGGCGTGTGCGCGAATACAGGAACATCTTGTCGATCGCGATCGCCCAGACCCACACCGAACAGCCCAGCAGTCCCAGCATGACCGCTTTCACGATCCAGTGGGCCTGCAGGAACAGCGCGATCAGCGAAACGTCGGATGAAGCCAGCGGCAGGGCTGACTGCGCCACATCGGCCGGGTTCATGAACGGTATCCTCTCAACGCAAAAATCCTCAATTTGCCAGCGACTTGCTCATCGCTGGTGTCGCGGCCACGCATCGCGCGCGGCGCGGAACGCCAGTGCAATGTTCTTGTTGTGTCGCATGGAGGGCTTGTCCGAAGCCGGGCCCTAAATTCCCTGCCAACATGTCAAAACAAGGGCTTGCACGCGTTTCTGCGGCTTTTACCAGACGCCAGTCATGGTTAATGCGGAGTTACCAAAGCGTGTTTTGGCCGAGAAATGAAGCGGTATTCGCTTGTTCGTGAAGGGCCCGTGACAAAGCAAAACCGCCCGCCTGAAAGATCAGACGGGCGGCGATGTCGGCATCGGGCGAAGGGGGCGCTACCGCCTGACGCCTATCAGTTCCGGGCTGTTAGCCCTGCGGCTGATTGTTATCCGATGGCGGGGTCGGCTTTGGGCGGTGCTGCGCCATGAACTGGTCGAACTCTTCCTTGTCCTTGGCGTGACGCAGACGATCGAGGAAGTTCTTGAACTCGTGCTGTTCTTCCTCGAGGCGGCGCAGGGTTTCGACGCGATATTCGTCGAAGGCGCGGTTGCCCGAGGTCGGCGGGCCGAAGCCGAAGCCCGATCCGAAGCCTGAGCGCTCCATGCGGTTGCGCATGCGCTCCATCTTGTACTGCATCCGCTCCATCTTGTTCTCAAAACGGCCGTTACGATCCCAGCAACCCATTTTTCTGCTCCCGAGTGTGAAGAAGAGAAGTGCGAGGCCAACCGGCCACCAGACGATAAAACCCAGCACGATCAGTATGATGTGCCATGGTGAGCGCATCTGGTAGGACACCCGATCATCGGCGGGCGGACCCCATCGATTGTAATCTGCAGCGTTGGCCATTTTCCTCTCCATCAGCGGCACCATGCCGCTTGTGAATGTAAATAACATTTACATACGTAGCTCACGGCCGGATTTTGTCAAGGCGACCGCAAGGGGAGCGCTGCGAATTATTTTGGGGCGATTCCCCAAGGACCCGATTTGGGCGCCGTGGATGTGTCGGACTTGTGGACGTTTTGGTCGGTTGGAAAGCCCAGCCCGCGCAAATAAATCAGCGCACCGGCCTCCAGCAGGTCGTCCGGCGACATCGGCAATTTGCGCCGCGCGGCATCGCCGCGGCCGAACAGCGAGGCCACGCCGTGCGCCAGCGACCAGATATGCAGCGCCATCATCATCGCCGGCGGACGCGTCACACCGGGCGGCGTCAAGGCGGCCAAACGTTCTGCCGCCGCACGGATCACACCGAAGGCACGTTCTCCCGCCGCGGCCAGTTCAGGACTGGAATCTACGGGGATTCCGGATTCGAACATCGCCGAATAGAAGGCCGGTTCAGTGCGGGCGAAAGCGAGATACGCCTTGCCGATCCGCTCGAAGGCCGTGACCGTATTCGGCCGGCCATCGTCCCACGCCGCCGTCAGCACCAGTTCGAACTGCTCGAAGCCACGCTGCGCGATGCTGGCGAGGAGGTCGTCGCGATCGCGGAAATGGCGATAGGGCGCGGCCGCGCTGACGCCGGCCGTGCGCGCGGCATCGGCGAAGGTGAAGCCCGCAGGCCCCTTCTCCGCAATCAGCCCCAGCGCCGCCTGCAGCAGGGCCTCTTTCAGATTTCCGTGGTGATAACCGCGCTCGCCGCGGCTGTCTTTGCGCCAGCTCATGTGAAGGGCTTTAACATGAGCCGGGCCAAAAGGTCACACCAAAACGGTGTGACCGGCGCAAATTCCCTCAACAAATCAACGCCCGCCGCATGCGAAAATCCTGCGGCAGGCATGCGGCCGTGTTGCGACACGACCGTTTCATGCCCGTCGCAGTGATTTTGCCTCAGCCGAGCCGCTTCGCGGTGGTCTGCATCGCCTCAAATCCCGAGGCGACAGCCTGCACGTCCTCCGGATAATCGGCCATTTCCTGCACCTGGCGGACCTCGATCACCTCGTTGGGCGTCGCCGGGCAGCGACTGGCCCAGGCGATGGCCTCATCGCGCGAGGCGACGTCGATCATCCAGTAGCCGCCGAGCACTTCCTTGGATTCCGCGAACGGCCCGTCGGTCACCACCGGCTTGCCGGATGGAAAGGACACCCGCGCGCCCATCGATGGCGGGTGCAGTCCGTCGCAGGTGATGAGCACACCGGCATCCATCAGCGCCTTGTTATAGGCCATCATCGCGGCGACGCGCTCGACGTCCTCCGGCACGGTGCCCGGCGCCGCAGTCTCATAGCCACTGGGGATCATCAGCATCATGAATCGCATGGTCGTGGTCCTCGTTGATCTCGTCGCTTATTTCCTGGCGGCTTGCGCGCGCAGGCGCTCTTCCTTCTCGCGCAATTCGGGTGTGAGGGCGTCGCCGAAATCCTCGGCCGCAAACACTTGACGGATCTCGATCTCGTCGCCGGCCGCAAATGGCGCGCGCTTCATCCACGCGATCGCCTCGTCCTTCGAGGCAACGTCGATCAGCCAGAAACCGGCGATCAGATCGCGCGTCACATCGAACGGCCCCTGCTTCACCACCGGCTCACTGCCGGTAAAGGCGATCCGCGCGCCTTTCGACGTCGGGTGTAGCCCCTCGCCGGCCTGCATCACGCCGGCATTGCACATCTCCTCATTGAACTTGCCCATCGCGGTCAGCAGTTCCGTCGTCGGCATCACGCCGGCTTCGGTGTCCTTGTTTGCATGCACGATCACCATGAAACGCATTTGTCTCTCCCGTTTACGTCATCGACCGGACTGGAATTCATTGCCCGCCACAACCCGGCTCTGCCAGAATGACGAATGAGCTTTTGGCAGACCGACATCTCTTTCGACATTATTTCCGGGGTCATGCGACCTTACGACACCTTCTTCTGAAATACCCCATTCCTGTATGTCGCGCCGAAATACACATCGATCGACCGGATGAGATCGCCGTCGAAGCCGAAGACTTCGGTGTTGCGAAAGCTCTTGCCGTCCTTGGCTAGGCAGCGATAGGTCACGAAAGCCACATCGCCATCGACCGCGATACGCTCAAGATCATGCTGCGCGATCCAGTCGGCGACACGCCAGCAGCGGGCGAAATAGGTCACCTTGTCGATCCCGTCGTCGAACGGGCTCGTAAAGGTGAAGTCGTCCGTAAACGCATCTTCGACGGCCTTGCGGTCATTGCGCAGATAGGCTGCAAACAGGTCTCGAATGATCCCGGCCTTGTCGGCACTCATGATGCTCACTCCCGCGGAAACATGTGCGCGTACGGCTCCGCCTGCTTCACCACCCGTGCGAATGATGGACGCGCCAGCAGCCGGCCCAGATAGGCCGAGACGTTGCGATGTGCGTCTCCGAACGGGTGCGCCTTGTTCGCGTAGTAGAGCGCCGGCGCAGCTGCACAGTCGGCGAGCGTGAACGCTGTGCCCATTGCCCACGCGTTCGTCGCCATCTGCTTGTCGATCATGCCGTAGGAGGTGGTGAGCTGCGCCCGCGCCATGGCGACGCCGTGCGGATCCTTCTTGTCGGCCGGCACCAGACGGTCGCCGACGATTTTCTGGGTCGGCGTGTGCACATAGAGATCGTAAAAGCGATCGCGCAGCCGCGTTTGCAGGCCGAGATTGCCGTCGGGGATGAAACTGGTGCGGCCGGGGAAATGCCGGTCGAGATATTCGATGACGATGGAGGACTCCGGGACGATCGCGCCGCGCGCATCGTCCTGCAGCACGGGGAATTTTCCGATCGGCCACAGTTTCAACAGCGCCGCGCGCTCGGCCTCGTCGCCGAGATTGACCATATGCGGCGTAAACGGCGTGTCGTTCTCGTACAGAGCGACCAACGTCTTCCAGCAGTAGGACGACAGCGGATGGAAATGCAGTGTGAGGGACAAGGGAACCTCCAGTCGGGATGGATGAAATACATCGCCGCTGCATGAGCCTGGCGAATGATGTCGACCAAGGACGAATGAGCCCTACACGTTCCGACAGGTATCGGCCCATTTTCGCGACAGAGGAGCCAAAATCCTTCCATACGGGCCTTGGACATATTCAGAGCTCGAAAAGTAGAACGATACTAAGCTGGCAACCTGTGGAAACGGTTGTTTGCCGTTCACACTGCCTCACGCGCGCGTTACCGACTTAGCTGAAAATTAGCTAAGGAGCGTAAGCGTGGCCATTTCCCAAACCTCACAGCGACTCTTCGGAGCGTCTGTCGCAGTTCTTATGACCTTCGCGATCGAAGCTCCGGCGCAGGCGCAGAGCCAGCTTCCGCCCGTCGTTGTCGAACAGGCCAAACCGCGTGCCACGCCAGCACGTCCGCAGCGGTCGCAGGCGGCGCGCTCCGCCGCCAGCCGTCGAACTGCAGCGCGGGGGCCGACGGCGCCGGCCGCGACCGCCGCTCCGGCTGCCGCAGCCTTTGAATCCGGCACCGGCCCTGTGCGGGGCTATCTCGCCGGGCAGAGCACCACCGGCATGAAAACCGACACGCCGCTGCGCGAGACGCCGCAGTCGATCACGGTGGTCACGACCGATCGCATGGCCGATCAGGGCGCGACGAGTGTTCAGGATGCCCTGCGCTATATCCCGGGCGTCTTCGCCGACGCCTACGGTGTGGACTCACGCGGCGACTATCCGCGCATCCGTGGTCAGGACCCCAATATCTATCTCGACGGCACGCGCGCGGCGGACGCCTATCGGTTCAACGAATGGCGGCCCGATCCCTATACGGCCGAGCGCATCGAGGTGATGCGCGGACCGGCGTCCGTACTGTACGGCGACACGTCCACGGCGGGCCTGATCAACCTGATCTCGAAGCGCCCGCAGGCGGAAGCGGCGAGCGAGATCGGCGTTCAATTTGGCAGCTTCAACCGCAAGCAGGTGCAGATCGATACGACCGGCAAGCTGACCAAGGATGGCGAGTGGTTGTATCGCTTCGTCGGCGTCTTCCGCGACAGCAACATGCAGACCGACTTCACTAAGGACGACCGCATCGTGCTGGCACCGTCGCTGACCTGGCGGCCGACCAACAACACCAACTGGACTGTGCTCGGCACCTATCAGAAGGACACGAGCGGCAGCTCTACGGCGTTCCTGCCGCATGAAGGCACGCTGTTCGCGGGGCCGAACGGCTTCATTCCGGTGAATCGCTTCGCGAGCTATCCCGGCTACGACAAATACCAGACCGAGACCGGTGCTTTCAGCAGCCTGTTCGAACACAGCTTCAACGATGCCGTGAAAATCACCCAGAACCTGCGCTTCACGCATGTCGAAGGCATCTATCGGACAGCCTACCCGGATTCCTACTCAAATCCCTCGAATCCGTTTCTGGATCCCGAGCACCGAACGGTGGCGCGCTACATCTCCAGCCAGGAAGTGGCCAAGGACAGCCTGACCATGGACAACAATGTCCAGCTCAAGCTGCTGACCGGACCTGTTTCGCACAAGATGCTGTTCGGCCTCGACTATCGCGACCTGAACCAGCGCACACGTTCAGGCGGTGGCTTTGATCCAACACCATTCGATCTCTATGCTCCCGTCTACACCAGTCTTACGGCGCCTGTGTTGTCCGACACCCCCGCGGTGCGGCAAAGCCAGCTCGGCCTGTACGCGCAGGACCAGATGCGGCTCGGCCCCTGGCTCGCCACGGTCGGCGTTCGACAGGACTATGTCAGCAACCGCGTCGCAGGCAGCCCCGACGAAGACACCAAGGCCACAACGGGCCGCGTGGGCCTGATGTATGAAACGCCTGTTGGCTTCAATCCCTACGTCACCTACGCGCAATCGTTCAATCCGATCTTCGGCGCCAATGTCTGCGCCGAGATCTGCAAGGCGCAGCGCGGCGAGATCTACGAGGTCGGTTTCAAGTACAATCCATTCCCGGGCACCGCGATCAACGGCGCTATTTTCGACACCGTCGAGAAGAACCGGCTGGCCTCAGGATCCGTGCCCGATGCAAATGGTTTCATCGCTTCGATCCAGACCGGACAGGTGCGTATCCGTGGCGTGGAGCTCGAGGTCATCACCCAGGTGACACCCGACCTCAGACTGATTGGCAGCTACTCCTATCTCGATGCCAAGGTTGAAAGCGGCGACAATGTCGGCAAGCATGTGGAAACCGTGCCGGATCATCAGGCATCGCTGTGGGGCACCTATCGCTTGACGTCGCTGGGTCTGCGCGACGTCACCCTCGGCGGCGGCGTGCGTTATATCGGCGAGTCCTGGGACGGCACGGATACGCTCCGCACGCCGGACTACACGCTGTTCGACGCCATGATCAAATACGAGACAGGCCCTTGGCGTTTCCAGGTCAACGCCAGCAACATCGCCGACAAACGGCACCTCGCCACCTGCCTCGCGCGTGGCGACTGCTTCTATGGCATCGGGCGCACAGTGCTGGGGTCAGCGACCTACCGATTCTGAGCGGGTCAGACCTGCCACACCCAGATCGCGGCCGGGCTTGTCCCGGTCGTTGTCGTTCTCTAAACAGCCCTGAACGAGCAAGACACAGGGCAGGATATGACCAAAGCTGACGGTAACATTCGCAAGGTTGCACTCGTCACCGGCGCCGCGCGCGGCATCGGCCTTGCGGTCGCCAAGCGCTTTCTCGGCGAAGGCTATCGTGTCGCGCTGCTGGATATCGAACGCGAGCTGCTCGACGCCAGCGTCAAGGCGCTGAACGATCCCGACAACACGCTGGCGCTGCATACGGATGTCTCCGACGCCGCTGCTGTGGATAAAGCCTTTGCCGCCACGCAGGCCCGCTTCGGCCGGCTCGATGCGCTGGTCAACAATGCCGGCATTGCGAATTTCAAGCCCCTGCTCGAGACGACGCTGGAGGAATGGGAACGCATCATGGCCGTGAACCTCACCGGCCCGTTCCTGTGCACCAAGGCGGCGGCTCCCTTGATGCGCGAGCATGGCGGCGGCGCCATCGTCAACATTGCCTCGATCTCCGCACTGCGCGCGTCCACGCTGCGCGTCGCCTACGGCACCAGCAAGGCCGGCATCATTCACTTCACCAAGCAGTCCGCTGTCGAGCTCGCGCTGCTCGGCATCCGCGTCAATGCGGTGGCGCCGGGCCCGGTGGAAACCGCGATGGCCAAGGCCGTGCATACACCGGCGATCCGCGCCGATTATCACGATGCGATTCCGCTGAATCGTTACGGCGGCGAGGACGAACTCGCGGACGCGATCTTCTTCCTGTGCAGCGACCGGTCGAGCTACATCACCGGCCAGATGCTGGCAGTCGACGGCGGTTTCGATGCCACGGGCATTGGCCTGCCGACGTTGCGGCGCGAGGGCATCAACGGCTAGCGAAGGTCAGCGCCCGGACGCGCAGCATCATCCGGATTGCACGGCTGCCGATCCATCGCGCAGCTTCGCCAGCTTAGAGAGATACTAATTCCAGACTAAATGTATGACGCCCCCGACGTCTTCCGGGCGCGGCGCTGCGTGATAAGTCGCCTGCATCACTTGGTAATGGGGTGCGGGCAAATGAAATTCAAATCTTCCACTCATCTGGGATGGCTTGTCGGAGCGGCGCTGCCGATGCTGGCGTTGATCACGACGCCATCGCAGGCGCAATCGCCGCAAGGCAGCACGGCATTGCCAGCCGTGGTGGTGGATCAACCCATTCGCCCGGCCGCACGTGCGCGCGCGACCCGCCCATCGACAGCACGCGCGCGTGCAACGCGCCAGGCTGCGGCGCGCAACAATGCGCCGGTTGCTGCTGCCACCGCGGCTGCCGGTGTTCGCGCGGAAACTGCCACCGGGCCGGTGCAGGGCTATCTCGCCAATCGCGGCATGGGCGGCACCAAGACCGACACGCCACTCCGCGAGACGCCGCAGTCGATCTCGGTCGTGACCGCCGATCGCATCACCGACCAGGGCGGCCTGTCTGTCCAGGAAACCCTGCGCTATGTGCCCGGCGTGACCGCCGATCCGTTCGGCGGCGATGCCCGCGGCGACTACACGTTAATCCGCGGCCAGGAGCCAAGCCGCTATCTCGACGGCATGCAGGGCTCGCGGCTCAGCCAGGTGCTGGAATGGCGCCGCGATCCCTACGCAGTGGAGCGCATCGAAGTGCTGCGCGGGCCATCGTCAGTGCTGTATGGCGGCTCGTCCACCGGCGGCGTGCTCAACGAAGTGTCGAAGCGCCCGCAGGCCGAATCCCGCAACGAGATCGGCGTGCAGTATGGCTCCTTCGACCGCAAGCAATTGCAGATGGACTCCACCGGCAAGCTGACCAAGGATGGCGAGTGGCTGTATCGCTTCGTCGGCGTGCTGCGCGACTCCAACTCGCAGGTCGACTACGTGCCAAACGACCGCATCCTGCTGGCGCCGTCGCTGACCTGGCGCCCGACCAATGACATCTCCTGGACCGTGCTCGGCAACTACCAGAAGGACAGTTCCAGCTCGTTCAGCGCCTTCCTGCCCATCGAGGGCGTGCTGAAGCCCGGCCCCAACGGCTATATCCCGGTCAACCGCTTCGCCGGCGAGCCGAATTACGATCGCTACAACATCACTACCGGCGGCATCACCAGCTTGTACGAGCAGAACTTCGGCGATGCGCTGAAGATCAAGCAGAGCTTCCGCTACAGTCACACCGATGGCGATTACGCCATCATGTATCCGGACCTGTATTCCAACCCGACCAACCCGTTCCTCGACGCCGGCCGGCGTACCGTACAGCGGATCTACTACGCCCGTCAGGCGGCGAAGGACGCCTTCACCTCCGACAGCAATGCCGAAATCAAGCTGCAGACTGGCGCGGTGTCGCACAAGGTGCTGGTGGGCATCGACTATCTCGGCTTGCACGAGAAAACCCGCAGCGGCAGCGGCCTCGATCCGCGGCCGTTCGATCTGTATGCGCCGGTCTATAGCAATTTCTCGGCCTCGCTAACCGACGATCGGCAGGCACAGCAGGGCCAGACCGGCTTCTATGCGCAGGACCAGATGCGGCTGGGACCATGGCTCGCGCTGCTCGGCGTGCGGCAGGACTATGTCAGCTATAGTATCGAGGGGCTGCCCACGCAGAACGACAGGGCCACCACCGGCCGCGCCGCGCTGATGTACGAATTGCCGTTCGGCGTGACGCCCTATGTGTCCTGGGCGCAATCGTTCAATCCGATTTTCGGCGCCGGCACCTGCGCCACGTTCTGCAAGCCGGTGCGCGGCGAGCAGTATGAGGTCGGCGTCAAGTACAATCTGTTCGCCGGCACAGCGATCAATGTCGGATTTTACGACACCACCGAGAAGAACCGGCTGTCGGGCGACCCATCCAATCCGATCTTCTCGATCCAGACCGGCCAGGTGCGGATCAAAGGCGCCGAACTGGAAGTGTTGACCAGCGTCACACCCAATCTCGACCTGATCGGCGCCTATGCCTATACCGACGCGCGGATCGAGTCCGGTGACAATGCCGGCAAGCGCGTCGCCAGCGTGCCGCAGCAGCAGGCCTCATTGTGGGGCAAATATCGCCTGGCCTCGCTCGGCCTGCCTGACGTTACCGTCGGCGCCGGCGTGCGTTATATCGGCGAGTCCTGGGACGGCATCGACGTGCTGCGCACGCCCGACTACACGCTGTTTGATGCCATGATACGCTGGGACAATGGCCCGTGGCGGCTGCAGTTCAATGCGACCAATATTGCCGATACCCGCAACATCGCCACCTGTCTGTCGTTCGGCGATTGCTTCTACGGCATGGGCCGCACGCTGCTGAGCACCGCGACCTATCGATTCTGAGGCCCGGCACCCGCTTCGCTCGAAAACGCTCTAGAGAACGCGGAGCCCCAGCATAAAAAAGGCCAGCGCGCCGATGGATGCCGCCGTGCGCACGTGGTTCCAGCCGGTCCAGACCGACAGATAGCGCGTCCACAGACTTGCCGCCTCGGCGCTGTCGGCGGACGCGACTGCGAGCGCGTCGTTCAGCGGCGCGTTGAAGACGACGGTGACTAGGAAGGTGCCGACGGTATAGAGCAGCGCGCCCGTGACGAGGTAGGGTGACGCCGGATGCGACCAGTTCAGCACCGCGATCACAGCGATGATGACGCTGAGCAGGACCGTGCCCATGAAAGCGGTGAGGAACAGCGGACTGAGGATCGTGCTGTTGATCGACTGCATCGCGGCAATACCGGCCGGGGCTGGCAGCTTGCCGAGCGCGGTCATCACCGTCACCGAGAATACGAAGAACAGCCCCGCCATCAGGCCGGAGCCTATCGCTGCCGCGAATGTCAGGCCGAACGACATACGTCCCATCCTCACCTCGACCCTGTCGGAGCTCAGCCTAGCAGTTTTACTACTCCGCGAGCTGCGGCGAAAGTTCGCGCGGGCGTAGCGTGGCGATACTGACGGCAAGCGCACCAACCGCCGTGCAGGCGATGGTCGCGACCATCGGCAGCGAGGTGCCGTCGAAGAACAGCCCGGACACGCCGATCATCACGCCGCCACTGACCATCTGCAGCGTGCCGCCCAGGGCGGAGGCGATGCCGGCGATGGGGCCATGGTTCTCCAGCGACAGCACCATGGTGGACGGGATCACCAGACCAAGGAAGGCGAAGGACACGAACAACAGCGGAATCAGTACGGCAAGGCTGCTGAAGCCGGCCAGCGTGAGCGCCAGCAGCACGACTGCGAAAAACGCATAGGCCGACACCGCCGCCATCACCACGCGGCCCATACCGAAGCGCCCGCCGAGATATCCTGCGAATTGCGAGGCGCCGATGAAGCCGATGGCGTTGACCGAGAAAGCCAGGCTGTATTGCGTCGGGGTCAGGCCGTAGTGTCCGATATAGACAAAGGACGATGTCGCCAGGAACGCGAAGAAGCTCGCCATGCCGAGGCCGCCGATGAAGGTGAGCCCGAGGAAGTGCCAGTCGCGCAGCAGCTCGCCGAAGCTGCCGAGCACATTGCGCACACTGCCCGAGATGCGCTCATGCGCGGGGCGCGTCTCCGGCAGCAGCGAGGCGACCAGCACAAGGGCAATGACGGCTGCAATGGTCGTTGCGACGAACACTGCGCGCCAGCCGAACGGCACGATCAGCGCACTGCCGCCGAGCGGCGCGAGGATCGGCGACACCGAGAATACCAGCATCACCAGCGACATCAGTTTCGTCGCCTCGACGCCGGTGTGCAGATCCCTGATGATCGCGCGTGGGATCACGCCCATGGCGGCGGCGCCGAGGCCCTGAATGAAACGAAACGCAATCAACCACGCCACCCCCGGCGCCAGCGCGCAACCAATCGACCCGGCGATGAACAGCGTCAGACCCGCATAGAGCGGCGCCTTGCGGCCATAGACGTCGGACAGCGGACCATAGGCGATCTGGCACAGGCCGAAAGCAATGAAGAACGCGATCAGCGTCATCTGCGTTGCCGAGGTCGTGGTGTGCAGATCGGCGGTGATCGCCGGCAGCGCCGGCAGATACATGTCGATAGCGAAGGGGCCGACGGCGGAGAGTAGGCCGAGCACGATGGCGTTGCGGGTAAAGGCGGACATGGGGAAATCTTTTTCTTTTCAGAATCTGGGCAGTGACGCGCGGACTGCGCGCTCCTTCTCCCCGCACCCGTGCGAAGCGAAACTTCGCTAGGCGGGGAGAAGGGTGGGATGAGGGGCAAGGCATGGCGCACCCACAACCATGATTTATCGGATCGCGCTGTAAGACGCGACCCTTGTCTGCAGTGTCTGCGATCAGCTCAGTGCCCCGCCCCTCACCCGCCGCGACGACGTGGCGACCTCTCGCCGCGCGAGTGCGAGGAGAGGTCAGAAAGCGGCGTACGCCTCACATCACTCCATCGCGCAGTTGATCATCCAGGGCGCGCCGAACTTGTCGACACACATGCCAAATCCCTTTGACCAGAACGTGGCGCCGAACGGCATCTTGATGGTGCCGCCCTCGGACAATGCCGCGAACACCTTGGCGCCATCTGCAGGATCCTTGATCTGCAGACAGACCGACATGCCCTGCATCTTCTCGAAATAATCTGGCGGCGCGTCCGAGGCCATGATGACCTCGCCATCGACCGAGATCTGGCCATGCAGCACCTTCTTGGCCATCGAGGGCGGCATCTGTTCCGCCGCAGGCGAGCCTTCCACATGCATGATGACGTCGATCTTGGCGCCGATAGCCTTCACATAGAAATTGAGCGCCTCTTCGCAATTGCCGTTGTAGTGAAGATAGGGATTGACCTGCATCGCTCTTTCCTCCGGTTAAAGACTTTGGGGTCGGATCGGGATCATCGCGCGCAAATGGGGATCGCGCAGGTACAGCCCACCCCATGCCATCACGCCGATGTAAAAGCCAAACAACAGATGCGTGAATAGCGGGCTGTCGACGCGCAGGTGCGTCGCCATCGCGCCGCCAAGAAGCCCGGTGAGCAGAATGGCGCCGAAAACGGATGTACGCGGGATCGCGTAAAGCAATGCGCAGAGCAGCGTGAGGACGCCAAGGCCGCGCGCCTGTGCCATGCTGCCGCTATAGCCGAGCTGCTGCATGGTCTCGGTAACCTCCTTGATCGGCACCAGCTTGATGCCGCCATCCATCACCAGGAAGAGGACTACGAGGGTACTGAGGATGCGGCCGATCCAGATTGAGGCACGGGAAATGGGCATCAAATGGTCCTGCGGTTCGAATGGTGTGTTGTCTCAAAGACGAGCGGCGTGGGCGCAATCCGACACCGCCATGAAAATTATTTTGGAGCAGCCGCCTTGTTCTTCGCCTGATTCTTGGCCTTGTTCGCGACTTTCGGTCGCGGTTTGCTCTCCAGCATCAGCCGGTCGAGATGCATCCGGATGTGATCGGCCTCCGCGGACGTATTTGCCAGCGCGATGGCGCGGTTGAAGCTCTCGCGCGCTTCGTCATTGCGGCCGAGCTGCATCAGATAGGCGCCCCGCACGCCGAAAAAGTGGAAGTAATTTGAAAGTTTCGCGGCCAGCGGCGCGATCATCTCCAGTGCCGCTTCGGGGCCGCGCACTTTCGACACCGCCACCGAGCGATTGAGCGTGATCACCGGCGACGGCTGCAATATCTCCAGCGAGCCATAGAGCAGTTCGATCTGCGCCCAGTCGGTGTCTTCCGGCTTGGCCGCGCGGGCATGGAGCGCGGCAATGGCAGCCTGGATCTGATAGGCGCCGGTGCGACGATGGCGCATCGCCTTGTCGATCAACGCCAGGCCTTCGGCGATCATCTTGCCGTTCCACAGCGTGCGGTCCTGATCGTCGAGCAATACCAGCGCGCCATTGGCATCGAAACGCGCCGCCGAGCGGGCATATTGCAGCAGCATCAACGCTACCAGGCCCATGATCTCCGGCTCGGCCGGAAACAGCTTGAGCAGCAACCGTCCCAGGCGGATCGCCTCCTCGCACAACGGCGCGCGCAGATCGATACTTTCACCTGATGCCGAATAGCCCTCGTTGAAGATCAGATAGAGCATGGCGGCCACGGCAGCGAGACGCTCGCTGCGCTCCGGCGCGCCGGGTGTCTCGAACGGCACATTGGCCTTGGCGACGGCTGATTTCGCGCGGGTAATGCGCTGTTCCATCGCGGCGTCCGAGACGAGGAACGCGCGTGCGATCTGCTTCACCGTCAGGCCCGAGACGATGCGCAGTGCCAGCGCGATCTGCTGCGTCGCCGGGAGCTGCGGATGGCAGCAGATGAACAGCAGCCGCAGGATATCGTCGCGATAGTGCGAGCCGTCGAGCCGGTCGGCGAGCTCGCTTTCGGCATCATCCAGATCAGATATCGCATGGTCGTCGTCCGGCAGCGGCTGCTGCTTCGCGCCGCGGCGGATATCGTCGATGGCCACGTTGCGACCGACCATGATCAGCCACGCCGCGGCATCGCGCGGCGGGCCATTTTGCGGCCAGGTCTTCAGTGCGCGCAGGCAGGCGTTCTGGAACGCCTCCTCTGCAGTGTCGAGATTGCGGAAATAGCGCAGCAACGCACCGAGCGCCTGGGGACGCGCCGAGGTCAGCGCCGCATCGATCCAGGCGACATCCGTCATGGCTGGAACGCTCCGTGAAAGACGCCAATGGGTCGGATCTCATACGCACCGCCGGGATTGGCGCGGCCGAGTTCCCCGGCAATCTCCAGCGCGCCATCGAGATTTTCTGCCTCGACGACATAGAAACCGAGCAACTGTTCCTTGGTTTCGGCGAAGGGGCCATCGAGCACCACCGGCGGCTCGTCCTTGCGCAGCGTTGTCGCCGCGGTGGTCGGCAGCAGGCGCGCCACCGGGCCGAGTCGGCCCTGCTGCGCGAGCTTGCCGTGCACGACGGCGAGCTTCGCCATCACGGCGTCGTCTTCGTCTTTCGACCAGCCGCCGACAACGGCTTCATCATGGTAGCAGAGGATGGCGTAAAGCATGGGGTCTCCTTGGATGAAAGACGGTCGGCATCGTGCGATACCGACAGGTTAGCGGAATTTATTGTGAAGCCGATCGGATTTCGCGCCGAGGGAACCGGCTAGCGCACCGGGCCGCAGAGCAAGGCAATTGCACCTTTCACGATCGCATTCAGCTCAGTGCGGAGAACACCGGCTCGGGCACGGATCGACAGCGAAAACAATATCGCCGACGCCATCTGCGATAGCGCCGCAACGTCCACGGTGTCCGGCATTTCGCCGCGCGTGAGTGCGGTGCGGAAGCACCAGCCGAAGGCATCGTCGACATCAGCAAAACCGCGATAGACCAATTCGCGGATGTCGGGATCGGCAATCGCATCCGAGGCCACGGTCATCACCGTGAAGCAACCGCGCGGCTCCTCACCGGTGAGATAGATGTCGAGTGCCGCATCGAAGAACCGGCGCAGCCGCTCCCGGATATCGATATCGGCCTTGAAGATCTCGATGACCCGGACAGTGTAGTCGTCCCGATAGCGCTGGTAGCTCTTGATATAGAGTGCGCGCTTGTCGCCGAACGCGCCATAGAGCGACGGCCGGTTCATGCCGGTGACTTCGCTCAGATCGTCCAGTGATGTCGCCGCATAACCGCCTTTGCGAAACAGCGCCAGCGCCTGCCCAATCGCCACATCGGGCTCATAGGCCCGCGGCCGCCCTCGCCGCTTCGGCCCAGCGGCAGGCTGCGGAGTTGCCACGACAACGGGCTTTTTCTTTTTTGTACCATTTCGCACTAAATTCCTTGACCGGATCTATATTATGCGAGACGGTACGAAAATCAATCAATGGATCGACCACTACGGTCCGTCAGCCCAAGGAGACTTCCAATGGATCTCTATTTCTCGCCGATGGCCTGTTCGATGGCGACACGCATTGCGCTCTATGAGGCAGAAGCTGGCAGCGCCGCGCAATTCCTCGAGGTCGATCCGCTGAGCAAGGAGGTCCTCAGCGATGGTTCGGATTTCCGCAGCGTGAACCCGTTGGGGCTGGTGCCGACGCTGCGCACCGACGATGGCGCAATCCTCACCGAGAATGCCGCGATCCTGCAGCATGTCGCGGAGCGATTCCCGCAGTCGCCCATCGCAGCCGGTTCAGGTCTGGAGCGGAGCCGGCTGCAACAGTGGCTCTGCTTCATCGGCACGGAACTGCACAAGGGGCTGTTCGTCCCGTTGCTCGCCAAGAAGGCGCCGGCCGAGATGAAGGCCTATACGCTGCAGAACGGCCTGTCCCGGCTGACCTATCTCGAGAACCATCTTACCGGACGCGACTTCCTGCTCGACAGGTTCAGCGTGGCCGATGCCTACCTCGTCACTGTGCTGAACTGGACGATGGTGCTGCCGGAGATCGATCTGAAGAACTGGCCGGCGATCAAGGCCTACCACAAGCGCCTGCGGGAACGGCCGAGCATCGTGCGCGCGGTCACTGAAGAGTTCGAACTGTTCAAGGCCGAACAGGAGCGCCACAAGGCGGCGGCGTGATCACGCCACCGCGCGGCGGCCGATGATGGCAAAGCGCAGTCGGCTGGAGATCCAGTCGATTGCCGCCACCGCGACCAGGATCATCAGGATCAGGAACGAGACCTTCTGCCATTCCAGCACGCAGAATCTGTTCGGCGAGCTGAAGACCAATACCACCCGCGCCGACGATACCGATGATCGTGGCGGAGCGGGTGTTGGACTCGATGAAATACAGCACCTGACCGGCAATCACCGGCAGCACCTGCGGCATAAGGCCGAAACGAATCTCGTGCAGCGCGCTGCCGCCGGAAGCGCGGATGCCCTCGACCTGCTTCTTGTCGGCGGCTTCAATAGCTTCCGAAAACAATTTGCCAAACGCGCCGAAATCCGAAATCGCGATTGCCAGCACGCCGGCGAACGGGCCAAGACCGACGACATTGATCCAGACCAGCGCCCAGATCAGCGTATCGACGCCGCGGATCGAATCCAGAAACCGCCGGACCGGAAAGCGTAGCCACGCCGACGGAATGACGTTGCGTGCCGCGAGCAGGCTGACCGGCAGCGCGAACACGGCTGCGAGGGTTGTGCCCAGCAGCGCGATCGACAGCGTCTCGCCCATGGCCTGCAGATAGGCAGGCAGTGACGAACCGGGATTCGGCGGGATCATCATCATGGTGATCCAGCCGAGTTCGCGCAGGCCGGTCCACATCCGCGCCGGCGAGAAGTCGAGTTCATTGAGCCCGAAGATGAAAAGCGCCAGCGCCGCGACCAGGATCGTGGGCACGCCGGCGCGCGAGGCCATCGGGCGGTTGAAGACATCAGGATAGCGCCCGCGCAATGCGGGGGTATTGATGTCAGGCTGCCTGCTCATGATCTGGCTTCCTTGCCGAACAGACGGCCGCGCAGCCAGCCGGTTCCGATGTCGATGATGAAGACCGTGACGATGATCATCAGCAGGATCGCACTGACGTCGGAATAGTAGAACTTTCTGACAGCAACGACGAGTTCCTGGCCGATGCCGCCGGCGCCGACGAAGCCCATCACGGACGCGCCGCGCACATTGATCTCGAAGCGCAGCAGCGTGTAGCTGGCAAATCCGGCCGCGACCTGCGGCAGCACTGCAAAGCGCATGCAGTCGATCCAGCCCGCTCCGGTCGAGCGAATGCCTTCCACCGGCTTCATGTCGATATTCTCGACGATCTCGCCATAGAGCTTGCCGAGCGCCCCAACGCAGTGAATCGCAATGGCCAACACGCCTGCCATTGGGCCGAGACCAAAGGCGATGACGAAGATCAGCGCGAACACGATATCCGGCACGGTGCGGCAGAATTCCATGAAGCGCCTGACAGCAAAGCGCAGCGGTGCGGACGGCGCGGTGTTCTCAGCCGCGAGAAAATTCAGCCCAAAGGCCAGCACGGCGCCGATCAGTGTGCCGACATAGCTGATCAGCACGGTCTCGCCGAGCAGCGACAGCCACTTCTTCCAACCCCAGAACCATTCATTGACGTCGGTCCAGACGCGGGTGCCGGCCTCAAGCGTGAAGATACGATCGAAATAGCTGCCGAAGTTGCCGATCTTCTCGATGAAAGTTCTAAGATTGACCTCGGCACCGAGCGACGCGACGAACAGCGCTGCAAAGCAGGCCACCACAACGAACAGCGTGCGCAACCGCCGGCGTGCCACCGCTTTGCGGTAGGCATCGTTCAGCGCAGCGAGCTGCGGAGCCGGAAGGATGGAAACGGCGGCGGACATGAAAGGTTGTGCCTATAAAAGTAACATACCGTCAGAGCGCTGCGCTCAGGATAACCTCTCCCCGCAAGCGGGGCGAGGGAAGAGACCGCAGCGTTCCACACAGAAAAGGAGCCGGACCATTGCTGATCCGGCTCCTGTCAACTGCAGATACTTACGACGCCTTCTTCTTACGAAGCGCGTCGACGAACTTGATCAGGTCGATGGTCGCGTCCCAATCCTTGGTGGTCGCGGCATGGAAGCCCTTCTTCTGGCCGTCCGACAGGCGATCAAAAGCCGCCTTGTCCTTGGTCGGTGCATCGACGAAGGCCTTGGCGATGGCGACCTTGAGCTCTTCCGGCAGGTCGGAGCTATAGGCATAGGGGCCGTTGATGATCGGGGCCGACTTGTGGATGATGCGGAAGTCTTCCTTCTTCATCGGCGTGCCATCGGCATTCTTCAGCATGCCCTTGGTCAGCATCTGCTGCAGCGTCGAGTCGTTGTCGTTGGTCCACTGGTTGGCGGCGACATCCACCGTGCCCTGTGACAGCGCCAGCAGCGCATTTTCGTGGCTGCCGGTGAACACGACCTTGCTGAAATAGGTGTCGGCATCGGAGATGCCCATTTTGTCCAGCTCGAAGCGCGGCACGTTGTTGCCGGAGGTTGAATTCGGATCGACCAGGCCGAGGTTCTTGCCCTTCAGATTATCGATGGTCTTGTAAGCGCTGTTCGCCTTGACGAAGAACACCGAGTAATAGCCGGTCGAGCCATCGATGTTGATGTCGTTGGCAAAGGCATCGGTCTTCACACCGGTGAGGCGGGCACGGGCGAACGAGGCCGAACCATAGCTGGCGATGTGGATGTTGCCGGAGCGCTGGCCTTCGATGACGGCTGCGTAGTCATTGGCGATGCGCAGGTTTACCTTCACGCCGAGTTCTTTCGACAGATAAGCGACGAAGGGCGCCCAGCGCTCGGTGACGCCCGACGCGTTCTCTGCCGGGATGATGGCGAAGGTCAGTTCCGGATACTTGGCCTTGTAGTCCTGGGCCGAAGCCGAGGTGGCGGCGAAAGCCAGCGCTGCGGCGCTGAGCAGAATGGAGCGACGGTTGATCATGACAATCCCTGTTTTGATCTGAGGTGAAACGTTTCTTCTTGGCAGAAGGCGCGTCTATCGCGGCGATGGCATCGTTACGATGACGTCACCGCGATAATTTCAACGCACTGCAATCACGCGACGGCGGCAACGCCGTATTCGGGAACGCGGGCGGGCGTCGGCACATGCGCCGATCCCATCACCTCGTCGGCTTCGAGATCGTAGAGTTCGCGGGCGATATGTTCGGTGAGCGCGGACGGCGCGCCATCGAACACGACGCGACCAGCGGACATGCCGATCAGGCGATCGCAATAGGTGCGCGCCAGATCGAGCGAATGCAGGTTGCACATTACGGTGATGCCGAAGTGTTTGTTGATGCGCAGCAGCGCATCCATGACGATGCGGGTGTTGCGCGGGTCCAGTGACGCGATCGGCTCGTCCGCGAGGATGATGTCGGGCTGCTGCACGAGGGCGCGGGCAATGGCGACGCGCTGCTGCTGGCCGCCGGAAAGCTGGTCGGCGCGCTGCGAGGCGTATTGCGCCATGTCGAACTGTTCCAGCGCTGACATCGCCAGCGCGCGGTCGTCCTCGGGCCACATCTGGGTCAGCGAGCGCCACTGCGGCATCTCAGCCAGGCGGCCCATCAGCACATTGGTCAGCACGTCGAGACGGCCGACGAGATTGAACTGCTGGAAGATCATCGCCGAGCGGGCGCGCCACTTGCGCAGATCGCGGCCCTTGAGCGCAGTGACATCGGTGCCATCAAATACGATACGGCCTTCGGTCGGCTCGCACAGGCGATTAATCATGCGCAGCATGGTCGACTTGCCGGCACCGGAACGGCCGATCACGCCGACGAATGCGCCGGGCTTGATCTCGAACGACGCGTTATCGACGGCAGCCTTGGCGCCGAAACGGCACGTCAGCTTATCCACCACCAGCATGAGGCACTCCAATGACAATAGACATCGCCACCGGTAACGCCCGCGTTTAACAATGATGTGACATGTGCCCTGCGCATACGGGTTATCCTCGTTGCGGGAAAAGCACGCCCGAATTCACGCGAACGTCACGACACCGTCACGAAACCGACCGAAGAGGTGCCCGCGCGCCAGCGCACACTCTGATATATCACCCACCGATTCCTCTTCCGTCGCACGAGCGTCACATGGCTGGAAAACAACTCTCGCTCACGCCAGCGGTAGATCCCACCGCGAAACTCGTCGATACCGAGCTCGGCGCCTATACCGAAGTCGGCGCGCGCACGATCCTCAACGAAGTGACGATGGGCGACTACTCATATGTCGTGAATGATGGCCAGATCACCTACACGACGATCGGAAAATTCTGCTCGATCGCAGCGATGATCCGGATCAATCCCGGCAATCACCCGATGCACCGGGCGACGCAGGCGCACTTCACCTATCGCGCCAGCGCCTACTTCTCCGGCGAAAGCGACGACGCCGACTTCTTCGTCTGGCGGCGCGAACATCACTGCACGATCGGCCACGATGTCTGGCTCGGCCATGGCGCCGTCGTGCTGCCCGGCCGCAATATCGGCACCGGCGCGGTGATCGCCGCCGGGGCCATCGTGACCAAGGACGTCGCCCCCTATACCATCGTCGCCGGCAATCCAGCGCGGCCGGTGCGGCGGCGATTTTCGGAAGCTGTGGAAGACGGGCTGATGGACCTCGCCTGGTGGAACTGGGACCACGAGATGCTACGACAGGCGCTGCCGGATTTCCGCAAGCTTCCGGTCGAGGATTTCTTGAGCAAGTATAAAGGCGTCAAGGCGCCCAGGCAGATGGCAGTCACATGACGGATATCTTCATCGACGGCGGACGCACCTTGCTCGGCCAGGACATCGCCGAGACCTCTCTGCAGATTGGGGATGGCGTGATTGCGGATATCCGATCGGATGCGCCCCATGGCGCGCTCGGCCTCGATGCCTCCGATCTGCTGGTGCTGCCGGGAATCGTCGACCTGCATGGCGACGCCTTCGAGCGGCAGTTGATGCCGCGGCCCGGCGTCGACTTCCCGGTCGATGTTGCCTTGATCGACAGCGACCGCCAGGCCATCGCCAATGGCATCACCACGGTGTTTCACGGCACTACATGGTCCTGGGAGCCGGGCCTGCGCGGCGCCGAGAATGCCCGCAAGCTGCTGGACGCCATCGAGACGCTGCGGCCGCGGCTCGCATCGGATACGCGCTTCCATCTGCGGCAGGAAACCTTCAATCTCGACGCCGAAGATGAGATCGTCGGCTGGCTGAAGGCCGGCCGCATCGATCTACTCGCCTTCAACGATCATATGGACATCGCCGGCATCTCAAAGCCGGCGAAGCGCGCGCGGATGGTGGAACGTACCGGGCTCAGCAGCGAGGCCTTCGACCAGCTGGTCGATCGCGTGCTGTCGCGCACCGATGAGGTGCCGGCCTCGATCGCCCGCCTCGCCAAAGCGGCGAACGCTGCCGGCGTGCCGACGCTCTCGCATGATGACGCGACGCCTGCGATGCGCGACGACTTCCGCAGGCTCGGCGTCAATATCGCCGAATTCCCGATCAACGTGGAAACCGCACAAGCCGCCGCCGATGCTGGCGACTTCATCGTATTCGGCGCACCCAACGTCGTGCGGGGCGGTAGCCACACCGGCTGGACCAAGGCATCCGACATGATCGCCAAGGGCCTCTGCTCGATTCTCGCCTCGGACTATTATTATCCCGCACAACTGCTGGCCGCGTTCCGGCTGCTCCATGACGGCATTCTGTCGCTGCCGCAGGCCTGGGCACTGATCTCGTCCGCACCAGCGAAAGCTGCCGGTCTCACCGACCGTGGCGAGATCGCCGAAGGACGCCGCGCTGATTTGCTGCTCGTCGATGACAGCGTCGCAATGCGTCCGCGCATCGTCGCCGTGATCGCGCAGGGCAAGCTCGTGCATCTCACCGATGCCACAAGGCTTCAGCCGGCGCGTGCCATGCACCGCAAGGCTATTGCCGCAGCGTAGCGCGGCGACTCCTCTCTTACTTGAGCATGATCGTTCCCGAAAATGAGCATCCCGAAAACCGGCATCCACTTTTCGGGATCATGCTCTATGGTGCGGTCATGAATGAATTCCCGCGCTACGCGCTCTATTACGCCCCCGACGCCGACAGTGCCCTCGCCCGCTTCGGCGCCGAGACCCTCGGTTACGATCCTTTCACCGGCAATGACGTGCTGGTGCCCGGCGATCTCATCATGCAGGCGCCGGACTGGCCGGCGCTGATCAAGGATCCACGCAAATACGGCTTTCATGCCACGCTGAAGGCACCGTTCTCGCTGGCGCCGGAAGCCACCGAAGCCGACCTGATCGCGGCCTTCGATGACTTCGCCCGGATGCCCCGTGCCATCCCGAAAATCTCGCCGGTGGTTCGTATCATCAGCGGCTTCACGGCTGTCGTGCCGGATGCGCCCTCCACTGAGCTCGCCGCATTAGCGCAGACCTGTGTCGAAGGATTCGAGGTGTTCCGCGCCCCGATGACGCCGGAGGATCGCGCACGGCGCAAACCGGAGAACCTGACGCCGCGACAGGTCGAGCAGCTGGATCGTTTCGGCTATCCCTATGTGCGCGACGATTTCCGGTTTCACATGACGCTGACCGGACGGCTTGCTCCCGAGCGCAGCGCAGCGGTGCTGGCGATGTTGCAGCAGCGGTTCGCGACACTTGATCTCACCTCACTGCGAATCGACCGCATCGGCCTGTTTCGCCAGGCATCGGCCACGTCGCGCTTCCAGGTGCTGCGTCACGCGCCGCTGACGGCAACCTGACGCGTCACGAGGATGCCATCTCGTCCGCCCGCTTCCAGGCAGGAAACGGATCGGCGAGCCTGGCCCAGCCGGGGATATCCATGCCGGGCTTGCCGGGCACGAGGCAGGCATCGAGGCGGCGACGGATGTCGCTCTCATCCATGTCGGAACCGATGAAAACTATCTCCTGACGTCGGTCGCCATAGATCTCGTTCCAGTTCTTCTTCAGGGACTGCCGCCAAAAGGGATCGTCCGGCCAGCGATCGGCGGGGACATTGGCCCACCAGAAACCCATCCCTTCGGTGCGCACGATGGCGCCCGCCTGGCTGAGTTCGCCGACCCATTGTGGCCTCGTTGCCAGCCAGAAATGCCCCTTGCTGCGGATCACGCCGGCCCAGCTCTCGCGCAGAAAGGCCTGAAACTTCACGGGATCGAACGGCCGCCGCGCGCGATAGACGAAATTCGTCACGCCGTATTCTTCGGTCTCCGGCACATGGTCGGCAAAACCATAGAGCTCCTTGTGCCAGAGCGGATGCTGCTGCGCCTTTTCAAAATCAAAACGGCCGGTATCGAGCACACGGTCGAACGGCACGTTGGCAAAATTCGCCTCGATGATGTCGGCATCGGGATTGAGTGCGCAGATGATCTTGCGCGCGTTGTTGCATTGCTCGGGCGTCGCGGCATTGACCTTGTTCAGCACCACGACGTCCGCGAATTCAATCTGCTCTACCAGCAGGTCCACCAGCGTACGCTTATCACCGTCGAGCGCCTCGCCGCGGTCCTGCAGAAAGTCGGTGGAGGAATAGTCCTTCAACAGATTCACCGCATCGACGACGGTGACCATGGTATCGAGCTGCGCCACGTCGGACAGGCTGTCGCCGTTCTCGTCACGGAAATCGAAAGTCGCGGCCACCGGTAACGGCTCTGCAATTCCGGTGGATTCGATCAGCAGGTAATCGAACCGCCGGCTTTCGGCGAGCGCCCGCACTTCCTTGAGCAGATCGTCGCGCAGCGTGCAGCAGATGCAGCCATTGGTCATCTCGACCAGCTTCTCATCCGTCCGTGACAGGTTGGCACCGCCATCGCGAACGAGGTCCGCATCGATGTTCACCTCGCTCATGTCGTTCACGATCACCGCCACTTTCAGGCCGTGACGGTTGTTCAGCACGTGGTTCAGCAAAGTTGTCTTTCCAGCCCCGAGGAAGCCGGACAAGACTGTGACGGGGAGTTTTTGCATCGAGATCGAACAGTCTTTTGAGGGTACGGGACATTGGGCTCTTCTTATTTGTGATGTTATAACATTACATATATAATGCCTGTCAACACGCTCCCACCGATCCCGTCGATGCGCTGTCAGCTTTTCTGATCTGCAGGAAATCTCATCTGGCGCGGGTCAGCCCACGCTCATTGCCTCGACGCTAGCCTGCCCGCGCGATTGTCTCGGCATCCACCGGCTTGGCAAAGGTCACGCGGTTTCGGCCGCTGGCTTTCGAGGCGTAAAGCGCCCGGTCCGCAGCAGGCGTGAGATCGCAGGGATCGTCGCCCTCGCGGCCGATGGCGATCCCGACGCTGGCGCCGACGGTGAGCTCAAGCCCATCGACAATGAACGGCTCGGAGAGCGTCCGAATGATGCGGCGGCCCAGCAACATGGCCTCCTCGCGATTGCCGACGACGGATTGCACCACGACGAATTCGTCACCGCCCATGCGCACCGCGAAATCGCCGTCGCGCAAAATTCCGCTAAGCCGGCTCGCAACTGCCTGCAGCAGCGCGTCGCCTACGGGATGGCCATGCACGTCGTTGACCTCCTTGAATCGATCGAGGTCGACGCTGTGAACGGCAATAAGACAGCCCACCGCCCTGGCGCGCGCCGCTATGATCGCGAGGCGTTCCTGAAAGCCAAGCCGATTGGCCAGGCCCGTCAGCGCATCGTGCCGCGCGAGGGTCGAGAATTCGTGCTTGAGCGAGATCTGCTCGATATTCTGCCGATAGATGAAACGCACGGTCTCGAAGCTGCCGAGCAGGAACGCGATCAGGATCACGGCATAGAAAGCCAGATTGCTATCGACACGGGCCAGCGCAGAGAATGCCGTCGGCAAGGCAACCAGCATCAAGGCCGGCAGCGCGATCCCGGGGCGAACGGAAATCCGGCAGACGATGCCGGCCGCATAGCCGAAGACCAGCGCCGTTGCGAGAAGTTGATGCGCAGGGTTCTTCGCCCAGAAAGTCGCCGCGCCAAGCAGGCCGATCAATCCTGCAAAGACGTAGCTGCTCCACGCGTAAAGCCGCTCCCATCGCTCGGCCGCGGCGATGGTGAAGCTGCGTTGACCTTTGCTGCGATGATAGACGCCCTCTGTCGCCACGCGGAAGATCGTGACGATCACTCCGGCTGCACTCAACCCGTAGAACCATGGATTTGCAGAACTAATGGCGACGTGACACGAGACGATGGCCAGTGTGAAGCCGGCGATCGAGAGCGGCACACGCGTCTGGAAGAGCATGTCGATGAGTTCGATCCGGACATGGTCCGGAACGCCTACGAAAATTGATCTCCAGAATTTGACCACGTCGCTTCTCCCCGAAGCACCCGATACCGCCAAAGTCTGAAATTTTCATCGGCGAACTCGCTCAAAATCTAACTGAGTTAATCGGCGGTTACCAAACGTACCGCTTGCCTCGTCGCATCCCCCGAACCTGTGAGCCAGACGGCTGACCCAGCAATGCGCGAGCTGGCCATTTGCCCACTGACGACGCCAACTATCCCTTGTATCCCTTGGCGCCTGCACTCCCAGCGTACTGCTGCCATCAGCAGTCCTGAGCTGTTTCAAACGTCCCAAATTCTGGTAGATGAAGCCGTCCCGGCAATCAGCCGAACGACATTCCCCCAAATATCCACCCGCCCCGCCGCCAGATCTCTGGCGCCGATCAAGTGCAGACGACCGGGCAAAGTTGGCCTCATGAACGACCTGTTGATCAAATTCGGTCTGCGCTTCGAGAGCCCTGAACAGGAAACAAGCTTTGTCCGAAGCTTTGCGCTCGGAGAGCTTCGCCGCGCACAGGCCGCGATGGTGCTTGGTGCAATCGTCTATTGCGCTTTCGCCATCTGGGACCGGATTCTCGATCCCCTCGCATGGACCACGACATTCGCCATCCGCGCCGCAGTCGCCGCCATCATTCTGCTGCCCCTCACCGCGGCACTGTTTCTGCCGCGTGCACGCCGCTGGGCCGAACCCATCTATCTTCTCTACTGCGTCGTGCCGGGCTGCGTCCTCAGCATCATCTATCTGTTCATCGATCGCGGCTTCGAACATTCCACGGCCGGAATGATCATCGTGATCCTGTTCGTCTCGACGCTGCTGCCGCTTCGCCTCCCCGCACTGACGGTTTTCTGCATCACTACATGGGCGTGCTTCATCTATTGCCAGACCTTTGCGACCTATCTGACGGACGGCTTGCGCTTTATCAACAATTTCGAGATCGGCTTTGCCTATGTGCTCTCGCTCTACGCGGTCGGTGCACGGGAATTTCAGGCGCGGCGCCAATTCCAGACATCGCAAGCCCTGCAGGACGAGAAAGAGCGCTCCGTTGCCGCGCTGGTTGAACTGCAGAGTACGCAATGGCAACTGGTGCAGGCCGAAAAGTTGGCGTCGCTCGGGCAACTGGTCGCCGGTGTCTCGCATGAAGTCAGCACGCCGCTCGGCGTCGCCCTGACCACCGCGACCGTTCTCGAAGGTGAGCTGAAGATGCTGACCGCCACAATCGAATCCAGTCAAGTGCGGCGCTCCGCGCTCACGCAGAGCATCGCGCGGCTCAGCGAAGGCATGAAACTGCTGTTCGACAATCACCGGCGGGCTGCGGACCTGGTCCACAGCTTCAAACAAGTCGCGACTGACGAAGCCAACCAGGAACGCCGCGCGTTCGAAATACGTGGCTGGCTCGGCGAAGTCATGAGTACGCTGCAGCCGCTGCTGGACCGCAGCGGCCACACGGTTCGCGTGATATGCGAGGACGGCATCGTGGCCGACACTTATCCGGGTGCCCTCGCGCAGGTTATTCGCAATCTGGCGCTGAATGCCGCGGTCCATGGCTTTCCCGATGGCCGCACCGGTGTGATCGAGCTTGCCGTCTCCCGGCTGGACGATTGCAACATGCGCGTCGTCGTGGCTGACAATGGCGCCGGCATCCCACCGGACGATCTGCCGAAAGTTTTCGATCCGTTTTTCACGACACGGCGCGACAAAGGCAGCACCGGCCTCGGCCTGCACATCGTCTTCAATCTGGTCGTCTCGACCCTGAAGGGGCAAATCGATCTGGCCAGCGAACCGTGGCAAGGTACACGGTTCACACTGGACTTGCCGCTGGATCCCGAGAACCCTAGCTCACCGGCGTCGAAGACCGGCGAGTTCCAGGTCAGTCACGGCGCGACGGGACCTGAAGCTCGCCATCGCGCCTTGTCCTGATCGATCAGAAGCCGAGTGCGAGACCGTCCTTGCGGTGGTCCGAGGCGCCGAGCAGCACGCCGCGCTTGTAATCGATCTGGATGGCCTGGCAGCCGCCGATGCCGGTATCCATCATCTGCAGCGTATGGCCGCGGGCGGCCAGATCGTTGCGCACCGCTTCCGGGATGGTCTTTTCAAGCTGCAGCAGATTGTTGGTCGCGAACGAGCGCGGCGCCTCGGCAGCGGCCTGGATGTCCATCTTGCGGTCGATCACATCGGATATGAACTGGGCATGGCCGGTGGCCTGATAATGGCCGCCCATCACGCCGAATGGCATGACCGCGCGACCGTCTTTCATCAGCATACCCGGGATGATCGTGTGCATCGGCCGCTTGCGCGGGCCAAGCGAATTCACGTGGCCGGGCTTGGCGCGGAAACTCCAGCCACGATGGTGCAGCAGCACGCCCGACTTGCGCGCATAGATGCCGCTGCCGAACGGACCGAACAGCGAATTGATCAGTGACACGGCGTTGAGATCGCGATCGACCACGGTCAGATAGACCGTGTCCTTGTGGATGACCGAGTCCCAATCCTCTTCCGCAGAGGCGTGCTTCATGTCGATCTTGGCGCGAAGGTCGCCGATGAATTTGTCCGACAGGAAGCGTTCGACATCGACCTGGCCATAGGCTGGATCGCAGAAATAGGCATCGCGGGTGCGATAGGCCGCCTTGGTCGCCTCGGCGAGAACATGGATGCGGTCGGCCTCGCTCAGATTGGCGATGTCGTAGCCGGCCAGCACGCGCAGGATCATCAGTGCCGCGAGGCCCTGCCCGTTCGGGGGACATTCAGCGACGTCATAGCCGTGATGATTGGCCGAGATCGGCGTCACATAGTCGGAGCGCTGCTCATTGAAATCATCGGCCTCATGCACGCCGCCGACGGCGCGCAGCGTGGTGATGATGTCGTCGGCTACCTGGCCCTGGTAGAAGCCGTTGCGGCCCTCGCGTGCGACCCGGCGCAGCGTGGCAGCGAGCGCCGGCTGGACGCGCTTGTCGCCGACCGCGGGGGCATGGCCGCCCGGCAGGTATTGCGCGGTCGCGTCGGGATGCAGTTCCAGCTTGCGGCGCCATTTGGCCCAGTCAGCGGACACGCGCGGCGTAATGAGGAAGCCGTTCTCGGCGGCATCGATGGCTGCGGCAAACACCTCGGCCAGCGGCTTCGAGCCATGATCCTTGCTGAGCGTGCACCATGCATCGATGGCGCCAGGCACGGTAACGGTCTCGACACAGGTCTCGGGAATGTCGCGGGCGCCGGACGCCGCATATTTCTCGGAATCGATCTTGGCCGGCGTACGGCCGGAGCCGTTCAGCGCGATCGGCGCGCCGCCCTTCGGCGAATAGAGGGCGAAACAATCGCCGCCGATGCCCGTCATCGCGGGATCGACCACGCATTGCACAGCGACCGCTGCCAGCGCCGCATCGATGGCATTGCCGCCCGACTTCAGCATCTCCACTGCAGCCAGCGTCGCCAGCGGATGCGAGGTTGCGGCCATCCCGTGCTCGGCAACGGCGACGGAACGGGCAACGGCCATGAAATCACGCATGAGAGTCCTCTATCGGTACGAAGCCGCCTGGCGCGGATCGCGCGATGAGGCGGGAGAGATGCGGTCGAGCGCCGAGCAGATCGGCTCCCAGGCGCGCGGGGATGCCGTGTGGTTTAGCGCGTGAATCGGCAGTGCGGTAGCCGTTAGCGCAATAATGATACCGGCAGCCGCCCATGCGACCGTAATATCCCACCGCAACCCAGCCGTGCATCTGACGAGCTAGCTCCCGAGTGAACGGCGCGGCGCCGAGCGCGCAGTCTCATATTCATCGCGCGTGCGGGCGACCAGCGTCGCTACGGGCTCGATTGCAGCAACACCTGAGACAGAGTGGCCTGCGCTCCAGACGTCGCGCCATCGCTTGACTCCGGACGTCGCCTGCCGGCCATAGAGCGCATCGGCGCGCTCCCTGGTCATGTCCGTCGGCAAATCTTTCGGATCGAGGCCCGCGGCGACAATCGAGGGAACCAGCGTATTGGTTTCCAGCCCGGTGAAAGCCCGTGACAGCAGGACATCGTCGAGCTCGGACGCGACGAGCATCTGCTTGTACTCGTCCACCGCCATGCTCTCCTTGGTGGCAATGAATTTGGTGCCCATATAGCTGAGATCACAGCCCAGCACCTCGGCGGCAAACACCGCCTGCCCGTCCGACACACCGCCGGCCAGCACGACCGGCCCCTCCCAGAACGAGCGAACCGCACGCACGAACGAAAAACCATTGACCCAGCCGGTCTGCCCGCCGGCACCCGCGGTCAGCAAGACGAGCCCATCGACTCCCGCTGCGATGGCTTTCTTCGCATGCCGGATCGAAGCGACATCGGCAAAGACCATACAGCCTGCCTCATGCAGCGGACCGACGACCACATCCGGCGGTCCGACGCTGGTGATCACCATCTCGCAGCCATGCCGGATCACCGTCGCAAGATCATCCTGCAAGCTCTCGCGACGGATGATGAGATTCGGACAAAACGGCGCGTCGTCCGGCCCGAGCGCACCGAGAATGCGCCCTATCCAGCTATCAAGTTCATCGTCGGTTCGGCAATTGGCCGTTGGAAACGAACCGATCACGCCAGCCTTGGACGCCGCAATGACGAGTTCCGGACCCGACACGCGAAACATCGGCGCTGCGACCAATGGCACCGACAGCCGTGGCCGAATTGTTTCCGCAAACCGCGCGGCACTCGCTTTGCCGCTGGGGTCGTTGATCACGCAGCGGTCACCCGAAGGCAGCGGCATCTGTTTCCATCCCTGTCATTTTTCGGGAGGATAGCCGGAATTCCCCGGTGACCGCTATAAGCCGGACGGAATGTCCGGTATGACGCGGCTACTCCGCGGGCGATGCCACCGCATGCTCATGCGTCTGGCCCTTTTCGTCCTTCTTGCGGCCCGGAAACAGGCGCCGCACCAGCACGTAAAGAACCGGCACGAAGAAGATGCCGAGCGCCGTCGCTGTGACCATACCGCCCGCGACGCCGATGCCGATGGCATTCTGGCTGGCCGAACCTGCGCCGGTCGCCATCGCCAGGGGCAGCACGCCGAGAACAAAGGCCAACGAAGTCATCAGGATCGGGCGCAGACGCTGCCTCGCTGCGTGCAACGTCGCCTCGACCAGCGACTTGCCCGCCGCCTGTTGCTCGATTGCGAATTCGACGATCAGAATCGCGTTCTTCGCGGACAAACCTATCGTCGTGAGCAGGCCGACCTGGAAATAGACGTCGTTGGCCTGGCCGAACATCGTGGCCGCAGCAAGCGCTCCAAGGATACCTATCGGCACAGACAGCATCACGGCAAAGGGGATCGACCAGCTCTCATAGAGGGCCGCGAGGCAGAGGAACACGATCAGAACCGAAATCGCATAGAGATAAAGTGTCTGGCTGCCGGTCAACCGTTCCTGAAACGACAGACCCGTCCACTCATGCGTATAGCCGGGCGGCAGTTTCTTCACCTGTTCGTCGACCGCGGTCATCGCGGTGCCCGAACTGGTGCCGGGTGCCGCCTGTCCCTGGATCTGCACGGCCGCCACGCCATTGTAACGCTCGAGGCGCGGCGAGCCGTAGCTCCATCTCTCGCTCGCGAAAGCTGTGAACGGCACCATCGAGCCCGCCCCGTTGCGCACATACCATCTTCCGATATCGGTCGTCCCCATCCGGAACGGCGCGTCGCCTTGCACGTAGACCTGTTTCACGCGGCCGCGGTCGATGAAGTCGTTGACATAAGAGCCGCCCCACGCCGCCGACAGAGTCGTGTTGAGGTCAGTCAGGTTGATGCCGAGCGCGGTAGCTTTCGGCTGATCGATATCGAGATTGAATTGCGGCGTATCGTCCTGACCGTTCGGTCGCGACTGCGCGACACGCTTGTCGCCTGCAAGCTGTCCGAGCAATTGATTCCGGGTCTTCAGCAGCTCCTCGTGGCCGGCACCGCCGGAGTCCTGCAGATAGAAGTCGAAGCCGCTGGCATTACCGAAGCCCGGCAACGACGGAGGCAACACGGTAAAGGCCATCGCGTCACGAATCTTCGAGAACACTGCCATTGCACGCCCGGCAATGGCCTGCGCCGACTTGGCATGATCCGCACGTTCGGCAAACGGTTTCAGGCTGACGAAAGCAAGGCCGACATTCTGCCCCTGACCAGCAAAGCTGAAACCGCGCACCGCGAACACGCCTTGCACTGTATCCTTCTCATTCTCCATGAATTGATGCTCGACCTGCTTGATCACATCGAGCGTCCGACCGGCGGTGGCGCCCACCGGTAGCTGGATCAGCGAGATGAGCGTGCCTTGGTCTTCATCGGGAAGGAACGAGCTCGGCAACCGGACGAACAGAAGCACCATGCCGGCGACAACCGCAACGAAAGCGATCAAGGCAGCGGCGGGCCGCCGTACCACAGCGCCCGTGGTCTTTTCATAGCCACTCGCGGTGCGATCGAAAGTGCGATTGAACCAGCCGAAGAAACCGCGCTTCTGGCCATGACTCTTCTCGGGCTTTTTCAGAATCGTCGCACACAACGCCGGCGTCAGGATCATCGCCACCAGCACCGACAGCACCATGGCCGAGACGATGGTCAGCGCGAACTGCCGATAGATAATGCCGACCGAACCTGAGAAGAAGGCCATCGGAATGAACACCGCCGACAGCACGACGCCGATGCCAACCAGCGCGCCCGTGATCTCGTGCATCGACTTCTCGGTCGCCTCACGCGGCGACAGGCCCTCTTTCTCCATCACGCGCTCGACGTTCTCCACCACGACGATGGCGTCATCGACGAGAAGGCCGATGGCGAGCACCATTGCGAACATGGTCAGCGTGTTGATGGAATAGCCGGCAATCGACAGTACACCGAAGGTGCCGAGCAGAACCACCGGCACGGCAATGGTCGGGATGATGGTCGCCCGCCAGCTCTGTAGGAATACGAACATCACGATGAAGACCAGCACGATCGCTTCGAACAGCGTGTGCACGACCTTCTCGATCGACAGTTTCACGAATGGCGTCGTGTCATAAGGGTAGATCACCTTCAGCCCCGCCGGCATATTCGCCGTGAGCTGATTAATGCGCGCCTTCACACCCTCCGACGTCGCCACCGCATTGGCGCCGGTCGCTAGACTGATACCCATGCCGGCAGCCGGCCTGCCGTTATAGCGCGCGACGGCGTCATAACTCTTGGAGCCGAGTTCGACGCGAGCGACATCCTTGATACGAACCGTCTGGCCCGACGTGCTGGTGCGCAGGATGACGTCGTTGAACTGCTCGATAGTCTGCAACCGGCTCTGCGACGTGATCGTCGCATTGAGCTGCTGACCATCGACCGCCGGGAGACCGCCAAGCTGGCCTGCCGTCACCTGCGTATTCTGTGCCTGGATCGCCGCGGTGACATCACCCGGCATCAGATTGTATTTCGCGAGCTTGTCGGCATCGAGCCAGATCCGCATCGCATATTCGGCGCCGAACAATTGCACCTGGCCCACACCGGAGACGCGGCTGATCGGTTCGTTGATCGAACTCGCCACATAATCCGCTATGTCGCTGGCGGTCATGCTGCCGTCCTCGGAGACGAAGCCGAGAACCATCAGGAAGCTCGACGACGACTTCACCACGCGCAGACCCTGCTGCTGCACCACCTGCGGCAGAAGCGGCATCGCAAGCTGCAGCTTGTTCTGCACCTGCACCTGCGCAATGTCGGGATTTGCCTCATTGCTGAAAGTGATCGAGATCTGCACGGTGCCGGTCGAGGTCGAGTAGGACGACATATATTGCAGATAGTCGACGCCTGTCATGTTCTGCTCGATGACCTTGGTCACCGAGTTCTCGGCCGTTTGCGCATTGGCGCCCGGATAGGTCGCGGAGATCGTGATCACCGTCGGTGCGATCTGCGGATACTGGGCGATCGGCAGCCCGAGAATGGCCAGCAGGCCACCGAACATGATCAGGATCGCAAGGACCCAGGCAAAGATCGGCCGCTTGATGAAGAAATGCGACATGCCCGTTATTCCTTGCGGTCCGCGGGCGCAGCGTCGGCACCTGCATCAGCCTGCTTGGCGGGATTGAGGGTCAGGCCGGTGGCGGGATCGACGGTCACCTCGACAGTCCGGGCATTGGCGCCCGGCTTGACCTTCTGCAATCCGTCGATGATCACGCGATCGCCCGATGCAACGCCGCGCTCGACAAGCCAGTTGTTGCCGATCGCCTGAGCGACTTCGATAATGCGCTGTTCGACCTTGCCGTCCTTGTCGACGAACATGGCGGTCGCTTGCCCGAGCGGATTGCGCGACACCGCACGCTGCGGGATCATGATCGCGGTGGGATCGACACCGGCCACAACGCGCGCACGCACATACATGCCAGGCAATAGCGCCCGGTTTGGATTTGCGAAGATGGCGCGGGTGCTGACCGAGCCTGTCGCCTCGTTCACGCTGGAATCGGTGAAGCTGTATTTGCCTTTCTGATCATAGGTTTTGCCGTTCTCCAGCAACAGCTCGATCTGGACACGGCCGTCCGGCTGCTTCAACCGGCCGTTCTGAATCTGAGAGCGCAGCCGCTCCATTTCCGAGGTCGATTGATCGAGATCCACATAGATCGGATCGAGTTGCTGGATCGTGGTCAGCGCACTGGCCTGGCTCGCGGTCACCAAAGCACCCGGCGTGATCGACGACTTTCCAATGCGGCCTGAGATCGAGGCGGTCACCTTGGTGCGGTCAAGCGCGATTGCCGCGGTATCGCGATTGGCCTCAGCAGCCTTGAGATCGGCTTCGCCCTGCTTGAAGGTGGCGACGGCATCATCGACATCCTGCTGGCTGGCCGCATTGGTCTTGAGCAACTGTGTCTTGCGCTCGGCCTTAAGCCGCACACTTACGAGATTGGCCTGCGCCTTCAGAACCGCAGCCTCCGCGCTTTCGAGCGCAGCCTGATATTGAACCGGGTCGATCTCGTAGAGAAGATCGCCGACCTTCACTTCCGAACCTTCGACAAAGTTTCGCTTCTGCAGGATTCCCGTAACCTGCGGACGCACTTCCGAGACCTGGTAGGCATTGACCCGGCCGGGAAGCATCGTGGAGACCGGCGCCTCCCGTGTCTTCAGAACCAGAACACCAACTTCAGGCGCCGGCGGAGCCGCAGCTTCCTTCTTCGCCTCGCCACATCCCGTGAGCGCCAACAAGCCAACCAGGGCGAAAGGGCGCGCAAATCCAAGGCTCATCATCAGTTCACCAATACAAAACGGCGTCCGGCATCCGCGCAAATCGCGGACGACGTCGCCGTTGGAAATATGTGGAAACTCTTCGGTTTCCATGCAGGAAACTTGGTAGTTTCCTTTCGGCAAGTCAAGTGCTATACTGCGGGGGAAGTCGCTGCTCAAGCGTTTGTGAGACGGCCTCCATTAACGGAATCGATGCGCAATGGTTGCACCAGCAAGTGCGAGGAAGAATCGCGATGGCACTTTGTCGCAGGCAACGCGTCCGCCTATAGTGAACGCTGCCGCCTCAGCCGCTTCGGCTCCACCGTCCGACGAACGCACCGAGCATCTGCTCACGGTGGCCAAAGCCACCTTCACGTTGAAGGGCTTCGCGGCGACCACCATGGATGACATCGCCGGTGCGGCCGGGATGTCGAAGAAAACGCTCTACAAGATGTTCGCCAGCAAGAGCGAGCTGTTCCGCGCCATGCTGCTGCGAAGCCTGCCGCAAGTCCGCTTCGGTCACGCGGAAGCCAAAGGCACGCCGATCGACCAGTTGAGGCTATCTCTGAAGCGCATTGTCGATATAGCGCTGGCGCCCGACGAGATCGCGCTGCATCGGCTGATCATCAGCGAACGCCTGCTCTCCCCGGATATCGCCGGTATCTTCGCCGAGGTCATCTTCGAACTGGGCGCCCGGGACGTGGTCGAGGCCCTTAAGCGCGTGACACTCCGGTCCGAGCTACGCGATCAGCCCATCAAGCAGGTGTCCGAAATGCTGCTCGGAATCGTGTTCGCCAATGATCATTTCAGGCTGATGGCGGATAACAGCTATCGTCTCAACCGGCGCATGCTCAACACGCGGATCGAGTTGGCGATCGCGATGTTCTGCAAGCCTGCCTGATCACGTATCCGATTTCTTAACCGATTGATCACCATAATCGGCCAAGCTGCGCCATTGCGCGGCATACCGCCGCGCGCCCTTGGACCGGATACGGCATGTTCCAGATGTTCCTGCGGGCTCGTGCCCAGAACTATCTTCGCAGCCTTGTCGGCGAGCGTGAGTTCAGGGCGCGTTCGGCCGAGCGCGATGCCGAAACTGATCGCGAGCGGCTGGATTACGTCCTTTCGGCCCTCGATAGCGCGCTCAGCAATGCCGAAGCCGAACAGGCCGGCCTCACCCGGCGCGTTGACGATGTGCTGGCGCGCGCGGCTGTGACCTTCGGCAATGGGGACGACGAGTATCTTACGCGGGAGAAGCTCGACAGCGATCACCTGGACCTGTTCGAGACCGAAATTTCAAACGGCCAGCGCCGGTTGCGCGACCTTGCTGTCAGCATCTCGCACTTCAAGTTCCTGAAGACCGCCATGCTGTCGCGGTTTCCGGATTACAAAGGGCCGGGGTCGCGGGCGTCATCGTAACGGCAGATGCCTATTCGCTTCGGGCGGAATCCTTGGCATCGCTCCAGCGCCGCTTGAAGCCCGCCGCATCCGGCGAACTGCCATCGCGATTGCGCCGCCGCTCACCGCTGAATGTCCGCATGTGATCGTTCACGAACGACATCAGTTCGTTGCGGAAACGCTCGGCCGAGAATTTCTCGGCTTGCATGCGGCAATCGGCACGCGAAAACGAGTGTTCATTCGCCACGAAGGCACGGACGCATTCCGCAATAGCTTTCGGCTCGTTGGAATCGAAAAACATGCCGGTGCGCAATTCGGGAGAGGCAGAGACCGTCTCGCGCGCACCGCCGCGGCCGAACGCCAGAACCGGCGCACCCTCGGACTCAGCTTCGACTACGATGATCCCGAAGTCTTCCTCGGCCGCAAAGACGAAGGCACGCGCCGTCGCCATCAATTCGCGCAACTTCTCATCACTGACGAAGCCGACAAATGTCACGTTCGGGCCGGCGATTGCCTTCAACCGCTCCGCATCTGGGCCGTCGCCTGCAACGATCAGCTTCTGATCCGGCAGTTCGGCGAAGGCCTGGATCACGGCTTCGATCTTCTTGTAGGGCACCAGACGACTTGCCGCGAGGAAGTGGTCCCCGGTAGGCAGATCAGCCGGCAGCTTCGACATGGTCACCGGCGGATAGATGACCTTGGCGTCGCGGCCATAGACCTTCTTGATCCGCTTGGCGACGAAATTGGAATTCGCCAGCATGGCATCCGGTCCATGCGCCGTGCGCACGTCCCAGATCCGGATCCGGTGCAGCAGCGCCCGCGCCAACGCGCTCTTGATGCCAGCGGTGTAGCCGCTTTCATTCAGATAAGCGTGCTGCAGATCCCACGCATAACGCATCGGCGAATGCACATAGGACACGTGAAGCTGGTTCGGGCCGGTGATCACGCCCTTGGCCACCGCATAACTGCTGGAAATAACCAGGTCGTAGCCCGACAGATCGAACTGCTCGATCGCGATCGGCATGAGCGGCAAATATGTCCGATGACGTTTGCGGATGAACGGCATCTTTTGCAGGAAGCTGGTACGCGCTTTCTTGAAGCCAATCTTGGCGCGATCTTCCGGCGTCAGTACATCGAACAGCGTGAACACGTCCGCTTCCGGATAGCACTGCAATATCTCGCGCAGCACCTGCTCGGCACCGCCCAGCGTATAGAGCCAATCGTGGACGACAGCGACGCGCATAGGACCTCAGCGGCGGAAACGACGAATGTGGGCTGACCTGAAAATAGACCAATGCGCCCCTTCTACAATCCACTCCTACAACTTGCGTTAATTCGATTGCGAACTGTCGGTAAAAATTGAATCAATTCAGATGTGTTCTGATAACCTCTGCGGAAAATGCTACCCGGGTCGCAGGACGCGGTCGGCACCATGTCCATCCAGGGCAGAAGAGCGCGCATTCTGGCGCACCATCCGCGCCATTCAGGATAACGAGAGTTTTTTGCGCATGATGACGTTACGCCAGGTTGAAGTGATCCGCGCCGTCATGGTGACGGGCACCATTGGCGGCGCTGCCAAACTCCTGAATGTGTCCGCGCCCGGCATCAGCCGCCTGGTCAAATACACCGAGAAGTCGCTCGGCATCCGCTTCTTCCAGCGCCAGAACGGACGCTACTTCCCGACGCCTGAAGCGCAGAATATTTTCGAGCAGATCAACGGTGTCTACAAGAAAGTCGACGATCTCACCGAGATCATCTCGAAGATCGGCCACGGAACGCTGTCGGAATTGCGCATCGGGTCGGTTCCCAGTATCTCGCAGGTGATGGTGCCACGCGCCATCGAGCAGGTGCGGCGTCGTTATCCCGGCCTGCGGATCGACATCAACATTCTCAAGCTTGAGGAGGCCATCGACTATCTGCTGCTCGGTCGCGGCGACTGCGTCGCCATGAGCTATCGGCTCGAACATCCCGGGCTCGACTTCATGCCGCTGGCGTCCGGCGAATTGTTCTGCATCGTGCCAGAGGGACACGAACTCGCAGGTCGCAAGCAGGTGTCGGCCAAGGAGATCATCCGGTATCCCCTCATCGGCATCGACCCCAACGATCCCTACGGTCGGATCATGGCGGAGATTTTCGCCCGCAATAAACTCAAATACGACATCACCATCCGGGCGAGATTTGGCACCACGGTCTGTGCCCTGGTGAAGGCAGGGTTGGGCATCGCGGTCATCGACCAGTTCACGGTGGCCCATGGCGGCTATCCTGGCGTCGAGGTGATCCGCATCGTCGAACCCACCCGGTTCGATACCTATGTCGCCGTGAAACGCGGCGCGCCGCTGTCGCTGCATATCGAGCATTTCATCGACTGCCTGCGCACCGAGATGCGCGCAGTCGGCTCTCACAAAATTGCCGCAGCAAAGCCGGCCTCGCGCGTCCGTAAAAAATAACATCATGTTATGTTTGTTGTATAACAGGGTAATTGTGTTAGATCGCCGCCGCGCTATCTTTCTTTCAGTTTTCCGATGACCGGCTGACAGTGACCTTCGATCATGACCTCTGCGACGCCCCATACCCCGGCGACGGGCCAACGCTTCCTTACCGGCCTGCTTGGTGCCCCGATCGCGCATTCGGCGTCGCCGGCGATGCATGAGCGGGCCGCCGACGCCATGGGTGCACGCTGTTACTATCAGCTGATCGAGATCGCCGGTGCCGACCGCAGCGGATTGCGCGCCATTCTGGACGGCGTCCGTCGCCTCGGTTTTGCCGGCATAAACGTGACCTTCCCCTATAAGGAAGCCGTGGTCGATCTGCTCGACGATCTGTCCTCGGGGGCCAAAGCCATCGGCGCCGTCAACACCGTTGTGGTCCGCGACGGCAGACTGACTGGCCACAACACCGACACCACGGGCTTTGCAAGGGCCGCCAGGCAACTGGTCGCCAATTCCAACCACGGCCCGGTCGCGGTCATCGGCACCGGCGGCGTCGGCAAGGCCATCGCCTTTGCATTGGCTGATCTCGGCGTTTCGGAGATCCGGATTTTCGATACGGACACGGCCAAGGCCCGGCATCTCGTTTCCCTGCTCCAAAACAGGCAAAGCATCCGCGTGGCGGACAGCGTCGATGACGCGGTTCGCGGTGCAGTCGGCATCGTCAACGGCACACCCATCGGCATGTTGCCCAATCGCGGCACGCCGGTGCCCGATGCGCTGCTGCATGCGGAAGCGTGGGTTGCGGATGCGGTGTATTCCCCGCTGTGGACGCCGCTGCTCAACGCGGCCAAGGCCAAAGGCGCGCCGGTCATGACCGGCCGCGACCTGGCGATCTACCAAGCCGCAGATGCCTTTGAGTTGTTTACAGGATTTGCGCCTTCACCGACCGAAATGGGAATTGCTTTCGACGCCGTCATGGTCAAAAGGTACCCGACACCAAACGCAGCCTGAATGAAGCGGCCGCTCATAAGGCCGCATCGATAACCACAACAATTAGCAACAGGAGGATTCCATGAAGCCAGTGTTTTTGGCGAGCGCCCTGCTCGCAACTGTATTGACCGGTGCTGCCGTCGCGCAGTCCGGAGCCCCTATTAAACTCGCCAATGTCGCCGAGCTCTCGGGCGGCGGCGCCACCGTCGGCACCAACTGGAAGAACGGCATCGATCTCGCGATCGAGGAGATCAACTCCAAGGGCGGCGTGCTCGGCCGCAAGCTGGAAGTGACCCACGCAGACTCACAGTCGAACCCCGGTGTCGCCCGCGCCCAGGTTCAGAAGGCACTGGACGCCGAGCCTTATGTGCTGCTCGGGCCCGGCTATTCCGGCTCGGTGAAGGTCACCGCGCCGCTCGCCGCCGAAGCCGGCATCGCGCAGATCATGGGCGGCGAAGCCGCCGAACTGACGCAGGCCGGTAACAAGTTTCTGTTCCGCACCTCGTTCGGCCAGCAGTCGTCGATGCCCAAGGTCGCCAAATACATCAATGACGAACTGAAAGCGAAGTCTGTCGCCATCGTCTGGGTCAACAACGACTTCGGCAAAGGCGGGCGCGATTCCATCAGCAAGGAATTCGCCAAGTACAATATCAAGGTCGCGGCGGATCTCTCCACCGAAGCCGGCCAAGCCGACTTCGCGGCCGATGTCAGCAAGATCAAGTCGGCGGCGCCGGATGCAGTCTTCGTTTACGTCAACGAAGAAGAGAGCGCGCGCATACTCAAGGAGCTGAAGCGCCAGGGCATCACTGTGCCGCTGGTCGGCGAAACCACGCTGGTCGGACAGAAGGTCGTCGAACTCGCCGGCGACGCCGCCAATGGCGCGCGCGGCCATGTCGGCCTCACCACCGACGCGCCGGTCGAACTGATCAAGGCGTTCCGCGACAAGTTCGTGAAGAAGTACAACTACGTCCCAGACCATAACGGCCTCAAGGGCTGGCTCGCGATCTACATGATCAAGGCCACCACCGAGAAAATGGGCAAGGTCGATTCCAAAGGCTTCGCCGACGCGCTGCACGGCTTCACCATCACCGCCGCCAAGGAGCCGGGCATCCTGATGGACGCGACCTTCGACGCCAATGGCGACATCGACAGACAGGGTTTCCTCGTCGAGATCGTCGAGGGCAAGCAGGTCGTCAAGCAGGTGCTGCCAAAGCTCGGCAACTGAGGCCTCGCGTACTTAACCTCTCCCCGCTTGCGGGGAGAGGTCGGAGCCGAGCGGAAGCGAGGCTTCGGGTGAGGGGGAGCGAGTGTTTCACTCGCAAGAGCCCCTCACCCCAGCCCTCTCCCCGCAAGCGGGGCGAGGGAGCGCGCGGCCGGTGCTTTAGCTGCCGGCCATTTGGAGAACCACATGTCCAACCTTCTCGATCTCCTCATCGCAGGTCTTGCCACCGGGGCGATCTACGCGATCGTCGCCGTCGGCTTCACGCTGCTGTGGCAGACCTCGCAGACCATCAATTTCGCGCAGGGCGAATTCGTCATGCTGCCGGCCTTCCTGATGCTGGCGGTGATGCATGCTGGCGCACCGTTCTGGCTGGCGATCCTGATCGGCATCGCGCTGTCGCTGCTGCTGTTGGGCCTCGGCTTCAAGATGCTGCTGGTCGATCCGATGCTGCGCCATGGCGTACTGCCGCTGGCGATTGCGACCATGGCCCTGGCCATCGGCATCAAAGAAGCCGCCAAGCAATTCTGGAGCGCCGAAGCCTCGCCATTTCCATCGATCATCCCCGGCGGTGACATCACGATTTTCGGCCGCGTCGTCGCCCTGCAGAGCATTGGCGTGCTGGTGCTGGCGATCCTCGCCGTGCTCGGCCTGACAACGCTGCTGAACCGCACCTCCATCGGTCACCAGATGCAGGCTGCCGCGCAGAACCCGACGGTCGCGCGCATCATCGGCGTGCCCGTTGAACGCATGATCCTGCTGACGTTCCTGATCAACGCGTTTCTGGTCGCGCTGGCCTCGCTTCTCATCACACCGATCTATCTCGCTAAATTCTCCAACGGCGAAGTGCTCGGCCAAGCAGCGTTCATCGCCGCCATTGTCGGCGGCTTCAACCAGGTCCGCGGCGCCATAGCTGGCGGCCTGCTGATCGGCGTCGTCGACAATCTGTCAGCCGCCTATGTCTCCACCCAGTATCGCGCCGCCGTGCCATTGGTTCTGTTAATCGCGATCATTCTGTTTCGGCCGCAGGGCATGCTCGGCCGCCCCGAGGAGCGCACCGTATGACCGCGGCCAAGTATCTCAAGATCGGCTTCGGCATCGTTGTCATTGCCGCGCTGATCATCGTTCCGATGAACTTCAACCGCTACGGCCTGTTCATCCTCAGCCAGTGGGCTGTGATGACCATCGCCGCCATGGGGCTCAATCTGACGCTAGGCTATGCCGGGCAGGTCTCGCTGGCGCAGGGCGCCTTTGTCGGCATCGGCGCCTATACAGCGGCGATCATGACCTCCAGCGGCATGCCGCTGATCGCGGCACTCGGCGTCGCCATCGTGCTGTGTTTCGTTATCGGCTGGATCCTCGGTTATCCCGCCCTGCGCGTGCAGCATCACTACCTGGCTTTTGTCACCCTCGCATTTTCGACGCTAGCCTTCCTTGTCTTCCGCAACGAGGATTGGCTGACCAAGGGTATCTACGGCATCAGCAACATCCCTCGCCCGGAGATCTTTGGCTATCCGACGCGACGACCACTGCCGTTCTATTATGTCTGTCTGGGATCGCTCGGCATCGTCTCACTGGCCGTCTGGTGGCTGATCCGTTCGCCATGGGGCCGTGCTTTCATTGCGCTGCGCGAAAATCCCGTTCGTGCGCTTTCGCTCGGCATCGACACGCGGCGCTATACGCTGATGGCCTTTGCGATCGGCTCCGCACTCGGCGGTGTCGCTGGCACGCTCTATGCACCGCTGACCCAATATGTCGATCCCGTGCCATTCCACCTGTCGCTGTCCCTCGATCTCCTGATGATGGTGATCGTTGGCGGCTCCGGCTTCTTCTTCGGGCCCTTCCTCGGCGCGATGATCGCTGTGCTGCTGCCTGAATGGCTGCGCTTCACGCAGGGTTACTATCTCATGCTCTATGCCATCGCGGTGATCCTGCTGCTGATCTACTCACCCACCGGCATTCTCGGCATTCTCGATCGTTACATCTCCGAACGCCGCACCAAGGCCGCTTCCGCGTTGCGCGCGGTCGCCAAAGCGAAACTGGAAACGGCGCCATGACCGCAGTCCTCGAAGTCAGCAATATCCGCAAGAGCTTTGGCGGCATCACCGCCGTGAACGGCGTCTCGTTCGATGTGCAGGAAGGTGAGATCCTCGGCCTGATCGGTCCGAATGGCTGCGGCAAGTCCACTTTGTTCAATTGCATCCTCGGCCAGCTCACGCCCAGCGCTGGCGAAGTGAAGGTCGACGGCAAGGTGGTCACCGGCATGCGCCCCTCGGAGCTGAATGGCCTCGGTGTCAGCCGCACGTTTCAATTGCTGCAGGTATTCCCAAAGCTGTCGGTGCGCGAAAATCTGATCCTCGCCGGTCAGGAACACCAAGGTAACATGCTGTCGCGCCTGCTCGGCCCATCCGATGCCGGACTGACCGAGGCCGCCAACCAGATGATCGGCTTCTTCAAGCTCGACCATCTCGCCGATGAACCCGCGGGCGGCCTATCTTATGGCCAGCAGAAACTGCTCGACGCAGCGATGGCCTTCATGGGCGGACCGCGCCTCGTGCTGCTCGACGAGCCTGCCGGCGGCGTCAACCTGACCATGCTGGCGGATCTCAAGGACCGCCTCGCGGCGATCAACCGGGAGAAGCGCGCCACTTTCGTTGTCATCGAGCACAACATGGAATTCGTGATGTCGCTCTGCACACGCGTGATGGTGATGGCCGAAGGCAAGGTTCTTGCGGTGGGGCGACCGGACGAAATCCGCGCCAATCCTGCCGTGATCGAAGCCTATCTGGGACATTGAGGATAGTGCCATGAGCGATGCAATCCTGGACGTTCAGAACCTAGTCGGCGGCTACGGCAAGATGACGATTTTGAATGGCACCACCTTCTCGGTGCCGGCTGGGTCGATCACCACCGTCATCGGGCCAAACGGCGCCGGCAAGTCCACGGTGTTCAAGGCGATCTTCGGCCTGCTGAAGCTGCGCGAAGGCAAAGTCATATTCAAAGGCAAGGACGTCACCGGTCTCAGCCAGCGTGCACTACTGACGGCAGGCATCTGCTATGTCCCGCAGGGCCGCAATATCTTCCCGGAACTCACGGTCCGTCACAATATCGAACTCGGTGCCGTCGCCGCCGGCCGCGACATCACCGATCTGCCGGCCCGTATCGAGGCCGCTCTCGACAAATTCCCAGTGCTCCGCACCAAGGCCAAGCAACAGGCGTCAACCTTGTCCGGGGGCGAGCAGAAGCAGCTCGAAATCGCCCGCGGCCTCTTCCTCGATCCACAGCTGGTGCTGATCGACGAACCTTCCATCGGGCTGTCGCCGCTGATGGTGTTGCAGACGTTCAACATCCTGAAGGAACTGCGCGACCGCGGCGTCTCGATCCTGATGATCGAGCAGAACGCACGCTCGGCACTGGAGATTTCCGATTTCGGCATCGTGCTCGAACTCGGCCAGACCCGCTTGATGGACAAGGCCGACCGTGTGCTCAACGATCCGCGCATCGGACAGTTGTTCCTCGGCGGCGCCATGACGGAGACCGCGGCATGACCAAGCGTTCGATCGCCACCGTCTCGCTATCAGGCGCACTGGATGAGAAACTCCGCGCCATCGCTGCTGCCGGCTTCGACGAGGTCGAGATCTTCGAAGCGGATCTTCTGTCCTTCAATGGAAGCCCCAAGGACGTCGGCCAGATGTGCCGCGACCTCGGCCTGACCATCTGCGCTTTCCAGCCCTTCCGCGACTTCGAGGGCATGCCGGAGCCGCAGCGTAGCCGCAACTTCGCGCGCGCGGCGCGCAAGTTCGACCTGATGAAAGAATTGCAGACGGATCTGATGCTGATCTGCAGCAACATCTCGCCGGCCTCGCTTGGCGGTATCGACCGAGCCGCAGCGGATTTTCGCGAGCTTGGGGACCTCGCCGCGCAGCATGGCATGCGTGTCGGCTTCGAGGCACTCGCATGGGGCGCTCATGTCAACGACTATCGCGATGCCTGGGAGATCGTGCGCCGCGCCAATCACCCGTCGATCGGCGTGATCCTCGATAGCTTCCATGCGCTGGCCCCGGCATTTCCCGTCAGCGCCATCGCATCCATACCGGCGGACAAGATCTTTCTGGTGCAGCTCGCCGACGCGCCGAAGCTGGGCCTCGATGTCCTGTCCTGGAGCCGGCATTTCCGCTGCTTCCCCGGCCAGGGCGACCTGCCTGTGGCCAAGTTCATGGAAGCCGTGCAAGCCACCGGCTATAGCGGCGCGTGGTCGCTTGAGATTTTCAACGACCAGTTCCGCGCAGGCTCCGCCGTTCGAACGGCCACTGACGGGTTGCGTTCACTGATCCTGTTGCAGGATCAACTGGCAAAGACACCGGCCGACGCCCTGCAGCCAAAGACATCGACCCGCGGCGTCGGCTTCATCGAATTCGCCGTCAACGAGACCAAGGCGACTGACCTCGCAACGCTGCTCAGCCAACTTGGCTTTCACAAGACTGGCGCCCATCGCAGCAAGGACGTCGAGCGCTGGTCGCAGGGCGCCATCGAACTCGTGATCAATTCTGAGCCGGACGGTTTCGCGCATTCGCATTACGTGACGCATGGCCCCGGCGTGTGCGCCATCGCACTTGACGTCGGCAATACCAAGCAGGCCATGGCGCGCGCGGAAGCGTTGCAGGCGCGGACGTTCTATCAGCCAGTCGGACCGGGCGAGCTGGAAATCCCGGCGATCCACGGCGTCGGCGGCAGTCTTCTCTATTTCCTGGAAGCGGCCGGCAAGAACTGGGACGTAGATTTCGAGCCGCTCAAGAGCGATGCCGATACAGATCATCTTTCCGTCGTCGATCACATCTCGCAATCGATGCCCTATGACGAGATGCTGTCATGGCTTCTGTTTTACACCGGCATTCTCGACCTGCAGCGCCTGCCGCAGATGGAAATTCCGGACCCGGTCGGCCTCGTGCAAAGCCAGGCGCTGATATCAGCCAATCAGTCGCTGCGCATCATCTTGAACGGATCATCCGCAACGCGCACGCTGTCGAACCGCTTCATCTCGGAGTTCTTCGGTTCCGGCGTGCAACATATCGCGTTCTTGTGCGACAATATCTTTGCTGCTGTGGCCGATATGCGCAAACGCGGCGCCAAATTCCTGCGCATTCCCGACAATTATTACGATGACGTGGAAGCCAAATATGGGCTCGATGCCGAGCTGATGGCTGCGCTGCGCGACAACCAGATCCTGTATGATCGCGAAGGCGACGGCGAATTCTTCCAGATCTACACGCCGAGCTTCGATGAGCGTTTCTTCTTCGAGATTGTCGAGCGCCGCAACTATCAAGGATTTGGTGCGCCCAATGCAGGCATCCGGCTCGCCGCGCAAACGCGTGACGCGCGGCCTGTGTCCGTGCCGCGCGCCTGACGAACTCGTTAAGACTTACTTCGGCCGAACGCTTTGATCGCCGCCGGGACTGCCGGGCGGCGGAATCACCGGCGTATTGCTGCTATCCGAATTCGGCGCCGGCGTCCGCATCGCGGAATCGACATTGCTCGGCGGGCAAAGAACACCATCTGATTTCGCAAGTTTATCGCCCAGCGGTTCCGGGCTCTGGCCCGTTGTCGTACCGCTGGGAGCAATCGTCCCCTGTGGGGTTGTTTGTGTCGGCGCACAATTGGCACTTGCACGCTCGGCCGATGGCGGCGCGGTCTGTGCGGGAGGCGTGGCAGGCGTCGGCGGCGCCTGCGCGAAGGCGGCGCTGGAACCGGCGATGACAAGACCTGCGATGACGAACGACTGTTTGATCTGCATCCGGAGCAAACCGCGGGCGCGAACGGAGGTTCCGGTCCCGCGCTGCAACAGTCAGGATTTAATGTAGCGGATCAGCGAAAAATGCCCCATCGGGGGCATCGGCCGGCGCTCGGCCAGCGTGATCCCGCCATGGACCGTTGCCCAGTCCACCAGCCGCTTCCACGGAAATTCCGGTCGCCAGCCGAGCCGGCGGGCCAGCGGCGCAAAGGCCAGTTCGAAAATCTTGCGCGGACCGCTTTCGGCGCCGATGTGATTGACGAGAATGAGCTCGCCACCTGGTTTCAACACGCGGACGAAATCGTCCAGCGTCGCTTCCGGATCGGGTACGGCGGTGATGACGTATTGCGCCACGACGGCATCGAAATGATTGTCGGGGAATGCGAGGTTCTTCGCATCCATGACCGCCAGCGTTTCAACATTGGTGAGGTTGTGGGTGCGGACGCGCTCATGCGCCTTGCGCAGCATTGGCTCGGAAATATCGACGCCGCAAATCTTCGTGGTGCGGGCGTAATCGACCAGCGACAGTCCGGTGCCGACACCAACATCCAAGATGCGGCCGCCGATGCGATCGGCCTCGATGATTGTCGATTGCCGACCGCTATCGAACACCTTGCCAAAAACGAGATCGTAAATCGGCGCCCAGCGCCCGTAAGCCTTCGCGACCCCTGCGCGGTCGATATCGCCAGCCATGCCCCTACCCTGAACTCTTACACACGCATCGCTGCGACGGCGGGGACATTAGCATCGCGGGGGAGGTGCTGACAGGGCTTTTCGCCGCAGCGCTCTTGATGAAGCCGCCGCCGAGCACGCGGGCCTGACCGTCCGGCGCGTCGTAGAACACACAGGCCTGGCCGGGCGACACGCCCTCTTCGCCGCCGACCAGTTCGATCTCGTAGCTGCCATTCACAGCACGCAGCCAGGCCGGCTGCGGTCCACGGGTCGAGCGCACCTTGACGAACAGTTCAAGACCACTGCCCACGGCGCTTTCCAGCCTCCCGCCGCCGATCCAGTTGACGTCGCGCAGCACAATGCGGTGCATCCGCAAGGCCTCGCGCGGGCCGACCACCACGCGCCGGGTGATGGCGTCGAGCTTGATCACATAGAGCGGCGCGCTCGCTGCAATACCGAGGCCGCGGCGCTGGCCGATGGTGAAATGGATAATGCCGTCGTGGCGGCCGATGACATGGCCATCCATATCAACGATCTCGCCCGGCTCGAGCGCATTCGGCTTCAGACGCTCGATCACGTCGGTGTAGCGGCCGGACGGCACGAAGCAGATGTCCTGGCTGTCCTGCTTGTCGGCGACCGACAGATCGAACTGGCGGGCCAGTTCGCGGGTCTGCGGCTTGCTCATGTCACCAAGTGGAAAGCGGAGATAATCGAGTTGTTCTTGCGTGGTGGCGAACAGGAAGTAGCTCTGGTCGCGATCGGCATCGGCGGCGCGGACCATGGCGCGCGAGCCATCAGCAAGGCGGCGTGAGGCCACGTAATGTCCGGTCGCCAATGCCTGCGCGCCGAGATCGCGCGCGGTCGCCAGCAGATCACGGAACTTGACCGAACGATTGCATTCGATGCACGGCACCGGCGTTTCGCCGGAAGCATAGCTCGCGGCGAAATTGTCGATGACGGACTCGCGGAACCGGCTTTCGTAATCCAGTACGTAATGCGGAATCCCGATTCTGCTCGGCCACGTCGCGGGCATCGTGGATGTCACGGCCGGCGCAGCAAGCGCCCTTGCGGTGGGTGGCGGCGCCGTGATCGTAGAGTTGTAGCGTAATACCGACGACGTCGTAGCCCTGCGACTTCAACAGCGCAGCCGTCGCCGAGGAGTCGACGCCGCCGGACATGGCGACCACGACCCTGGTGTCCTGCGGACGGCCTTCGAGATCGAGACTGTTGAGCATGGTTTCGGTCACTGATGCGACCGCGCTGGCTACAAACCGTCGCGATCAGGAAAACGGAGCCAAATCCCGGAACTTAAGGTCGGTCCGACAATGGTTGGGATATGGCACTTTAATATAGGCCGCCTTGCGCTCAATCAATCACGGCGCCTCGCCAGAAACGGCAATTCTTGCCGCCGGGCAGAAAAGATAATGCCGCGACGGCCCCCAAGCAGGCTCCCTCCAAATCGCAACATACTGATTTATATGAATATTTTTCTTGAACGAGACGTGGCCCGGTCCTTGCTGAAAGGAGGATAGAACTCTTCTGGAAAGGCCACCCGTGGTTAGCGTTACGCAGGATATCGCCTCAACCGTCTCGTTTCAGGGCACGCGTTCGACCTCGTCGCGCGACGATCAGCGGTCGGATGCCGACAGCTTCGGCTCGCTGGTCGACAACACTGCCGTAGTGGCCGATCGCGCCGCAGCCGCCCAGCCTGATCTGCCAGCACCGGCACGGCGCGACGACACGCGCTCCTCGAGCAATGACCGAACACGGCAGTCCGATGATCGCGCCGACAACGCGGCCGCGAATCCGCGCGACCGCGACACCCAGGCAGCCGATGCCGCGCAGGACTCCCGCAAGGCGACGAAGAGCGACCCGAGCGACACGAAGGCCGATTCCAAGGCCGACGCGAAAACGGGCGACAAGACCGACACCAAGGACGCCTCGTCCAAGGATACCGACAAGAGCGCAACGACCGACACCGACGCAACGGCCTCAACCGAGAAGCCCGTCGCGATCTCCGCCGTCGCCGTCGCAATTCCGGTGCCTGCGGCCACGACAGATGTTGCAGTAGCTCCGACAGCGCCCGAAACCACCGGCGTTGCACAGCCTCTCGCCATCGCTGCAGCCGTTTTGAAAGCCCAGACGGCAGTGACCGAAGCTGCGACGGCTGACGCCGAAGCGGCACCTGCAACGACGCCCCCGGAAGCCGAAGCGAATTTCGCGGCACTTATCGCATCCGCGACGCCCGCGGGCGGCAAAGCCGGCGCAAAGAAGACCGGCGCAGCCGATGCCACAACGGCATCAACGGCCGAGGCTAAATCAGAAGACAAGACCAAGACCACCGAGACGACGTCCGCGCAGCCAGCCGACGCGGCCGCAGCGTCGACCGTCGGCAAGGATACCAAGCCGGGCGACAAACCCGTAGATGGCTTGGCAACTGACGCGACCGCCGTTGCACCGGAAGCTGCAAAGCCTGCGGCTGGCGCTGGCCATGAGCGTCGCACCGAACACGTCGCTCAGGCTGCAGTAACGGATGTGACCGCGCCGACCACCAATAGCTTGCAGCAGCAGCCATTGCAGACCGCACCGACACCAATTGCAGCTGCGACCCCGCAATTGACCGCCACGGTCGCCACCAACGCGCCGGTGCCTTTGAATGGCGTCGCCGTCGAGATCGCGCAGAACGCCAAATCGGGCAAGAGCAGCTTCGACATCCGGCTCGACCCTGCCGAACTTGGCCGTATCGATGTCCGGCTCGAAGTCGACAAGCATGGCAATGTCACCTCGCACCTCACCGTCGAGAAGCCGGAAACCCTGACCATGCTGCGCCAGGATGCACCGCAACTGCAGCGCGCGCTCGAACAGGCCGGCCTCAAGACCAACGACAGCGGATTACAATTCAGCCTGCGCGATCAATCGCAAGGCCAGCAACAGAACAGTGGCGAGAATTCGGGCCGCAACGCCCAGCGCCTGGTGATCCACGAAGACGAGTCCGTGCCTGCGATCGCTGCGGGCCGCAGTTATGGCCGCATGCTGGGATCCAGCAGCGGCGTCGACATCAGTATTTGAGGAGCGAACCATGGCAGTTGACGCAACGACTCCACCCCCAGTCGTATCCGGTACCACACCGGTATCGAACTCGAGCAGCAGCTCTGGCTCGACGACCACCGGCATTGCCGATAATTTCCAGACGTTCCTGACGCTGCTGACGACGCAGCTGCAGAACCAGAACCCGCTCGATCCGCTCGATACCAACCAGTTCACGCAGCAGCTCGTGCAGTTCGCGGGCGTCGAACAGCAGCTCAAGTCGAACGATCAGTTGAAAGCCCTGGTCGATCTTGGCAAAGCTACGGAAGCGACGCAGGCGCTCATCTATGTCGGCAACAACGTCGCTGTCGATGGCAGCACGGCGCAATTCAAGACGTCGGCGACATGGAATCTGCTCGCCGACAAGGACTCTACAGCCACCGTCAACATTACGAATTCAGCTGGTAACGTTGTCTACACCGGCAAGTATACGTTGCAGTCGGGCAACGGCACTTTCGTATGGGACGGCAAAGGCAATGACGGCGTTCAGTATCCCGAAGGGGCCTATACGCTGACTGCAACGGGCAAGGACGACAACGGCCGTGATGTTGCTATCTCCACGGAAGTCCAGGGCGTTGTCGATTCCGTCGATCTGTCAGCGAGCCCCGCTCTGCTCTCGATCAACGGCAGCAACTATACCGTCGACAAAATCAAGCGCGTGGTGCGTCCGACGACAACGCCGACGACTCCAACCACACCGACAACCTGACGCTGCGCCGCATCATCTCCTCGGGACGATTATTTCGAACCAAATCCAGTTCTATTCGCATTGGAGTTGTAGGCTTAGGCAAATTTTAAGTCGCTGGGCGTAGATTGTTGAAGTGAGTTCAGTGGTTGAGAGTTTGTGAGTACGCCATGACAGAACCCCATCGCCCGAGGGTCAAATACGTCATCGGGCCTGACGGCAGTCCGTTAACAATTGCGGATCTGCCCGCGCCCGGAACTAAACGGTGGGTCATCCGCCGCAAAGCCGAAGTTGTGGCCGCCGTCCGCGGTGGCCTTCTGTCCCTGGAGGAAGCCTGCAGCCGTTATACGCTGACAGTCGACGAATTCCTCTCCTGGCAGTTCTCGATCGACCAGCACGGTCTGGCAGGACTGCGGACCACCCGCATCCAGCAGTATCGTCAGTAAACGGATCGTTAATATCTCCAATTCGATGAAAACCGGCTCCCTCATGGGAAGCCGGTTTTCGTCATTTGGCCATATTTTTGCCACCCGTTAACCGCCGTTAACCATATCGAAACCATACCCCGGCAAAATTTGCCCAGTCGGTCTTTGAGGCCGAATCTCAGGGGCTGGTTCGTGCAGAGTCTTCTAAGTTTCCTTAAAGGTCTCGGCGCGGCGCGCCTGATGGCGATGGTTGCGGTCACGGCCGCGCTCATCGGCTTCTTTGCTTTCGTCATCATGCGGGTCACCACGCCGCAGATGACCACCCTGTTCACGGATCTGAGCGTCGAGGACTCCTCCGCAATCATCAAGGATCTGGAACGTCAGGCTATCCCCTATGAGCTGAAGAACGACGGTGCCGCCATCATGGTGCCGAAGGACAAGGTGACCCGCCTGCGCATGAAGCTGGCCGAAGGCGGCCTGCCCAAGGGCGGCGGCGTCGGCTACGAGATCTTCGACAAGTCGGACGCTCTCGGAACAACAAGCTTTGTCCAAAATATCAACCACTTACGCGCTCTCGAAGGCGAATTGGCGCGAACGATCCGGGCGATCGATCGGGTGCAGTTCGCCCGCGTCCACCTCGTCCTGCCGGAACGCCCCCTATTCTCCCGCGAAGCGCCTGAGCCTTCGGCCTCGATCGTGGTCCGCGTCCGCGGCGCCCTCGACCCGCAGCAAGTCCGGGCGATCCGCCATGTCGTCGCCTCGGCCGTCAACGGCCTGAAGCCGGCCCGGGTTTCGATCGTCGACGAAGCCGGACAGCTGCTCGCCGACGGCGCCGCTGACGCGACCATGGAAGGCGCGACCGGTGACGAACGCCGCGCCGGGTTCGAAAAGCGGATGCGGAGCCAGGTCGAAGCGATCGTTTCCTCGGTGGTGGGCGCAGGCCGGGCCCGGGTCCAGCTCACAGCCGACTTCGACTACAACAAGGTCACGCAAACCTCCGACAAATTCGACCCCGAAGGCCGGGTATTGCGCTCCAGCCAGAGCCGCGAAGAATCCTCCGCGGTCGGCGAGCGGGATGGCCAAGTCACCGTCAACAACGAACTGCCAGGCAATCAGGCGGCCGGCAACACGGGGACGGCGAAGGATCAAAGCAAGAAGTCGGAAGAAACCAACAATTACGAAATCTCCCGCGTCACCAAGACCGAAGTTACCGAAGCGGGCCGTGTCAATCGCATCTCGGTCGCGGTACTGGTCGACGGCAGCTACAGCAAAAACGAGAAGGGCGAGCAGGTCTACGCCCAACGCCCCAAGGAAGAACTCGATCGCATCGCAGCGCTGGTCCGTTCGGCCATTGGCTTCGACCAGAAGCGCGGCGATCAGGTCGAGGTCGTCAACCTGAAATTCGCCGAGGGCCCAACTGTCGTCCCGACGCCGGAGCCGACCGGTCTGCTCGGCATGATGCAATTCACCAAGGATGACGTGATGCACGTCATCGAACTCGCGGTCATGATGCTGCTCGGCCTGGTCGTGATGTTCATGGTCATCCGCCCGCTGGTCCGCCGCGTCCTCGCCTCTGAGCCCGTGCCGGCGCTCCCTGCAGCCAACGCTCTCGTTCTTCCCGACGGTGTCGCCCTCAGCGCAGATGGACAGACCGTCATTCCCGCCGGCGGCCCCAACATGATCGACGTCGCCACCATCCAGGGTCAGGTCCACGCACAATCTGTGCATCGCGTAGGCGAACTGGCCGATCGTAACCCCAACGAAACCGCAGCCATCGTTCGCGCATGGCTGCAGGAACCGGCGTGATCTGAATGGCATCCGTTCCGCAAACCACCGGCGACAACAGCAGCGACATCGCCAGCGTCGTAGCATCGCTCGCGCAGCGCCAGGGTGGCCGTGCGCCAGCGAAGCCGCTGAGCGGCCCGAAGCGCGCAGCCATCCTGATGCTGGCGCTGGGTGAGCAATATGGTGGCAAGGTGTGGGCGCAGCTCGACGACGACGAAGTGCGCGAGCTCTCACTTCACATGTCCTCGCTCGGCACCATCGAGCCGGAGACGGTCGAAGATCTGCTGCTCGAATTCGTATCGCGGATGTCCGCCTCGGGCGCCCTGATGGGCACTTTCGATGCCACTGAGCGTCTGCTGACCCAGTATCTACCGTCCGAGCGCGTCAGCGGTATCATGGAAGAAATCCGCGGCCCTGCCGGCCGCAACATGTGGGAAAAACTCTCCAACGTGCAGGAAGAGGTTCTCGCGAACTACCTGAAGAACGAATATCCGCAGACCGTCGCTGTGGTGCTGTCGAAGCTGAAGCCGGAGCATGCAGCACGCGTGCTCGGCATCCTCCCCGAGGATCTCGCGCTCGACGTCATCAACCGCATGCTCAAGATGGAAGCGGTCCAGAAAGAAGTCATCGAGCGTGTGGAACAGACGCTGCGCGTCGAGTTCATGTCGAACCTCTCGCAGACCCGTCGCCGCGACGCGCACGAAGTCATGGCGGAAATCTTCAATAACTTCGACCGCCAGACCGAAACGCGATTCATCACCTCGCTGGAAGAAGACAATCGCGAGGCGGCCGAGCGCATCAAGGCGCTGATGTTTACCTTCGACGACCTCATCAAGCTCGATGCCGGATCGGCACAGACCCTGATGCGCAGCATCGATAAGGACAAGCTGGGAATCGCACTGAAGAGCGCCAACGAGGAAGTGCGCGCGTTCTTCATGGGCAACATGTCGTCCCGCGCCGCCAAGATGCTGACCGACGATATGGCCGCGCTCGGCCCGGTCCGTCTGCGCGATGTCGACGAGGCACAGGCACTGCTGGTGAATTTGGCCAAGGATCTCGCCGCCAAGGGCGAAATCGTGCTGACCAAGAACCGCGCCGACGACGAGCTGGTGTATTGATGGCCGCCCCCGCAAAATTTCTGTTCGATATGGACTTCGCAGCGCCCGACAAGACGCGCGCGCCCGCGATCACGCCCGCCGAGATCGCGGAGAAGGTTGCCAACGCCGAGGCCCAGGCCTATCGCGCAGGCTTCGATGCGGCCCAGCGGGAGGCGAAGGCCGAAAGCGACCGTCGCGCCGCATTGGCGCTGGAACAGATCGGCGTTGCGATCTCCTCGATCTCGTCGCGCTTCGGGGCCATCGAAGAAAAGATGGAAACCGAAGCTGTCGATGTTGCGGTGTCGGTGGCACGCAAACTCTGCAGTGAATTGATCGCCGTCGAGCCGCTCACGGAAGTCATGGCTCTGGTCCACGACTGTTTCAAGAATCTGGTTTCGACGCCGCATCTCGTGGTGCGCATCAACGACCAGCTCTACGACGAAGCACGCGAGCGCATCGAGAAACAGGCCAAACAAAGCGGCTTCGCCGGTCGCCTCGTCATCCTCGCCGAGCCGGATATCGAGAACGGCGACTGCAAAATCGAATGGGCGGATGGCGGCGTCGTGCTCGAACGCGCAACCATCGACGCCAAGATCAACGAACTCGTCGGACGCTACATGGCGTCGCGCAATCAGGCCTGACAGGGCTGTGAGGACTAGAATATGAGCGATCCCCAGGTTCCGCTTCCCGATCTCAATGCCACCGATCCCGGCGCAATGGGGGACGTCGGCTATGCTGACGAAGAACAGGTCACGCGTATTGCCGCCGATCTCGAAGCGGTCTTCGACGTTCCGGTTCAAGTATCTGCCGTGCTCGGCCGCTCCAAGATGGGTGTGGGCGAATTGCTGAAGCTCGGGCCCGGCACCGTGCTCGAACTTGACCGCCGCGTTGGCGAAGCGATCGACATCTACGTGAACAACCGCCTGGTGGCGCGCGGCGAAGTCGTCCTCGTCGAAGAAAAACTCGGCGTCACCATGACTGAAATCATCAAGGCTGAACGCAGCTAATTCGGGACAAACGGCGCCTCAAGGGCGCGACCAGGATATAACAGGAGATCACCATGCGGCTTCTCATCGTTGGTACCCTCAAGGGCCAACTCACCACCGCCACCAAGATCGCCATGGATAACGGCGCCTCCGTGGTTCATGCCGAAGGCCACGATCAGGCGATGGGCGTGTTGCGCGGCGGCAAGGGCGCGGATCTCCTGCTGGTGGATGTCGCCCTCGACATCCGCGACCTCGTGATGCGGCTGGAAGCCGAACACATCCATGTGCCGATCGTCGCCTGCGGCATCACCACCGATGCCCGCGCCGCGGTAGCCGCGATCCATGCCGGCGCCAAAGAATACATCCCGCTGCCGCCGGATCCGGAACTGATCGCCGCCGTTCTCGCCGCTGTCGCCAATGACAGCCGCGACCTGATCTATCGCGACGAGATGATGGGCAAGGTGGTCAAGCTAGCGCAGCAGATCGCCGGCTCCGATGCGTCAGTGATGATCACGGGCGAATCCGGCACCGGCAAGGAAGTGCTGGCGCGCTACGTCCACACCCGCTCCAACCGCGCCAAGAAGCCGTTCATCAGCATCAACTGCGCTGCAATCCCCGAGCATCTCCTGGAGTCCGAACTGTTCGGCCACGAGAAGGGCGCCTTCACCGGCGCAATCGCACGCCGCATCGGCAAATTCGAGGAAGCCACCGGCGGCACACTCTTGTTGGACGAAATCTCGGAAATGGACGTACGGCTGCAGTCGAAGCTGCTGCGCGCCATTCAGGAGCGCGTCATCGACCGCGTCGGCGGCACCAAGCCGGTGCCGGTGGACATTCGCATCATCGCAACCTCGAACCGCAATCTCTCCGACGCCGTGCGCGAAGGCACGTTCCGCGAAGATCTTCTGTTCCGCCTGAACGTCGTGAACCTGAAGATCCCGCCGCTGCGCGATCGCCCGGCCGACATTCTTGAGCTGGCGCAACATTTCGCCAAGAAGTATGCCGACGCCAATGGCGTGCCGGTGCGTCCGATCTCCGCCGAAGCACGGCGCGTGCTCACCGCCAATCGCTGGCAGGGCAACGTCCGTGAACTCGAAAACACGATCCACCGTTCGGTGCTGATGGCCAACGGCGACGAGATTGGCGCGGATGCCATCCTGACCCCGGATGGTGATCGTCTCGACCTCGCCAAGACCCCGCCGGCCGTCGCGCACGCCACCATGGCGGCAGAAACCGTGACCCGCGCACTGGTCGGCCGTACCGTAGCCGATGTCGAGCGCGATCTGATCCTGGAGACGCTGAAGCACTGCCTCGGCAACCGCACCCATGCGGCCAATATTCTTGGCATCTCGATCCGCACGCTGCGCAACAAGCTCAACGAATATGCCGATGGTGGTCTGCCGATCACACCGGCCGGAGCAGGCGCCGGCGACTATCGTGCGGCCATGGGCGCGATGTAATTACGCAAAGAACGACAACGACGCGCCCTGCGAATAGCTCGGCGCGTCCTGCTTCCGAAAAATCTTGATCGGATCGCCCGGCGTCAGCTCCTGCCGGGTGAACATCGCATAGGCGTAGAGCGCGAGATAACCGATCGAAATCGCGCCGATCACATAGACGATCCCAATGCCGATCCGCTTCATGCGACCGCACCCCGCCGCACGAGATGGCGGAGCCACAGCCAGATCATCGGGACGACCACGAGTTCGCCGATCAGACTGATCAGGAGTCCCACGGTCGGAAAGCCATGACTGAGCAGGGCCAATAGACGCGCGGCAGCGCCGAATACGAGGATGAAGGTCACGATCGAAATCCGCTCAAAGCGCTTTTCGATCTGCGGGATCGCCGACCAGTAGATCAGCCCGACCGCCACCAGCACGCCCTTGATGAAGCGCACATAGCCTTCCATGGTCACGCCGAGCCTGACGCCCGACAGGCTGGTGCCGAACAGCACGCCGGTCAGGCCGAACAGGATGGCCACGAGGCCGACGATCGCCAGTGCGATCTGAAGCAGTCTGCGTTCCAAAATGGGCTCCCTAGGCTCAAGCAGCCTAATAACTGCGTCATGGAACGACAATGAGCAACCGGCCACGTTGGCGCACGCGACTTGGGGTCTCCGGCTTGCGTCAGACGCCTGAATGGTTAGCTTTCCCCGCTGAGTCGCGGCAAAATGGCCGTGCACCGCTTTCCAGAGACGCAATGTCGACCTTTACCCCGCATCAGGATGCCGCGCTGAAAGCCGTCGACGACTGGCTGAAGGCAAAGCCAGGCCGCAACGGCACACCGCAGGTGTTCCGGCTGTTCGGCTTTGCCGGTACCGGCAAGACGACATTGGCGCGGCACGTCGCCGACAATGTCGATGGCGAGGTGAAATTCGCGGCCTTTACCGGCAAGGCCGCGCTGGTGATGCGCAACAAGGGCTGCGACGGCGCATCCACGATTCACTCGCTGATCTATCGCGCCCGCGAGAGCGGCGAGGAGCAGCCGAATTTCGAACTGTGGGACGACGCGCCGGCGTCGAAGGCCAAGCTGATCGTTATTGACGAATGCTCCATGGTGGACGCCGAACTCGGCCGCGATCTCCTGTCCTTCGACTGCCCTTTGCTGGTGCTGGGCGACCCCGCGCAGTTGCCGCCGATCCAGGGCGGTGGCTTCTTCACCGAGACCGAGCCCGACGTGATGCTGACCGAAGTGCATCGTCAGGCCGAACACGATCCGATCGTGCGCATGTCGATGGACGTGCGCGAGGGACGCTCGCTGCAGCCCGGGCAATACGGCCTGAGCGAAATCGTGTCGCGCAAGGCACTCGATCCGGACCGCGTGATGGCCGCCGATCAGGTACTGGTCGGCCGCAACAATACGCGGCGCGCCTACAATATGCGTGTGCGGCAGAAACTTGGCATTGAGGACCTGTTGCCGGTGGCCAATGACAAGCTGGTCTGCCTGCGCAACAACCGCAAAAAGGTGCTGTTCAACGGCGGTCTGTGGCGGGTGAAGGCGCGCGCCGCCTCGAAATCGCAGATCATCACCATGCGAATTTCCCCGGATGAGGATTTTGGCGGCAAGGTCACCAAGGTCTCGGTACGCGCAGACTGTTTCTCCGGCGGTGTTGAGACGCTGCCATGGGAACAGCGCAAGCCTTACGACGAATTCGACTACGGCTACGTGCTGACCGTGCACAAGAGCCAGGGCTCGCAGTGGGATGATGTCGTCCTGTTCGACGAGAGCTTTGCATTTCAGGAGAGCCGCGCCCGCTGGCTCTACACGGGCATCACCCGCGCCGCAAAGCGCTTGAGCATCGTGGTTTAACGCGCGTATTTTGCAATCAATCGCATGCGCTGATCTGACGCGTCTCGGCTCACCAGGCCTCGTGGAACACGATGCCCGCCCGAACGTTTCGGCCTCTTACGCATAATAAGGAGCTCGATATGCATCCCGCAAAAATCCTGACGATGGCCACGATGATCGGTGCGAGTGCGCTGGCGTTTTCGGCGCCGGCAACATCAGCGCCACTGGTTAGTCAGCCCAGCCTCGCCAGTGCCGTACCGTCGGCCACCGAGAACGTGCAGTATTATCGCCGCTACGGTTATGGCCCACGCTACGGCTACGGTCCTGGCTACTATCGCCGCGGACCCAGCGCTGGCGCCGTCGTCGGCGGCCTCGCAGCGGGCGCCATCATCGGCGGCGCGATTGCTGCCAGCCAGGCCAACGCGGCGGCCCAGCAGAACGCAGCCTATTGCTCGCAGCGCTATCGCTCCTACGATCCCGCGTCAGGCACTTATCTGAACAACGATGGCAACCGTTATCCTTGCCCATAGGCGGACAGCGCCGTCCCCAAACAAAAGCCGCGAGACTCACGTCCCGCGGCTTTTTCGTGCCTTTGTCAGATCCTCACGAATTCGTGTGCGGCATCGCGTAACAACCGGCACCCTCTTCCGTATCTCGGATGTGCCCACCGGAAATGCCGATTGCGAACCGCGGGCTCCGGTCTAGACTGCCGATATCCGGCCATCGATCATCCAAGAGGACCTGCTATGCGCCGCTCCCTGTTCAGCCGCCTCTCGCTCTGCGCCTTTGCCGGCGCATTGGCGATTTCGACCGCCCTCGTGGCTCCTACTTTTGCCGCGGAAGAGGCTGTCATCATTCCCGCACCCGCAGCGGATACGCCGGCCGCGACCGGCATTCAGACTGCGGTGATTGCGGGTGGGTGCTTCTGGGGCGTCCAGGGCGTATTCCAGCACACTGCGGGCGTCGTTAACGCTGTATCCGGCTATGCTGGCGGCTCCAAGAGCTCGGCCAACTACACCGCGGTGAGCACCGGCTCGACCGGACACGCCGAAGCGGTCGAGATCAAATACGACCCGGCGAAAATCAGCTACGGCAAGATCCTGCAGATCTATTTCTCGGTGGCGCATGACCCGACCCAGCTGAATCGCCAGGGCCCGGATTCGGGCACGCAATATCGGTCGGAAATTTTCGCGACGACGCCGGAGCAGAAGAAAGTGGCGGAAGCCTATATCGCTCAGCTCAATGCCGCGAAGGTCTACAAGAAGCCGATCGTCACCAAGCTCGGCATGCTCGAAGCCTTCTATCCGGCGGAGGCTTATCATCAGGACTACCTGACGCTGCACCCGAACCAGCCCTATATTGCCTATAACGATATTCCGAAGGTCGAGAACCTGAAGAAGATCTTTGCCCAGAACTATATCGAAAAGCCGACGCTGGTGAGCGCGTCGAAGGTCACAAATTGACCTGAGCGCTCGCAGCCACGGCCGATCGGGAAGGAGAAAGAATGACCGATACCAACACGACACCCGGCAAGGTCGAAAAGAGCGAAGCCGAATGGCGCCGCGAACTGACCCCGATGCAGTATGCGGTACTGCGCGAAAAGGCGACGGAGCGTCCGTTCACCGGCGAGTACGAACATGACCATACGCCGGGCACCTTCGTCTGCGCCGGCTGCGGCCAGACGCTGTTCGAGTCCGACGCCAAGTTCGATTCCGGCTGCGGCTGGCCGAGCTTCACGCAGCCCTCACGAGAAAGTCATATCGACGAAGAACGCGATGTGACCCACGGCATGATCCGCACGGAAGTACTGTGCTCCAAGTGCAATGGTCATCTCGGACATGTGTTCGACGACGGCCCCGGACCCACGGGATTGCGATACTGCATCAACTCTGCGGCCTTGAAACTTCAGCCTAAATAAATACGTATCCCGTATCGAACTGTTTCCATGCCCCGTGCGACTCATCGAAGTCTCGCGGGGCATTTCTGTCCAATACTTGTCCGTAGGCGGCTTCGCCCATTGCCTGTTACTTGAACATGCCTCAGCGGCATGCACGTTCGCGAAGAAGAATAAGAAAGTACCAAGATGTCTACCCGTTCAAATCGTTTGTTGCTCGGCATTGCCCTTGCGGGTCTCATTCTCGAAAGCTTGGTGTCCCACCCCGCACTAGCAACCGACAAGGTGTCGCTGTTCAAGGTGATCACGGCCAAGGACGAGATCATCATCGGCATTAACGATGATCAGCTCTCCACTTTCGAAGCCAAGAACGCCGGCGGCGTCGCCAAGCATCTGGTCCAAAAGGGTACGCTGACGGCCTGGCAATACGCCGTGCGCAAGGCTGAGGCGGGGGCGCTGGAGCAGGCGCCTTTGCGGCAGGTGGGCCTTATGTCGACTGAGGCGCTGCGGGTCGAGCCCTATACGACCCCCCTGAAAATCGTGCCGCTGCCGGATGTGACCGGACAATAGGCAAATATTGCGCTGCGCGCGCCGCTGCCCATGCCTTGGGCGCGCGCTAAGCTCTTTAAATCACAAAGCTATTACGGCAATACCGTCCGCGCACTGCGATTCATCATGCTGTATCGCAGGTGTCGCAATCGGCCAAAACGTGCTTATATTGGGGTCTGTCCTGAAATGATGTTCCGCGCGCCGCCGGATCGGCTGCATTGCGAATGAAGCGTCGTTTCGTTGCGTATTCAGATGAGGTCCCCGACCATGGCAGCTTTCAGCTACAACACCGCAGCCGAACTCTTCCCCGCCGCGATCCGCAAGAAAAAACGTGCCGGTTTCGCCTATCGTCGTTTCGATACGGCCGCCGCCGCTGTCCAGTTCGCGATCGAGGAGCTGCCGGCTGACTCGCTGAACGGCGCCTATCTGCAGGTCGAGGAAGCCCGTTTCGACCAGAGCGGCATTCGCTCGCTCTATGAGAGCCAGGACTTCCCGCTCGAGCGCCGCGTGCGCGCTGAAGAGCCTGCGACCGACGACGCCGACGCAGCTTGAGCTTTACGAATTGAGACGATTGCAGCCCGGACTCTGAACTAGAGTCTGGGCTGTTTTTCGAGCCACTTGCGCAGCATTCTGACGTTGCGGACATTGGCCCGGAACATCACGTCGAACGCATCGCCGATAAACGGCACGATGCCGACAGCACCGTCCACCGCAACATTGCCCAGCATGCGCGCCGTCAGATGCCATGGCGCACCGAGCGCCCGTGCCTCGCGCACCACCCATAGCGAGATCGCCGTGGTGATGATGTCGCCCACGATCGGAATCAAACCGATCAGACCATCGATGCCATAGCGGATCTTGGTGCCGGGTACGATGAAGGCGACGTCGAGCAGTTTCGCCAGCGCATCCAGCCGCGCCAGCCGTTGCTCGCGCGTGAGATTGGCAAACGGATTGGCGCCCGCTCCGAAGTCGAACCGAAAGCCCTGCACATCCGGCCGAACTTGCTCGGGCCGAACCTCAAAACCATCCTGATCGATGATCGGACCATGCGTGGACGCCGCTTTGCGCGGGCCCCTCGCGTCGTAAGTGGTTGATTGACCTGTGCTCATCATGGTCGTGACATGGGGGCCGCACACACAATCTGCAAGCGGCATCGCGTCGCGCCCTGCCCGGTGCGATCGCTGAGGTTCCTGGACGATCAGGCCAGCTTGCGGGCGCGGTCGATGGCTTCGTCCATGTTGAGATCCGGCACCATCGAAGGCGCTTCGAGATCGCATAGGGCGAAGCGGTTCTTGCCGTCGTTCTTGGCGGCATAGAGCGCCTGGTCCGCAGCCGCGATCAGCCGCTCCGGATACTGCCCGACCTGCGGATGCCACTGCGCAACGCCGATGGACGCCGCAATCGGAATCTCGCCGGGCGCACAGGCCGCGGCGTCGATGCGGCACACATCGAGAATACGGCGCGCGATGCCTGCCGCTTCATGCAGCGTCGTCGCCGGCAGGATAATGCTGAACTCATCGCCGCCGGAACGCGCGAGCAGATCGCCGGGGCGGAGTTTGCTCTGGGTCATCAGCGTGAAGTGACGCAGGCAATCGTCGCCGGCCGCGTGGCCGTGGCCGTCATTGATCTCCTTGAAGCCATCGAGATCGATCGCCAGCAGCGCGAACGGCTTTTGCGTGCGGCGCGCCAGCGCGCATTCCTCGGTGATGCGCTGCACCAGATGGCGGCGATTGGCGACACCGGTGAGATCGTCGACCAGCGCGAGTTCGGCGACTTCGCCGCGCAGGCGGTCGATGGCCATCAGCAGGAATCCGAAATTCCATGACATCGCGAGGAACACCAGCACCAGCACCATCATGGCCTGGACATTGTTGAAATTGGCGAAGGTCATGCCGCCGCCGATATTCGCCAGAGCGGCCGCCGAGCGAACCGCATGCACCACGACGAGCGCGATGGCGAGCCAGCCGGCGAGACGCGCGCCGGCATTGCCGCCGCCATCCTTGCGCGACAACAGCAGCGGCACGGTCATGGCAACGGTGATCGACTGGCCACCGGAATAGATCAGCACGCGCACGGCCATATTGTCGTGCCACAGCGTGAACAGCAGCAGTCCGGCCATGCTGGCGCCGACGATCGCCACTTGCGGGCGCCATCCTGCCGGGCGGCCATAGAACTGGTGCATGCCGATGGTGGCGAGACTGGTGGCAAATAGCAAAAGACCACCGCCCAGCACGATGGGGATCAGCGGATCGACATCGGTGCCGCGCAGCACCGAGACGGCGGTGCCAAATGCTGCGGTGAGCGCGGCTGCGGTCCAGTAACGCGCCGCGTGCAAATTGGGATAGCTGGTGGCCACATAGGCCCAGACCACGCCGAGGGCCAGAAAATTGACGGTGAACACCGTGAACAGCGTGCCGACATTCAACATCGGCGGCACCCGCCACGTTGTGCGCTGCGCCCCTGCGCGCTGCTGTCGATCCCCGTCATCGCTCTCACCACTCGTTCCCAGCAGGTGGTAAAATGCGTCGGCGACGCTTAACGGAATCTGACTCGCGGCGGATAATCCCCAGTGTGGTTTTGAAAGAGTGAAAGGGAATGAGTTAATCCGACTTTCACCATCGGGGTTCTCCAAGTTCGCCCAGCGGGCGCACGGCCTGACGAAAGCTTAATGCCGCGCGCGCCTCACTCAGCTCCTTCGGCTATCGCTCCCTGACCTATCGGCCGGCCGCGAGGCGATCGGCGAAATAGCCGATGGTCTTGCGATAGATCGTGGCCCTGTTCCACTCGCGCATCGCCTCGAAATTCGCCGTGCCCTCGCCGTAAGGCTGGCCGCCCCTGAAGCCCGCGGTCTTCAGGAGGTTCGCGGTCGAGGCCAGCACGTCCGGCACCGAATGCCTGAGATCCACATGGCCGTTGCCGTCGAAATCGACGCCGTATTTGATGTAGCTCGACGGCAGAAATTGCGTCTGGCCGAGCTCGCCGGCATAGGCGCCGATCAGGTCGCGCTGCGGCAGGTCGCCGCGCTGCAGGATCTTCAGCGCTGCGATCAGCTCGCCCTGAAACAGCTCGGTGCGGCGGCAGTCATGCGCCATGGTGGAGAGCGTGCGGATCACCGGCATCTTGCCGATGTCACCCTTGCCGAAATCCGACTCAAGGCCCCAGATCGCCACCACGATTTCAGGCGGCACGCCGAAGCGCTGCTCGATGCGCGACAGCAGCGAGGCGTGGCGCTGCATCATCTGCAGGCCCATGGAGATGCGGCCCTGGCCGACGCGGGTCGAGACATATTGCTCGAAACTCTTGTTGAAGGTGCCACGCTGGCGGCGATCGAACGACAGCACCGCGGGGTCCTGCGTCACGCCCGCAAAGGCCTGCGCAATCACGCCCTGCGACACGCCGGCGGCGGCTGCCTCCTGCGACATCTGCGCAATGAAGCTCTGGAAATCGCCGCCGCATTTGGCGGCCTGCGAGGACGTGGCCGTCAGCGCAACCGAGGCAAAGGACACAGCGGCAATGGCAATGGCGGAGATACGATTGATCATGAAAAACCTGCTGGGTTGGCGATACCGGAGTGTGGCATGACCGGTGTGTCCGAACAACGGCGCCTCTCTTCTCCCTCCCTCAAGCGGCGAAGCCGCGCAGTGGGGAGGGTGGCTGGCCGAAGGCCAGACGGGTGGGGTGATGCAATAAGCTCGGAGTGTGCGGAGGCACCCCACCCCGGCCTCCACTTCGAACGAAGCTTCGCTTCGTCCTCGTTCGGCCGACCCTCCCCACTGCGCAGCTTCGCTGCTTGAGGGAGGGATATCGCGCCCGCCTGCGCGCCATTGCTGAGGTGAATGTCAAACAGCCACCGCTCTTCAGACATGCGTCATCGCCCCCATTGTTTGCGGCGCGGGGGCGCCGTCGTGTTTCGCATTCCCACCCTCCTGAAAGAGGGCGTGCGGAACGCCGGGTGCCCGTTGCACCCTTGGGCCTGATGCCATGCGGTCTTCCGCAAGTAAGAGTGCATCAGGACTTTCGGACGCGCTGGGCGAAGTGCCCGGCGTTCCGCCTGCGGTGTTTTTTCAGCCTGCTTGCGCGTTGCCATGGCGAACGATCCGATCACCAAAATTACAGTCCCAAGGCGAATGGGACAGGGTGCCTCAAGCGAGTAAGCCGGACGCGTTTTGACTTGGTCGTCCGTCACACTGTCCAGGGGTCTTTCCATCCCAAGGCCGGCCGTCTCCTTGCCAGTGGCAGTGCTGGCGCAGATCCGTCCTGCCCGAAGACAGACGTCACCCATGAACCGCGTGACGCCGCATCTCCGGCGTCCACCGCATCCTGCCCCGCGAACGTGACGATCGCGATCGCCCCTCTCGGTGGGGCAGGACGGATCGGATAATAATCCTTATTTCTGAAACGTCAAGAACAAATCGTGAACTTTTGGACGCGAGCTGGGCGGCGCGTTCCGCCGGTAACCCCTGCCCGCTTTTGCCCACAGATGCATGCACGCTTTGCGCGATGAGGCTTTGACTTCGGCCGCGCCATCGCCCACTTAACCGCCATGGCCAAGAAACCCGGTACCAATCCCAAAGGCGAATTCGCCTTCTTCAACGTCTTCTATGAAGACGGCTCGCAGCGCTCCAACCGCCGCGTGCCCTCCGAATTGCTGGGCGGCCTCGACGGCGATGAGCCGGCCAAAGCCGCCATCGCCGAGCAGGACCGCGAGATCGCCGAGAAGTCCGGCCGTCCGGCGCTGGAGATCAAGAGCGTCGAGCGCGTGGGCGCGAAGAAGAAGTAGCGACTACCGCAGTACGACAACCTTCACTCCGCTTCGATTTGAGTTATAGGTCGTGGCAATCGGGCGGAGAGTTGCTGTCCCAAATAATTGCAAGCGAAAGCCACTTCGTTGAATTCAGCTAAGTTGAAGCTCAACCTCTCGCCCAAAGGTATGGAGCGTGACCGTGTTTGCAGCTTTGCGAACACGTCGACCTCGCTTCGATCATCTTGAGAGTCGATCGCTTCGCCGATCACTATTTCGACCTCCGTTGAACCGCGAAGATAAAACACTTTCATTCGCGGGGTTTGGAGCTCAAACGACGACGCTCCTTTTGTTTCAACATTAGTGATCACACCGGCTCGATGTTCCAAGCAATTGCGCGCGGCTTGTAGTGATTTGTATGAGTCCGCAAAATCAAGTTTTGGGACCAAACATTCATTTACATCTTCCATCAACTTCCAAAAGGGCAATCCGGCCGCTTTCCGCTGAAACGGCTTCAGAAAAACCGATAGTGTCTCGCTGGACCTAACCGTATGAGCTTTGGTTAGAAGAGCGACCAGCAAGTGCGCTTCTTCAAGTGCGTGGCGTACAGCACGCAGCAATTCCTGAAAAGCTTTGGCGAGAATCCAGCTTTCGTGAATCTGTCGCCTCTGATCAGCATTTAAGTTTGGCGTATTGAAGCGATAAAATGTTGCATCGGAGGGTGGGGGTTGGCTTAAATCGAATGTCTTAAGTGCCTCGAAGTGCAGACCAACAACTTCTGTACTCTGAACCACAGCGGCCCCAATAATCTGAGCCATTCTGTTTTGATTTATTTCGAGATTAATCTTTGGCTTTTGATCCGACATCACGCGTCCATCATCAACAAGACCATTCACACGAAACGATTCGTCGGCGGGATAGAGGCAGCAAGCGTAGAGCGGTTAGCAGCGGGCTGCGCTTCGCTAACCACCCTACAGCCCTATAGAACTCCTCAGAGATGGTATCAAAAAATCTAGTCAACGCTTCCTGTTGAGTTTCAGAACTCTAAACGGTCGCGCAAGAATGTTTGCTATTCGACTGATGTTCCAAGCGCCAACCCTAGCGAGCTTACTCAACCCACCCTCCAATGCTTCCCCGACAACCACGTAGTACGTCGGCCCAGATTGTTGCGCAAATAGCCTTATGGACGCGACCAAATAGTCCTTCCTATTAGCTCGCTGGTATCCTATCCGCAGTTCGTGAAGAGCAGTAGATGGCAACGCAATATCCGGTTCGCCTCCAATGTGATTGAAGACGCTCGCATCGCCTGAAACTATCATTTCCTGTAGCAGGGGTTTGAAGCTTCTCAATCCAACCTCGGCAACAGCGAAAGAATGCCCTATTTTCCCAAGCATCCTAAAAAGCATGTGAGTGTCCCAAACAGGCGAAGAAAAAGATGAGATTCCATACTTTCCCTTCAATGCAGCCTGATCGTAATTGAGCACGACCACCGAAAATCCACTCGTCATCTGATTTCCTCCCTGGCCTCCGGCAAATATGCCGGGAGGCCCGTAGACAGGCATATTGAAGATGACAGGATAGTCTTCGACAGGCATCTGAATGATATGGTCAGTGCCATTCTTCTGAACAGTGAGCGGCAAAGTGCTAGGTCGAGAACTTTTTCGTTTACCGCGAATCTGCAAGTGTAACCGTAGCGACTTCAACGTACGAAGCAGGACATCCCCTTCCACGAGACGTCCCGTAATATCTTCACAAGACTGGCAACTCGCTTCCGGCAGCTCAAGCTTTCCGCCCAATCCTTCTGCAATAACATGTTCCGCACCTAGCGGTCGCGAGCGCAACTCTGGTTTGTTAGAATAGATAGCAGTCCCACAATATATGCATTCACCAACCGAATCATATTTGGGAAGACCAGCTTCGGGCACAATTGAGACTTCTTGAAATACTCTTAGAGACCGCCCCGATACCCATTGCAAAAATGACGAGCCAAACGAGCGGAGCAGACTACCAAGCCGACGAAAGCACATTGTCGCCAAGCCTTGGAAATCTGCAGCAGCGTCTTTCAGAGCATCGACTAGCAGCTTACGCAGGCTATTCTTAGGGCCAGATCGATAGAATGCTTCGATAAACGCTCGTGCAAGACTTCTGAATTTGGATTGATCTATTGCAAATGCAAGCGAGGCGTCTCCCGCATTCACGACAAGAGCTAAGCGCCCTCTGACCTTCGTAGTCCCGACACCAAAATTGGTAGCATTTACTGGGTAGGGAGCGACGTTTCGGGCAGCCTCAGGAGATTTTGCAGCCAACTGAAAGGCGCCAGCCGCTGCCCCCAAGAGCCCACCTACAATTTCTGTTACTTGTGCAGGCGACAAAGTGCCGGAGCCAACTTCCAAATCGCCGTTCAAGAACTTGAATGAGATGTTTCCATCCTCAAGAGGCTCGACACTAAAGCCATCGACATGTCGGGATATATTCATCAGTAGCCGCCAATATCAGTTCTCAATTGCCGTCCAAATATCACCTATCCGCACTTCACAGTCGGAGAGATAATTCTAATGGTGACTTCCTGATCTCATCCGTTGCGCACGCAGCAAGCGTAGGGCGGATTAGTGCAGCGTAATCCACCACCTGACATGCGGCGGGTTATGCCTTCGGCTACCCCACCCTACGCCGCCCTCACCCCGCCCCGCCCGCCATCTGCCTGTTCGTCATCACCTGCGCCGCGATGATAATCCACGGGAGCACCAGCTCCGGCACGAGATAGGTGATCCACAATGCATGCGGTTCGGGCAGGCCGACCTTCGCAATCGACAGCACGCGGCCGAGGCCGCCGACGAACACCGTCGCCGCCATCAGGAAGACCAGCGTGTTGTGTTCGCGAATGGTCGATGCCGCCCACAGGCCCATGACGCCCGACATCAGATAGATGCCGCCCATGAAGCGATGCACATTGTCGAGCCGCGGCGCGGTCTCGGGCTGGCCCAGATACATCTGCAGCGAGCCGCCGAAGATGGCGATGGCGCCCACCAGAAACAGGCAGACCTGGACAACGCGCTGACTGAGCAGCATCGGTTCGGCGGGCATGGCAATGTCCCCTTTTGAAAATGTGCAACGGCAATGCCCGACGCTAGCGCGCGGCCAGGAACAATCATAGGGTGTGCCGGAGCGATCCTGTGGAGCGGCGGCGTTTGCCGCTGGCGAAGGCCGAGGACGTATCAAAGCTGCCGGTGATCGCCGGCTGCCTGAGCTGAGTGAATGCATGGACGCGCCAAAGCTTCCGGGACAGCGGATCTTCGACCTCTATCTCCTCGCCGACAAATGGACCGCCACCTTCAATGAGGACGGCCGCGGCGTCAGCCTGACGGACGATTCCGTTGCCTGGATATCGGGGCACAGAGCGGAAATGGCTGCTCTCACAGGCGTCGTCAGCGTTCGCCTGCAATTCGTAGCAGACAATGAAGATTTCGGATCGTTCCGGAAATGCAGGATCGAGTTCGGCGACGGCCGACGGCTCACCGTCACGGATTGGACGCGCACCAGACGCGGCGAAGCGGCACCGGGCTATCGCGCATTTGTACACGATCTACACAACCGGCTCGTCGCTCATGGCTCTCCGTCGGTCCGTTACCTGACCGGAAAGGCACCGCGGGAGGCCCGGATCGAGCGCGTGGTGATCGGCGCGTTGCTGCTGTTCGGTGCGCTCATTACGCTGCTCTCCGATCCCACCCCGAAAAACGCATTCGGCCTTCTGCTCATCGTGCTAGCTGCAGTCGCCTTTCTGTCGGCCATGCGCATAGACATGTCCAAGGCGGACGAATACGACCCGACGGAGCTGCCCGAAGCGCTGATCGTACCGGATGAAGGGCGGCTTGCGAGAACGCGCTAGCGGGGTATGGGCGCGACAATGAGGCGGCGGCGTTTGTGGCGCGCCCTCTCCGCGCTCCCGCGCACAGCGAGCGCGATTCGAAGGGTGGTGATCGAGGCTGCGTTAGAGACGGCCCCTCACCCGACCGGCTTCGCCGGTCGACCTCTCCCCGCATGGCGGGGAGAGGTTAGGAGCGCGCACAATGAAAAAGGCGAACCTTACGGTCCGCCTTTTTATTCGGTCACGCCGCTCGTCGTGGAGAAGTATGTCAGGCCCCTCGTCACGCCAGCCTGAGCGTGAGCTGCTGCTCGCGGCCGGCGTGGCGCTGGACGAAGTCGTCGAGCGACGAGGTGACGTCCTCGTAATTGCGGTCGGCGCGGCGGCGGATCTCGCGGGCGACGTCTTCCGACACGTCGTCGGCCCAGCGCTCGGCGGTGTTGAAGGCGATCACGCGCTGCGGATCGTTGTACTGGCCGGACATCAGATCGGCGATGACGGTTTCGAGATCGGTCGCCGCGACATCGGCCTCGCGCCAGGCGCAGCCGGCGCGGTCGAAACAATCCAGCACGAGATAGACGGTCTGCTCGCCGGCATCCGGCACCAGCGACGGGGTCCAGGCGCGCGTCATCCCGCCCTCCTGCCCTTGGTCACCCCTTTGGCCACCGGCCGCGCCGCCTTCTTCGCCGGTGCGGGCTCCTTCTTGCCGGTGATCGGCAGCAGCATTTCCTTTTGGCCGGTGGCGCGCTTCGGCGGCTTCTTCGCCTTCGGCTTCGGCGCGGCGCCGCCGCCCTTGAGGCTCTGCTGCAAAGCGGTCATCAGGTCGACCACATTGGTGCCGGGCCGCGCCTTGCCATGCGGCTTGATGGCGACGCCGCTGCGCTTCTGGTTGACGAGATCGACCAGCGCGGACTCGTAGCGATCCTCGAATTTGCCGGGCTCGAATTCGGCGGCCTTCTGCTCCACGATGTGCCGCGCCAGATCGAGCATGTCCTTGGTGACCTTGACGTCCTGGATGTCGTCGAAATACTCGGCCTCGTCGCGCACCTCATAGGGATAGCGCAGCAGCGTGCCCATCAGCCCGTTCTTCAGCGGCTCCAGCGCGATGATGTGCTCGCGATTGGTGAGCACGAGCCGGCCGATGGCCACCTTGCCCATGTCGCGGATGGTCTCGCGGATCACCGCATAGGCGTCATGGCCGATCTTGCCGTCGGGCACGAGATAATAGGGACGGATGGCGTAGCGCGGGTCGATATCGGCCTTCGGCACGAATTCGTCGATCTCGATGGTCCGGGTGGAGTCCAGCGCGATGTTGTCGAGTTCGTCTTTCGACACCTCGACATAGGTATCGGTATCGACCTTGAAGCCCTTCATGATGTCGTCCGCCGCCACCTCCTCGCCGGTATCCGCATCGACCTTGAGATATTTGATGCGATGGCCGGTGTTGCGGTTGATCTGGTTGAAGCTGATCTTCTCGGAATCCGACGTGGCGGGAAACAGCGCGACCGGACAGCTCACGAGGGACAGGCGCAAAAAGCCCTTCCAATTGGCACGCGGGGCCATGGCAATACTCCAACTCACACGACGCGACACAATCCCGACTCAAGCGGGACCCGCCCGATTTGTTCCCGGCGCCGGAACCATGCGGGCGAAGGACACGCGTGACACAAAGCCTCTTGACGAAAAGAACAAATCATGAACATGTTTGCTGCCACATACCTTGGCAACGAGCGCGTGAATACACGGCACGCACACACGAAAATGCCCGGCGCGAGGCCGGGCATCATCAGAAGGAGCGATCGACAGCGACCGTTAGTTATCCAGGAACGAGCGCAGCTTGCGCGACCGCGACGGGTGCTTCAGCTTGCGCAGCGCCTTGGCTTCGATCTGACGAATACGTTCGCGGGTCACCGAGAACTGCTGGCCGACTTCTTCCAGCGTGTGGTCGGTGTTCATGCCGATGCCGAAGCGCATGCGCAGCACGCGCTCTTCGCGCGGGGTGAGCGAGGCCAGCACGCGCGTGGTGGTTTCGCGCAGGTTGGACTGGATCGCCGCGTCGATGGGCAGGATCGCGTTCTTGTCCTCGATGAAATCGCCGAGATGCGAGTCTTCCTCGTCACCCACCGGGGTTTCGAGCGAGAGCGGCTCCTTGGCAATCTTGAGAACTTTTCGAACTTTCTCCAGCGGCATACCCAGCTTCTCAGCCAGTTCCTCAGGAGTAGGTTCGCGGCCGATCTCGTTGAGCATCTGGCGCGAGGTGCGCACGATCTTGTTGATCGTCTCGATCATGTGCACGGGAATGCGGATGGTACGGGCCTGATCGGCGATCGAACGCGTGATCGCCTGCCGGATCCACCAGGTCGCATAGGTCGAGAACTTGTAGCCGCGGCGATATTCGAACTTATCGACGGCCTTCATCAGACCGATATTGCCTTCCTGGATCAGATCCAGGAACTGCAGGCCGCGGTTCGTATACTTCTTGGCGATCGAGATCACGAGACGGAGGTTGGCTTCCACCATCTCCTTCTTGGCCTGGCGGGCTTCGCGCTCGCCCTTCTGCACGCCGTGCACGATCTTGCGGAATTCGCCGATCTCAAGGCCGGTGAGGGCCGCGAGCTGCTGGATTTCGCCGCGCAGTTCCTTGATGCGGTCCTTCTCGATGGCGACGAAGTTCTTCCAGCCCTTGGCCGAGAGTTTCGAGACGCGGTTGAGCCAGCGCGGATCGAGCTCCGAGCCCTGATAGTTGCGCAGGAAGTCCTCGCGCGCGACGCCGTGGCTGTCGCCTAGACGCAGCAGGCGGCCCTCGAACGAGACGAGGCGCTTGTTGATGTCGTAGAGCTGCTCGACGAGTGAATCGATACGCGCCTGGTTGAGGCGCAGCGACTTCACCTCGACGATGATCTCGTCCTTGAGCTTCTTGTACTTGCGCTCCTGCGACGGCGACAGCGAGGGGCCCTGCGAGGCGCTCTCGAGCTGGTTCGCTATGTCCTGTTCCTGCAGCTTGCGCAGCTTCTTGTAGCTGTCGGCGATCTTGTCGAAGGTCTCGACCACCTTCGGCTTCAGCTCGGCCTCGATGGCGGCGAGCGACATCTGGTTCTCGAACTCGTCGTCGTCCATGTCGCCGTCGGCAGCGCCTTCCGACGTGCTTTCGCCGGCGGGAGCCGCAGCAGGCGCCGAACGCGGCGGAGCCGGACGGAACGGGGTGGCGGACGGCGGCGCTGCAGGCGGCGCAGCCACGGCTTCGGCGCCTTCGGCCACAGCTTCGCCATCGCCGGTGGGCGGTGCGATCAGCGCCGGGTTCATGTTGTTCTTGGCGTCGGGGCCAGCGTAAGTCGCTTCGAGATCGATGATGTCGCGAAGGAAGATCTTTCCTTCGTTGAGTTCATCGCGCCAAATGATGATGGCCTGGAAGGTCAGCGGGCTTTCGCAGAGGCCTGCGATCATCGCCTCGCGGCCGGCCTCGATGCGCTTCGCGATCGCGATTTCGCCTTCACGCGACAGCAGTTCGACGGTGCCCATCTCGCGCAGATACATGCGGACGGGATCGTCGGTGCGCTCGCCGGGCTCCGACTTCTTGACTTCGGTGACGGCCTTCTGCGTGACTTCGACGAGTTCGTTATCGGTATCGTCGTCCTCGTCCTTGCTCTCTTCCTCGCCGTCGCTGTCTTCGTTTTCGGAAACGTTGATGCCCATGTCGGAGAGCATCGACATGATGTCTTCGATCTGTTCAGGAGAGGTGGTATCAGAGGGCAAGACGTCGTTGAGCTGATCGAAGGTCACGAAGCCGCGCTTCTTGGCCTGCTTGATCATCTTCTTGACGGCAGCGTCGGACAGGTCGAGCAAAGGTGACGGCGCGTCTGCGGAGTCCTTCTCCGGCGTGTCAGCTGCCTTGTCGTCTTTTTCCTTGTCCTTGGTCTGCAGCGTCTTTGCCTTGGTGGCCATTCAATGCTCCTGAAACGCGCTCACGCCGGGGGCGTCACCGCCCCGCTATCAATCCAGGGGCGCAAGCGCCCCGATCCAATCATCGTCACCACTTGACGCACAAAGGGCGGCGCATATCCATCGCCACCCCCGACGTCGTCTTCGCGGTTTTCACTACTTAAGCCCCAGACCCTTAACGTGGAGAGCCTTAAGCCCGGATTAACCCTGTTTTTGCAGCCAAACCATGGGTTTGGCGAGTCTTTTCGCGGTTTGCCCGGGCACCATCCGCAGCAAAGTTGCCTTACGAACTGCGCTGGAACCGCCCCGAGGATTCTCCGAATCCCTCGATCAGCGCCTCGATCCCGTCGACCTCAGCCAACCGGGCCTTCACATCGCGCAACCAGCCGTAGTTCGTTTCGCTCGCTTCTGCGCCCAGAGCAAGCTCCGCGTCTTTAAGCTCCCTAAGTAATGAGTGCCACTGGCGATGCAAGGCAACGAGCTGCGTCCAGGTGGAAAGAACATCCTCGCGGGCCGCGCCAGGCCGCGCCGCCCACACCGCCTGAGTGGTAACTGCCTGCTCAACGTGTTGTAATTGCTCGGAATATCCGGCTTTAACCAGATCTGAACGCATTTGTTCACTTTGCTCGGCCTCATCGCCGTGATGATGCTCATGGGCAAAGGCCGCGATGATCGCGGCACGCAGCCGGTGCATCTCGGGATGGGCGAGTTCCAGCGCGGCCACCTCTTCCAGCCGGTCATGCAGCAGCCAGGGGTGGTTGATCAGCGACTGCACGATCAGCGCCTCGCGCCGGGAGATGGCGCTGCGCTGGCCGCGCATGATCGACGAGGTCGCAAGCTGTGGACTGACCACCTGATAGGGCCCGCGCTGGATGGTCTGGGGTCCGGCATTGGCCCCAAACCGCCCGCCGCTACTGATTCGCCCCGCCGGACCGGGGGTGAACGGGCGCGGAGAACGGGCAAAACCGCCGCCTCCGCCGCCCTGCTGGAAGCCGCTGCGGCCGCCGTTGTTACCGCCGTAGTTACCGCCGTAGTTTTTTGGGCCGGTGCCGAAGGCGCGCTGCAGCCGCTCGGTCATGTCCTGGCGGTAGTATTTCTTCACGACATCGTCGCGGATGCCGTTCGACAATTCGTTGATGCGCGCCTCCAGCGCGGCACGGCGCTCCGGCGTCGCGAAGGTGCCGCCGGCGATCTCGCGCGCCCAGATCAGATCCGACAGCGTGCCCGCCGCCGCCATCACGTCCTCGATGGCCGCGCGGCCGCCGGAGCGCGCGAGGTCATCGGGGTCCTGCCCCTCGGGCAGCAGCGCAAAGCGCAAACTCTTGCCGGGCTTGAGATGCGGCAGCGCCAGCTCCGCCGCGCGCCATGCCGCCTTCTGGCCGGCCTTGTCGCCGTCGAAACATAGGATCGGCTCGTCAGCCATCTTCCACAGCAGTTGAAGCTGGTTCTCGGTGAGTGCCGTGCCGAGCGGCGCCACCGCGCCGGGGAAGCCGACGCCGACCATGGCGATGACATCGACATAGCCTTCGACCACCACCAAGGCTGCGCCGTCATGCGCGGCCTTCCGCGCCATCGGCAGGTTGTAGAGATTGTCGCCCTTGTGAAACAACGGCGTTTCCGGCGAGTTCAGATATTTCGCCGGCGCATCCTTCTTCAGCGCACGGCCGCCAAAGGCGATGATGCGCCCGCGCACGTCGGAAATCGGAAACATCACGCGGTCGCGGAAGCGATCATAGGGCACGGGGATGTCTTCGCCGCCGATCAGCAATCCCGCCTCGACCATGTCGGGTACGGGCACGCCGGCGGCGCCGAGATATTCCTTCAGCGCGAAGCGGTCTTCGGATGCAAAGCCCATGTGGAACTGGAGCTGCACCGCAGGCGTGATGCCGCGATCGGCGAGATAGCCGCGCGCACGGGCGCCTTCGCGCCCCACCAGCGTCTCCGCAAAAAACTTTGCGGCGAGATCCATGACGTCATAGAGCGTCTTGCGGCGCTGCTCATGGCGCGCAGCGTCCGGCGTCGCCGCCGGCAGCGCCACACCCGCCATCTGCGCCAGCCGCTCGACCGCTTCGACGAAACTGGCGCCGTCGGTCTCCATCACGAAATTGATGATGTCGCCGTGCTTGCCTGACGAGAAGTCGTGGTAAAACCCCTTCTCGTCATTGACGAAAAACGACGGCGACTTTTCCTGCTGGAACGGCGACAGCCCCTTCCACTCCCGCCCCGCCTTCTTCAACTTGACGCGCTTGCTCACGACTTCCGAAACCGGAAGCCGGGCGCGCAGATCGTCGAGGAATTGGGTCGTGAAGCGCATGGGGCCGTTATCGTGCGATCAGGTTAGGTAAGTGTTGCGGGCTCGGATGTGAGCCTTTTGGGCCTTGGCCCATGAGCCTTGGCCCAGCCGACCATGGATATAGGTTTTCCGGGAGCAGATTTGAACTGGCCGTTATTGATACCGCTATTCACAGGGCCGGACCGGATTGGGTGCCCACACTCCGACCTCATCCTGAGGAGCGCGCTCTTGCGCGCGTCTCGAAGGATGGCGGGCCATTCGCTGGAGACGCACCCCACATTCATGGTTCGAGACGGCACAAGAGCGCCTCCTCACCATGAGGACGGAGTTTTTGATGAGATACCCCGCCATTCCAATTGGAATGGCTGAGGTTCGCTCGCGGCTGTCGCCGCGCACGCCCCGGAATGACGTAGGTGTGGCAAGCTTGTTTCAATTTGCTTGAACTCGCCCCGGTTCCACGATCACATATCCCATGTTCACGACATTCCGCGGCGGAAATACCGGTGCATGGCAGGTGATCTCGATCTCGCCCGTCACAGGCGAGACGCTCAAACCCGTTGCGGCGCTGTCCATCACCCATGCCGACGCCATCTCGCTGCCGCTGCTGCCTTCGCAGACATCCTGGCGCCTCGCCGGCGTCGCCAGTCATGTCCGCTATGTCGAGCGGACCGAGAAGATCGCGCTGGTCGCCGTGCAGGCCGGGCTCGGCCGAGCTGAGGCAACCCATGGCGCACTGATCCCGATCAGGAAGAACGCCGCCTGGTGGGACATGACCCAGAACGAGCGCCGCCGCATCTTCGAGGACAAATCCCGCCACATCGCCGACAGCCTGAAATACCTGCCCGCCATCGCGCGGCAGCTCTACCATTCGCGCGATCTCGGCGAGCCCTTCGACTTCCTCACCTGGTTCGAATATGCGCCGGAACACGCGCAGGAATTCGAGGATCTCGTCGGCGGCCTGCGCGAGACGGAAGAGTGGAGCTATGTGGAACGCGAGGTGGATGTGCGGGTTGTGAAGGTGGCTTGACCAACCGCATATACAATCGTATATACGACGATAATCTAACTCTTACGTAGCAAACTCCCCATTCAGCACCCTATAGATGCTGATCTAAGTCGGGACTTTGCGATGATAGAGAACCTCGCGCATGTGTTCGTCGGCATTTCCGAGTTCGGCTGGAATCCGGCCAAGCGCGAAAGCAATCTGATCGATCACAAGATCGACTTTGCTGACGTTCGACAGATCTTTGATGGCTACATTTTCGTCCGGAGATCGGATCGTCATGGCGAAATCAGGTACCAAATCTTCGGCTATCTCGAAGGGCGAGAAGTCGCCGTCGCGTGCACGATCCGCGGCACATTCTGCCACATCATCTCGGCGCGCCGCGCGCGAAAAGACGAGCGAAGAAAATAATACGATCGTCTCTAGATACGAACCTATTCGAGGCAGGACCGATTGGGCCGCACTCGACGCACTGACCGACGAACAGATCGAAGAAGCGGTTCGCAATGATCCCGACGCCGTGCCTCTCGATATCGACTGGTCGGATGGCGTCGTCGTCATGCCCGCCAGGAAGAAGGCCATCTCCATCCGCATCGACGAGGACGTGCTGGATTTCTTCAAGAGCGAGGGCGATGGATATCAGGGCCGGATGAATGCGGTGCTGCGGTCTTACATGCTGCAGAAGGCCAAGCCGAAGACCAAGAAACGGACATAGTTCTCCCGTCGTTCCCCGCCGCTCCATAGGAGCGGCTGAGGGCGGGACCGGCGCCGAACATCCAACCTGCATGGCTCCCATTCAAGACGCCGCACTTCTGGCATGGCATCACATGCGCCATATCTCTCCCACCGCCCCGCCCGCCTGAAAGCCTGCATGTCCCATCCTGCCGAACATCCCGCCCGCGACTCCGGTCCCGGCGGCTGGCTGATTTTTTCCTTTGCCGTCGCCTGCGGCGTCACCGTCGCCAATATCTATTACGCGCAGCCGCTGGTGGGACCGATCAGCGAGAGCTTCGGGCTCGACCTGTCGTCGGCCGGCATCATGCTCACCATGGTGATGTTCGGCTATGTGCTGGGGCTGCTGTTCCTGGTGCCGCTCGGCGATCTTGTCGAGAACAAACGGCTGATCCTGATCACGCTGGGCAGCCTGATCGTGAGCTTGCTGATCGCCGCAGCCGCCCCCACTGCAGCGATCTTCATCGCCTCGACCTTGCTGCTCGGCGTCGCCGCCGTCGGCACGCAGATGATCCTGCCGGTGGTGGCGCATCTGGCGCCGGAGCAACGGCGCGGGCAGATCGTCGGCACCGTGATGAGCGGGCTCTTGTTCGGCATCCTGCTGTCGCGGCCACTGGCCACCATGGTGGCCGGCTCATTCGGCTGGCGCGCCGTGTTCGTGATGTCCGCGGTGCTGATGTGCGGCGTATTCGTGTTGATGGTGATCGCGCTGCCGCGCCGGCAACCGAAGCATGAGTTGACCTATGCGACGCTGATCCACTCGCTGTGGGACCTGATGTTGACCACGCGCGTGCTACAGCAACGCTCGGCCTATCAATGCCTGCTTTACGGCTCGTTCAGCCTGTTCTGGACGGCGATGCCGCTGGTGCTGGACCAGCCGCCGTTCTCGTTCGGCCATATCGCAATGTCCGCGTTCCTGCTGTCCGGCGCCGGCGGCGCATTGGTGGCGCCGCTTGCGGGACGCCTCGCCGATCGCGGCCGCGGCGATCTCGTGACCGTCACGGCCATGTTGCTCGTGCTGGTGAGCTTCGTGCTGACCTGGATCGGCGGCCACACCGGCGGCGCGACGGCCGTGACGCTGTTCGTGATCGCGGGCATCCTGATCGATGCCGGCACACAGGGCAATGTCGTGGCCGGACAGCGCGCCATCTACGCCCTCGCCGGGCATATCCGCAGCCGGCTCAACGCGCTGTTTCTCGCTTGCGCCTTCTTCGGCGGCGCGATCGGTTCGGGCTTCAGCGGATTTGCGGTGGCATCAGGCGGCACGTCGATGATCGCACTGATCGGCATCGGGGCATCGCTGATTGCGCTGGCGCTGTTCGGGCTGGAAGTCGCCAGCCGACGCAAGGCTGGTTAAGGCGCCAGGAAACGACCGGACATGATGCGCTTCGTCTCATCGACCGGCTTGTTGTAGATATAGGTCCAGGCTTCGCTCACGCTGCCATCAGCGAGCGTCACCTGTATCCGCTCGCGCAGATACAGTGTCGGCTGCGGATGGCCGGGGCCAACGCTCTCATAGTCATCGAACGCGGCCATCAGCTCGTCAACATTCCGTAGCCGAAACAGCTCGCCGAAAACGACGTCATTGGCATCGTCGGAATGCAGCAGGCCGGGATAATGCGCAATCATATAAAGCCTGCCACGGCAGGATGCCTCGCCGAGGAAATCCGCACCGGACGACAGCAGTTTCGACATCGGATGATCGAAACCACGCATCAGCGTGCCGTAGACGAAAACGCGATCGGGCATGACTTGAGTCAGACTTTCTCGGCCAGCGCCGCGGCGACATCGTCGCCGGCGGAGACAACATTAATGCTCACATCCATGCCGAGAAACGCATCGGCCGAGCCCATATAAGTGCCGTGCAGTGGCACCGCCTGGCGCGGATCGCGCGCGACCGCGACGCGAATGAGATCCTTGCTGCCGATGATGCCATTGGTCGGATCGAATTCGATCCAGCCCGCGGCCGGCAGATAGACCTGCACCCAGGCATGGGTGGAGCCGCCGCCCACATAATTGTGCTCGCGGTCGCCATGGATGAACAGATAGCCCGACACGAAACGCGCGGCGATGCCGAGCCGGCGCAGCGCCTCGATCATGAACAGCGCGAAATCGCGGCAGGTGCCGGATTTGGTCTGCAGCGTATCGAGCGGATGCTGGGTGCCGTGTTCATAGCGCTTGCGATAGGCGAACTGCTTGCGGATGCCGAGCGTCATGCCGGTCAGAATATTGACGGTCGGCGTGCGACCCTGCGGGTCGAGAAATCCGCGCGCCCATGCCGCCAGTTCACCATCGGGATCGCCATATTGCGGCCGGATGAATTCCTGCAGATCGGGCAGTTCCTCGGCGTCATACAGGAACGGATAGAAATAGGCCTTGTCGTCCGCCGTGAGCGCGAACTCATCCGACGGCAGATGTTCGATGGTCGCGGTGGATATGAAAGTGAGTTTGCGCGCGTGCTCGTCGAAGGTAGCGATCGCCACCGAATTGCCGAACACGTCATGGATCCAGCGCAGCGACAGCGGCTCCGGCGTGATCTCGAGCTTGCCGTTGAGCATGCGCAGATCATGGCCGTCGCGCGGCCGCAGCATGATCCGGTGTTCGCCGAACGCGACGGGATGCGCGTAGCGATATTCGGTCTTGTGATGAATCGTGAGCAAGGGCATCAATGGTTCGTTCATGCGTGATTTGTCCCGTGTAATTTATACGGAAGAAGTTTTTACGGAAGGCCCGGAAATCACGGGTCGGGATGCCGCATCGTTAGGCAATATCGGGGAAAAGCGTTGGACAGAGCCTTGGATAGCGATCAAGACACACTCCTACGTCTCGGCCCCGGAGAGGTTCCTCCGGTTCTGGAGATCAATACCGCCGGTACATCCCCTTTTCTGTTCACCTGCGATCACTACGGCCGGCTGATTCCCGAGATGCTGGGCGATCTTGGCCTCCCCGAGAGCGAGCTCGTCCGCCACATCGCCTGGGATGTCGGCATCGCTGGCGTCGCCGAGCAGATGGCTCGGGCGCTGGGTGCGCATCTCGTGGCGCAGCGCTATTCGCGGCTCGTCATCGACTGCAACCGCCCGCCGGACGCCGTGAGCGCGATTCCGCTGATCAGCGAAGCGACCACCGTGCCCGGCAATGACGGTCTCACGCAGGACGCCAAGGCGCGCCGGCGCGAGCTGATCTTCGATCCGTATCACCACCGCATCGACGAGGTGATCGATGCACGGCAGGCGAGCGGCCAGCCGACAGTGCTGGTGTCGCTGCACAGTTTCACGCCTGTCTATGCCGGCATTCCCCGCCCCTGGCATATCGGCACGCTCTATCAGCACGACAGCAAACTGCCGCCATTGCTGCTGCATCATCTGCGCGCCGAGGCCGATCTGGTGGTGGGTGACAACGAACCCTATGCTGTGTCGGATGCGACCGACTACACGATCCCCGTGCATGGCGAGAAACGCGGGTTGATGAATACCGGCATCGAGATCCGGCAGGACCTGATCACCGACCCCAGCGGCCAGACCGAATGGGCGGAGCGGCTGACGCGCATCTTCAGCGAGATCGATGCGACGCTGATCACGCCGCGCGCGTCGCATCTCTAGGCCCTGATGCCGGCGTAGCTGCCCAATGCATATGCGCGGCATGCGGTGCCTAGCCGTGCGTCCCGATGAAATAGGCCACCACCACAAATCCCGACGCGACCGCCCACAGAAAATAGGCCGCGCGACCACCGGGGCTCAGCGTCGAGTCAGACGGGTTGTCCGGATTGACGAAGACCTTCACGGCGTCACCGTTCTTGTAGTCCATCCCGAACAGCCGCAACTGCCATTGCGGTGGGTTCGGGTTGCTCGTGCTCAAGCTCCCAGCGGACCCGATGTATGCGACGTGCTTGAAACGGTAATTGTATTGCACGTTCCGGGTCTGCATCACCGGCCCGCTGCGACCGGTGTCGCTGTCCCGACTCACATAGGTTTCGGGCGCGCCCAGCTTGACGATGCCGGGCACCACGGGCCACTTCTTGGCCAGGGACCCCTGCCGGTGTAGCGCCAACCCAAACAAGGCAACGAGGAAGCCGAACCCGCAAAGCGCCGTCACAATCGGCGATCGTTTCGGATCGACAAGATGGTCGGCGATGAATTCGTTGATGCGGGCGCCGCCAAAGATGCCGCCGACCACAATCACCAGCACGATGACGGCGGCGATGCCAAGGCAACCGCCGATGCCCTTCGGCATCTCGCGATCGAGTACAGCATCGCGCGGATGCCGCGGGTTGTAGTAGACCATCACCGCGGTGCCGACCGGATAGCGCGCGATAGTTTCCGCGACTTCGAAATTGCCGCGGTCCTCGCCGATGCTGACGCGGTTGTTGGTGAGCTTCTGTCCGCTCACGGTGTATTCGTAGACGATATTCGCAAAATTGCGCTTTTCGGTGCGTTTGCGATCTTCCCGCGTATCGTCGAGCACCTTGACGTCTCGCACTTCGGAGGTCGAGACGATCACCTTGCCGAAGGTCGATGGCCAGTCACTGGCAGCGCGGACCTGTAGATATTTATAGCCGGCGGCAACCAGAATCAGGCCGAACGGCGCGAGTAGCATGGCATAGACGAACCAGGGAATGTCGGGCACGGCGAAACCTCATGGCACGGCGCGGCGCGCCCCGAGGTTTGACGTGACGATGCGGGATAAGGTTCAGCGCGACAAAAGATTCAGCGGGCGCGTGTCAGTGCCAGCCAGACTCCGCCGCCGATCATGAAGCCGCCGGAGATGCGCGACAGCAGCCGCGTCCGCCGCGCCGAGAAGAACTGTCGCGCACGGCCCGCGGCCACCGCATAGACAATATCGGTGAGCGCGGCCGTCACCATGAAGGTTGCACCGAGGATTCCGACCTGCAGGATGTGGTTCTTCTCCATGTCGACGAATTGCGGAATGAAGGCGCCGAAGAACACCAGCACTTTCGGGTTGCTCAGCAGCACCATCATGCCCTGCAGGAAGAAGCCGCCACGCGGCGGTGCCGGCGGCGTATCCGCATCGATGCCCTCCACCGGCGCGCGGACCATCTTGATGCCGAGCCACACCAGATAGGCAGCGCCGGCAAAGCGCACCCAGTCGAACCAATAGCCCATGGTGGCCATCAGCGTTGCAAGCCCAAGCGCAACGATGCCGATCACCACGGCAAGCCCTGCCTGCGTGCCCGCAATGCTGATCATCGCCGCGCGCGTGCCGTAACGCAGCCCGTTGGCGATCACCAGCGTGACGTTCGGGCCGGGCAGCAGCGCAAGCGCGATGCAGGCAGCGACAAAGGCGAGATAGACTTGCAGCGACATAGGCACGCTCCTATTCCGATTTTATCTACGTCATGGCCGGGCTTGTCCCGGCCATCCACGCCTTCACTGTAGGCTAAGACGTGGATGCCCGGCACAAGGCCGGGCATGACGACGGTGTGTTGTCTTAACACTAGCACTCGTATTGCTCGCAGCAAAACACACTTGCCCGGCAGGGCGCCATCTGGTTGCCTGTCACTGCACGCATGGAGCAACGGCCATGATCGATATCAACAGGTTCCAGCCCGCGATCGTCTACACGATCTATATCGCCGCCACGCCCGAAAAAGTGTGGCAGGCGCTGACCTCGGCGGAGTTCAGCCGGCAGTATTTCTCCGGCTTCGCGGTGCAGCTCGAGGGAAACGTCGGCGGCGCGTTCAAGGTGCTCGCGCCGGATGGATCGCTGCATGTTTCGGGCGAGGTGATCGAACACGATCCGCCGCGCAAGCTCACCATCACATGGGATGTGAACTGGCCCGGACTTGTCGAAGCGCTCGGCTCGACACTCGTCACCTATGATCTCGTGCCGTCGGCCGAGACGGTGAAGCTGACGATGACGCAGGCGCATGACCGCACGTTGAGTGACGACATTCTCTCGGGCGGACGCGCAGGCTGGCCGGCGATCCTGTCCAGCCTGAAGAGTTTGCTGGAAACCGGCAAGGTCCCCGCGATCCAGATGGAGCCGCCGCTGAAGCTGCTGGCGGCGCTGAAGGAGATGGGAATCAAGGTGCCGGGGATGTGAGGCGAGGTGCCGGCCGTGCGCTCACTCTCCCCGCATTTGCGGGGAGAGGGGTGGGGTGAGGGGCAAGGGCACGTCGATGCAGCAGTTTTCTTCCATCGGGTCGGAGCGATCCGGTAGTTTCTCGATTGTTGTGAATGCGTGCCCTGCCCCTCACCCGCCGCGAAGACGCGGCGACCTCTCCCCGCAAAGGGCGGGGAGAGGTGAAGAACTACCCCAGCGCACGCAATTCCCGCCTGAGCACCTTGCCGGTCGCAGTCATCGGCAGGCTCTCCGCAAATTGCACGTGACGCGGATATTCATGCGCCGCGAGTTGCGACTTGACGAAATCCTGCAGCTCGCGTGCCAATGCATCGCTGGGCGCGAATCCTGGACGCAGCACGATCCAGGCCTTGATAGCTTCGGTGCGAATCGGATCGGGAATACCGACCACCGCCGACAGCGCCACCGCCGGATGCTTCAGTAGCGTATGCTCGATCTCCGATGGCCCGATGCGATAGCCGGCTGATGTGATCACGTCGTCTTCGCGTGACACATACCAGAAGTAACCGTCGTCATCCTGAATGCCGAGATCTCCGGTCAGCAGAAACTCACCGGCGAATTTCTTTGCGGTGCCTTCAGGGTTCTGCCAGTAGCCGAGCATGGTGCAGGGATTGGGCTGTCTGATCCCAACAATGCCGCGCTCGCCGCGCGGCAGCTCCTCGCCCTGCTCGTTGACGATACGCACATCGAAACCCGGCGTCGGCTTGCCCATGGAGCCCGGGCGGATCGGAAACAGATCGGCATTGTTGCCGACGACGAGATTGCATTCGGTCTGGCCGTAGATCTCATGCGCGTCGATACCGAACGTATTGCGCACCCAGTCGAGCAATTCCGAACCGAGCGACTCGCCGCCGGTGAGCATGCTGCGCAGCTTCACGCCATCATGTTTGACATTTGCCTGCCGCATCAGCTTCAGCGCCGTCGGCGGCAGGAACACGTTGCGTATCTTGTGGTCGGCCATCAGCTGCATCGCTGCCGCTGGTTCGAATTTCCTGGCGCGATAACCGACGATCGGCACGCCGTGATACCAGGCCGGAAACAGCGCATCGAACAGCCCGCCGATCCACGCCCAGTCGGCCGGCGTCCAGTAGACATCGCCCGGCTTCGGAAAGAAGCCGTGCACCATCTCCACATTGGGCAGATGGCCGAGCAGCACGCGATGGGCATGCAGCGCGCCCTTGGGATTTCCCGTGGTGCCCGAGGTGTAGATGATGATCGCGGGATCGTCGCAAGAGGTATCGACCGTCGTGAAGTCTTCGGACGCGCCCTCGATCGCCGACCAGAACGGTTTGGCACCGGCATGCGGTGCACTGTCCGTGACGTAGATATCCTGTAAATGAGGCAGCCGCTCGCGGATTTTCGACAGCTTGTCCCAGCCACTCGCGTCGGTGACGATGGCCTTGGCCCCGGAATTGGCAAGGCGGAATTCCAACGCGTCCTCGCCGAACAGCGTGAACAGCGGCACCGACACCAGCCCGGACCGGAACGCCGCGAGATGCGCCACCGGCAATTCCACCGATTGCGACAAAAACACCGCAATGCGGTCGCCGCGCTGCAGGCCATCCGCCTTCAGCACATTGGCGAAGCTGCGCGAGAAAGCCTGCATCTCGTCGAAGGAGAAACGATGCGTGCCGCGGTCCTCGTCCACATAGATCAGCGCCAGCCGCCCGCTACCGTCGGCATGACGGTCGCAGGCCACCGTCGCGATGTTGAATCGCTCCGGCACGTCCCAGCGGAAATTGCGGGCGAGCGTCTCATAATCCGTGGTTTCGACCAGCATGGCAGGCGGCTCCCTGCGGCCTTGCTTGCTTCTTCTCGTTATACCAGGGGAGAAGTCTGAACGGCCGCGGCCCCATTCTTAAACGAGGAGTCCCGTCCGCCAAAGTGCCTTGAAATTCCCGGCCCGGCATGGTCTCAAGCACCCTATTCGGAACCCGGCGCTATCAGCGCCTTCGCAAGCTCAATCCGGCAGAAATTCCCCATGGCACGCAGGTTTTCGGCCGCTTACCAGTCGGAGCCAGTATCCAGCCTGGCGCTGTGGGCGCGGCGCCTCGCGGTTTTCGCCGCCATTGCAGCCCTCACCTCGATCATCATCGTCCGCTTCGGGTTCCTCGAAGTAAAACCGGCACTGATGACCTTCTTCGGCGCGTTGGGATTCGCCGGCCTCTCGATCCTGGTAGCGCTCGCCGGCTTTGCCGCGATCTGGCAGAACGGCTCGCGGGGCATGAGTGTGATCATGGTGGCGCTGATGCTCGACGTCGTGATCCTGGCGTATCCCGGCTACCTTGCGTACCAGTATCGCAAGCTGCCGAAGATCCACGACATCACCACCGACCCCGTCGACCCGCCGCGCTTCGAGGCGCTGGCGCGGCTGCGGACCGGCGACGGCACCAATTCAGCCGTCTATTCCGGCCTCTACTCCGCGGAGCAGCAGCGCACGGCCTATCCGGATATCGAGCCGGTGGAGCTGGAGGTGCCCGTGCAACGCGCCTATGACGTGACGCGCGCTTTGGTCGAAAAGCGCAAGTGGATCGTCATCGACGAGCGTCCGCCGCAGCCGCCGCGCCGCATTGGCCGTATCGAGGCGGTGGCGCGCACCCCTATCATGGGTTTTCGCGAGGACGTCTCGATCCGCTTCACACCCGACGGCGAAGGCTCACGCGTCGATATCCGCTCGTCGTCGCGCTATTTCGAAGGCGACCTCGGCAGCAACGCCGCGCGCATCACCAAGCTGATCGATGACATCAACACCGCCGTCGACAGCGCGCCGGCGCCGAAGAAGGCAGCGACGCCGGCGAAGGCTGCGGCAAAGGGTGTGAAGAAGTAGACTTCGATATGCCGGCCTCTCGCTCCCTCTCCCCGCGCAGAGCGGGGAGAGGGTCGGGGTGAGGGGCGGAGCGCGGGCGCTCATCTCGGTTAGCAACAGAGGGTCGGCGCGATCCGATAGCCTGCAACTGCAGCGATCGAAGTGCCGTGCCCCTCACCCGCCGCGAAGACGCGGCGACCTCTCCCCGCGCAGAGCGGGGAGAGGTTAGATTGCAGCGACGCAGTTATCCCCGCGCACGTTTTTCCACGTTCGCGATCCGCTCGGGCACGCCGAACTCCTGCCGGCAGACATCAGCGAGGACCGCGATCCCTTCGCGGATTTCCTGATGGGTCGGGCTGGCGAAGCAGATGCGAATGTGGCTGTGCGCATAGGCCTTGTCGACAGACCATTCCGGGCCGGGATTGATCGACACGCCGGCCTTGAGCGCCGCCTGGTAGAGCTTCATGGCATCGACATTGGCGGGCAGTTTCACCCACAGAAAGATGCCGCCTTTGGGTTCGTCGAATTCCGCCGCCGTGCCGAACTGCTCGTTGAGCGCATCCATCAGCGTCTCCAGCTTGGCGCGCAGTCCGCGCGTCGCCTTTGGCACATGCGTGGCGAAATGCGGCACGCAATATTCGGCGAGGACCATCTGCTCCAGTGCGCCGGACCCGGCATCGGTCTTCAACGCCAGCATGCGTGACATGATCTCCCAGGGCGCGACGATGTAGCCGACGCGGAGGGCAGGCGCGATCGACTTGGAGAACGAGCCGATATGGATCACGCTGCCGGTCTTATCCATCGCGTGAATCGCCGGCGGACGCTCGCCGTTCCAGATCAGGTCGGCATAGCAATCGTCCTCAAAGATGGGGACGCCATATCTGGCCGACAGTGCCAGCAGCTCGCGGCGACGGCTTTCCGGCATGATGGTGGCGGTCGGGTTCTGCACGGTCGGGATCGTATAGATATATTTCGGCCGGATGCCCTTCGCCTTCAGATCTTCCAATGCTGAGGCCAGCGCGTCCATCCGCATGCCGTCGTCATCCAGGGGGATGCCGACGATATTGACGCCGAGACGGGTGAGCCGGTTGATGGAGCCTTGATAGCAGTCGCGCTCGATGATGACGGTGTCGCCCTTGGCCAGCAGGCTGTGATTGACGAGATCGAGCGCCTGCAGCGAGCCGGAGACAACCAAGATGTCATCGGCGCTACAATCGATGCTTGCGTCGCGCTTCAGCTTGGCAGCAATGAAATCCCGCAGCGGCAGATAGCCCTGCGGACCGCTCGCCAGACCGTAGGTTGCCAGCGTGCGGCCCTCGCGCAGCATGACGGCATTGGCGGCAGCGGTCAGGCCCTCCACCGGCACCTGGTCCATGTCATTGTTCCCGCCGACGAAGCTGTATTTGGCGAGACCGGTCCATTTTGCCGCAGCCGCGGGCAGGCCCGGAGGCAGCAATGGCGCGTAGTCGAACCGTGTGGTGGTCATGAACGTCGTCTCCCTGCAGCCTTTTATGATGAAGGCTGCCTCGTTGGACCGCCCTCCGCGTGTATCGCGCGCCGAATGCCGGATATTACCCCTTTGCCCTCACGCGGCGCACCATTAGAGTGCCGCCGAAATGTAAGGCTTTTCCGGCAGGGGCATGCACGACTTAATCCGCGATATCACGCTGTGTATCCTGTTTGCGTGGGGCATCGGGCTTATTGCGCATTTCACCCGTCAGCCGCTGATTCTTGCTTATCTGATTGCCGGCTTCATCATTGGGCCATTCGGCATCGGCTGGGTCAAGTCGGACGAATCCATCAGCACGATCTCCGAACTCGGCCTGATCTTCATGCTGTTCATGATCGGTCTCGAGATCGATCTGAAGAAGATCATCCGCGCCGGCAAGGTCATCCTGTTCGCCGCGGGCGGCCAGTTGATCGCAGGCTGCGTGCTCGGCGCGGCCTTCTTCATGGCGCTCGGGCTCAAGCTCGGCGGCGGTGGGTTCGATGCGCTGTATCTCAGCGTCGCCTGCGCACTGTCCTCGACGGTGGTCATCGTCAAGGTGCTCTACGAGAAGCGCGAGCTCGACACACTGCCCGGCCGCATCACGCTCGGCATCCTGGTGCTGCAGGACATTTTCGCGATCCTGTTTCTGGCGGTGCAGCCGAGCCTCGCCGATCTGCAGGTCAGCGTCATTGCGCTGTCCATCGCCCGCGTCGGCGTGCTGGTCGCCACCGCGCTGATCCTGAGCCGCTACGTGCTGCCGGCGCTGTTCCACCAGATCGCACGGCGCCCGGAACTGGTCCTCTTGGGCGCGCTGGCCTGGTGCTTCCTGATCGGCGAGATCGCCGAACGGCTGCATCTGTCGCGCGAGATGGGATCGCTGGTGGCCGGCGTATCGCTGTCGACCTTCCCCTATGCGCTGGACGTCACCGCCAAGGTGACGACGCTGCGGGACTTCTTCATCACGCTGTTCTTCGTCGCCGTCGGCATGACGATCCCGATCCCGAACGGCGCCACTATCGGCCTCGCACTGATCATCGCCCTGTTCACCGTGATCAGCCGCTTGCTCACGACCTTCACGCCGCTCTATCTGATGAAACAGGGGCTGCGCGCCAGCCTGCTGCCGGCGCTCAATCTGGCGCAGATCAGCGAATTCTCGCTGGTGGTGCTCCAAACGGGAATTGCCGCCGGCCATATCACCACGCAGACCTCCAGCGCGGCGTCCTTCGCCTTCGTGATCCTGGCGGTCCTCTCCACCTTCGCGATGATGCGCAGCGACCAGATCACGCGCCTCTTGATCGGCCCGATGAAGCGCATCGGGCTGCGCGACCTCGACCACGGCCAGAAGACTCATGACGCCGATCACGCCGCCGGCCATGGCGAAGCCCGCCGCATCGTCATTCTCGGCTTCTTCCGCACGGCGTCCGCCCTGCTCGCCGAGATCGAGCGCCAGAACGAGTCGCTGCTCGATCAAATCAGCGTCGTCGACTTCAATCCGAACGTCTTCCGCACTCTGGTCGGGCGCGGCCAGCATGTGATCTATGGCGACATCAGCAATGTCGACACGCTGGTCCATGCCGGCGTCGGCAATGCCGAGATCATCATCCTCAGCGTGCCGGACTCGCTGCTGAAGGGCGCGAACAACGAGAAGCTGGTCCGCCATGTCCGCTCGATCAACCCCAACGCCAAGATCATCTCCACGGCGGACGTGCTCGGCGACGTGAGCGATATTTACGCGGCGGGCGCCGACTACGTCACCGTACCCCGGCTCAGCGACGCCCATGCGCTGTACGAGGTGATCGAGGCCGCCGATCAGGGCCTGCTGGACGCCAAACGCGCCGACATGGACGCGCAGCTGGCGGAGCGGCGGGAAGTGCTGCCTTAACCTCTCCCCGTTCTTTACGGGGAGAGGTCGCCGCGTCTTCGCGGCGGGTGAGGGGCATGGCACGGACTTCACCACATCGACGGAGTTTGCGGATCGCAAGAGCCCCTCACCCCGCCCTCTCCCCGCAAGAGCGGGGCGAGGGAGCGAGAGGCCGGTGCCTAGCCTACCTCCATTCCGCACTGCGAACCCGCATACCGCCCCCCATTTCCGCGGGTTGCACCGCCCCCCGCTCTGCGCCATATGGACTTCACACAGAGCAAGAGTGCATTCATGGCCGACCCGATTTCAGACGTTCTGCAAGCCTTTGCCGCCGGCGAAATGGTCGTGGTGACCGACGATGACGACCGCGAGGGTGAAGGCGACCTCATCGTCGCCGCGTCGTTCTGTACCGCCGAGAAGATGGCCTTCATCATCCGGCATACTTCCGGCATCGTCTGCGCGCCGATCACCACCGAGGATGCACGCCGGTTGCGGCTCGATCCGATGGTGGTCAACAACGATAGCAATCACACCACCGCCTTTACCGTCTCCATCGACTACAAGCCCGATGGCGGTACCGGTATTTCGGCCGATGAGCGCGCCTCGTGCTGCCGCGCACTGGCCAATCCGAATGCCGGCGCCAATGACTTCGCCCGCCCCGGTCATATATTCCCGCTGATCGCTAGAGAGGGCGGCGTGCTGATGCGCTCCGGCCATACCGAGGCCGCCGTCGATCTGTGCAAGCTGGCCAATCTCGCCCCGGTCGGCGTCATCAGCGAATTGATGAACGACGATGGCTCGGTGATGAAGGGCCAACAGGTCGTCGACTTCGCGGCCAAGCACAAGCTCAAGCATGTCACGATCGCTGACATGATCGCCTATCGCCAGGCCCGCGAAAAGCTGATCGAGCGCGTCTCGACCTTCACCACCGACAGCCCGATCGGCCCGCTGCATGGCTATTCGTATCGCTCGCCGTTCGATCCGATCCACCATGTTGCCTTCGTTTACGGCAGCGTCGGCGACGGCAAGAACGTGCTGACGCGCTTCCACAAGCCGAACATCGTGCGCGACGTGTTCTTCGGCCCGGCCAAGATGCAGCCCGTGCTGGAACGCTTCAAGAAGAACGGCAGCGGCGTGCTGGTTTATCTGCGCGATGGCGCCGCGGGCGTGCCCGTCGAGCCGCTCGATGCGCCGAAGTCGGCGGAAGCCGACCGCAACCGGCAGTGGCGTGAAATCGGCGTCGGTGCACAGATCCTGCGCGATCTCGGCGTCACCTCGATCCGCCATCTGACCTCGTCGACCCATGACTACAAGGGCCTGTCGGGTTTCGGCATCGAGATCGCCTGCAACGAACAGCTTGATGGCGATAGTTCAAAGACCTAAAATGCCGTAGCACGCAATGCGCGGGTGCCACCTGAGACGGCACCCTGTTGAGCGAAACAGCGCTTGCGACCAGAACACGCGCAGCCAATGCGCATTACTCAGCCATGATGTGAAAGGGATTTCGATGAGCGTTGCCCCCAAGGCAAAGGACAAGCCGGCCGCTGCAAGTTTCCAGTGGGACGATGCGTTCCTGCTCGATAGCCAGCTCACCGAAGACGAGCGCATGATCCGCGACACCGCGCGCGCTTACGCCCAGGACAAGCTGCTGCCGCGCGTCAACGACGCTTATCTCAATGAGCATACCGACCGCGAAATCTTCAATGAGATGGGCGAGCTCGGCCTGATCGGCATCACGCTGCCGGAAGACTATGGCTGCGCCAATGCCAGCTATGTCGCTTACGGCCTCGTGGCCCGCGAGATCGAGCGCGTCGACTCAGGCTACCGCTCGATGAACTCGGTGCAGTCGTCGTTGGTGATGTATCCGATCTACGCTTACGGCGACGAGAACCAGCGCAAGAAATACCTGCCCAAACTCGCCACCGGCGAGTGGGTCGGCTGCTTCGGCCTGACCGAACCCGATGCCGGCTCCGATCCCGGCGGCATGAAGACCCGCGCCGAGAAGGTGTCCGACGGCTACAAGCTGTCCGGCTCCAAAATGTGGATCTCGAACGCCCCGATCGCCGACGTGTTCGTGGTGTGGGCGAAGTCCGCCGCACATGACAACCAGATCCGCGGCTTCATCCTCGAGAAGGGCATGAAGGGCCTCACGGCACCGAAGATTGGCGGCAAGCTCAGCTTGCGCGCCTCGATCACCGGCGAAATCGTCATGGACGGCGTGATCGTGCCGGAAGAAAACCTGCTGCCCAACGTGTCGGGCCTGAAGGGTCCGTTCGGCTGTCTCAACCGAGCCCGCTACGGCATCTCCTGGGGCGTGCTCGGCGCCGCCGAAGACTGCATGGCCCGCGCCCGCCAGTACACACTGGACCGCAAGCAGTTCAACCGCCCGCTCGCGGCGACCCAGCTGGTGCAGAAGAAGCTCGCCGACATGCTGACCGAAATCTCGCTCGGCTTGCAGGGCAGCTTGCGCGTCGGCCGCCTGATGGATGAAGGCAATTTCCATCCGGACATGATCTCGGTGGTGAAGCGTAACAATTGCGGCAAGTCGCTGGATATCGCCCGCATGGCCCGCGACATGCACGGCGGCAACGGCATCCAAGCCGAATACCATGTGATGCGCCACGCGCAGAACCTGGAAACGGTGAACACCTATGAAGGCACCCATGACGTGCACGCGCTGATCCTCGGCCGCGCGATCACGGGTATCCAGGCGTTCGGTTAAGCCGCTCGCGCTTTAAATCAACCGCCTCGAAATGCCCGGCCTTGCGCCGGGCATTTTTCGTTTGAGGACTTCAAAACCAGGGCGGCTTGACGCGCCCGACATCATGTATCATCATAAGTTACATGAGACGAGACAACCGCCTCTCCGCCACGCTGCATGCGCTGCTGCACATGGCCGAGCAGAACCGCCCAATGACCTCAGCCGAACTGGCCATGTGCATGACCACCAATGCCGTGGTGGTCCGCCGCACCATGGCGGGGCTGCGCGAAGCAGGCCTTGTGCGTTCCGAAAAGGGTCATGGCGGCGGCTGGGAGATCGCGCGCGATCTGTCCACGGTGACGCTGAAGGACATCTATGACGCGCTGGGCAAGCCCAGCCTGATGGCCATGGGCATTCATCTTGAAAGCCCGACCTGCCTCGTCGAGCAGGCCGTCAATCACTCGCTCACATCGGCCTTCGCGGAAGCGGAGGCAGTTCTGATCGGCCGCCTTGCGGATGTCACGCTGGCGCAGCTCGCCGCGGATTTTCACGCGCGGGCGGAGGATCATCGCAGCAAAATTCAGAGCAAGAGTTCAAGGAAGACAAAATGAGTTTCGATGCCATCGTTGTCGGCGGTAGCTATGCCGGCCTCTCTGCAGCGCTGCAATTGGCGCGTGCGCGCCGCAAGGTCCTGGTGATGGATTCCGGCCAGCGCCGTAATCGCTTCGCTGAACACTCCCATGGCTTTCTCGGTCAAGATGGCCGTGCCCCGGGCGCGATTGCCGCGGACGCCCGCGCGCAGGTGATGGCCTATCCCACTGTCGAATGGGTCGATGCGACGGCCGCAGGTGGCTCGGGCGTCGTGAACGACTTCATCGTCAGCGCCGAGAGCGGCGCGCGCTATCAAGCCAGGCGCATCGTCCTCGCCGCCGGCGTGGTCGATACACTGCCGGATGTCCCCGGTCTTGCCGAGCGCTGGGGCAAGCATGTGTTTCACTGCCCGTATTGCCATGGCTATGAACTCGACCAGGGCCGCATCGGCGTGCTGGCCTCATCGGAGATGTCGATGCATCACGCCTTGATGCTGCCGGACTGGGGATCGACGACGCTGTTCCTCAACGGCGCGTTCACGCCGGACGCGGACCAGCTCATGCAACTGATGCAGCGCGGCGTCACCATCGAGCGTGAACCGATCAGGCAACTGTCAGGCGCATCCATCGAGGTCGAACTCACGGATGGCCGCGTCATTCCGCTCGATGGCATGTTCACGCTGACGCGCACCAGTCCGGCGTCGCCACTCGGCGCACAGCTGGGCTGTGCCATGGAAGACGGACCAATGGGACCGTTCCTGCAGACCGACATGTTCAAGGAAACCACCGTCTCCGGCGTGTTCGCCTGCGGTGACGTGGCGCGCGCGACGGGCTCCGTGGCGCTTGCGGTGGGCGATGGCGCAATGGCCGGGGTCGGCGCGCATCGGTCGCTGATGTTCGGGACGGGCCACGGGTAACACACAGTCGTCATTCCGGGGCGCGGCCGGCCCTTGCCGGACGTGAACCCGGAATCTCGATGTGTTCTGCGCTGAACATGGCGAGATTCCGGGCTCGGTCCCGTCGCCTACGGCGCCGGCCCCGCCCCGGAATGACGAGTGTGTGGGCGCATGGCTGGCGCGAGTTACCGCTGTTTGATTTCCCCCGCCATGTTGCTAGTCAGTTGGAGCAACAAAAGGACCATGCTGGGAAGGACCGACCATGAGCGACAAGGATAACGGCGCCAACGACGACGTCCCGTTCGATCGCGAATATCCGCTGAAGCCCGGCGTCGTCGATCAGGTCCGCCCAAACGTGCGCCGGGTTCTCTGCAACAACCCCTCGCCTTTCACCTTCACCGGCACCAACAGCTATATCGTCGGCACCGGCAAGGTCGCGATCATCGATCCCGGCCCGGCCAATGATGCGCATCTGCAGGCGCTGCTCGATGCGGTGAAGGGCGAGACCGTGACGCATATTTTCGTCACCCACACCCATAGCGACCATTCGCCGAACACTGCCGCGCTCAAGGCCGCCACCGGCGCTACCGTCTATGCTGAAGGCCCGCACCGCGCCTCGCGGCCGCGCTTCGAAAGCGAGAAACATTCGCCGGAGTCCGGCGCCGACCGCGACTTCAGGCCGGACGTGCTGGTCGCCGATGGTGACGTGATCGAGGGCGACGGCTGGGCGCTGGAAGGCGTGGCGACGCCGGGCCATACCGCCAACCACATGGCCTTCGCCTGGCGCGAGAAAAAATATCTCTTTGTCGCCGATCATGTGATGGGCTGGTCGACCTCCATCGTGGCGCCGCCCGATGGATCGATGATCGACTACATGGCCTCGCTCGACAAACTCGCCGCGCGCGACGAGGATCTGTATTTCTCCGGCCACGGCCCTGACATTCCCGACGCACAGCGCTATGTGCGCTTTCTCATTCGCCACCGCCGCGCCCGCGAGGCCTCGATCCTTCATCGTCTCGGCAAGGGCGAAGCGGATATCCCGACCATCGTGCGCGCGATCTATATCGGGCTCGATCCGCGCCTGACGGGGGCCGCCGGCTATTCGGTGCTGGCGCATCTGGAAGACCTCGTCGCTCGCGGCATGGTGCTGACGGACGGCGATCCGGTCATTGGTGGCAGCTACCGGATGGCCACTTAACCTCTCCCCGCTCTGCGCGGGGAGAGGTCGGCGCGTAGCGCCGGGTGAGGGGCCGATCGCGACAGCAACTACAATCTTGAGCTATCGGGTCGTGCGATCTCCGACTCACCGATAGCAACAGAAACGTGAGGCCGTGCCTCGCCCCTCACCCCAGCCCTCTCCCCGCGCAGTGCGGGGCGAGGGAGCGAGAAGCCGGCGCGTCGATGCCTGTAAGAGGCATCTTCCGTTACGGAAGATTCACGATCTCGACCCAGTTCGGATTCTTGCCCACGGCCGTTTCGTTCAGCTTGGTCAGCGCGCCTGTCGCCTTGTCGATGGAATAGGCCGTCATGCTGTTCGATAGCTGCCCGACCGCCAGCAGATAGCGGCCGGACGGATCGATGCTGAATCCGCGCGGCTGCTTTTCCGTGGCCGTGGAGCCAAGCGATGTCAGCGCGCCGGTTTTGGGATCGACACGAAACGCCGCGATCGTGTTGCTGGTGCGTTCCGACGCATAGAGAAACTTGCCGTCCGGCGTCAGATGGATATCCGCCGCCCAGGGCTTGCCCTCGAAGCCCTTGGGCAGCGCGGAGGCGACCTGCGTCTCTTTCTTCAGCGTGCCAGTCGCGGCGTCCCACGGAAATACATAGATCGCCGCGTCGAGTTCGTTGAGCAGATAGACGAACTTCTTGTCAGGCGAAAACACCAGATGGCGCGGGCCACCTTTCGCCTTCACGCTCACGGTCGGCGGATCGTTCGGCGTCAGCTTTCCGGCCTTGGCATCGAATTTCTGCTGATAGATGACATCGCCGCCGAGGCTCGTATGCAGCACATAGCGATTGGTGGGATCGACGATGATGCAATGCGCATTCGGTTCGGTGGCGACGACCTGCTGTGCCGGCGCGATCACGCCATTCGGCCCGATGGCGTTCACCGTCACCTTGTTGCCGCCATAGGACGCGCTGAGCAGGAAGCGCCCGGTGCGATCGACGGCGATATAGGCCATGGAATCGGCCAGCGGCCCGGGGCCGACAAGTTTCAGTTTTCCAGTTTTGGCATCGATATCGAAGGTCACCGCCGTGTAGGGCTCGTTGCGCAAACCGGCATAGAGCCGGTGCTTCTCAGGACTGATGGCCAGCGGCAGCGAGCCGCCGGGCTTTGCCGGCCCCGGCACCGCCACGGTATCGATCGCAGCGAGATTTCCATTCGCCTTCAGTTCGAGAATGCTGATGTTCTGGCTGTCGGCATTGCCGACATAGACATAGGTGGCGGCACTGGCCGATGACATGATGAGCCCTGTTGCTAACGGGAGCGAGACGATCGCCAGCAGCGCCTTCAAACCGGCGCTGGCACGCGTGAATGGCCAACGGCGCGAAACGGAACGAACCCGTGCGAGCATCAACACCTCCCTGCCTCTTTTCATTGGGAGGGATGATGCTACCGCCTTCCGGAATAGGCAAGCTGCGCTGCGGCAAAGTCAGAACCGCGAGATCAGAACCGGCCGGCCACCGTCAGCCGCAGTGCCAGCGGCTCGACCGGATGCAGCACGCGGTCCATGATGCCGGTCTGGCACACGGCAGCAGGCGCCGTCGGCGCCCCGCCACCCGCCGGGAAACACGCGGCGAACAGCGAGTCCGTTTTCAGCAGCGAGCCATAGGCATAGGTGATCTGGTCGGACTTGCTGTCGAGGATGTTGAAGGCATCGAGCTGGATGCGCCAGCCATTGTCGAAGCGGTAACCAACCTGCCCGTTGAGCAGGCCCGTGGCTGGCGAGATGAAGGCCGCGTCTTCAGTCAGCGGACGCGGGCCGAAATAACGATAGCGCAAGGCGCCGAACCAACCGGTCGCTTCGCCCAGCCTTATGCCAGCCGAGGCGATCATGTTGGGGGCGCCGGGAATGAAATTGCCGGGCGCGTTGCCGATCTGCGAGGCCGGATAGCCGTCGAACTCCGCATAGGCCGCCGCCTGGTCGGCATTGCTGCCGCGGAAGCGCGCGCGCGTCATTGCGAGGTCGGCTTCAAGACTCAGCCATGACGTGGGCTTGTAGTCGTTGGTCCATTCGAAGCCGACGCGGCGGCTGGGACGACTGGCTTCAGTGTCACCAGCATCGCCGACGAACAGGATTTCGGAGGCGGAATCCAGCATGAAGAGCGCGATCGAACTGGTCAGCCCTGGAATGAGTTTGGTACGCAGCCCGACTTCGGCGCCCTTTGTCTTGACCAGGAAGGGCGAGCTATCGACCGGCGAACCATCAGACGGCGATTCCTTGATGGTCACACCGCGCGCATCGTTGCTGTGAAAGCCCTCGCCGGCATTCAGGAACAGCTCGGTCTTCGCAAAGGGACCAATCACCAGACCGGCCTTGGGGCTCCCGATGGTCGCCGTGGCACTGCCGGAATTGGCGGGATTGAAGAACGAATTGACCGTGGTGTCGTAATAGTCGCCGCGCCAGCCGATATTGGTGCGCAACCAGTCGGTCCAGAACGTCGTGTTCTGGACGAACACGCCGACGCTGCCTTCCTTCACGCCGTCGTTGCGCGTGGTCGAGAGATATTGCCGCTTGATGGTGTTGCCGAGGCTGACATTGATATCGTCGTAGCGGCTCTGGATGCCGACTTCGGTTTCGTTGCGGAAGCCCGCGATATTGTACTTGAATGTATGCGAGGCATTGATGCCGCCGAGCACGCGGTCGTCATATTGGTGAAACTGATCGCCATTGACGGGATCGCTGAGGAAGAACGTGAAGTTGTTCCAAAGATTGAGCTTGCTCTTGGTGACGTAGAAATCGAGTTTGGTTGCGCTGTCGAGATCGGTTTGCCGGAGGCGGCCGGACAGCGAAAAACGCTCCGAATTGCCACCATCGCTCGGATCGAGCGCGCCGTAGCGGCCGATCTCGCCAGAAGTGATCGCCCGCAGCGGCACCTGATCGGTCGAATTCCACTTGTTGCCATAGGCCATGCCGGTGAGCGAGAAGCCGTTGTCAGCGGTGCCCTGGCTGTAACGGATCACGCCGTTGAGCTTCTGAAGCTTGTCGGGATTGTCCCACGGGCCGTTATAGAGATTGGCCTCGGCGGCCACCAGCAGCGTGCCTTCGCCGACCTCGCCCGACGTGACGCCGAAGGCGCGGTTGTAGCCGAAGCTGCCTGATGTGATCGACGCCATGGTGCGCGCGACACTGTCGATCAGGCTGACATGGATCGCACCCACGGACGAGAAGTCGCCTTCGTCGGCGAAATACGGTCCCTTGCGGACATTCACCGAACTGATCAGTTCGGGGATGAGGAAGTTGGTATCGGCATAGCCCTGGCCGTGACCATGGGTGCGCATGTTCACCGGCATGCCGTCGATGGAGATGGCGAGATCGGTGCCGTGATCGAGATTTACGCCGCGCAGGAAGTACTGGTTGGCTTTGCCGTCTCCGGAATGCTGGGTGACGATCAGGCCGGGCGCCACTTCGAGCGCCTCGGCCGGGCGCGACAGAGGACGTGCATTGACCTCGGTGCCGCTGATCGTCCTTTCACTGGCAGAGGCGGGCAGCGCCTGTGCCGCACCGGGGGTGACACTCATGCCGCCGGCCCCCAACGTCGGTGCGGCAACATGGCGTGCCGCCGGGCGGCCTGCCTCATTCCCGCTGCGCGGTACGCGCGGCTTCGCCGCATGCCGCGGCGGCGCCTCGACTTCAACCGGCGACAGCACGGTTGCCGGTTGCGCAGGAGACGGCGTGACGGCTGTAAGCAATGAGACCAGCGACAGTCCGGCCGATGGAAAGAGAGAGCGATGCATCGGTCAGGCGGCCGGGCTATGCTGGGTTCAACGGGAACACACTGACATGCCGAGTATGACAAAGTCAAAGATTCGTCATACTATTTGAGAGGACCGATGCAGCGCATTACGATCACGCTCGATGACGACCTGATGGAAGAGCTGGATGCGATGATCGCCGAACACGGCTATCAGAACCGCTCCGAAGCGATCCGCGATTTCGCCCGTGCCGGCATGCAGCAGGCCGCACAGGAAAAGGGCAAGGCCGGCGAATGCGTGGCCGCCCTGGTCTATGTCTATGACCACGCCCAGCGCGATCTGTCACGCCGTCTGGTCGACACCTATCACCATCACCACGACCTCTCGCTGGCGACGCTGCATGTGCATCTCGACGGCGACAACTGCATGGAAGTGACCGCGCTGCGCGGCTCCGGCAGCGAAGTACAACACTTTGCCGATCACATCATTGCGGAGCGCGGCGTGAAATATGGCCGCGTGGTGATGATGCCGACGGGGAAGAAGGTGGAGGGGAAGAAGAAGGAGCACAGCCACGGTTAGTTCAAGCGCTGCGGCCGATGGCCTCCCTCCCCCAAGCGAAGCGCAGCGGGGAGGGTCGGCCGATAGGCCGGGGTGGGGGTAGCCCCACACTCGGGCCGGAGTTTGTGGCACCCCCACCCGACCGCGCTACGCGCGGCCACCCTCCCCGCAAGGGGGAGGGAGAAGCAAGATCAATCCCAATCCGGCGCGAAACCCGGATTCACCAGTCGCTGCGTCTTCGGCAATGCCGCGATCGCCTTGCGGTCGTCGTCGTCCAGCGTCACCTTCAGCGCGTCGAGATTGGCCTGCTGGCTCTCCTTGCGGGATGCCTTTGGGATCGCGGCGACGCCGTCCTGATCGAGCAACCATTTCAATGCGACCTGCGCCGCCGACACGCCGTGTTTGGCGGCGATGGTCTTCATCGCGTCATTGTCGGCCAGCCGGCCCTGACCGAGCGGGCAATAGGCCACCAGCGGGATCGACTTGGACCGCAGATAGGTCAACAGCTTCGTCTGGTCGAGCAGCGCATGATATTCGACCTGGTTGCAGGCAACCGGCGCGCCGATCTCTTCCACCGCCTGCTTCATCAGCTTGACCGGAAAATTCGCGACGCCGATGGCGCGGACGCGGCCCTCGTCCTTCAGCTTCAGCAGCGTCTCGAAGATCGCCGGCAGATCCATGCCCTTCGAGGGCCAATGCACCAGATAGAGATCGATGACATCGAGACCGAGCTTCTTCAGGCTGGTGTCGAAGGCGCGCTTGATGGCATCCGGCGCGAGATTCTCGTGCCAGACCTTGGTGGTGACATGGAGATCCTTGCGGGCGATGCCGGAGGCCTTGATGCCGGCACCGACTTCGGCCTCGTTGCCATACATCTCGGCGGTGTCGATGTGCCGATAACCGAGCCCGATGGCACTTTCCACGCCGGCGACGCAGCCGTCGCCCGTAAGCTTGAATGTGCCGAGGCCGAGCTTCGGCACTGAAATGCCCTGCGTGTTCAGATTGTCCATGTCACTTCCTCAAGCATGTCAATTCTTCAATATGGCGAAACCGTCCGAGACGACGGCGCCTGAAGTGTTTGATACGGTGCCAGCCTGCAACGATAAACTCAAATCACCGGGAGAGTTTCAGCACCATGGAAAAGGCATTACGCGGATGGCTCGACTCCCACGGCCTGCTGGCCATCACTGCAGCCGTGCTCGGGGTCATCAGCCTGCTGGCCATGATCCTGGTGGTGGGCGGCTTCTGGCTGGCGCGCTAAACGGCATCATCTCACGATGTCGCTAATGGGCTTGCGGATGTCGTCCATGGACCGGTACCGATCCCCGAAATGCGCGACACTCCGGGCCTGATCGCCACCCGGATTCTCCATGCGCTATTCGCTGACGTCCCTGCTCAAGCAGACCCTCACCGGCCATAAAGGCTGGACGCCGCAATGGCGCGATGCTGCGCCGAAGGCCGAATATGACATCGTCATCGTCGGCGGCGGCGGCCATGGGCTGGCGACGGCCTATTATCTCGCCAAGGAATACGGCCTCAAGAACATTGCCGTGCTGGAAAAGAGTTGGATCGGGTCAGGCAATATCGGCCGCAACACCACGATCATCCGTTCCAACTATCTGCTGTCGGAAAACATCTCGCTCTATGAGCTATCGCTGAAACTGTGGGAAGGCCTCGAGCAGGACTTCAACTACAATGCCATGGTCAGCCAGCGCGGCGTGCTGAACCTGTATCATTCCGACGGCCAGCGCGACGCCTATGCCCGGCGCGGCAACATGATGCGGCTGAATGGTGCGGACTCCGAATTGCTGGACAAAGAAGGTGTGCGGAAACTCTACCCGTTTCTGAATTTCGACGCCGCGCGGTTTCCGATCCAGGGCGGACTGCTGCAGAAGCGCGGCGGCACCGTGCGCCACGACGCTGTCGCCTGGGGCTACGCTCGCGGCGCCAGCGATCGCGGCGTCGATGTGATCCAGAATTGCGAAGTGACAGGGATCGATATCGTCGATGGCCGCGCGGTGGGCGTGCAAACTTCGCGCGGCGCGATCAGAGCGAAGAAGATCGGCCTTGCCGTCGCCGGCTCGTCGTCGCGCGTCGCGGCACTGGCGGGGATGCGACTGCCGATCGAGAGCCATGTGTTGCAGGCCTTCGTCTCCGAAGGGCTGAAGCCGATCATCCCCGGCGTCATCACCTTCGGCGCCGGGCACTTTTACATCAGCCAGTCCGACAAGGGCGGGCTCGTGTTCGGCGGCGATATCGACGGCTACAACTCCTATGCCCAGCGCGGCAACCTGCCTGTCGTCGAGGATGTCTGCGAAGGCGGCATGGCCTTGATGCCGGCGATCGGCCGTGCGCGGATGCTGCGCAACTGGGGCGGTCTCGTCGACATGTCGATGGACGGCTCGCCGATCATCGACCGCACCCATATCGACGGGCTCTATCTCAATGCCGGCTGGTGCTATGGCGGCTTCAAGGCGACGCCGGGCTCGGGCTTCGTCTTCGCGCATCTGCTGGCGAAGGACGAACCGCATCCTGCCGCCAATCGCCTGCTGCTGGATCGCTTTCGCTCAGGCCATATCGTCGATGAAAAGGGCCAGGGCGCCCAACCGAACCTGCACTGAGGCCCCATGCGCATCCCCTGCCCTTACTGCGGATCCCGCGACGCTTCGGAGTTCAGCTATTCCGGCGATGCCACGCTGACGCGGCCCGCGCCGGAGAATGCCGACGCGATGTTCGACTATGTCTATCTGCGCGACAATCCGGCCGGTGTTCACAGGGAATATTGGTATCACGCCGCCGGCTGCCACGCCTGGCTGAAGGTGACGCGCAACGTCTCGACGCATGAAGTGATCGACGCCATGCTCGCCCATGACGAGGCGACATCATGAGCATCTCGCGTCGTCTCGCATCCGGTGGACTGATCGACCGATCGAAGCCGATCAATTTCACCTTCGACGGCAAGACCTATGGCGGCTATGCCGGCGATACGCTGGCCTCGGCGCTGCTTGCCAATAACACCATGCTGGTCGGCCGCTCATTCAAATATCACCGGCCGCGCGGCATTTTCTCCGCGGGACCAGAAGAGCCGAATGCGCTGGTGACGCTGCGCTCCGGCGCACACGCGGAGCCAAACACCAAGGCCACGACGGTCGAGCTGTTTGATGGCCTCACCGCATCGAGCCAGAACTGCTGGCCGTCGCCGAATTTCGATCTCCGCGCCGTGCATCAGCTCGCCGGCCCGCTGCTCAATGCGGGCTTCTACTATAAGACCTTCATGTGGCCGGCGGCGTTCTGGGAGAAATTCTACGAACCCGCGATCCGCGCCTCGGCGGGATTGGGCGCGCTCAGCGGCCTCGACGATCCCGACACCTATGAGAAGTCACACGCCTTCTGCGATCTGCTGGTGATTGGTGCCGGCCCTGCGGGCCTCGCCGCAGCGCTTGCCGCCGGACGCGCCGGGGCGCGGGTGATCATGGCTGAGGAAGACTTTGTGCTCGGCGGACGACTGCTCAGCGATACCGCGGAAATCGATGGCATCTCGGCGGCCTCATGGGCGGCGCTGGCGGAGGCCGAACTCGGCACGCTGCCAAATGTCCGCATCCTCAAGCGCACCGCCGTGTTCGGCGCCTATGACGGCGAATATGGTGCCATCGAGCGCGTCAGCGATCACTTGCCTGTCCCCTCGCCGTTCATGCCGCGCCAGCGGCTATGGAAGATCGTCGCCAGACAATGCGTGCTAGCGACCGGCGCGTCCGAACGGCCGCTGGTGTTTCCCGGCAATGACCGGCCCGGTATCATGCTGGCCTCGGCTTTGCGCAGCTATGCCAATCGCTTCGGCGTCGTACCGGGTCAGCGTATCGCGATTTTCACCACGTCGGATGACGGCTGGCGCAGCGCGTTCGAACTGCAAAGGGCCGGCGCCGAGATCGCCGTGATGGTCGACGCTCGTGCGGAGGTCTCGCCTGAGGTGCGCGGACTCGCGGGCAACGCTCCGCAATTCCTCGGCGCGCATGTCTCGGACACGTCGGGTTATCGCCGGCTGACGAACATCACGATCACTGACAGTGCTGGCCAGACGCGTTCTGTGGCCGTCGATACGCTCGGCGTTTCCGGCGGCTGGTCGCCGAGCATCGGCATCGCCACGCATCTCGGCGGCAAGGGCAGCTGGGCGGAGGAGCAATCTGCATTTCTCTGCAACGAACTGCCACCAGGCATGCAGATTGCGGGTGCGGCTGCCGCGCAATGGACATTGGCCCAAGCGCTGGAAAACGGCGCCCTAGCCGGCGCGAAGGCCGCCTCGCATATTGGCCTCGGATTGCAAACACAGAAGCCGATCGTCACCAGTGACGAGGCATCGGGTGGACAACCAACCTGGCTGGTCAAGGGATCGCGCCGCAAGGCATTCGTCGATCTGCAGAACGACGTCACGGCGACGGACGTTGCCCTCGCCGCGCAGGAAGGCTTTCGCTCGGTCGAACAGCTCAAGCGCTACACCACGCTGGGCATGGCGACCGATCAAGGCAAGACGTCCAACGTCAACGGCCTTGCCATTCTCGCCGGCGAGATCAGGAAGACCATCGCCGAGACCGGCGCAACGCGCGCGCGCCCTCCACATGTGCCCGTCGCCATCGGCGCTTTTGCGGGCCTGCACAGCGGCAAGCATTTCAAACCGACGTGGCTGACGGCGAGCCACGCCGCCTCCGCCGCGTTGAACGCGACCTTTGTCGAAGCTGGCCAGTGGATGCGCGCGCAGTGGTTCAACGCGCCGGGCGAGACTGACTGGCTGCAAAGCGTCACCCGCGAGGTGAAGGCCGTCCGCTCCGGCGTCGGCATCTGCGATGTCTCGACCCTCGGCAAGATCGCGCTGTGCGGCTCCGACGTCGGCGCATTCCTTGATCGCGTCTATATTAACACCTTCTCGACACTGCCCGTCGGCAAGGTGCGCTACGGCGTGATGCTGCGCGAAGACGGTTTCGTCATGGACGACGGCACGACGGCGCGTCTCTCCGCTGATCACTGGGTGATGACCACCACCACGGTGAATGCCGGCAAGGTGATGCAGCATCTGGAATACTGCCATCAGGTGCTGTGGCCCGAACTCGACGTGCAGATGGTCTCGGTCACCGAGCAATGGGCGCAAGTTGCGGTCGCGGGGCCGAAGTCGCGCGACCTGCTGCGGGCGCTGCTCGGCGGCGCCTTCGATGTGTCGAACGAAGCCTTTCCGTATATGGGCTGCGCCGAATTCCATGTCGGCAACATCCCGCTGCGGCTGTTTCGCGTCTCGTTCTCCGGCGAACTCGCTTATGAGATCGCCGCGCCCGCGGGTTATGGCGAGGCGCTGTTCAATGCATTGATGCAAGCCGGCAAGCCATTCGACGTCATGCCCTATGGCACCGAAGCACTCAGCGTGATGCGGATCGAAAAGGGTCATGTCGCCGGCTCCGAACTCAACGGCCAGACCGTGGCCCGCGATCTCGGACTCGGACGGATGATGTCGGTGAAGAAGGACTATATCGGCCGCACCATGGCGGCGCGTGAAGCGCTGATCGATCCGGATCGGCCGACGCTGGTCGGCCTGCGGCCGGTCGATCGCAGCCAGCGCCTCCGCAACGGGTCACTGCTGTTCGCGCGCGGCGTGACGCTTGCGCCGGACAACAATGCCGGATTCATCACGTCGACGGCTTTCAGCCCGGGCAATAATCACTGGATCGGCCTTGGCCTGCTGGCGCGCGGACCGGAACGGCATGGCGAGATCATCCGCGCCTGGGATCCGGTCCGGTCAGGCGATTATGAGCTCGAAGTCGTCGATCCCGTCTTCGTCGATGCAGAAGGAGCGCGGCTGCGTGCTTGATCTCCCTTACGTCACCGCATTTTCCGGCTTGCGATCCATCGGCGATGGCCGCGGTGTCATCGCCAGGGAACGTCGCGGCATCGCCATCGCCACCGTTATGGCGCGCAAGGGCCAGGGTACCGCGCTCGCGGCTACCGTAAAGGAACAGTTCGATATCAACCTGCCGCTGGGGCCGCACGGCTCCGGTGGCGACGCGACATCGTTTCTCGGCACCGGTCCCGGCCGCTGGCTGGTGACCCACGATGCGGGCACGCCGCGTTTCGTCGATAGCCTTGCGCAGCAGCTCGATGGCCTCGCCTCCGTCGTCGATCAGTCCGACAGCGTTGGCCTGCTACGGCTGTCCGGCCCGGCCCTACTTGAGGTGCTGGCCAAGGGCGTCGGCATCGATCTCAGCGCGACGGCCTTTCCGGCCGGCAGCGTTGCCGTCACGCAGATCGCGCATATGGGCGTGACGCTGTGGAAGGTCGACGAGACGCCGACGATTCACATCGCCGCCGCGCGCAGCATGGCTGGCAGTTTCCTGCACTGGCTGGAAGCATCGGCAGCGATGGTCGGGCTGGCCGTGGACGCTGAGGCTCAATAACCTCGGCTGCGATCCACGGAATCCTTCGGCTGCACGCCAGCCTGCACTGCCTCGGCCGTGGCGAGGATGGTGTCACCGATGGCGGTCATGGTGACCTCGCAAGCGTCGTGCGGCGTCAACACGATCTGCGGATGCGACCAGAATGGATGGTCCTTGGGCAGCGGTTCGGTGTGGAAGACATCGAGTGTCGCGCCGGAGAGCTGCCCGCTGGCGAGCGCATCGAGAATATCCTGCTCGACGGAGTGCTCACCGCGGCCGACCTGGATGAGATAGCTACCGCGCGGCATCCTGGCGAACAGGTTCGCGTTGAGAATGCCGCGGGTTTCCTCGGTCAGCGGCAGCAGGTTCACCAGCACCTCAGAGCCCGCGAGCATCGCGTTGAGCCGGTCGCCGCCGTGAAAGCCCGTCACGCCCGGCGTCGTCGGCTTGGCCGAGCGACTCCACACCCTGACGGGAAAGCCGAGCATCGCCAGATCGGACGCGACGCGCGCGCCGATGGCGCCATAGCCGAGAATGCCGATCGGAACCTCGGACGGACGGCGCCCGCCGCCGACACGCTTCCACACGTGATCGCGCTGGTTCTGCAGATACGTCCCGAACTGGCGCTGGTAATAGATCACGTTCCAGATCACGAAACCGGACATCATCTGCGCCTGTGCCGGCTCGACCACGCGCACCACGTCAATCCCGTCGCGCAGGCTCGGGCAATTCAGGATGCTGTCGGCGCCAGCGCCGATGGAACACGCCGCCTTCAGGTTCGGATAGTGATCGAACCCATCCGCATGCGGATGCCAGCTCACCGCCATGTCGACTTTGGCAGGATCGGTGCCGTCGAGGTGATCGACAAAACTCACCTTGCCGTCGAGCCGGGCGATTTCGTTGGTCAGGTATTTGCGCAGGTTGATGGTCCTGCTCAGGAAAACGCAAGTCACGGGAGACGTCGGCATAAGGTCAGGCGGCCTGGGATGGTGAACTCTGGCCGGGGACGGCACCGAGCAATTCGCGGGTGTAGGGATGTTCCGGCGCCGCGAACAATTGCGCCGTCGGCTTCAGTTCGACGATGACGCCGCGCTGCATCACCGCGATACGATCGCAGATCTGCGCGGCGACGCGAAGGTCGTGCGTAATGAACAGCATCGAGAGACCAAGGCGGGCCTTGAGGTCTTCCAGCAGCTTCAACACCTGCGCCTGCACGGAGACGTCGAGTGCAGAGACGGCTTCGTCGGCGACGATGATCTCCGGATCCATCGCAAGCGCGCGGGCGATACCGAGGCGCTGGCGCTGGCCGCCGGAGAACTCGTGCGGATAACGATCGAGCGAGCCGGCATCGAGGCCGACCATCCCCAGCAGATCACGCGCACGCTGCATCGCGACCTTGGGATCGGTGCCGCGGGCGATCGGGCCATCGGTGATGATCTGGCCGACCCGGCGGCGCGGATTGAGCGAGGCGAACGGGTCCTGGAAGATCATCTGGATGCGGTGGCGCTGCGCGCGCAGCGCCTTGCCTTCGAGAGCTGTAAGATCGACATCGCCGATGCGCACCGTCCCGCGGTCCGCCTCGATCAGCCGCATCACCAGACGCGCGACGGACGACTTGCCCGAACCGGACTCGCCGACCAGACCAACGGTCTCGCCCTTGGAAATCGAGAACGTCACTTCGTTCGCTGCCTGCACGCGGCGATCCGGCTTGAACCAGCCGCCCGAGGTTACATAGGTCTTGTCGAGGCCTATAACTTCGACCGCTTTGGCGTTTTCATCCAGCGGCGCGCGCACCGGCGGGTGCATCGACGGCACGGCAGCCAGCAGCGCCTTGGTGTAGTCGTGCTGTGGATTCCTGAAGACGGCGTCGATCGAGCCTTCCTCGACAATCTTGCCGTGACGCAACACCACGACGCGGTCGGCGATGTCAGCGACAACGCCGAAGTCGTGGGTGATGAACATCACCGCCATGTTGCGGCTGCGCTGCAGGTTGCGGATCAGCTTGAGGATCTGCGCCTGGGTGGTGACGTCGAGCGCCGTGGTCGGCTCGTCGGCGACGAGCACCGATGGTTCGAGCGCAAGCGCCATGGCGATCATCGCGCGCTGGCGCTGGCCGCCGGAAAGCTGGTGCGGATAGGCGCGGATGATGCGCTCGGGATCGGGCAGACCGACTTCCCTGGCGAGGCTGAGGGCCTTGGCGCGGCGCTCCTTCGGCGTCAAAAGATTATGCGCCTCGAACATTTCCATCATCTGCTCGCCAATCCGCATCAGCGGATTGAGCGCGGTCATCGGCTCCTGGAACACCATGGCGATGCCGCGGCCACGCACTTCGCGCCAGCCGCTCTCGTCGAGCTTCAGAAGATTCCGGCCCTCGAACAGAACTTCGCCGGTCTCGGTCTTCACCGTATCCGGCAACAGGCCCATCAGCGCATGCGCGCACATGGATTTGCCGGAACCGGATTCGCCGACGACGCAGACGATCTCGCCGGGAATGAGATCGATGGACACGCCGTCGACCGCATAAGGACGTTCGGCGCTCTTCGGCAGTGCGATCTTGAGGTTCTTGATGGAAACGGCGGGGGTAGCAGTCATCAGCGGCTATCCTTCGCCAGGCGCGGATTGAGCGCGTCGTTGAGGCCTTCGCCGATCAGGTTCATGCCGAGCACCGAGATCAGGATGGCGACGCCGGGGAAGACCGTGATCCACCAGGCCTGACGGATCACCGTCCGGCCCGCGCCGACCATGTAGCCCCAGGACATCAGGTTGGGATCGCCAAGACCGAGGAAGGACAGCGACGACTCCAGCAGGATCGCATTCGCCACCATCAGCGACGCCAGCACGATCACCGGCGACAGCGCGTTCGGCAGGATCTCGCGCGAGATGATCCAGGTATTGCTCTGGCCGGTGACGATCGCGGCCTGAACATATTCGCGCGTACGCAGCGACAGCACCTCGCCGCGCACCAGACGCGCCACCGGCGGCCACGACACGATAGCGATGGAGCCAACGATGGAATAGATCGACGGCTGCAGGATCGCCACCAGCACGATGGCCAGCGGGAAGCTGGGAATGGTCTGGAAAAACTCGGTGAAGCGCATCAGGGCGTCGTCGACCTTGCCGCCGAAATAGCCGGCGATGGCGCCGAGCGGCACGCCGATGGTCAGCGCCACCGTGGTCGAGACGAGACCGACCAGCAGCGATACGCGGGCGCCATAGATCAGCCCGGCAAACACGTCGCGGCCGAGCGCATCGGTGCCGAGGGTCACCATCGGATTGGTGAAGGGCGGCAGGAACGGCCGCTGCACCATCCGCCAGGGCGAGGTCGGGAAGATCATCTGCCCGAACAGCGCGATGAAGATCGCAATCGTGATGATGACCAAACCGATAAGGCCGCCGGGATTGCGCAGCATCAATTTCCAGAACTTCTTCATGATGCAAACTCGATGCGTGGATCGACCAGTCGATAAACGAGGTCGGTGACGAGGTTGAAGATCAGGACCATCGCCGAGCAGACCACGAAGACGCCGAGCAGAAGGTTATAATCGCGTTGCAAGAGTGCCTCATAGAGCAACCGGCCGATGCCGGGCCATGCAAACACCGTCTCGGTGAGCACGGCGCCGCCGACCAGCGTACCGGAGTGGACGCCGGCCAGCGTCACCACCGGCAGCAGCGCGTTGCGCAGCACGTGGCGGCGCTGGATGATATTGTCGCGCAGGCCCTTGGCGCGGGCGGTCTTGACGAAATCCAGCCGCTTGACCTCAAGCATCGAGGCGCGCGTCATGCGCGTATAGGTCGCCATGAAGAACAGGCCGATGGTCATCGCCGGCATCACCAGATGCAGGGCCACGTCCTTGACATGCGCAAGCCCGGTGTAGTTCGCGCCGATAGTCTCGTAGCCGAAGCTCGGCAGCCAGCCGAGATAGACCGAGAACAGCAGGATCGACATCAGCGCGACCCAGAAGATCGGCGTGGCATAGAACAGCAGCGCCGAGACAGTGATGGCGGTGTCCGCCCATGTCCCCGCAAATCTTGCGGCCAGCGTGCCGAATGTGATGCCCAGCAACAGCGATATGCCGAACGCCGTCAGCGTCAGCAGCAGCGTCGCCGGCAACCGCTCGGCGATCAGCTTCGCGACCGGCATCTGCTGGCGGAACGAGAAACCGAGGTCGAGGGTGACGACACCCTTCACGTAAATGAACAGCTGCTCCGGCAGCGGCTTATCCAGTGAGAACTTTTCGCGCAGCTGCTGGACGAATTGCGCATCGCTGGCGCCGGCCTCGCCGGCCATCACCGCTGCGGGATCTCCGGGCGCAAGACGGATCAGGAAGAAGTTCATCACGATGATCGCAATCAGGACGAACACGCCCTTCACGATCCTCTGGGCAACGAATGACAGCATCAGAGGTCCATCGCATTCAGGTCAGAGTACACAAAGAAAACCCGTGACGATCCCAGAGATCGTCACGGGCATCAGGCTGAAAGCTTACTTGTCGATCCAGGCGTCGCGGAAGCCGTCATTGACGCCGATACCGGTCGTGATCAGGTTCTTGATCTTGCAGTTGGTGATGGTCGGGAACTGCAATTCAAGCTGCCATGCCACGGGGACGTCCTCGACGAGGATCTTCTGGACCTTCTCGTAGATTTCCTTGCGCTTCGAATCCGGCGTTGCGACGGCGCCCTCTTCGAACAGCTTGTCGACCTCAGGATTGGAGTATCCCTCGAGGTTGTTGAAGAGCTGGCCCTTGGCGATCGCGCTCGTCACATAGTTGCGGCCGACGCCGAGAGCCGGATCACCATACTGATACAGATAGGTGAACGAGATGTCGTAATCCCATTCACTGTTCTTCTGGTTCGAGCCGGGAACGTCGGTGGCGATGGTCTCAATATTCATGCCGACGTCGACAAGGTTCTGCTTCACAGCCTCACCCCAGCGCGACCAGGTTTCGCCGTAAGGCAGCGGCATCAGGCGGACCTTCTCGCCCTTGTAGCCGGCTTCCTTCAGCAGCGCTTTGGCCTTGGCCGGATCGTACGGGTACTTCTGCACGTTGTCGGTGTAGAACTTGATCGCCGACGAGGACGGGCCGGTAGCGACTTTTCCGAGACCGTTCCAGATCACGTCGCGCGCGAATTCGCGATCCACCGCGTACATGATCGCCTGACGAACCTTCTTGTTGGCGAGCACGGGGGTGCGGTTGTTCAGCCACATCCAGGCCATCGGCGAGAAGAACTCCCAGCCGTCGCCGGTGACGCAGGTGTTCGGCAGCTTGCTAACGCGCGGCACGTCGAAGTTCTCGATCGAACCGCCGGGCAGAACATCGACCTTGCCGGTCTCGTAGGCCACCGAACGCGCGGCGGCGTCAGGAATGATCTGCCAGTAGATGCCGTCGATATAGGGCTTGCCCTGGACGTGGTAGTTCGGGTTCTTCACCAGCTGGATGAACGAGCCCTTCTTCCATTCCTTGAACATGAACGGGCCGGTACCGATCGGCGTGTTGTTCGCCGGATTGGTCTTGACGTCGCTGCCTTCATAGATGTGCTTCGGGATGATCGGCATCGAGCCGACTTCGAAGATGCCGATGAACGGGCCAAAGGGCTGCTTCAGCGTGAAGACGACGGTGTAGTCATCCGGCGCCTCGACCTTGTCGAGCTGCACGAGGTTGTTGCGCGCGCGCGCGTGGGTGACCTTGAGCGTCTCGATGGAGAACAGCACGTCAGCCGCAGTGAACGGCTTGCCGTCGTGCCAGGTCACGCCCTGCTTGAGCTTGAACGTGTAGGTTTTCGCATCCGGGCTGATGGTCCAGCTCTCGGCGAGACCCGGCTGCGGCTCCAGTGTCTTGCTGTAGCGCAGCAGGCCTTCATAGATGTTGCCCGAGACCATCTGGGTCGGGCCATTCTGGACGAGTGCCAGCATCAGGCCCGGCGGCTCTGGCTGGATCACCGCATTGATGGTGCCGCCCATCTTCGGCTCCTGCGCGAGCGCCATCGTGCTCGTGAAGGCGAGCGGGCTCACGCTGGCCAGTGCCAAAGCCAATACAAATTTCTTCAACATATCTTTCCCCTTAGTGCCGGCTGGCACGTAACCCAGATCAGTTGACGATGTGTAGCGGAAGTCGGGTCAATTCTTGTAATCGGCGTCCGTGCGCTCGAGCATGCGCTTGAAGGCCTCCCACTCGCTGTCCGGCTTACCGCCTTCGGTGCCATGCACCTTGTCGTAACCGCGGTCATACTGGCCGGCGGTGTGTGCGGCAATGGCGTGGGACGGGCGAATGACTTCCGCGCCGGTTGAAAGAATCGCGAGCTGCGCGCGGCAGGAACGTTCCATGTTGAACATCAGCTTGAAGGCCTCACCAACCGAGCGGCCGCAAGTAAGCAGGCCGTGATTGCGCAGGATCAACACCATCTTGTCACCGAGATCGGCAACCAGGCGCTCACGCTCGGACAGGTCCAGCGCGATGCCTTCGAAGTCATGATAGGCGATGCGGTCGGTGAACTGCATCGACCACTGGTTCAGCGGCTGCAGACCGTCCTTGAGGCACGACACGGCGACACCGGCAACGGTATGCGTGTGCAGCACGCACTGCGCGTCGTGGCGGGCGGCGTGAACGGCGCTGTGAATGGTGAAGCCGGCCGGATTGATACCGAGGCCGAGCGGATCGTCGACAACTTTACCGTCAACGTCGACGGTGACGAGGTTGCCGGCCGTCACTTCCTCGAAGCGCATGCCATAGGGATTGATCAGGAAGCGGTCCTGGTGCCGGGGACGCGCACCGAGATATGCGTATAAATGCTGTCATCGAGGCCGAGGCGATGGATCAGGCGATAGGCAGCGGCGAGGTCGATACGGACCTGCTTGGCGGCATCGAGGGTCGGCGTAATGTTTGCATGCATATTCACAGGCGCGGTTCCCGGCTTTTTTTAAGGTGCGGGCAGGAAACACAATCGCATGGCAGCTCGCAAGATTAAACTGTCGACAATCGACGATTAATTCTTGTACAGGGGAAGAAACGGGTCCCCCGCATGCGTTTGATGTCTCCTCCAGTTGGTCTGACCGCCCTCGCCGACACCGATCTTGTCGGGCAGGTCGCACGCATCCTGACCCAGGCCATCATCAAGGGGCAGCTGCTGCCTGGCGCCAAAGTCGTCGAAGCCGGCATTGCCCGCGAACTCGGCGTCAGCCGCGCCCCTGTCCGTGAAGCTGCACGGCTGCTCGAGCAGCAAGGCCTGCTGGTCTCGCATCCGCGCCGCGGCTTCTTCGTCCGCAAGCTCGAAGCGACTGACATCGACGAGATCTACGACCTGCGCATCTGCGTCGAATGTCATGCCGGCGTGCTCGCCTCGAAGAACATGACGCCTGCCAATCGCGATATGCTGCGCCGGCAGATCGACGTCATGCACGAGACCGCCGGCATCGATGATCATGCCCGGCAGATCGAGGAAGACTACAAATTTCACCGCATGATCTGCGAGATCGCCGGCAGCAAGCGCCTGTTGCGATTATTCGACGATCTCGCTTCGGAACTCCGCATGACAATCGGCCTGATCGGCCGGCTCTATGACGACCCGCATCGCATTGCGCAGACCCATGAGGCACTGCTCGAAGTGCTCGAACAGGGTCACCCCGACATCATCACCGCGCGGATCGACTATCACATCGGCGCTGCCTGGCGCGAAGTCGGCAAGCTGGTCCGCGAACTTCCCTCCTCAACGAATGGAGCCGCCACGTGAAGGCAGTGTATTCCGACAAGCACAAGAGCCATGATCCGCAGTTCTTCCTGGTGCGCGGTCAGGTCCGTAAAACCACCGAGCAGCCGGAGCGCGCCGAGCGCTTGCTGAAAGGCCTCGCCGACGGCAAGCACACGTTAGTGGCGCCAACCGAATTCGGCCAGGGCCCACGCGCCCGCGTGCACTCGCCGGAATATCTGCGCTTCCTCGAAGGCGCGTGGGAAGAATGGATCAAGCTGCCGGACTACGGCCCGGAAATGATCGCCAATATCCACCCGAACCGCGTGGCGGGCAGCTATCCGACCCACATCACCGGCAAGCTCGGCTGGCACACCGCCGATACCGCAGCGCCAATTGGCCCGGGCACCTGGCTTGGTGCCTGCGCGTCCACCGATGTCGCCGTCACCGCGGCGCAGATGGTGATGGACGGCGAGGACGCCGTCTATGCGCTCTGCCGCCCGCCCGGCCACCACGCCTATCGCGACATGGCCGGCGGCTTCTGCTTCATGAACAATTCGGCGATCGCCGCCGAGCATCTGCGCACCAAGCATGAGCGCGTTGCGATCCTCGATGTCGACGTGCATCACGGCAACGGCACCCAGGGCATTTTCTATGCGCGTCCGGACGTGCTGACCGTGTCGATCCATGCCGATCCCGTCGGCTATTACCCCTTTGTCTGGGGCTATGCCCATGAGAAGGGCGAAGGCAACGGCCTCGGCACCAATCTCAATATTCCGCTCGCGCTCGGCACCGGTGACGATGGCTTCATCGATGCGCTTGCTGTCGCCGAGAAGACCATCAAGGCATTCGCGCCGACGGCTCTGGTTCTCGCTCTCGGCCTCGACGCCTCCGAACACGATCCGCTGGCGGCTCTGAAAGTCACCACCCCGGGCTTCAAGCGCATCGGCGAAGCCGTGGCGCGCATGGGCCTGCCCACGGTGCTCGTTCAGGAAGGCGGATATCTGTCCGACATTCTGGGCGCCAACCTCACCTCCACCCTCGCCGGTTTCGAAGCCGCGCGGTGATGAGCAGCGCGCCGCACTCTCTCCTTAACCTCTCCCCGCTCTTTGCGGGGAGAGGTCGCCGCCTCTTCGCGGCGGGTGAGGGGCATGGCACGCGGCTCGCACCAATCACACAATTTTCGGATCGTACCGACCCGGGAAAGCAACATCGCAGCACCGATCGTGCCTCGCCTCTTACCCCACCCCTCTCCCCGTGCAGAACGGGGAGAGGGAGCCGACAGCGCTCGGCTTAACTTCATCCAGTACCCCAACAACATCCAAAAAACTGAAGGACAAACTCGAATGCCAACCAATGCAGAAATCTTCGCACGCCGCGAGGCCGCTGTTCCCCGCGGCATCGGCCATTCCACTCCGATCTCGGCGCAGCGCGCGCTGAATGCGGAAGTCTGGGACGTCGAAGGCAAGCGCTATGTCGACTTCGCTGGCGGCATCGCCGTGCTCAACACCGGCCACTGCCATCCGACCATCATGGCCGCCGTGCGTGCGCAGATGGAGAACTTCACCCACACCTGCTTCCAGGTGCTGCTGTATGAATCCTACGTGACCCTCGCCGAGCGCCTGAACAAGCTGGCGCCGATCGACGGCGCCACCAAGACCGCATTCTTCACCACCGGCGCCGAAGCGACCGAGAACGCCATCAAGATGGCCCGCGCGGCCACCGGCCGCGCCGGCGTGATCGCCTTCACCGGCGGTTTCCATGGTCGCACCCACATGACCATGACCATGACCGGCAAGGTGTTCCCGTACAAGAAGGGCTTTGGCGGAGCCATGCCGGAAGTCTGGCACGTACCGTTCCCGGCCGCGCCGCTCGATGTCACGGTTGAGGAATCGCTCAAGTATCTCAGCTTCCTGTTCAAGGCCGACATTGATCCGGCCCGTGTCGCTGCCATCATCATCGAGCCGGTGCAGGGCGAAGGCGGCTTCCACCAGGCGCCGCCGGAATTGATGCGCGCGCTGCGCAAGATCTGCGACGAGAATGGAATCGTCTTCATCGCCGACGAAGTGCAGACCGGTTACGGCCGCACCGGCAAGATGTTCGCGATGGAACATTACGACGTGAAGCCCGACCTCATCACCGTGGCGAAGAGCCTCGCCGGCGGCTTCCCGCTGTCGGGCGTGATCGGCAAGGCTAAGATCATGGACGCTGCCGATCCGGGCGGCCTCGGCGGCACCTATGCCGGCAACCCGCTGGCGATTGCCGCAGCGATGGCCGTGCTCGACGTGTTCGAGAAAGAGAAGCTGATCGACCGCGCCAACCATATCGGCGAGCGCATCACCACGCGCCTGAAGAAGATGCAGCAGCGCAACGATCTCGTGCCGATCGCCAGCATCCGCAATGTCGGCGCCATGATCGCCTTCGACATCGTCAAGGAGCGCGGCTCTGACACGCCGGACGCCGAAGTGACCAAGAAGGTGACGCAGAAGGCCACCGAGGAAGGCCTGATCCTGCTGTCCTGCGGCGTCAACTTCAACACCATCCGCGTGCTCGTTCCGCTGACCGCCCAGGACGAAATCCTCGACGAAGGCATGGAAAAGCTCGAGCGCGCGCTGACCGCCTGAGCCCTCTCACAAGAAAAGGAAAAACACATGGCTCTCGATCCCGCACTTCGCGACAAGATCATCGCTGCCGTCGACAAGGGTTTCGATGCCCAGGTCAAGTTCACGCAGGACATGGTGCGCCACGTCTCCACGCGCGGCAACGAACACACGATGCAGGACTTCATGTTCCGCGCCATGAAGGCGCGCGGCTACAAGATGGAGCGCTTCGAGATGGACCGCGCCGCGCTCGGCCATCATCCCGGCGCCGGCGCATGGGACGAACTGCACTCGACCGCGCCGATCGTGGTCGGCACGCATTATCCGCGCGAGGAAAAGGGCCGCTCGCTGATCATGCAGGGCCATGTGGACGTGGTGCCGGAAGGCCCGCTCGACATGTGGGCCACGCCGCCTTACGACCCCGTGATCCAGGGTGACTGGATGCAGGGCCGCGGCGCCGGCGACATGAAGGCCGGCTGCGCCTCCAACATCTTCGCCCTCGATGCCTTGAAGAGCCTCGGCCTGCAGCCGGCGGCAACGGTCTATCTGCAGTCGGTGGTGGAAGAGGAGTCCACCGGCGACGGCGCGCTGATGACGCATCTGCGCGGCTACAAGGCCGACGCCGTGGTGGTGTCGGAGCCATCGCATGAGACGATCACCCGCGCCAATATCGGCGTGGTCTGGTTCCAGGTCGAAGTCCGCGGCGTGCCGGTGCATGTGCAGCGCATGGGCACTGGTGCCAACGCCATCGATGGCGCCTATCGGATCATCGGTGAATTGCGCAAGCTGGAAGCCAAGTGGAATGCGACCAAGGACCAGCATGAGCACTTCAAGAACATCGAGAAACCGGTCAATCTGAACATCGGCAAGATCGCCGGCGGCGACTGGGCGTCGTCAGTCCCGGCCTGGTGCAAGGTGGACTTCCGCATCTCGCTGCTGCCGGGCAAGACCGCCGAAGCGGCGAAGAAGGAGATCGTCGACTGCGTCGCCGCCTTCGCGCATCAGGATCCGTTCCTGTCGAACATTCCGCCGACCGTAACCTTCAACGGCTTCCAGGCCGAGGGCTTCGAGCTCAAGCCGGGCTCGGATGCAGAAGCCACGCTGGCCGCAGCGCATGAAGCGGTGTTCGGCCAGAAGCCGAAGCCGGAAATCTCGCTCGCCTATCTCGATAGCCGCGTCTACGCGTTGTTCGACAATGTGCCGACGTTGAACTACGGCTGCATCTCGCGCGGCGTCCACGGCTTCGACGAAGGCGTCAACCTGCCCTCGCTGAAGAAGACGACGACGGCGCTGGCGCTGTTCATCGCCGAATGGTGCGGCGTGGAAGAGATCAAGGCGTAAAGCCTTACGACGGAACGCCGTAGACTCCCTCTCCCCGCTCTGCGCGGGGAGAGGGTTGGGGTGAGGGGCGAGGCAATGGCCTCTCATCGAACTTGAAGTGAATAGGTCGCGAAGTTTACGACCTGAGAGCTCAAGCGTGACGCTGCCGCCGTTGAAGGCCCCTCACCCGCCGCGAAGACGCGGCGACCTCTCCCCGCAAAGAGCGGGGAGAGGTTAAAAAGCAGCCACTACTATCTCTGCCAGCTGCAGATGCCGCCTGTGCGGCACGGCCAGACCTGCACCCGCGTGTCCGCCGCATTGGAATCCAACGGATTGCCGCGACGAACGACCTTCTTCTGCGCAGCGCGCTGCGCCACCGGCTTCACAGCCTGCGTACGCGCAACGCGCGGTGCTGCCTTCGCCGGGTCGGCTTTCACATTCGCCTTCGCATCGGCCTTGGCCTGGATCTGCACCTGCTCAAATGACGCGGGCGGGCCCAGCAGTTTCGGCGACAGCACAGCCTTCTGCAGGTCGAGCAGCAGGTATTCGCCGGGCTTGTAGGTGTCAGCCTGTGCCGCACCGAAACTCGCCAGCAGAGCAATGCTGGCCGAGGCTGCAATCAGATATCTCAAACGCATTTACGCCTCCTGAGGCCGGTTCCCGGCTTCTGGACTAACAATGTCTCTAAGTTAAGCATGGATAACTTTGAATCCAGCCTCGAGTTTCCCGGAAAGTGCCTGCGGCGCAGGCATTTCTGGCGGTAAGACTAACCGTCCATGGCGCACCCGCCGATTGATCCAGCGCAATGCGACCCCGCGCTGCTGCGCCGACCCTCCGCTCAATCAGTTCAGCAGCGGAGACCGCCATGACATCCGTCCAGCCCTATCCCATCGTCAGTAATCTCATCGAACGCATTGGCGACTGGTTGATCCAGCGCCGCCAGCTCAACGAACTCGGTGCCCTCGACAGCGGCGAGTTCAAACGCATGGCCCACGAGCTTGGCCTCGCGCCAAGCGATCTCGATACGATCGTACGCAGAGGCGTGAACGGTGCGGAGGAATTGCCGCAGATGCTCCGCGCGCTCGGTTTTGACGAGGCCGCCATTGCCAAGATCCGGCCGCCTGACATGATGGAGATGCGCCATGCCTGCGCCAGTTGCGCACACAAGCGGGCCTGCAGCGCCGACCTCGCAGCCAACACGGCGGCGGCGAACTACGAGAACTATTGCGCCAATGCCAACGACATCACGCTGCTGGCCCGGGCTGCGGAGTAAATTATTCTCCACCTTTACTAAAAATGCTCGAAAAGCCGGCCAGGTAAGCCTAATCGGTTAGGTTAAGATTTGGTTTAAGTTGCGACAAAACCCGGCTGGGATAGCGTCGATCACGTCGCGCAGTGGGGCGCGGAAGTCGCTTTCCAGCCCCGAATTTCAATGCACGGCACGGGACCGCCGTTATTACCTGCGTCGGCGGTCCCACCCCTTGGCCGACAATCCTGACCACCAAAGGCGCAGCCGTTACGCATCATGCGACCGGCGTCATGCTGCGACTGCGTGCGTCCGATCACGTGCAGAGCGTCGGTGGCACCTGGATATCAGCGAACACCTCCAGCAAATTCCCGTCGGGATCGCGAAAGAACAGGGTGCGATGTCCAAAGGCCTGATCGGTCGGCGACGACACGAGGCCGATACCTTTCCGCATCAATTCCTCGGCACACGCATCGACCTCCGCCACGGAAACCTTGAAGGCGAGCTGAAGTGCTGCACTGCCAACCGGGACCGGACGATCCGACGCGGTGCGGCTTGGTATGGCCAGGGCTAACGTGTTGCCGCCGATGCTAAATTCTATCCAGTCGGACGACAGTACGCGCTGCAGCGAAAAGCCGAGCACCGTCTCGTAGAAGTGCCGCATCGCGTCCATATCGCGGACGAAGATGACCGTGTAGTCGATGGCGCGAATGGCTTGAAAGGCTGACTTGGTGCCTGCACCCTGTTCATCCATCCCGGCTTCTCCATGTTCATCCCGCGAGATGATCCATCGGCGTCAAGCCTCGCACAGCTAGCTGCGCGTCTACAACTGCAGGGCACATTGCGCCTGCGCGTCATCGCAACGCAACAGAAGTACACGTTGTGAATGCTCGCAATTTAATCCGCGACACAGTGTTGCTGCGCGCAATCTTCCTTGACTTGCTCTCGCGGCACTTGGCAGTCTGACGTCACACAAAAAAGCATCGGGCAACGACCCAGATGCCTCTAGGGAGAGACACCATGGACTCATTTCTGAGGCCGCTTGCGGCTGCGAGTATGATTGTTGCTGGCGCCCTTGCTTCCACTACTCCAGCATCTGCCCAGCAAGCGCCGATCAAGATCGGCATTCCGACGTCGGTCCAGTTGCAGGTCGGCCGCGACACCCAGAACGCCGCTAAGCTGGCCATCGAAGAGATCAATGCCAAGGGCGGGTTGCTCGGCCGCAAGCTCGAAATGGTTGTCGCTGACGAGACTGAGAATCCCGAACAGGGCATCGCTGCAATCAAGAAGCTCACCGCCGACGACAAGGTCAACGTGCTGATCGGTGGCTACACGTCGGGCGTGACGCTGGCCCAGCTGCCGCACATCTCCAGCGCCAAGACGATCTATCTCGGCGTCGGCGCAGCGTCGCCTGCCATCACCGCAAAGGTGAAAACCGACTATGAGAACTACAAATACATCTTCCGCGCCTTCCCCATCAACGCGGCGCATCAGGCGCGCGCGTTGGTCGACTTCATCAACGGCAAGCTGAAAGGCGAAATGGGCCTGAAGAAGATCGCCATCGTCGGGGAGAACGCGAAATGGGTGCAGGATCTCGTGCCGATCCTGAAGAAGGGCGCCACCGACGGCGGCACCGACGTGACGCTGGCCGAGTTCTTCGACACCTCGACCTCGGATTTCTCGCCGCTCTTCGCCAAGGTGAAGAATTCCGGCGCACAGTATCTGATCGTGATCCTGTCGCACGCCTCCTCGGACATCTTCGTCAAGCAGTGGCATGACGCGCAGGTGCCGATTCCGATCGGCGGCATCGACGTGAAGAGCCAGGACGCCGACTTCTTCACCCGCGTCAGCGGCAAGGCCAATGCCGAAACCGTCGGCATGTTCGCCATCCGCGCTCCGCTGACCCCAAAGACCATTCCGTTCTGGGATGAATTCGTGAAGCGCTTCGGCACCGCACCTGTCTATACCGGCATCGGCGCCTATGACGCCGTTTATGTCTATGCCGATGCCGTGAAGCGCGCCAACTCCATCGAGCCCGATGCTGTCATCAAGGAGCTGGAGAAGACCGACCATGTCGGCATCGCCGGCAAGCTGGTGTTCGACGAAGTGCACGACGTGAAGACCGGCCCGGGACTGCAGAACCTGTTGTTCGTGCAGTGGCAGAAGGACGGCGCCCGCGTCGTGGTCTGGCCGAAGGAAGCCGCAACCGGCCCGATGATCGCGCCGCCCTGGATGAGCAACTGATTTGTTGATGGCGGTCATCTGACCGCAGCGTAACCGCGCGGCCGGCGATCCCTCGCCGGCCGGAAAACGGGAGAAGCGAGCCCGAAGAAGTTCGCCCTCCGCCGTCCGGTCTTCAACAGCGGGTTCTCATGCTTCAGATTCTGATCTACGGCGCGGTCTCCAGCGCCATCTATGCGATGCTGGCCGTTGGTTTCACCCTGATCTTCGGCGTCGCCCGCATCCTCAATCTCGCCCATGGCTCGTTCTACGCACTCGGCGCCTATGCGGCCTATGTCCTCACCTCGCTGCTCGGCGTTCCGCTCTTCATCGCAGCGCCGCTGGCGGTATTGATCGTCGCCGGCTTCGGCGTGGTGATGGAGCGTTTTCTGGTCCGTCCGCTGCGCTCGTCGCAGCTTGCAGTACTAATGATTACCCTCGCGGTCTCACTCGCGGTCGAACAGGCGCTGTTCATCACCTTCGGCTCCGAATATCGCAACGTACCTTCCTTCGTGGCTGACAAGCTCTCGATCGGCGGCGTCGATATCTCCGGCCAGCGCCTGCTCGCCCTTGTCGCCGGTGTCCTCGTGCTGCTCGGCCTCTGGCTGTTCATCCAGCGCACGCGCCTCGGCGCGGCCATCCTCGCGGTATCGCAGGATCCGGAAGCCGCGCAATATATGGGCATCCCGACCAACCGCATTTTCTCCATCGTGATGGCGATCTCCGCCGGTACCGCGGCGCTTGCCGGCGTGCTGGTGTCGCCCTTCCTCACGGTGCAGCCCACCATGGGCCTGCTGCCGATGGTGAAGGCCTTTGCCATCGTCATCGTCGGCGGCCTCGGCTCGATCCCCGGCAGCATCATCGCGTCGCTGATCCTCGGCTATTCCGAGACCATCGTCGCCTATCTGATTTCGACATCATGGACGGAGCTGGTGTCGCTGGTCGCGGTCGTCGTCACGCTGATGATACGCCCGTCAGGACTCCTCGGGCGACGGGCGGCATTCTGACATGAAACGCATTGCCCCCATCGACATCGCAGGCGGCATCCTCGTCGTCGCCTTTCTCGCGCTCCTGCCCATGTTCGCCGCCAGCAACTATCTCACCGGCGTGCTCACGGTCTGCGTGATCTACGGCATCTGGGCTTCGAGCTGGGACTTCATGTCCGGCCTCACCGGGCGCGAGAACTTCGGCCACTCGCTGTTCATCGGCGCCGGCGCCTATACCGCCGGCTTCCTGTCCTCGATCTGGTCGACAAACCCGTGGGTCAGCCTGCCGCTCGGCGTGGTGATCGCCATCGCCTTCAGCCTGCTGGTCGGCTTCCCGACATTGCGGTTGCGTGGGCCATATTTCGCGCTGGCGATGCTGTCCGCGTCGGCGATCCTGCAGCGGCTGTGTCTGATCTTCTGGGAATATACCGGCGGCGAGGAAGGCATCTACGGCCTTGATCCCTTGATGAAGAATCCGCTGCATTACTACTGGTTCGTGCTGGCGATTCTCGTAGCCGCAGTGATCACGCTGACGTTGCTGGCGCGGTCGCATTGGGGACTCCTGCTGCGCGCGATTCGCGGCGACGAGGCGACCTGCCAGGCAGCGGGCATCAATGTCACCTTCTACAAGATCGTGTCGCTGATGATCTCGGCCGGTTTCGCCGGTCTGGGCGGCGCGCTCTATGCGCATTACCAGCTGCAGGTGTCGCCCCCACTGTTCTCGGTCGTCGTTTCCATCACGGTCATCATCATGGTCTATGTCGGCGGTATCGGCTCGATCTATGGCGCCGCCGTGGCCGCGATCCTGCTGACGCTGCTCACCGAGATGCTGCGCGGCTTCGGCGAATACCGCCTCTGGATCTACACACTGACCCTGATGCTGATCCTGTTCTTCCTGCCCAATGGACTGATCGCGCCGCTCTGGCGCCGGCTGACGGAGCGCCTGCGATGACCGACCTGCTCGAAGTCAACGGCGTGACCAAGCGCTTCGGCGGCCTCACCGCCGTGAAGAATGCGAGTTTTACGCTGAAGAAAGGCGAGTTCACCGGCATCCTCGGCCCCAACGGCGCCGGCAAGACGACATTGTTCAACATCCTCACCGGCTTCATGCAGCCGACATCAGGCACGATCCATTTCAACGGCGATCTCGTCCGAGAACTCGCCCCCTACAAGGTGGTCAATCGCGGCATGGCCCGCACCTTCCAGCTCACCCGGCCATTCGTCGGTATGAACCTGCTGGAGAACGTGCTGGTGGCCTGCATGTCGCCGCGCGCCAGTGAGGACAAGGACAAGGAAGCGCGCGCCAGCTATCTGCTGGGACAGGTCGGCCTCGGCGGCCGTGACAAGGAGCCGGTGGAGACGCTGCCATACGGGGACCTGCGACGGCTCGAGATCGCGCGCGCATTGGCGACGCGGCCGGACCTGCTGCTGCTGGACGAGCCCTTCGCAGGGCTTGGCAGCAGCGAGATCGAGCAACTGGCGCAGCTGATCCGCAGGCTGCATCGCGAGGAGAACCTCACTATTTTGCTGATCGAACACAAGCTGCGCGAGTTCATGGCACTGGTATCGCGCGTCATTGCGATGAATTTCGGCGAGATCATCGCCGTCGGCCCACCGGAAGAAATCGTGAAGAACGAGAAGGTGATCGAAGCCTATATCGGCAAGACGGAGGAAGCCCATGCCTCTGCTTGAAGTCGCCGATCTCAAGGTCAGCTACGGCAAGGCGCTGGCCATCGAGTCCGTCTCGATCAGGGTCGAGAAGGGTGAACTCATTGGCGTGCTCGGCCCCAACGGCGCCGGCAAGACCACGCTGCTGAAGGCCATCTCGCGCAGCATCGCCTCGCAGGGCACGTTGAACTTCAAGGATGCGTCGCTGCATCCGATCGAGCCATATAACGTCGTCGCCAAGGGCATTTGCCACTGTCCCGAGGGGCGAAAACTGTTCTCGGAATTGTCGGTGCTGAAGAACCTGCAGCTCGGGGCTTACCTCCGCAAGAACAATGCCGACGTCGAGAAAGACCTGGAGCGCGTCTTCACGCTGTTCCCGGTGCTGCGCGAGCGGCAATGGCAACAATCGAGCACACTGTCTGGTGGCGAGCAGCAGATGGTCGCCATCGGCCGCGCGCTCATGGGCCGCCCGGAACTGCTGCTGCTGGACGAGCCCTCGGTCGGCATCGCGCCGCGACTGAAGGGGCTAATCTTCGACTCGATCCAGCAGATCAGGAGAGACGGCACCGCGATTTTGATCGTCGAACAGGACGCGACATCGACGTTGCGGATCGCAGATCGGGTCTATGTGCTGGAGCATGGGCGAACGATCCGTGAGGGGACGTCCGCAGAGATTGCCGGAGACAAGTATATCCAGCAGATTTATCTGGGGGTGTGACGTTCACGTGCCCGCGACCTTCTTACCTCGCCCCGCTTGCGGGGAGAGGTCGGAGCCGAGCGCCAGCGAGGCTTCGGGTGAGGGGGAGCCAGCGAGTAAAACACCGGCTCCCCCTCACCCGACTTCCACGCGCTTTGCGCGTTACAGTCGACCTCTCCCGCAATCGGGGAGAGGTTAAGACAGCAACGCGCTTACGCCTTCCGCGTGTACAGATGAAACCCGCCATAGATGCCCGAACGATCCGCAGCCAGACCTTGGGCGCTGCGCGCCTCATCGCGCTGCCACGTCTCGCGCAGCGATGCATGTTCCGGATCGTCCAGCGGCGACTCGGCGCCGGCGGTGCGGAAGATCACCCGGATGCCGTCCTTGCCGGCGCGGTCGATCGCGTCCCACAGCGCACGGATTTCATCCGGCGCCATCCAGTCCTGCGAATCCAAGAGCACAACCGCGTCGATCTGGCGAGCCGGAAGGCTCTCTAGGAACACACGCAGATTGGCATGCACCGGCGTGACCAGAGCGGCGCGGCTGGCGGTGTCCGCGTAACGGCTCTGCTGCAGATACAGCGGCAGGCACTTATCGCCGGGGCCGACATAGCTGCGGCTCAGCGCCTGCCAGGCGAAATAGTTGTTGGCGTTCGGATGCACGTCGACCAGGGCCAGCAAACGTTGGTGCAGCACTTCGTTGAGCGGCTGGTTGCCGCCCAGCAGCGTGCGCTGCTGCGGCGGGATGCCGAGACTGAACAGCAGAGCCGGTGTCTTCGTCATCAGACGGGCCAGCCGCGAATGAAACAGCCAGTGCAGGCGTTCCAGCGCGCGCTTGCGTGCCGGCGACTGCTTGTCGTCATGCAGCAGCGCCTTGAGATCGATCCGGGCAAGTTTCGCCAGGGTATGCGCAAAGCCGATGAAGCGGCCGAGCGCGCCGTGACGGTAGAAGCCGTCGCTGAAGTAACCGTAACGCGGGCGGCCCTGAATATCGCGCTCGTCCCAATAGCCGCGCGCTTCGGCATCGAGCAACGGCCGCAGCCGCTCGCGATAGAGGCCCACATTGCTATCGGATGCGCCTTCGCCGAAGAATTTCCAGAAATCCTGATAGTTCGGCAGTGCGCGCAGGCCTGCGAGCTTCAGCTTCAGCAGCGACAGATGCGCTTCATTCAGATCGACCGCATAGACATGCTCTGGCTTCGCCGAGAGATAGGACAGCGCATTACAGCCGCCGCTGGAGATGGTAACAATCGTCGAACCGGGCGCCAGTTTCAGCGCCGCCATGTCCGCCTCAGGATCTTCCCAGATCTGGGTATAGACCAGCCGACGGAACCAGAAGGCGAACAGCCTGTCCCAAATCGTCGTTTCCTCGCGACCACGGCTATTGCGAACGGCGTCGGCGATCAGATGCGTATTCATCGGCTTCTTGGACCCTTCGAATCGACAATCTGAAATTTTTATCAAGCGCAGACTGCGGTTTTGCGACAGTCATTCTAAATTTCGGCCGCTTCCCGCTACGAAACCACTGTCACACCGCTGTCGTGTTGCGATGAAATGGATCGCTTATCCGGATGCGATGAGGTACGCCATGACGATTGTCTCCGAATACGAAGACGGCGGTCAGCCCGCGTGGTCAAACGAAGCCACCCATCGCATGAACAGGATGTATCGCTGGCAGCGCTTCATCTATGACGCGACGCGCCGGTACTATCTGCTCGGCCGCGATCAGCTCATCGCCGAACTGGCGCCCGCGCCGCGCGCGACGGTGCTGGAGATCGGCTGCGGTACCGGCCGCAATCTCGTTCAGGCTGCCCGCAGATATCCGCAAGCGGTATTCTACGGCATCGATATTTCGACCGAGATGCTGACCACGGCCATCGCGTCCATTGCACGCAACGACCTCACGGATACCGTCCGCGTCGCCCATGGCGATGCGACGAACTTCGATCCGGCACGCATTTTCGCCGTTCCGTCATTCGATCACGTCATGATTTCCTACAGCCTGTCGATGATCCCGAGCTGGCAGGATGTGCTCGATCACGCCGTCTCGCAGCTCAAGCCCGGCGGGCAACTGCATATTGTCGATTTCGGCCATCAGGAGCGGTTGCCAAAGATCGCGAGCAAGCTGCTATTGCGCTGGCTGACGCTGTTCGACGTGACGCCGCGCCGCGAGCTTCTCGACGTGCTGAAGACACTCGCCGAGCGTCACCACGCCAATCTCGATTTCAATCGCCCGTTCCGCGGCTACGCGCAGTCCGCGGTGCTGACGCTGCCGATATAATTCAGGCGAGCTTGCGTCTATTCACATTCCGGTAGGCTTCGACGGCGCCGAACAGCGTCAGCGACAGCACGAATGGGATCAGGTGATAGAACAGCCGGAACAGCAGCAGCACAGCCAGTAGCTGTTCGGTATGTTCGCCGCCGAGCCCGACCAGGATCGTCGCATCGAACACACCGATGCCGGCGGGTGCATGGCTGGCGAATCCCAACAGCGTGGCGGCGATGAAGACGACGATCACCTGCGCGACGCCGACATCCATCGTCTCGGGGATCAGCACATACATCGCCAGAGCTGCCGCGCCGAGATCGACGAGCCCGATGCCGATCTGAAAGAACACGTTGCGCCCGCTCGGCACCGGCACCGACCAGGTGCGACCGCCGAGTGTCCGCATACCGTTCCACGTCCAAGCGACATAAGCGACGATGCCCACCAGAATTGCCACCGCGATGAAGCGGTTGATCTCGGGCGAGAGCTGATCGATTCGGCTGATGGCGCCGGGCTCGTGCAGGGTGCTGAGCGCCAGTGCGGTGAGATTGCCGAGCCAGAAGGTCAGACCTGTCAGAAAGCAGATGCGGGCGACGCCGGCAGGACCGACGCCATGCGGCGCATAGATCCGGTAGCGCACGGCCGATGACACCAGCAGCACGGCGCCGGTTCCGTGCGAGATCGGATAGCTGGTGAAATTGGCCAGCGCTGCAATCCTGAAGGGAATGTCCCCCCGCCCGATCATCTGCAGCGCCAGCCAGTCATACAGCGTCAGGCTGCCATAGGAGATCGCCACCAACACCAGCGAGAGCGCGATGCTGCCTGGCGGTACCATGTGCATGGCAGACAGCACGTGGGCGAAATCCACGCCCTTGAGCGCCTTGGTCAGCGCCATAAACGCAATCGTAGCAATTGCTATGCTAAGGAGCGCGCCAAGCCACCTCCAGCTGAGGCGCGTACGCATCAGCTGCATGATATTTTTCAATGCGGGTGGCACATTGTTCTACTTTTCATTAGGTCTGAGCACGCCGTGATTCGCGCATGTATTCGCGCGTTCTGTTGCACGTCCATGTGACAGCTGCGCAAAAGCAGCGTTTTGGCGCCGCCCAACAATCCGGTGATTTCCAGATTTCGCCCCCGCCATGTCGCATCAAGGTCATGCGGGTTCCGTAAGCCATACGCACTGAATGCACTGATTCATCCAAGCAGGACACCATGTCGACCGAGACCGAATATCAGCTCACCGAAAACCAGTGGGACACATTGCGGATGCTTCGCCCCGCGATCCTGCCACCGGCCAAGCTGAACCGTTACGTTCTCGATCAGCTGGTTGCGATGGGACTAGTCGCGCTATCGGACACCGATCCCGCCCTGACGCCGATGGGCCGCGCCGTGGTTCTGCGCGGCTGTCCGCGACTGTGGGATCTGGCGGCCTGAACCGAGGCTTTCGCCGTTAGGGCGCATCCGCCCGCTGAAGTAGAAATGCGAGCGCGTCCTCGCAGCGGTCTTCAACTTTGAAGCTGAGAAACTCGTCGGCGCGCGTGCGGCCGAGGTTCACCGCGGCAATCGGAATCTCCGCGCGCACCGCCGCTTGCACGAAGCGAAAGCCGGAATAGACCATCAAAGACGAACCGGCGATCAGCATGGCATCGGCCTTCTGCAGGTGGCCGAGCGCAGCATCGACGAATTCGCGCGGCACGTTCTCGCCGAAGAACACGACATCCGGCTTGAGGATGCCGCCGCAGATCTCACAGGCCGGCACGACAAAGGATGCGAAGTTGACGCCCTCCAGATCGGCATCGCCATCGGGCGCAACGGCCGCATCAAGGTCGAGCCATCCTGCGTTCAAGCGCCCCATCTCGTGCTGGAATTCATCGCGCTGGATCCGGCGTTCACATCCCATGCAGCGAACGAGGTCGAGCCGGCCGTGAAGGTCGATGACCTTCTTGCTGCCAGCGGCCTGATGCAACCGATCGACATTCTGCGTGAGCAGAACCTCGCATTTGCCGATCTGCTCGAGACACGCCAATGCGTGATGCGCATCGTTAGGCCGCGCCTGGCCAAATCGCCGCCAGCCAATGAGACTGCGCGCCCAATAACGCTGCCGCGTCAGTTCCTCGCCCATGAAGGCCTGAAAGGTCACACGCTGCGTGCGCTTCCAGTTGCCGTCAGTGTCGCGATAATCGGGAATGCCCGAATTGGTGCTGCAACCGGCGCCGGTCAGGACAAACAGACGTTGATGGCGATCGACGAAGTCGCGGAGAACATTGGGTGGGGTCATAGGGAACGTTTATCTCTCGGCGGCAGATTATGCCAAACCGCCACGGACGCGGCACCTGGCACTGCATATGTGGGGACGGAATTCGGCGAGTCCACCACGCGGGATCACGCCACGGCGTCGAATATCGCTGGCGAGCGGATGAACCAGTTTGTTCATGAGTGGAGACAAGGTGCTTAACCGTCATACTGGCAATATCTATGTCGGCGGCTGACACACGCGGCCCCTTGCCGAAACGAAATCAATGGATGCTCCGCTTGGCCCAACCATAGGCGACCATTGCATCGTGAAGTGCATTCCTAGCGTCAACAGTGCTGACCGGATCTTCGCTCGCAGCAGTTAGCCTGTTGACGACATCAATCCATTGAGGGGACGCGCGGGTTTCAGATCCGACGTAGCGCTGAATCCATCTCAGCGCCGAAACAACCGACAACAGCTTCCGATCACCCGTCGGGGTTTGACCAGGCGCATCAGCTGTCAAAGTGATCGGCGCGAAGATGATCTGCACCGTTACCCCGTCGGTTAGCGGATGAAGTCCAAGCCGATATGGCGCAAAATACAAAGTATCCGCAAGGTCCCGAATTTCAATTTGAAAATAGGCGCCCCTAGGACCGCGCTGATGCCCATGAACCGGTATGCCAACGAGAACCCAACCGGCTGCTCGTCATCGGACTGTTCAACGTTCCATACATCTGCACGCCTCGAACGGCAGGTTCAAGATCGCAACAAAAGTCGATGCCAGTTACTAGGTCCGACGCCACACTTCGGCAGGTGGTCCCTGTCCGCCTTGCTCCATGAGCCAACCCTGGCGATGACCAACCACGCGCAGCCTCAAATATGAATTTACTTGTCGAGCTTGAACACCATCTGCGTCGGGCGTACGAACCGCAATGCGATCAGAAGCAGCGTCATGACCATCACCATGTAGATCACGGCCATAGCATCGATGGAATAGACGGGGCGAACACCACCGGCAAACATGTTGTAGAATAACGCGACGACGAGCGTCTGCGATCCACCGCCGCCAAGGAGAAATGCGAGCTCGAAATTCGATATCGTGTTGACCAGCACAAGGACGCCGGCGGTCAGTATTCCCGGTACCATCAGGGGAAACAGAATCCGCCTGAAAATCTGAGCCCGGCTTGCGCCAAGCATTGACCCGCTCCATTCCAGATTGACGCTGATCTGCTCGAAAAATGGCATCAACACGAAGACGGCCAACGGAACCATCGGCACCAGCACTGCCAGAATCACGCCGACAACGGATCCGCCGACCCCGTATCGGTAGAGAGTGGTTGCCAGCGGGATCCCGTAGGTCATCTGCGGGATCACCAGCGGCAGAAAATACAGCAACAGAATGACCGATTTGAATCGGAAATTTCGTCGCGCAAGAATGTAAGCGGCCGGAAATCCAATGGCCAATGCAAGGAAGACAACGACAACCACGATCAGCAGCGTGACGCCCAACACCTGCCCCAGATCGAAATTCTTCCATGCGTAAGCGAACCAGTCCGTCGTATAGGCCGGCGGCAGCAGGCCGCCGAACCAACGCTTGGCAAACGAGCTCACGACAACATGGGACACGATCCCAAGCATGTTGAGGATGAAACCCACAATGAACAGATAGAGCGAGAGCTTCCACATTCTGCTTCGCATTGTGCAGCCCTATCTCTTTCCGACGCCCATCGTCGCTGCCGGCGATAACCGTCGACGGAACAGGATGATGACCAGCAGCGCTGCCAACTGACACAGGCCCATAACCACTGCAATCGCGGAAGCAGCCGACATGTCATATTGTTCGAAGGCCTTCTGATAGGCCGCAATAGAAATTGTGCGCGTGGTGCCCGCCGGCTGCCCGAGCATGATGGCGGAGGGAAAGACCGCGAAGCTCATCACGAATACCAGCGCGAATGCGATGGCCAGACCGGGCGCAATGAGCGGCAGCATCACGCGCCGGAAGACGATCGAAGGTGTCGCACCAAGCATCCGCGCCGAGCGTTCAAGGCTGGGATCGATTCCGGATATGTATCCCAGCAGCATCAGGAAGCAGAACGGAAACTGCTGCATGAACAACGCCAGCATAACGCCAGCATAGTTATGGGTCAGAATGAACGGCTCTTTGATAAGCCCTAATCCGAGAAGGACCTGATTGAACCAACCCTGCGAACCATAGAAACCCAAGATACCTTCCGACAGCAGGATCACGCCAAGCGAAATAGGCATGATCAGGATCGTGGTCACGGTGCGCTCCATGAAAATGCCGCGACGCATGCCGTAAGCCAGCCAAAGAGCGAGCAGAAGAACAACGATCGTGGTGGGGATCGCCAGACTGAAGGTGATCCAGATCGTACCATACTGATAGGGATCGCTGAAGAAGGTGAGATAGTTCGCGAGGCTGAAGCCGCCAACCTTTTGCGGCTGAAGGCTGAGATAGACACCATACAGAAACGGATAGACGAACATGCAGAGAACGTAGAGCAAGGACGGCAGCAAACAGAGGAATGCCAGCGCGTCGAATTCGCTCTTCTCATCGTTGGCTACGGCGCGCATTATTTTCTCGCCTATTCCGCAGGAAGCAAGACGACCTTGTCGATCGGAAACTGAAGGCCAATCGTGTCGGCGGTTCGTATCGCCTCGGCGGTGCGTAACCAGACCCGCGTGTTGTCATTGATGCGTATGGCGGCTTCCTGTTCCCGACCGAGATACTCGACCACTTCGACACGGCCACTAACATCTTCGGCACCGGAAACCACTTCACCGCCCGCCCGGATATCGTCCGGGCGGATCGCCATGACCATGTCGGTATCCGCTCGCACATCGGCCCCTGCCCGCGCCCGAATCCGGATTCCGTCGCCGACACCTTCGGCGATTCCGTTGGACACTGACGCGATCCTGACCTTGAAGAAATTCCGGAAGCCCATGAAGTCCGCCACGAAGACATTCTTCGGCCGGTCGTGGATTTCCTGTGGCGTGCCCGACTGCATCAGGACGCCATTGCGCAGCACCACGATCCTGTCCGACAGCGACAGCGCTTCGGCCTGGTCGTGAGTCACGTAGATCGACGTCAGTCCCAGCGCGGCGTGGATCTGCTTGATCTCCGCCCGCATCTCGACCCTCAGCTTGGCATCGAGATTTGATAGCGGCTCGTCGAACAGCATCAGGCGCGGATGCAACACGAGGGCCCGCGCAATCGCAACGCGTTGCTGCTGACCGCCGGATAGCTGGCCAGGATAGCGCTCCTCATAGCCGGTCAATTGGACCAGTTTGAGCATCGCATCGGTGCGCTTCTTGATCTCATCCTTGGACAATGGTTTCAAGGTGAGCCCGAACGAAACGTTGTCGAAGACCGTCATGTGTGGAAACAGCGCGTAATTTTGGAACACCATTCCGAACGCGCGCTTCTCGGGCGGCAGATGATCGACCCGCGCTCCATTGAGCCTGATCTCGCCCTCGGTCGCCGCAATCAGGCCAGCGACGATCGACAAGGCCGTCGACTTTCCGCATCCGCTCGGTCCGAGGAAGGTGACGAACTCGCCCTTTCGGATATCGAGCTCGAGGTTGTCCAGCACGGTCTTGTTGCCATAGCGCTTGGTGATTCCAAGCCTCAGCGAGTCCAACCTATCTCCCGGCCCGTTCATGTCGTCCCGTTTCTGAGTAAGAAGCAACAAAGCCACCGGCGGGTCCGTTACATGCGGACCCGCACGCTCATCGAATTGATTACTTCTTGACCTGGTTTGCGCCCACTTCCCGGTCCCAACGATCCATCGCGTAGCTCAATTCCTTCACGCCGAGCGGCGGGGATACTTTCCACTTGGTTCCGACTTCGTCGTATTCGGGCCGCCAGAACTCCTTCACCAGTTCCTGGATCTCCTTGGGCGCCTTTTCCATGGTGGCCGCGGTGATCGTCGGCCCAATGAAGCCCGGCCACGAAAGGACCTGCTGCTCGGGCCGGCGCATGAACTTCATGAGGTCGAGAATGACGTCGACCTGCTCTTTCGGCACGCCTGTGGGGATGCACCAGTAATGCCCGTCGACCACGAAGGTCGTGTTCTGAAGGATGGTGATCTTGGAGTCCGGCGGGATGACGCTTTGGGCACGGGGCTTCATGTCCCATTCCATGATGCCGGCAATCATCCAACGTTGCCCCTGGGCGAATTCCTTCAATGTGATCGCGGTGCCCGTCGGATAGTATTCGACGTACTGCCCAAGCTCCTTCAGATAGGCCCAAGTCTTGTCCCACCCTTTGTCGGGATCAAGTGGCTTTGAGTCATTCAGAATGTGCGCCATACCGAGCACGATCGACCGGCCCGGTCCGCTATTTGCCGGCCGCGCATACATCAGCCGACCCGGATTTGCTTTCGCCCAGGCCAGCAATTCCTCGGCGGTTTTCGGCGGGTTGGGGACCTTGCTTGGATTGTAGACGAACACCGGCCCGCCGGCGTTGCCCACCGACGGCACCATGTAATCGCGGCCTTCGTCGTACAGCGCCTTGCCGGCAGGCGTCATCTCATCGCGCGGAAACTGCTTCTCGAAGTCAGGAATCTTGATCAACTGGTTGTTGGCCGCGAGAAACGCGCCGCCGTCCTGTCCGGTCAGCACAAGGTTGATGTCCAGCCGTCCGGCATCCTGCTGAGCCTTGATCTTGGCCGGCAACTCCGGCGCCGGCGCGCGCTGAATCCTGATCTCCTTGATCTTGTCGGGATTGGCCTTCTTGTAGTTCTCGATGATGACCTGGGTCGATGCGAGATCGCCCCCGGTATCGATGATCGAGAGAACGATGGGCTCGGCGGCCTTCAGAGGTTCACCAGCGAAAGCCGTTACGGCGAGGACAGCCACGGCGCCGGTAAACGGGCGCAATAATGCATTCGGACAGATCCGCATTTCCGATTCCTCCCTGGCATATGCACCCGCGTCGCGCGCGGTTGTCATTTATTTGTAAACACAGCATCGACGAGTTGGACGACATCTGTCAAGCATTGGGAGATCGCAATCGGCCGATCATGAGCAGGACTTGCTGATGTCGCGATGTCGCACCTTGCCCGTCTTGCTCGTTCGCATATCAATCTGTGACGTCATAACCGACCTGAGAGCCGACACGTCGGCGCCTTGAGAAGGTCGGCCATCGGGAGAGACGCATGCCAATTGGAGTCGGCCTGATTGGGCTAGGAATGGCGGTGAAGCCGCATATTCTTTCGTTGCTTGAACTGCAGGCGCAGGGACGGATCACAATCGTCGGCGGATTTGCGCCGTCAGCGGACCGGCGGTCAGCGTTTTCACAGCAGTGGGGCGTTCCGATTTTCGACAGCCAAGAGGATTTGCTGTCGCGCTCCGATCTCGATCTCGTCCTGATACTGACGCCCCCTGGAACGCATCTGGCGACCGTGCAGGCCGTAGCCGCAGCAGGGAAGCACATTCTGGTGGAGAAGCCCGTCGAGATATCGGTTGCCAGGGGTGAGGAGCTCGCGGCCGTCACGGAGGCTGCCGGCGTGCGGTGCGGCGTGTGCCTGCAACATCGCTTTCGTCCCGCAGCACTACGTCTGAAGGCGGTTCTGAATCAGGGAGATCTGGGCGACATCCTGTCAGCGAGTGCATCGATCCGCTGGTGGCGTGATGACGCCTATTTCCGTCAACCAGGCCGCGGCATGAAGGCTCGCGATGGCGGCGGCGTGTTGCTCACGCAAGCCATCCATACGCTCGATCTGCTTCTGCATTTCGTAGGGCCCCACAGGGACGTCGCCGGTTTTGCATCGACCTCGCCGCTCCGAACGATCGATACTGAAGACGTGACCGCGGCGGCCGTGCGTTTCCGGAGCGGTGCCATCGGCGTGCTCGATGCCACCAGCGTTGCGCGGCCCGGCTATCCGGAGCGCATCGAAATCGCCGGCACGCGCGGCTCGGCCTATCTCGAGACGTTCCAGTTGGCCATCCATCGCCACGAAGGCCCGCCAGAGACGGTCGGGACCGCGCAATCGGGCGGCGGAGGCGCCGATCCGATGGCATTCGATCACGGCCCGCATCGGGGCGTGATCACCGAGATGCTGGATGCAATCGAACAACGACGCGAGCCATCCAATAGCGTGCGCTCCGCCCTTCACGTGCAGCGGCTGATCGAAGCCTGGCTGTCAGACGCCGCCGTCCGCGCTTGACCGGACGCCCTCACGGCCGCTCGCGCCTAAGCAGTTTGGCGAGCGCCGCAATCCCGGATTGTCAGCGGCAGTGCACCAACTTGTCAAAAAGATGTAATGTTGCCAAAGACTGGAGCATGTTCGGAGCAAGGACGGGGTGAACATGGGCTCAACGGTCAAACGGGACGACATCATTCCGGAGCGCCCGGCTGTGACGGGAAAGCTCAGCGACCGCGTCTACGATCATGTCCTCAGCCAGATCACGGTCGGAATCTATCCGGTCAATTCGCGGCTTCCTCCCGAGACACGCCTGGCAGATCAGCTTGGCGTTTCGCGCCCGGTCGTCCGTGAAGCGCTGATGCGGCTGCGCGATGACGGCGTCGTCGCATCGCGGCAGGGCGCCGGCTCGTTCGTGATGCGACGTCCCGCGGCAGACGTTTACAACTACGCTCCTGTTGGAAGCATTGCCGACATCCAGCGCTGCTTCGTATTTCGGATCGGCATCGAAGGAGAAGCCGCCGCGCTTGCCGCGCGCGATCACGACCCGGAAGGTCTGCGCCGGATCCGCGACGCAATCGCGGCGCTTGATCAAGTGATCGCAGATGCCGCACTGGGCGTGGAGGAAGACATCGCGTTCCACCGTTCGGTCGCAGAGGCCACCGGCAACCGCTTCTTCGCCGCGACCCTCGCCGCGATCCAGTCTCAGGTGAGCGTGGGTATCACGCTCAATCGAAACCTCTCCCTGATCCAGCCTCGCGACCGACTTCTGCGTGGGCAGGAAGAGCACCGGGCCGTGCTCGATGCGATCGCCTCCAGAGACGAAGCCGGAGCTCGCGAAGCCATGCGGTCGCATATCGAGAATGCCCGCAAGCGCGTTTTTGAAGGCGGATAGCTGCGCACCGCAGCGGCTCGCGCGCCCGGGTGGTTGTTCTCAGATGAAAATCGGGAGATTCTTGCCAGATGGCGGCGCCGTAAAATGACGCTAAGTCGTTGAAATCATGGTCGGAGTGGCAGGATTCGAACCTGCGACCCCTGCGTCCCGAACGCAGTGCTCTACCGGGCTGAGCCACACTCCGACTAAGAGCGCGGCTTATAGCCTTGGGTTTCGCATCCTGCAAGAACCCCGGTAAAGAAGCCTGACCAATTTTGAAGACAAGGATCTGCCCTGCATGGCCTTAGGCCTGACCACCCGGATGAGCCCCGCCGACGCCGCCCATATTGCGGAGGCGGCGGGCTGCCTGCGCGCCGGCGGGCTGCTGGCGTTCCCGACCGAGACGGTCTACGGGCTCGGCGCCGATGCGGCCAATCCGCGGGCTGTGGCGGGGATCTATGAGGCCAAGGGCCGGCCGTCGTTCAATCCGCTGATCGCCCACGTGGCCGATCTCGCCGCTGCCCGGCACATCGCCCGATTCGATGCGCCCGCGCTGGCGCTTGCCGAGGCGTTCTGGCCGGGGCCGCTGACGCTGGTGCTGCCCAAGGCGGCGGACTGCCCGGTGGCCGATCTGGCCACCGCCGGCCTCGACACAATTGCCATTCGTGTGCCGGCCCATCCCGTGGCCAACGCGCTCCTGCAGGCCTTTGGCGGTGCCGTGGTGGCGCCATCGGCCAATATCTCCGGGCATGTCTCGCCGACCACCGCAGCCCATGTGCTGAGCGATCTGGATGGCCGGATCGACATGATTCTCGATGGCGGGCCGGTTGAAGTGGGCATTGAATCCACCATCGTCGGTTGTTTCGACACGCCGATGCTGCTCCGCCCCGGTGGCCTGCCGCGCGAGGCGATCGAACGGGTGCTCGGCCAGCCGCTGGCGAGCCCGCCGGACGACCCCGCAAGCGATACAAACCAGCCGCTGGCGCCAGGCATGCTGGCCTCGCATTATGCGCCACGGACGCGGGTGCGGCTGCTGGCCGAGGCCGTGAATCCCGGCGAGGCGCTACTGGCCTTCGGATCGGTCCCGCTGCCCGGCATCGAGACCGCCGCGGCTGTCCTGAATTTGTCTGAACAGGGTGATCTCGGGGAAGCCGCCACCAATCTTTTCGGCTATCTTCGCGCGCTCGACGCTAAAGGCGCGAGCGGCATCGCGGTAATGCCGGTGCCGAACCACGGGCTCGGCGAAGCCATCAATGACCGGTTGCGCCGCGCGGCCGTGTAACGCGAACGCGAGACCAAGAAACGCGCCAAGAAAATATCCAAGGGAATAGTTATGAATATCGTCCAACCGAAGCCGCCCACGCTCTCCCCCGAAACCATTGCGCGCTTCCGGGCCATCGTCGGCGACAAATACGCCATCACCGATCAGGCCGACGTGCATCAATACGTCACCGAGGATCGCAACCTGTTCTTCGGCACCTCGCCGCTGGTGCTGCGCCCGGGCTCCACCGCCGAAGTCGCCGCGATCTGCAAGCTCGCCACCGAGACGCGCACCGCACTGGTGCCGCAAGGCGGCAATACTGGGCTCGTCGGTGGCCAGACGCCCTATGGCGGTGAAGTCGTGCTGTCGATGCGCCGGATGGACAAGGTGCGCGATCTGGACACTTCGTCCAATACGATGACGGTGGAAGCCGGCCTCGTGCTGCAGGTCGCGCAGCAGCGTGCCGCGGAAGCCGATCGGCTGTTTCCGCTGTCGCTGGGCTCCGAAGGCAGCTGCACCATCGGCGGCAATCTCTCCAGTAATGCCGGCGGCACCACCGCCCTCGCCTATGGCGTCGCGCGCGAAATGGCGCTCGGCCTCGAAGTCGTACTGGCCGATGGCCGCATTCTCAATGGCCTGTCCAAGCTGAAGAAGGACAATACCGGTTACGACCTGCGCAACATCTTCATCGGCGCCGAAGGCTCGCTCGGCATCATCACCGCGGCAACGCTGAAACTGTTTCCGAAGCCGCGCGCGGTCGAGACCGCCTTTGTCGGCCTGAAGTCGCCGGACGATGCGCTGAAGCTGCTCAGCATCTCCCGTTCTGAGGCCGCCGGCAGTCTCACCAGTTTCGAACTGATCGCCGATATCGCTGTGGATTTCAGCGTCCGCCACGGTATCGGCATTCGCGACCCGCTCTCCAGCAAGCACGCCTGGTATGTACTGATGGAATTGTCGTCGGGACGCGACGATGCCCGCGCGACATTGGAGGCGATCCTCGAACGCGGCTTTGAAGACGGCATCGTGGATGACGCCGTGATCGCCGAGAATATCGCCCACCGTCAGGCGTTCTGGAAACTGCGCGAGGAAATCTCGCCGGCGCAGAAACCGGAAGGCGGATCGATCAAGCACGATATCTCGGTGCCGGTCGCTTCCGTGCCCGCCTTCATCGCCGAAGCCAATGCGGCCGTCGTGAAGCTGATGCCCGGTGCACGCCCGGTGCCGTTCGGTCATCTCGGCGACGGCAACATCCACTACAATGTCACGCAGCCCAAGGAAACGCTCGGCGACAGCGACGGCCGCGAGAAATTCCTTGCGCGCTGGCACGACGTCAACGAAGTCGTCTTCGACGTCGTACTGCGCATGGGCGGTTCGATCTCCGCCGAACATGGCATCGGCCAGATGAAGGCGGCTGAGCTGCCCTCGGTGAAGGACCCCGTCGCCATCGAACTGATGCGCAGCCTGAAGGCGATGCTGGATCCGCTGAACATTCTCAATCCGGGCAAAGTGCTGCTGCCGGTGCAACATTGAAAGTTGCCCGGCTCGTCGACACCGACATTCAAGCGGTCGTTCAGCTCTGGCTGCGCTGCGGACTGGTCCGGCCCTGGAACGATCCGGAGGCCGATATCAGGCTGGCGCGCGCAGGCACCAATGCCGATGTCCTGGTCGGTCGCAGGGGAAGGACCATCGTCGCCTCCGTGCTGGTCGGCCATGATGGCCATCGCGGCTGGGTCTATTACGTCTCGGTCGATCCCGACCACCAGCGCCAGGATTTCGGCCGCGGCATCATGAGCGCAGCCGAAGACTGGCTGCGCGAGCGCGGCATCGAGAAGATGCAGCTCATGGTGCGCTCGGATAACACCAAGGTGCAGGCATTCTACGAGTCGCTCGGCTACGGTGAACAGAAGCGCGTGATCTATGCCAAGTGGCTCGATGGGCGGCCACTGACGCCGTGAACTAGAACAACGATCCCTGCCCGTCGTCCTCGGCCACCGCGACCTTGCGCGGCACCCTCGTCGGCTTCACCTGCTCTACAGCGGCCTCTTCCGCCGAGATCGGCAGGATCAGTTGCGCATCGTCATTGGCCACCTTGTTGACGGCCATCGCCACCGGGTGCCAGGCGAAGGTACCGTCCGCGGGCGCAGCGAGCATCGTCATCACGTCGGACGCGCTATCCGAACTGCAATCGAGCCACTGGCCGAAATGATCGGGTGCGATCGTCACGGGTACGCGATGGTGCAGTACGGACATGCCCGTGCTGGCTTCTGCGGTGATGAGCGCAACCGTGTCGACTTCTTCGCCGTTCGGTCCCATCCAGGTTTCGGCCAGGCCCGCAAAGCCCATCGGCCCGCCTGCACCTGGGTGGATAAAATACGGTTGTTTGCGTTCACCACGGTTTTGCCATTCGTAATAGCCATCGGCCGGAATCAGACAGCGGCGGCGGCGAATCGCGTTTTTGAAGGCCGGCTTTTCTTGCACCGTCTCGGCGCGTGCATTAATCAGAAGTGTAAACTTCCGCGGGTCCTTGACCCAGGAGGGCAAAAGGCCCCATCGCATCAGACGGAAATGCCGGGATCCGTTTTCAACGATGACAACAGGAACCGGCTGCGTCGGCGCAATATTGTACCTCGCAGGAAAATTCGGTTGCTCGATATAACTGAATACCTGCCGTAACGCTTCCGGCGCTGATGTAATGACAAACCGCCCGCACATTCTCGATCCGCAATCCTGCCTCTTCAGGCGGTTTTAACCCAAAACCCCAACAGTGCGACATATGACCCTGACGGCCATACAACCGGCGCAGCATGACCATCGCGATCTGGCCAGTGCCGGTGCCGGCCCCGTCGCGTCCGCTGCCGAGCTGATGGCCGCCAATATCAACCCACGCACGGGTCTGGCCACCGACTATCTGAATCACTTCAACGAAGCCATCATGTTGCTCGAGCTGATCCCGGACATGCCGGACTGCTATGAGCTGTTTCTGGAATGGCAGCCGCTCAGCTATGCTGAGCACTTCATCAAATCCAACTTCAAGGCCCGCGATCTCGCCATTGCATCCTATGAGGCTGCACGCCCAACCATCCGTGCAGAATTCGATGCGCTGGTCGCGAACATGACGCAAATCCTGACAACTGTCGGCGAAGCCATGCGCACCGTGCAGCAGGACCGGACCCGTGCCATGCTGGCCGAACAGGCTGCCGGCTGGGTCAAACCGATGGTCGGCACCGCCGGCGGCATCATCAACGGCCGCGATCAGGAATCTGACGTCGACAGCATCATGGCGCAATGACCTCGTGACCGACACGCCTCCCGCTCATCCACAACTCGCCACCAGCGCCGCCATCTTCCGGGATGGCAAAGTGCTGCTGGTCCGCCGTGCCCGCTCGCCCGGCAAGGGCTTCTATTCGCTCCCCGGCGGACGCGTGGAATTTGGCGAATCCCTCGCTGTCGCCCTCGCCCGCGAGGTGATGGAGGAAACCGGGCTGACCATCGACATTGTCGGCCTGTCCGGCTTTCGCGAAGTGCTGCCGAACGACAAGGTCGCCGGGCATTACCTGATCATGTCCTTTGCGGCACGCTGGGTGGCTGGCGAGCCCGAACTGAACGACGAACTCGACGATTTCCAGTGGGTCGCGCCGGACGATCTCGGCGCCTTCAAGACCACCGATGGCCTCGGTCCGATCCTCGCCATGGCGGAAGATCTCGTCGGACCATAGATAACCCCTTGTCGCACCTGCAGCGCTGCCTTGCCTCAGGCGCCTTGAAAAGGCATATCAGCCGGGTTCCGGGACCATTCATGTTGAAGCACCTGCTCATCATTCTGACGGTTGTGACGGTCGGCGCTGGCTCTGCCCGGGCGCAGGACGCGGCTGCGCCATTCGACAATGACTTGCAGCGGATGTCGGAGATTCTCGGTGCGCTGCATTATCTGCGCGGCATCTGCGGCAACAACGAGGGCAACAAGTGGCGCAACGAAATGCAGGCGCTGGTCGATGCCGAAACGCCGTCGGGCGAGCGCCGCGCCCGCATGATCGCCGGCTTCAACCGCGGCTATAACGGCTTCCAGCAGACCTACCGGACCTGCACGCCCGCCGCCAGTATCGCGATCCGTCGTTATATCGACGAAGGCTCGCGGATCTCGCGCGATCTCACCGCAAGGTATGCGAATTAGATGAAGCCACATGCGATCGACACGGTCTTTTTCGATCTCGACGGAACGCTCACCGATCCCAAGATCGGCATCACGGGCTCAATCCAGTATGCGCTCGGCAAGCTCGGGCTTCCCGTCCCGACACAGGACGAACTGACCTGGTGCATCGGCCCACCGTTGCGCGCCAGCTTCGTGGCGCTGCTCGGCGGCGAGAAGGATGCTGACCGCGGCGTCGAACTCTATCGCGAGCGCTTCGGTACCATCGGCCTGTTCGAGAACACGCTCTATCCCGGCATCGCAGACACACTGACGGCGGTGACCGCGCCGGGACGACGGCTGTTCGTTGCAACCAGCAAGCCGCATGTGTTCGCCGATCGCATCATCGACCACTTCGGCCTGCGCAAATACTTCACCCGCGTGTTCGGCTCGGAGCTCGACGGCACCCGCGTCGACAAGAGCGACTTGCTGCGCTACGCGCTTGATGAAGCCTCAGTCGATCCGGCGCGAGCGATCATGATCGGCGACCGCAAGCACGACATCATCGGCGCCGCGAATAACGGCATTGCGGCGATCGGCGTGCTCTATGGCTATGGCGGTCGCGAGGAACTGACGAGCGCCGGGGCGAAGCATCTGGTGGCTTCGCCCGCAGAAATTCCGAGCTACATCGACTGACGCAGCACGTCAGTGCTTATTGACGCCCATATAACCGAACAGGAAGCCCGCGACCTTGCGCTTCTGGATTTCCTCACTGCCTTCAGTGATGCGATAGCGGCGGTGGTGGCGATAGATATGCTCGAATGGCTTGTGCCGTGAATAGCCCATCCCGCCATGCACCTGCATCGCGCGGTCGGCGGATTCACAACACAGCCGGTTGGCCCAGTAATTACACATCGACACCTTGTCGGACAGCGTGTGCTCGACCTGCGCCTGGGTGAGCTGATCCATCTCCCACGCGGTCTTGCGGATCAGAAGCCGCAGCATCTCGGCCTGCGTTGCCAACTCCACCAGCGGAAACTGGATACCCTGGTTGCGCGCCAGCTCCTCTCCGAACGGCTTGCGCTCGCGCGCATATTTGACGCTCTCGTTGATGCAATAGACCGCCGCACCGAGCGAACTCGCCGCCTGCCGGATACGGTTCTCGTGCACGAAACACTGCGCCAGCGACAGGCCGCGGCCGATCTCGCCGAACAGTGCATCATCCGGCACGAACACATCGGTGAACGACACACGCGGATGGTCTGTGGGCATATTGAAGGTCCACATATATTCTTCGATCTTTACGCCTGCGGCCTTGGCCGGCACCAGGAAACAGGTGATGCCGCGCGCATCGCCGTCGTTCCCCGACGTGCGCGCGAACAGCGCGCAATGCGTGGCCACATGCATGCCCGTGGTCCACATCTTCTCGCCGTTGATGACCCAGCCCTTGACGCCATCACGCGTCGCCTCGACGGCCGTCGTCTCCATATGCGTGGCATCGGAGCCGTGTTCGGGTTCGGTGAGACCGAAGGTGATGCGATATTTGCCGGTGATCGAGCCCTCGATCATCTCCTTCTGGTCGTCGCGGCCATAGCGATCCAGCATCGTCACCAACGGCAGATTGCCAACAATGGAGTGTTCGTTCTGCAGATCGTTGTGCAGGCCAAGACCCTTGGCGGCGAAATGCTCGCGGATCACGGCCATCCAGAGATTGCTGCCGTCCTTGCCGCCATAGCGCTTCGGGATCGCAAAGCGCAGATGGCCGGCGCCGTCCGCAAGATTCTTCGCCTGACGCAGCAGCTGCTCCCATTCATGGCGCGGCAGGCCGCCGTTGTCGAAATCCGTGCGGGCCCATTCGCGGCGGTGATCGAAGAAGCGGATATTGTCATCACGCTCTTCGAGCGGCTTGATCTCGCGCAGGATAAATGAATCGAGTTCGGCGAGATAGGCGACCAGATCGGCCGGCAGGGAAAAATCCAAGGCGCTCTCCCGATTGTTTTCCGAGCTTTGTTGCTCTTGTTAATCGAGCGATTAAGATGGCATCGTCCGATCAAGTCAAGCGCGCCCGCGCGGCGTAAATTCTGCCTAACGAAAAACAAAAGGGAGGCCGCGATGGCTCTGCAATTCTCAACCGTGACCCGCAAGGGACCGATCACCATCGTGACGCTGTCGCGTCCGGAAGTTTACAACGCGCTGCACACCGATGCACATAACGAGCTGCACGAGGTGTTCAACGACTTCGCTAGCGATCCCGAACAGTGGGTGGCGATCGTCACCGGCGCCGGCGACAAGGCGTTCTGCGCCGGCAACGATCTGAAGTGGCAGGCCGCCGGCGGCAAACGCGGCTGGAACACGTCGGGCTTCGCCGGCCTCACCGCGCGCTTCGATTGCGACAAACCGATCATTGCTGCGGTGAACGGCGTTGCCATGGGCGGCGGCTTCGAGATTGCACTGGCTTGCGACCTGATCATCGCCGCGGAGAATGCGACCTTTGCCCTGCCCGAGCCGCGCGTCGGCCTCGCTGCTCTTGCCGGCGGCCTGCAGCGCCTGCCGCGCCAGATCGGCATGAAGCGCGCCATGGGTATGATCCTCACTGCACGCCATGTGAAACCGCAGGAAGGCTATGAACTCGGCTTCGTCAACGAGGTGGTGCCGCAGGGCGAGGCCCTGAATGCCGCGCTGCGCTGGGCCGAGACCATCTGCCAGAACTCACCGATGTCGATCCGCGCCTCCAAGCAGGCGATCCAGAAGGGCATGGCGGTGTCGCTGGAGCAGGCGATCACCGAGCAGCGCGAATATCCGGCGGTGAAGGCGATGGCGGCGTCGGAAGACTATATTGAAGGGCCGAAGGCGTTCTCGGAGAAGCGCAAGCCGAACTGGAAGGGGAAGTAGCGCCGCGGCGCTTACTTCGGTTCCAGCTCGCGTTTGTACGCCGCGTAATTCGGCTGATCGACGGCGAGCTTCGCCAGTGTCGTCTGCCACAGATGCTCTTTCACACCGGGCGTCGTGAGATCGATGTCGCCTTGCGCGATGCGGTCAGCAAGATCCTGGTTCAACCCGTCGAGCGTGCCGTGCACGCCGAGCAGCATCGTCAGGCCATGCAGCTCGGCAGCATCGCTGTCGCCAGCCAGTGTCAGTTGCCGCGTCACGAGATCGAGCGCGTTGATCGCGACACGCAGCTTGAAGGCCGCATGACCTGAGATTTGAGGTGCAATGTCGTTGCGGAGAAAATCCGCGACGGCCTTCACCAGTTCGTCGGGCCTCGGTTCGTCCTGCATGTCATCACCTTGTTTTTGCGCATGATCTGATCCGAAAACCGGTCGCCACTTTTCGGGATCATGCGCGCGGCGCCAATAGCCGTAACAGATCGATCTCCGTCTCCGACGATCGCCGCCCGATCATCGCACGCTCCATCGAATGATCCGGGCCGAGACGAAACCGCTGCATCATCCCGACGCACATCACGCCCCAACGTAGCGTGCCCATCACTTCCCAGAATTTCACCCGCTGTGCATCGACAGCGATTCCGCTGGCCGCTTCGTAACCAGCGAACAATTCTTCATAAGTACCAAACCCGCCAACCGGCTTGTCCATGACGCCGAAGCGCCATGAATTGACGCAGATCCAGCCGAGATCCTCTATGGGATCACCGAGATGCGCCAGCTCCCAGTCCAGCACCGCGCGCACGCCATCAGGCCCGATCATCAGATTGCCGTGGCGGAAATCGCCATGCACCAAAGTGACGCGTTCTGACGGGCCGGGATCGTTGTCGCGCAGCCAGCGCAACGCCAGCTGGAACACCGGGCGCGGCCAGCCAAAACCGTCGATCTCGCGCTGTAATTCGGCGATTTCTGCTGCGGCAGTCATGCGGCGAAGCTGCGGCAGGCTCGCAGCAGGCAGTCCGTGGATCTCGGCGAGGATCTGGCCGCATTGCCGGGCAAGTTTGGGCCGCGCGCCCGCGAATTCATCGTCGCGCAAAATCTTGCGCGGGATGGTTTCGCCAGCGACTCGCTGCATGATGAAGCCGGTTCCCAGATCGTCATCGGGTTTGAGCACATGCAACACCTTCGGCGACGGTACACCCGCATCAAAGGCCAGCTGCATCAGCACCGCTTCGGCATCGAGACCCGCAGCACGACCGGGCGCAGCACCATAACCCGACGGCGCGCGGCGCAGGATCGCGCCGATAGTGCCATCGGGATGCGTGATGTCGAACGACCACGTCTCCTGGCTGGCGCCACCGGACAAACGCTTTGCATCCGTCACGCCGGTGGCGCCATTGCACCACGACGTGACGCTGCGTGCGAGCAGCTCCGCGACGGAAGCTGAGCTCAAGGCCTATTTGCCCGTGAACTTGGCCGGGCGCTTCTCGAGGAATGCGGCGACGCCTTCCTTGAAGTCCGGCGACGCACCGGCAATCCGCTGCGACTGCACTTCGAGATTGATCTGGTCCTCGAAGGAATTTTCCGGGCTGTCCCAATAGAGCCTACGGATCAACGACAACGCCACCGTCGGACCGTCGGCAAGGTCATGCGCGAGCTTCATGGCCTCGTCCATCAGCGCGGCGTCGTCATAGACACGGTTGATGAGACCCCATTCCAGCGCCTTCTCAGCCGGCAGCTTTTCGCCGAGCAGCGACAGCTCCACCGAGCGCGCCTTGCCGATCAGGCGGGGCAGAATCCAGGTCGAGCCGCAATCCGGCACCAGGCCGATACGACGGAAAGCCTGCAGAAAATACGACGACTTCGCACAGAGAATGAGATCGCCCATCAGCGCGAAGCTCATGCCCGCACCGGCCGCCGGGCCGTTCACTGCGGTGACGATCGGACAATGCAGGTTCTGCAACCGGCGCAGGAACGGATGGAAAGCGGTCTCCAGCGTCGCGCCCGCGCTGCTGCGCGACTTCGTCACCTGATTGTTGCGACCCTGAAGATTTGCGCCGGTGCAGAAGGCCCGGCCGGCGCCCGTGATCACCAGACAACGCACATTGTCGCGGCGCTCGTCGATTTCTTCCAGCGCCTCGGTGAGGCCGCCAAGCATATCGACCGAGACCGCATTCATCACCTCCTGATGATCGAGCTTCAGAATGGCGACATTACCGTCGAAATCGAGGGTGACGTGTTTGAACTGCATGGTTTCCTCACGGGATAGTCCGCGTGTTTATTCCGCGGTGTGGAAGCTTTGTATGTCAGGCAGCATATTTGATTTTTCGGACGCGCTTGTCCATGCTTCCGGGGGAACACCAGCCCACCAACGGACGCACGGCATAACGCGCGCCAAACATGGAAACGCTGACATGGCAACGCCTACACAGATATTCGACCTCAGCGGCCGCGTGGCCGTCATCACCGGCGGCAATGGCGGTATCGGCCTCGGCATCGCGCAGGCGCTGGCCACCGCTGGTTGCAACGTCTCGATCTGGGGCCGCAACACCGAGAAGAACAAGGCCGCGGCTGCCACCATGGCGGATTGCAGTGGCAAGGTCGAAACGCTGGTCAGCGACGTGACCGACACGGCCTCGGTGAAGGCGGCGATGGATGCCACGCTCAAGACATTCGGCCGTGTCGATGGCTGCTTCGCCAATGCCGGTATCGGCGGCGGCGGACGGCACAATTTCATCGACCGCACCGAAGAACAGTGGCGCACCATGTTCGCCACCAATCTCGATGGTGTCTTCCATGCCTTCCAGGTCGCCGCGCGACATATGACGGAACGCGCCGAGGCCGGCGACAAGTTCGGCCGGCTGGTCGCAACATCGAGCCTCGCCTCGATCTTCGGCACCGCGCGCAACGAGCACTATGCGGCGACCAAGGCCGCGATCAATGCGCTGGTGCGCGCGCTGGCCGTCGAATTGGCCCGTCAGGGCGTGACAGCCAACGCAATCCTGCCGGGCTGGATCAAGAGCGACATGACCGCAGGAATCATGGGCAACGAGAAATTCGTCGCCAATGTCATGCCGCGCATCCCGGTGCGCCGTTTCGGCGAACCGTCGGATTTTGGCGGCATCGCTGTCTATCTGATGAGCAAGGCGTCATCGTATCACACGGCGGATACGTTCGTGATCGATGGCGGGTATACGGCGTTTTAGACGGACAGCCCTTGCTTCCCCTCGCCCCCAGCGGAGCGAAGCTCCGCGCCGTGGAGAGAGTGGATCGACCGCGACAGCGGTCGAGACGGGAGAGGGCAATTCTGCGTATGCGGCAAGACCCTCTCCCGCCTTCGCTTCGCTCAGGCACCCTCTCCCGCAGCGCGCAGCTTCGCTGCGCTGGGGGAGAGGGAAAAAGCTACAATGCCACAGCTTCCTTCGTCTTTGGCCGCACGCCCACCGTCATTGCAAATCCCTCATAGTCCTTCGCCGCCACATCGTTGCAAATCTGCCGGTAGACGCCGACGCCGCCGATATAGGGCATGAATATCTGCGGTTTGCCGGGGATGTTGGCCCCCATGTACCAGGAATTGGCCTGGGGATAGAGCGTGCCGGCCGCGACCTCATTGACATGCGCGACCCACTTGTCCTCCGCGGGATGCGTCGCCTCGATCGCCTCTGCGCCACGGTCACGCATATAGCTAAGGCAGTCGGTGATCCAGTCGACATGCTGCTCAATGGACACGATCATGTTTGACAGCACAGACGGCGAGCCGGGGCCGGTGACGATAAAGAGGTTCGGGAACCCGGCGCTCATCAAGCCGAGATAGGTTCGTGGGCCTTCCGCCCATTTGTCATTCAGCGTCTGGCCGCCGCGGCCGCGAATGTCGATCTTGGCGACCGAACCGGTCATCGCATCGAAGCCGGTGGCGAGCACCAGTGCGTCGACCTCGTAATTCTTGCCGCCGGTGCGCACGGCATGCGGCAGAATCTGTTCGATCAGATGGGCCTTGATATCGACCAGCGTCACATTCGGGCGATTGAAGGTCGCATAGTAATCTGTATCGACGCAGATACGCTTTGAACCAACCGGATGATCGGTCGGCTGCAGCAGCCTTGCCGTTTCGGGATCGCTGACGATCTCTGAGATTCTCTCGCGGATAAAATCGGCGGCGGTATCGTTGGCGCGCTGATCCAGGACCAGGTTATTGTAGACGCCCATGAAGGTAAGTCCGCCCGATGTCCATCGCGCGTGATACTTCTCACGCCTTGCATGCTCCGGATCGTCGAGCGCGCCGCGATCCGGAACCGGCTGCACGATGCCGTTCTTGAACTCCTCACGCGCCTGCCGGCGAATCTCCGGATAGTTGTCGCGAAACGATTTGCGCTCATCATCGGTAAGCGGCGCATTGCGCGCCGGCACGCTAAAATTTGCGGTGCGCTGGAACACAGTGAGCTGGCTCGCCTGTTCGGCGATCAGCGGGATCGACTGGATCGCCGACGATCCGGTGCCGATGACACCGACGCGCAGGCCGGTGAAATCGACCGTCTCATGCGGCCAGTTGCCGGTGTGATAGACCTTGCCCTTGAAATCCTTCATGCCCCTGAAATCGGGCGTGCGGGCATTCGACAGACAACCCGTCGCGAGCACGACATGCTGCGCGATGGTGGCCTGTCCATCGGAAGTCGTTACCGCCCATCGATTAGCGCACTCATCGAAAACTGCGGATTTGACCGTCGTGTTGAACTGGATGTCCCTGCGCAGATCATAGCGATCGGCGACATGGCCGGCATAGCGCAGGATTTCAGGTTGCGGCGCATAGCGCTCGCTCCAGTTCCATTCCTGCTGCAATTTGTCATCGAACGAAAACGAATACTGCATGCTCTCGACGTCGCAACGCGCGCCGGGATAGCGGTTCCAGTACCATGTGCCGCCGACATCGCCGCCCTGTTCGAAGACTTTCACATGGAGACCGAGACCGCGCAGCTTGTGCAGCAGATAAAGCCCCGCGAACCCTGCGCCGACGACCACGACATCGATGCGCGCGTTTTGATGTGAGACAGATTGCGGCTGTGCAGCGGCCATGCGTTCACTCCCGTATTTTTTGCTTTGCTTGTTACACGCAGCATTTCCCGCATGACGCGAAAGCGCAAGCAGGAAATCTGGCGTCGTTGCCCCGGTATTTTGCCAGGCGGAATGCCCTCGTCCGCTTGGCATCGCCCTTCCCCATACGCTAGCGTTCATCACGAACTCGCCACATGAAGCGGGTCACAAGAGATTCAGGGAGACACGCCGATGAAGTCGCCAATCTGCGAGATGCTGGGCATCGCGTTTCCGCTACTCGCCTTCAGCCATTGCCGCGACGTGGTTGCTGCCGTCAGCCGTGCCGGCGGCTTCGGTGTGCTCGGCGCCACCGCGCATTCTCCGGAGACGCTGGAGCAGGAACTGAGGTGGATCGACGATCATGTCGACGGCAAGCCTTACGGCATCGACGTACTGATCCCCGAGAACATCTCCACCGCAGGCGAGAAGGATGTCACCTGGAAGTCGCTGGAGCGCCGCATCACGCCGGAACATCGCGCTTTCACCAGGAGCCTGCTGAAGAAATACGGCGTCGATCTCAAGATCACCGAAGTCTCCTCCGATCAGCCGCAGCCATTCGACGGCGAGACTGCACTGCGGCTGCTCGACGTCTCCTTCAACCATCCGATCCGGCTGATCGCCAATGCACTCGGCGTGCCGCCGAAGGCGATGATCGAGATGGGCAAAGCCCATGGCGTTCCGGTGGCGGCACTCGTCGGTGCCAAGGAACATGCGATCCGGCAGGTTGCGGCCGGCGTCGATATTCTCGTGGCGCAGGGCACCGAGGCCGGCGGCCATTGCGGCGAGGTCTCGACCATGGTGCTGGTGCCAGAGGTGATCAAGGCCATCAAGCCGATGCGCGAAGTGCCGGTGCTCGCCGCCGGCGGCATCATGACCGGGCGGCAGATGGCCGGCTGTATGGCGATGGGCGCGGCAGGCGTCTGGACCGGTTCGGTGTGGCTCGCGACCACGGAATCCGAAACCTCCGAAATCTTTCGCGAGAAGATGATTGCCGCCTCGTCGCGCGATGCGATCCGCTCCAGGGGCCGTACCGGCAAGCCCGCACGGCAATTGCGCTCGGTCTGGACCGATGCCTGGGATCGCGGCGAAGACAGCCCCGGCGCGCTGCCGATGCCACTGCAGAGCCTGATCAGCCGCGACGCCTTCGCCTCGATTGATCGTTCCGCAGCCGCGGGCAATGCGCAGGCACGGGATCTGGTCAGCTATTTCGTCGGGCAAGGCGTCGGCCTGATTGACAGCGTCAAGTCGGCAGGCGCAGTTGTGCAGGAATTCAAGGAGGACTTTGCCGAAGCGGCAGAGCACCTCACCATGCTGGTTTCAGAATAGAGGCAAGAGCAAGAACAATGGCAGTATCGAACCAAGCTGAAGACCGCATCCCCGTCATCGTCGGCGTCGGCGAATTCTCCGATCATCCGGGGGAGCTCACGGAAGGTCTTGAGCCGCTCGCGCTGATGATCGAAGCACTGAAGCGCGCGGAGCAGGACTCTGGCGGGAAACTGCTTGGGGATATCGACTCGCTCGACATCGTGAACTTCCTGAGCTGGCGTTACACCGCGCCGGAGAAGCAGCTCAGCGAGAAGCTCGGCATCGCGCCGAAGCACGCCTATTACGGTCCGGTCGGCGGCGAGAGTCCGATCCGCTATATTCACGAGGCGGCGAAGCGGATCGCGCGCGGCGAATCCCAGGTCGCGGCGATCACCGGCGCGGAATCGCAGGGCACTGCCACCAAGGCCGAACGTGCCAAGGTGGATCTGCCTTGGACTCCATTCGCCAAGGATGCGCCGGAGCCGCTCCGCGGTGCCAACTATCAGAAGCCGATGGCGACCAAGCTCGGCGTGGCCAAACCGGTCACGGTCTACCCGTTCTATGAAGCCGCCTCTGCCGCGCATTGGGGCCAGACGCCGCGGGAGGCGCATCGCGAATCCGGCGAGCTGTGGTCACGCTATGCGGGCGTCGCTGCGACCAATCCCGAGGCGTGGATCAAAAAGGCTTACACACCGGAACAAATCACTACACCGACGCCCGACAACCGGCTGATTGCCTGGCCCTATACCAAGCTAATGGTCGCCAATCCGATGGTGAACCAGTCGGCCGCCATCCTCGTCACCAGCCTTGCGAAAGCGCGCGCCGCTGGCGTGCCCGAGGACCGCATCGTGCATATCTGGGGCGGCGCTTCAGCCGAGGAGCCGCGCGACTATCTCGACCGCGACCAGTATGTGGAGAGCCACGCGCAGAATGCGGTGCTGAAGGTGGCCATGGATCTGGTCGGCGGCTCCGGCAAGAATTTCGGCGCCATCGAGCTCTATAGCTGTTTCCCCTGCGTGCCCAAGATGGCCCGCCGCACCCTCGGCCTTGGCAGCGATGTGCAACCAACCGTGACCGGCGGTCTCACCTTCTTTGGCGCGCCGCTGAACGACTACATGGCGCATGCCGCCTGCGCGATGGTCCGCAAAATCCGCGCGGGAACCAAGACGGGCCTGCTCTACGCGCAGGGCGGCTTCGTCACCAAGCACCACGCATTGGTGGTGTCGAAGGAGGCACCAAAGGAGACGCTCGCGCAGGACACCAATGTGCAGGCGGACGCCGACCGCAACCGCAAGCCGGTCCCGACATATGTCACCGAGGCCTCGGGCAACGGCACTGTCGAAAGCTTCACGGTGATCTACGGCCGCGGTGGCGAGATCGAACACGGCGTGGTGATCCTCCGCACCGCGGCCAATGAACGCGCGCTGGCGCGTGTGCCGGCGCAGGACAATGCGACGCTGGCGTTTCTGATGGATCAGGACAAGACGCCGGTGGGGGCGTCGGGGCCGATCAGCACGGCGGATGATGGCGTGCTGGAGTGGCGAAAGGCGCAGTAAAGCGAGATGACCAAATTCATTCCAAAGGATGCAAACTTCGAGGCCCGTGTGCAGGCGAGCTTCGCGCGCCAAACGGCGATGACAACACTGGGTATCGAAGTCGCTCGCCAGGCCGCCGGCGAAGTCGAACTCAAAATGCCGTACAACACCGCCTTTACGCAGCAGCATGGATTCATTCATGCCGGCATCATCACGACAGCGCTGGATACAGCCTGCGGATATGCCGCCTTCTCGCTGATGCCCGACGATGCCGCGGTTCTGACCGTCGAATTCAAGACCAATTTTCTGGCCCCGGCCCGCGGCGAGCAGTTCCTGTTTCGGGCCCGCGTGCTCAAGCCCGGCCGAACCATAACGGTTTGTGAGGGCCAGGCCTTTGCGGTGGAGAGAGGCGAGGAGAAGCTGATCGCAACAATGAGCTGCACCTTGATGGCGCTATTCGATCGCGAAGGCATCACGCACTAGATAATCGTAAACGGAGGGGGCGCTATGCCGGGCATACGAGCCCGGCATAGCGCGGCGTCAACGCCCTACCCCTTCACTTCCTTCTTGTCCGTCTCGGCCGTCGGCTTGCCGTTTTTCGGAGTACCGCTGCCGCCAGTGATACGGACCTTGTCGCCGTCGTTGAGGCCGTCCGGCGGGGCAATGACGATGCGATCGTCGGCGGCGATGCCGGATGCGAGCTCGATGTCGCGGCCGAGATCCCTGGCGATGGTCACGGTCTTGAACAGGATCTTGTCGTCCGGTCCAACGGTTGCGACGCGCAGGCCGCTCTTGTTGAAGATCAGTGCCGAAGCCGGCACATGCAGCGGCGCGGAATCACGCGCGAGGCTCATCTTCACATTGGCATAACCGCCCGGCAGCAATTCGCCGTTGGGGTTGTCGAGCACAAGCTGCATTCGCGTGGTCCCCGAAGCTACATCGACCGATTGCGACGAAGCTTCCACCGTGGCCGGGAACGTCTTGTTCGGATGATCGGGCACGCTGATGATCGCCTTGGCACCTAACCTGATCGCCGGCACATAGCTCTGCGGCACGTCGACATAAACGCGCAGCTTCTTGATATCAGATACCACGAACATCGCGGCACCGGTGCCGGTGCCGCCCGAGATCAGCGCGCCGACGTCGGTGTTGCGCTGGGTCACAACGCCATCGAACGGCGCGGTGATCTTCTTGTAACCGGCCAGCGCTTCCAGACGCTCGACATTGGCTTGGCCGGAATTCACGGCGGCGCGCTTGTTGTTCAGATCGGCAGTGCGCTCGTCGATTTCCTGCGCCGAGACGAAATTCGACGCCACCAGCGTCTTGCGGCGGTTCAGCGTCGCTTCCGACAGCTTGGCGCTGGACTGCTGACTGACGAGATCGGCGCGGGCCTGCAGCAACTGCTGATCGAGATCCGGGGCTTCGATCTCGGCGATCACCTGGCCGGATCTGACCTGTGCACCGATATCGGCGCTCCAGCTCTTCAGATAGCCCGAGACGCGGGCAAAAATCGGCGCGCGGTAATAGGCTTCGAGCCGGCCGGGCAGATCGAGCGACGCGTTGAGAACGCGGGCATCCGGCGGAGCCACAGCCACCGTCGGGATCGCCTGATCGTCGGTCCAGGTCTTCAAATCGCTCTCGGTCTTGGCGCGGGCCATGATGCCGGTGACGACGATGGCGCCGGCGGCGCACAAGCCAATCACTCCGACCAGGCCGAGCTTGCGGCGTGACACCGGGGGGGTCTGCTCAGTGGGCATGCAAAGTCTCCGAGGTAGCCACGTCAGCCGCAGGCTGATTTTCGGGCTGCTGTTTCTTGTGAACCATGCTGAAAACCACCGGCACGAACATCAACGTGGCGATGGTAGCAAAAATCAGGCCGCCGATGACAGCGCGGCCAAGTGGCGCATTTTGCTCGCCGCCCTCGCCCAGCCCCAGCGCCATCGGCGCCATGCCGATGATCATGGCCAGGGCCGTCATCAGTACCGGGCGGAAGCGGACGAAACCGGCTTCGGACGCGGCCTTGATGGGATCACCGAGGATCGCGTAGCGCTCGCGGGCAAAGGAAATCACCAGCACCGAATTGGCCGTTGCGACACCCATACACATGATGGCGCCGGTCAATGCCGGAACCGACAGCGTGGTCTGCGTCGTGAACAGCATCCAGACGATGCCGGCCAATGCCGCCGGCAGCGCGGTGATGATCACGAACGGATCGGACCAGGACTGGAAGTTCACGACGATCAAGAGATAGATTAGCACGATAGCGCCGAGCAGGCCGAACAACAGGCCGGCAAAGGCGCTGTTCATGGTCTGCACCTGACCGAGCAGCGCCACATTGCTGCCCTTCGGCACATCCGCCTTGGTTTCTTCCAACACCTTGTAGATATCGTTGGACACGGAGCCGAGATCGCGACCCTGCGTGGTGGCATAGATCTGCACCATGGACTGGATGTCATATTGCGACACCACGGCATTCGAGGTCGAGCGATTGATGCTGGCAATGCCGCCGAGCATCGGGGAGTTGTTGCTGGCATTCACGGCCGTGATCGGCAGCGTCTCCAGCGCACCCAGCGAATCCAATTTGTATTGCGGCGTCTGCATCACGATGGAATAGGACACGCCGTTATCGGGACTGAGATAATAGGTCGGCGCGACTTGCGACGAACCTGCGAGGTTGACCACGAGGCTGTTGGTGACATCGCGCTCAGTCAGGCCGACATATTGTGCACGGGTGCGGTCGACATCGATGTTGAAGCCGGGATTGTTCGGCGACTGCTGGAGCCGTGCATCGGCAATGCCGGGAATGCGACGGATCTTGCCGAGCAGCTTGTTGGCATATTCGAAGTTCGCCGCGAGATTCGCACCGCGGATCTGCAGGTCAATCGGGGCCGGGGCGCCGAAGTTCAGGATCTGGCTGACGATGTCGGCAGGCAGGAAGGCGAAGCTGACACCCGGGAACTGCCGCGGCAGTTGTTCGCGCAATTGCCGGACATATTCCTCGGTCGGCCTGTGGCCTTCCTTCAGCTTGATCTGGAAGTCACCATCCTGCGGGCCGATCACGCCGGTGTTGTTATAGGTGAGATTGATGCCGGAGACGGGCATGCCGATATTGTCGGTCATGGTCTCGATCTGATCCGGCGGGATGATCTTGCGCACCGCCTTGGTGATATCAGCGAACTGGTTGGCAGTTTCCTCGATGCGGGTGCCGACCTGGGCGCGGACATGCATCAGGATGGCGCCGCCATCGACCGACGGGAAAAAGTTGCGGCCGAGGAACGGCACCAGCAGGAATGACACGCCGACGACGCCGAGGAAGCCGATCACAAAAACGGGGCGCCGCGCCAGCGCCATATCCAGCAGGCCATGATAGCCGCCGCGAATACGTTCGAAGCCGGCCTCAAAGCCACGCTGGAAGCGCACCAGCGGATTGCGGGTCGGCGGCTTCTCGCCGTCATGATGGACATGCCGCTGCAGCAGATACTTGGCCATGGTCGGCACCAGCGTGCGCGATAACAGGAACGACCAGACCATCGCGAACATCACCGCTTCGGCCATCGGCACGAACAGGAAGCGCGCGATGCCGTTGAGGAAGAACATCGGCACGAAGACGATACAGATACACAGCAGCGACACGAATGCCGGCGTCACGATCTGCGCCGCACCGTCCATGATCGAGCTCTCGACGTCCTTGCCCTGCTCCAGATGGTAATTGATGTTTTCGATGGTCACCGTGGCGTCATCGACGAGGATGCCGACTGCGAGCGCCAGACCGCCCAGCGTCATGATGTTCAGCGTTTCGCCAATCATCGACAGCATGATGATGGCGCCGAGCACCGCTAGCGGGATCGACACCGCGATGATGACGGTGGAACGCCAGCTGCCGAGGAACAGCAGGATCATCACCGACGTCAGCAAGGCCGCGATAACGCCTTCCACGGCCACGCCCTCGATGGCGCCGCGCACGAAGCCGGATTGGTCGCCGATATAGCTGATCTTCAACGCGTCCGGCAGCGCCGCGCGATAGTCGATCACCTTCTGCTTGATGCCGGATATGATATCGAGCGTCGAGACCGAACCGGCCTTTAGCACCTGCATCAGCACCGAGCGATTGCCATCCACATGCACGATATTGGTCTGCGGCGGATTGCCGTCGCGCACGGTGGCGACGTCGTCCACATAGACCATGGCGCCGTTGACGCTCTTGATTGGCAGCCGGCCGAGTTCTTCGATCTTCAGCGGCGAATTGTTGAGGTTGATCGTGTATTCGAACTCGCCGATCTTCTGCGTACCGACCGGCGTGATCAGGTTCTGCGCCGCCAATGCATTGGCGACGTCCTGCCCCGACAGACCGCGCGCCTGTAGCGCGCCGGGATTGAGGTCGATCTGGATCTGGCGCTGCTTGCCACCGAACGGGTACGGAATCGCCGCACCGGGCACGGTGACCAGCGGTGTACGGAGCTGATTGATGCCGATATCGGCGAGGTTCTGTTCTGTGAGACCATCGCCTGACAGAGCAACGTTGATGATCGGAACCGTCGAGGCCGAGTAATTCAGGATCAGCGGCGGCGTGGCGCCAGGCGGCAACTGCTTGATCAGCGTCTGCGAGATCGCGGTGACCTGCGCATTGGCGGTGCGGATGTCGACATTGGGCTGGAAGAAGATCTTGATGATGCCGAAGCCGGCATAGGAATTCGCCGTGATGTGCTCGATGTCATTGACCGTGGTGGTGAGTGCACGCTGGAACGGCGTTGTGATACGGCCGGACATCTGGTCCGGCGGGAGGCCGGTATACTGCCAGACCACGCCGATGACAGGGATGCGAATATCAGGGAAAATATCGGTTGGCGTGCGAAGCGCGGCCAGCGGCCCGACAATCAGCAACAGCAGGGCCAGCACCACAAAGGTGTAAGGCCGGGTGAGGGCGATGCGCACCAACGAGATCATGAACGGGTAGTCCTCGATACATTGACGAGAGGGGCACAGCGGAAGACCCGCCTGCCCACGATCGAATTCACCTGTTTAGAGAGATCGTCCGCATCCGATTAGTGAGCCGGGCCGGCATAAGCCTATCGGCTCGGTTCATGAATGAACGGGCAATCCTCTTGCATGAAGGGCTGCGAACGAGTGGTTTCCGCGCCTGTCCACACCAGCAGATTTACCCGACCTGCGACAAAATAGCTAACGCGCCAAGCCTCACGGCAATTCACTTCAGCGGTATTGTTAATTGTTTCCGGTCCGCCGTGGCGTCCGCACAACAGTTTAGGCTTTAAAAGATGTGGTTGCGGCTCGCGACACCCAAGGTGTCACAGGCCGGTCAAGATGAACTATCTGTAATGCGCGCGGCGCAAGCAACGCCCTGCCTATTCGGGCAGCCTGCCGCCCCGGGATTGGGCGACATCCATCAGGTCATCAGGCCAAGCGCATCTTCAAAAAAAGCCGGCCCACCGAAATTGCCGGACTTCAGCGCCAGCAGCATCTGGCGCTCCGCCGCACCGACCGCGCGCAACACCGGCACACCGGCGGCGATTTCCGCACCGACCAGAAAACCCGGAATGCCCAAACGATCCACGACAGCGCCGGATGTCTCGCCGCCAGCCACGACGAGCCGTTGTACGCCGGCGCGGACGAGACCTTCAGCGAGATCAGCCATCGCCTGCTCGATGGCATGCCCCGCGGCATCGCGGCCATGGCGCTTTTGCAGCGCCGTCACCTGATCCGGCGTCGAACTGCTGGCGATCAGGACCGGGCCCTTACCCAACCGTTCCTTCGCCCAACCGAGCGCGCGCTGCACTTCCGCGCCACCGGCAATCACCTGTTCGGGATCGAGACGCAGCACCGGCATCACCTGTTCGGCGCGCGCGATCTGCTGTAGCGTCGCCTGCGAACAACTGCCGGCCAGACAGGCTGCAGCGCCACCCACGGGCGTATCCTTGATCGAGGTCGCCGCATTCGCCTTGACGCGCCCTGACGCGACCAGTGCACGCGCGAGACCAAGCCCCATGCCGGATGCACCGACAGAGACGCGATGACCGAGGGCGACCGCACCGATGGTTTCCAGATCGCTGGCAAATACGGCGTCGATGATCGCCGCGCCAAAGCCATTCTCCGACAGTCCATCGAGATGCGTCCGCACCACGTCGGCGCCACAGGCGACAACTCCGAGATCGACCAGCCCGATATTTGTCGCGCTCTGCCGCGCCAGCACACGGACGAGATTGGAGTCGTGCATCGGATTGAGCGGGTGATCCTTCAGCGGGCTCTCGTTCAACGGCACGGAGCCAACGAACAGATTGCCCTGATAGACCGTACGGCCGGTCTCGGGGAATGCCGGCGTCACCAGCACGATATTGTCACCGGAATCGATCCGCAACGCGTCCATCACCGGGCCGATATTGCCGGCATCGGTGGAGTCGAATGTCGAGCAGATCTTGAACAGCACATGATCCGCGCCGCGGCTGCGCATCCATTTTTCGGCGGCGCGCGATTTCTCGACCGCCCTGCTGGCCGCGATCGAGCGACTCTTCAACGACACGACAACGGCATCGACGTCCGGCAGGTGCAGATCATCAGCGGGAATGCCGATGGTCTGCACCGTGCGCAGACCGCAGCGGGTCAGCGTGTTGGCCAGGTCGGACGCACCAGTGTAGTCGTCAGCGATGCAGCCCAGCGCCAGCGTCATGCTTTCACTCCGGCATAGGGCTTGAACCAGCCAAGTCCTGCGACCGTGTCGCCAGCCGGGCGATATTCGCAGCCGACATAATTGTCGTAGCCGATCCGATCGAGTTCATCGAACAGGAACGGATAGTTCAGTTCCTCGCCGGACGGCTCGTTGCGCGACGGCACGCTGGCGATCTGGATATGCCCGATCCACGGCAACATCTCGCGCAGCCGCATGGTGACGTCACCGTGCATGATCTGGCAGTGATAGATATCGAACTGCAGCCCAAGATTCGGAATCTTCATGTCAGCGATGATGTCGCGCGCAAACATGAAGTCGTTGAGAAAATAACCGGGCACGTCGCGCGGGTTGATCGGCTCAATGACCACGTCGACGCCATGTTCGCCGAGAAAGTTCGCAGCCCATTCAACGGATTTGCGGAAGGCCGCCACGGCCTTCGGATCCTTGCGATCGGCGAGACCCGCCATCATGTGCAGGCGGCGAACATTGGTGGCCAGAGCATAGGGAAGCGCCGTGTGAATGCTCTGCCGAAGCTCATCGAACTTGTCGGGGCGAGCGGCAAATCCCTTTTCGCCGGCATTCCAGTCGCCCGGCGGCAGATTGAACAGCACCTGCTTGAGTCCGTTGCGCTCCAGCCCCTCGGCAATCGCCTCCGGCGGATGCTCATAGGGAAACAGGAATTCCACCGCCGTGAAGCCGGCCTTCGCCGCCGCATCGAAGCGATCGAGGAATGCGTGTTCGTTGAACATCATGCTGAGATTGGCGGCGAAGCGGGGCATCGATCGTCCTCGTGTTTTTAATTCGACTCGCCCGGCAGCTTGGTACCGGTGACCTTGGCATACATCCGCGCCACCGACGCATCGTCGTCCCGGCCCATGCCTGACGCCGAGGTCATCAGAAACATCTGCAAAGCCGCAGCGGAGACCGGCACCGGGAATTTCGCTGTACGCGCCATGTCCTGGATGATGCCAAGATCCTTGACGAAGATATCGACCGCGCTGCGCGGCGTGTAATCGCCATCGAGCACATGCGGCATGCGGTTCTCGAACATCCAGGAGTTGCCGGCGGAGGCGGTGATGACCTCGTAGACCTTGCGGATATCCAGACCCTGCTTGGCGGCAAACGCGATGGCTTCCGAGGCGGCAGCGATATGTACGCCTGCGAGGAGCTGGTTGATCATCTTGAAAGCGGCGCCCTGCCCGGCGGCATCGCCGAGTTCATAGAGCTTGGCCGCCATCGCATCGAGCGCCGGCCGGGCCTTGGCAAAGGCAGGCTCGCTGCCGGAGGCAAGAATGGTGAGTTCGCCCTGCGCCGCGCGCTGTGCACCGCCGGAGATCGGGGCATCGAGGTAATGCCGGCCGGTGGCTTCGAGATCCCCAGCGAGGCGGCGGGCGACATCTGGATCCATTGTCGCGGACGATACGAATACCGCGCCTTTCGGCAGCGTTTCGGCAACGCCATCCGTCCCGAACAGGATGGTCGCCGTCTGCGCGGCATTGACGACGACGCTGATGACGATATCCGCGCCCTGTGCAGCGCCGGCCGGGGTATCAGCGCCCTGCCCTCCGTCAGCCACGAAGCGCTTCACCGCATCCGCCGAGACGTCGCAGCCGGTCACCGTGAAGCCGGCCTTCTTGAGCGACAGGGCCATGCCATAGCCCATCGACCCCAGACCAATAACGGCGACGCTAGGTTTCTCAGAGCTTGGTTTTTCAGATGCAAGTGACATGCGGCAATTCCCTAGGGGTCCTCGATGGCCAGCTTCAGGCGGCCTTGCCTCTCGGTAACACGGCTTGGCCATCATGCCAAAGCGTGGGAAAAAGCATCACGAGGAAATGCCAAGAAAAGACCGAGGACATCCGGTGACTGACACAAAGCTGCGTGAAGATATCTGCCGACTCGGCCTCTCGCTGTTCGACCGTGGGCTGACGCCGGGCTCATCAGGCAATATCAGTGTGCGCTGCGATGATGGTGGCTGGCTCGTGAGCCCGACCAATGCGTCACTGGGCTCACTCGATCCGGCCCGGCTGTCGCGGCTCGACAGCAACGGCCGCCTCATATCTGGCGATGCGCCGACCAAAGAGGTTCCGCTGCATACGGCACTGTATGAGACCCGCAGCGCCGCCCGCGCCGTGGTGCATCTGCATTCGACCCATTCGGTGGCGGTGTCGATGCTGCCAGAGATCGATCCGCGCGCCGTGCTGCCGCCGATAACGCCCTATTACCTAATGAAATGCGGCGCGACGGCCCTGGTGCCCTATTATCGGCCCGGCGATCCGGCGGTCGCCGATGCCATCAAGGGCCTCGCCGGTAAATATTCATCCGTGCTGCTGGCCAATCACGGCCCGGTCGTGTCCGGCGACACGCTGGAGGCGGCGGTCTACGCCATCGAGGAACTCGAGGAAACCGCGAAACTCTATCTGCTGCTGCGCGGGCTCAACCCGCGTCATCTGTCACCAGAGCAGGTGAAGGATCTGGTGGCAACGTTCGGGCTGGTTCTGCCAGAACATGATGGGCATGGGCACTAGTCGCCCACGTCCTTCAACTTACAGCCCCAGATACGCCTTGCGCACATCCGGATTGGTCGCGATCTCCGACGCCTTGCCCTGCATCTGGACGCGACCGGTCTGCAGGATGTAGGCGCGGTCGGCGATCTCCAGCACTTCGGCCATGCGCTGCTCGACGATCAGCACGGTCATGCCGGTACTGCGGATCTTGACGACAGCCTGGAAGATTTCGTCGACCAGTTTCGGCATGATGCCCTGCGAGGGCTCATCAAGCATCAGCAGCCGCGGCCGGGTCATCAGCGCACGGCCGATGGCCAGCATCTGCTGCTCTCCGCCGGACAACGTTTCGGCGCGTTGCTCGAGCCGCTCCGACAAACGCGGGAACAGTTCGAACACCAGCTTCAACGGCTCGTCGCGGTCGGCCTTGCCACGATACATGTAGCTGCCGAGCCGGAGATTGTCGTGCACCGAAAGCCGTGGAAACAGCCGGCGGTTTTCCGGCACATAAGCAATGCCCCGCGCCGTGATGAGATGCTGCGCGATGCCGTTGATTTGCTCGCCGTCGAAGGTGACGGTGCCCGAACGCGGACGCTCGGCACCGGCGATGGTCTTGATCAGCGTCGACTTGCCGGCACCATTGGAGCCACAGACCGCGACGATCTCGCCCTTGGCGACGTCGATGGTGACATCCGAAATGGCGACCAGCCCCTGATAGGCGGTGGTGGCTTCACGCACCGACAGCATGACGATCCCCGAGATAAGCGCTGATGACTTCCGGATGCCGCACGACATCGGTGGGTTTGCCCTCGACAAGCTTCTTGCCGAGATTGAGCACGATGGCGCGGTCGACCAGCGGCATCACGATTTCCATGACGTGTTCGACCATCAGCACGGTGACGCCGGTCTCGCGGACCTTGCGCACCAATGCCACGCCGGACTGCGCCTCAAGCGGCGTGAGCCCGGTAAGACACTCGTCGAGCATCAGGAGCTTGGGCTCGGTGGCCAGCGCACGGGCGACTTCGAGGCGGCGCTTCTCCGACGGAATGAGATCGCGAGCGAGCTTGTCAGCGCGCGGGGCGAGGCCGCAGAACTCAAGCACCTCATGTGCCTTGCGCCGCGCATCGCGCATCTTGTCGTTGCGGATCAACGCACCGACGATGACGTTGTCAATGACGGTCATCGTCTCGAAACTCTTCACCACCTGGAACGTGCGCGCGATACCGAGCGCGCAGCGTTCTGCGGCGGGCAGCCTCGTGACATCCTTGCCATCGAACCAGATCGTTCCCTGCGTGGGCGGCAGCACGCCGGCGATCAGATTGAACAGCGTCGACTTGCCGGCGCCGTTCGGGCCAATGAGGCCGACGATCTCGCCGGCACCGACGGAAATCGACACGTCGCTATTGGCGATCAGGCCGCCGAAGCGCTGCCAGACGCCGCGGGTTTCAAGTAGAGGCGCGGTCATTGCGGCACTCCCTTCGACGCCGGACGGCGCGAGAACAGGCCAAGCAGGCCATCGGGCCGCGCCAGCGAGATCACGACGATCACTGTGCCATAGAGGATGAGATCGACGCCGCGGCCGGAGCCGCCGATGAAGGAGCGCGTCAGTTCGGTCATCGGGATCAGGATGACCGCGCCGAGCACGGGTCCCCATAGCGTACCGATACCACCCAGCACTGCCGGCAGTGCCATCAGCAGCGAGAACTGGAAGGTCATGACGCTTTCGGGGTCGATATAGGAAACGAACTGCGCGTAGAACGCGCCGCCGATCGCGGTGAGGAAGGCCGAGACCGCCGCTGCGCCCATCTTGGAATTGAACACCACGACGCCGAGGCTTTCGGCCGCATCGGGATTGTCCTTCACCGCGCGCCACCAGAAGCCCCATTTGGAGTCTTCCAGCCACCAGGTGATGAACCAGGCGACGCAGCAGAACACGAGGGCGAAGTAATAGAAGGGCAGCTTGCTGCGCGTGAACTGGAACTTGGCCCAGCTATCGCCGCGCACGGGAATGTCGATGCCGAGCGCCGCACCGGCATAGTCCCAATTGTGGAACAGCAAGAAGCCAATTTCGGCGATGACGATGGTGGCGATGACGAAATAATGGCCGCGCAGGCGGAAGGTCGGATAGCCCAAGGCGAGCGCGATCAGCGCGGAGATGATGCCACCGCCGAGCATGCCGAACCACGGCAGCACGCCGAATTTGGTGAACAGCAGTGCCGTCGTATAGGCGCCGAGGCCGAAATACAGCGCGTGGCCGAGCGAGATCTGGCCGCAATAGCCGCCAAGGATGTTCCAGGCCTGCGACAGCGCCGCATACATCAGGGTCAGCACCATGATGTTCTGGACATAGACGTCCTTGACGAAGAACGGCACGCAGGCGGCGATGGCCGCAAGCACGGCGGCGAGAATGAGGTCGCGGCGGCGACGCTGGGTAAAACTGTCCATCAGATCGATCCGAACAGGCCGCGGGGCCGGACAAAGACTACGAGGAGATAGACGGCGTAGATGCCGACCGATTTGAGCGACGGCGGCAGGATCATCGCCGTGGTCGCCTCGACCAGACCGACGATGATGCCGCCCGCGAACGCGCCGAACACGCTGCCAAAGCCGCCAAGCGCCACGGTGACATAAGCGATCAGCGCGAAGGACGCGCCAACGTCGGGATAGATGTAGAAGAAGATCGCCATCACGCCGCCGGCGAGACCGATCAGCGCGGAACCGAGGCCCCAGCCGAGGGCGAACACCTTGTTCTTGTCGATGCCGACCAGCGCCACGGCACCGGCATCCTCACGGGTCGCTTCAAGCGCGCGACCGAAGTCGGTCTTCTTCATGAAGAAGTAGAGCGCGCCGAAGGCAGCGATCGAGATCAATGCGCCAACGAGCTGCGGCACCGGCAGGAACACGCCGAAGATCGAGATGGTCTTGCCGCCAAGCAGCGACGCGGGGATGCTGCGATAATCCGGGGTGAAGAAGAACTGCGCGAGACCGCGCATCAGAATGGCGAGGCCGAAGGTTGCGAAGATCTGCACCATGCCGATATTGGCCTTGGCCCGCATCGCGAAGCGTATGATCACGAGATAGATCACCGCGCCGAACACGAACATGCCGGCGGCCACCAGCGGGATCGACAGCAGTGGGTCGACCGCCCAGAACATGAACAGGAAGAAGGTGAGATACATCGCCAACATCAGGAATTCGCCATGGGCGAAGTTGGTGACGTCCATCAACCCGAAGATCAGCGCGAGGCCGACCGCGAGCAGGCCGTAGAGCAGCCCCATCAGCAATCCGCTGGCAAGGCTCTGGATGATGGTCGCGGCGGTCACGAAGTAATCCTCTCTGTCCGTCGTCCCCGCCTAGCACGCCGTAGGCGTGCGCGGAGCGGGGACCCATAACCACCGACATCACAACTGGGCGATGCCGGTCAGACCAGGTGCAAACCAATCCTTCGGAGGATATGGATCCCCGCCTTCGCGGGGATGACACCGGAGTGTGGTGACGTCGTCGAGTCCGACGACGCCGCTACATGCGTTTAGAGAACACGCCTTACGGCATCGGCCAGATCGCATCCGCCACGGCGGCCTGCGGCGGGAAGATGGTGACGAACTTGCCACCGTTATACTGCAGCAGCACCGGGTCGGCGTTGTTGTTCTGGCCCATCTCGTCGAACTTGACCTTCGCCCACGGCATGATCGTGCTCTCACCCGGCATGTCGGTGGCGACCAGCGCTTCGCGGATTTTCTCGCCATCGGTGGACTTGGCACGATTGATGGCGTCGGCCATCACGATAAGGCCCATAAACTGGCGCGAGGAGTAGTCGTTGAAGTCCTTACCGGACTTCTCCTTGAACATGTCGTTGATCTTGCCAACCATCGGACGCTTGGCGGCGAGATCGAGCGAGAACGAACCGCGCGAGATGACGCCCGGAATCTTGTCGCCGACAGCGTCATACAGCGCCTTCTCGGAGAAGCCGGCGTCCTGTGCGACGATGTTCTTGGCCTTGTAGCCGAGTTCGCCCATGGTCTTGATGAGCAGGATGCCATCGGTCGTGTAGCTCGACGGCATCAGCACGTCGGCATTGGCAGCCTTGAGCTGCTGCACTTCGGCAGTGAGTGACGGCGAATTGGCGCGATACTTGATGTCCGCGACGATCTTGTAACCACGGTCGGCAGCGAGCTTGAGCTGCGCATTCGCCGAGTCGGTGCCGAAGATAGTGTCTTCATGGAACAGCGCCAGCGTCTCGATCTTCTGGCCTTTTTTCTTCAGCGCATCGAAGAAATCGAACATCGCCGTCGAAAACATTTCGTCATGCGGAGCGGCGCGGAAGTAATATTTCAAACCGCGGCGATGCAGGCTTGGCGACGAGTTGTCGGCCGACAGGAACGGGATCTGGTAGCGTTCACAGATCTGGCTGACGGTGACGGCGACGGCGCTCTGATAGGTGCCGACGATGGCCGAAACCTTCTCCTGGGTAATGAGACGCTCGGCTTCAGCGCGGCCCTTCTGCGGATCAGCCTGATGGTCGGCGAATACGAGACGCACCTTGGCGCCGCCGAGACCGGTGAAGCCTTCACCCTTCGCCATCGGCAATGCGAAATCGTAATCCTTGTTGATGATGTCGGCAGCCGTTTCGAAAGCCTTCTGCGCGTCGACGCCGATCTGCGCGCTGGCGCCGGACAGCGGATAAATCACGCCGATCACAACTTCCTTGACCTGCGCGCGCGCGGGCTTGGCGAGAGGCAGCAGCGCGGCGGAAGCGGCGCCTCCAAGCAATACGTTTCGGCGAGAAATCGTCATGTCTTTGTCCTTTGTGACCGGCGGCTATCGATGAAACTAATCAAGGTTACGGTAAAGCCCGAAAGATCGGCAAGCTGCTTCTTATAAAACAGCCAAATGCTTATTCTTCAGGTCCGTGACGAGCATGACACCCGGCGCATGCGTAATCGCGAACGGCACGCGCGCTGCAGCAATGACGGCTTGCGGCGTCACGCCACAGGCCCAGAACACCGGGATCTCATCATCATTGATGCGTACCGCATCGCCGTAATCGGGCTTGTTGATGTCCTTGATGCCGATCGACTGCGGCAGGCCCAGATGGACCGGCGCGCCGTGCACCGACGGAAAGCGCGAGGTGATCTGCACGGCGCGGATCGCATCGGCGGGCTTCAGCGGCCGCATCGAGACCACCATCGGGCCGGCGAATGGACCCGCGGACTTGCATGGGATGTTGGTGCGATACATCGGCACCAGAACATCCTGCTCGATATGACGGATCGGCAGGTCATCGGCCATCATCGCTTCTTCGAACGAATACGAACATCCGATGACGAAAGACACGAGATCGTCACGCCAGTACTTGGTCACGTCGTAGGGTCGATCGATCGCCTCGCCGTCCTTCCAGACGACATATTGCGGAATGTCAGTCCGGATATCGAGGTCGAGACCGAGAGCGGGAATGCTGGGACTGCCCACATCCGACATGCCGATGATCGGGCACGGCTTCGGATTGAGCTGGCAGAAGCGATGAAAGGCCGCGGCCTGGGCTTCCGGCAAGATGACCAGATTTCCCTGGACGTATCCGGGAGCGACGCCAGCGGTGCTGCCATATTTGCCGGCGCGATATTCGCGGCGGGCGACCGCGCTGGGCAAATTCGAGGATCGATCGTCGCTTTGCTGCGCTGCCGAAGAAATAGCCATCTTGGTGTCCTGCCTAATTCTGCCTCGACACGCACTGAAACTCAGGGCTAGTATAATGTCTAATCGTTGTTTTTAATCAACATACATAAATTCTACTTATCGAAAGCCGGGTCGTATCCATGGCGGACTTCAAGGCGCTGGAGACCTTTCTCTGGGTAGTCAATCTCGGCAGCTTCCGCGGCGCCGCCCAGAAGCTCAACACCACGCAGCCGGCGATCTCCCAACGCATCGCGCAACTTGAGCACGAGATGGGTGTCCGGCTTCTGCAGCGTGACCGCCGTATCGCCTCGCCGACGCCGGCCGGACGGCAGATGCTGGTCTATGCCGAAAAGCTGATCGGTCTGCGCTCGGAGATGATGGCGGCGGTTGGCGATCGCTCGGCAATGCGCGGCGTGCTGCGGCTCGGCGTCGCCGAAACCATCGTCCACACTTTGCTGACGCGGCTGATCAAGCACGTCAACATCTCGTATCCGAACCTGTCGCTCGAAATCGAGGTCGATATCACGCCGAACCTGAACGCGCGGTTGCAGGCACAGGAGATCGATCTCGCTTTCGTGCTCGGACCGCTTTCGACATCCAACGTTCGCAATCGTGTGCTGTGCGACTACCCCGTCGGCTTTCTCGCCAGCCCCTCACTCGGGCTCGGCAACGATCCGCTCTCGATCCATGACCTTGCGAAATTTCCCATCATCACCTTCTCGCGCAAGACCCGGCCCTACGAGATCGCGCGTTCGCTGTTCAACCGGCCCGACCTGCCACCGATCCGGCTGCACGCCAGCGCGTCGCTGTCCACCGTGATGCACATGGCGATTGAGGGGTTGGGCATCGCACTGATCCCGACGGCCATCATCGAGAACGAACTCGCGGACGGACGCCTGCAATTGCTCAATACCAATCTGCAGCTCCAGCCGCTGACGTTTTCGGCAAGCTGGCTCGCGTCACCCGACACGGCCGCGATCGAACTCGTCGCAGGCATTGCTGCGCAACTGGCGCAGAACAGCCCATTGGTTGACGTGCCGGCATCATCGGGTCATTGAAAAGCAGGCCTCTTCAACACAAATTTTCGGGACAGACCGCATGACCAAGCTTGGCGACAACCTCAAAATCGATTCCGCGCGGCTCTGGGACACGATCAACGAGACAGCGAAATTCGGCGGCACACCGAAGGGCGGCGTGCGGCGTCTGACGCTCGGGCCTGAGGACAAGCTCGTCCGCAACTGGTTTCGCAAAGCCTGTGAGGATGCCGGCCTGGAGGTGCATGTCGACGCGCTCGGCTCGATGTTCGCCCTGCGCAAGGGCCGCGACATGTCGAAAGCGCCGATCGGCATCGGCTCGCATCTCGACACCCAGCCGACCGGCGGCAAGTTCGACGGCATTCTCGGCGTGCTCGGCGCACTCGAAGTCGTGCGCACGCTGAACGATGCCGGCATCGAAACCGAGATGCCGATCTGCATCGCCAACTGGACCAACGAGGAAGGCTCGCGCTTTGCGCCGGCGATGATGGCCTCCGCCGCCTATGTCGGCGACTTCACCACCGACGACATTCTATCGCGCAAGGACATCGCGGGCGTCACCGTCGGCGAAGCGCTCGACGAGATTGGCTATCGCGGCGACGTTGCGGTCGGCACGCAGAAATTCTCGGGCTTCGTCGAACTGCATATCGAGCAGGGCCCGATCCTGGAGGCCGAAAGCAAGACCATCGGCGTAGTCGATTCCGGCCAGGGCGTGCTGTGGTTCGACGGCAAGATCACCGGCTTCGAGAGCCATGCCGGCTCGACCCCGATGCCGCTGCGCAAGGATGCGTTGGGCACGCTATCGGAGATCGTGCTGGCCACCGAGCGTGTCGTCAGCAATATCGGCGCGCTCGGCACCATCGGCGAAGCCGTGATCGCAAATCCGTCGCGCAATGTGATCCCCGGCGAGATCGCCTTCACCATGGATCTGCGCAGCGCCGACGCCGGCAAGCTGGACGCCATCGAGAAAGGCGTGCGCGATGCCATCAAGGAGATCGCCGCGCATCGCAAGGTCGACGTCGCTTTCGACAAGGTCTGGCACAAGCCGCCGACGCACTTCAACAAGGACTTCGTCAATGCGGTCGAGACCGCTGCGACGTCGCTTGGCTACTCGCACCGTCGCATCACCTCGGGTGCCGGCCACGACGCCTGCAACCTCAACAACATCATGCCGACCGCGATGGTGTTCATTCCGAGCAAGGATGGCATCAGCCACAACGAGCTCGAAAGTTCGACGCAGGAAGATTGCGCCGCCGGTGCAAATGTATTGATGCATACGGTGCTGGCGCTCGCCGGCGTGGCATCGAAGTAACGAAAACAGACAGGGGATAGTGATGCGGGGTGTATTCGTCGATGCCAGCGAAGAACTGGCAAAGATTCTGGAACGGCTGACGCAGCCGGGCGACATCGCGGTAAAGATCAATCGCGATGAGGACGTCAAGTCGGCCGATTTGCCCAAGGTGCTGGACGGCGCCGAGATCGCGATCGTCGATCACACTTATCTTCCAACCGATGTGGCCAAGCAGTGCGCAGGCCTGAAGCATGTCGTGTTTCTCGGCACCGGCGCGCGCAGCTATATGCATATCGAGGAGCTTGCCGCGCTGGGGATCGAGGTGCATCTGATCCGCGGTTACGGCGACACCGCCGTCGCCGAATGTGCCATCGCGCATATGTGGGCTGCCGCGCGCGGCCTTGCCCAGCAAGACCGTGAAATGCGGGCCGGCAACTGGTTGCGCGATGAAGGCATGGAACTGACCGGCAAGACAATCGGCCTGATCGGCTTCGGCGGCATCGCCGCGGAAGTCGCGCGCATCACGCTCGGCTCGGGTATGAAGGTGATTGCATGGAATCGCTCGCCGAAGTCCCATCCCGGTGTGGAATTCACCGACATGGAGACAGTGCTGGCCAAGAGCGACGTCATCTCGATCCATCTGCTGTTGAACGACGAGACCCGCGGCATGATCACCCGCGAGCGCATCGGCCAGATGAAGAAGGGCGCGATCCTCGTCAACACCGCGCGCGGCGCGGTGGTCGATGAAGCCGCGATGATCGACGCGCTGCGCTCCGGCCATCTGCGCCATGCCGGTCTCGACGTTTTCGACATCGAGCCGTTGCCGGCAGGCCATGTGCTGACGACGATCCCGAATGTGACGCTGTCGGCACATTCGGCGTTCCGCACGCCCGAGGCGAGCGTGAATTTGATCACAGCGGCGTGGAAGCATTGCCGAAGGATTGCAGCTTAAGCGCTGCGAACTCCCAAAATAAAAATGCCCGGCTCAAAGCCGGGCATTTTTGTAGATGCGCAAGAAGCAGAATTACTCCACCATCTCCGCGACAGCCTTGCCGCAAGCGCCTGTATCGGCCTGACCGCCAAGATCGCGCGTCCGCAGAGTACGCTCACCGAGCGTCCGCTCGATCGCCTTGACGATCGAATCCGCCGCAGCCTTCTCGCCGAGATGTTCCAGCATCATCGCGCCGGACCAGATCATGCCGATCGGATTCGCAATGCCCTGCCCGGCAATATCCGGCGCCGAGCCGTGCACCGGCTCGAACACCGACGGGAAATCGCCGGTCGGATTGATGTTGCCGGAAGGTGCGATGCCGATGGTGCCTGTGCAGGCCGGGCCCAGATCCGAAAGGATGTCGCCGAACAGATTGGACGCAACCACGACGTCGAACCAGTCCGGATGCATCACGAAATTCGCGGTGAGAATGTCGATGTGATACTGGTCCCACTTCACGTCGGGATAGTTGGCGCCCATCGCTTTCACGCGCTCGTCCCAATAGGGCATCGTGATCGCGATGCCGTTGGACTTGGTCGCCGAGGTCAGATGCTTCTTCGGCCGCGACTGCGCGAGGTCGAACGCGAACTTCAGGATGCGGTCGACACCAGTGCGGGTCATCACCGTCTGCTGGGTAACGAATTCACGGTCGGTGTCCGGGAACATGCGGCCGCCCACGGATGAATATTCACCCTCGGTATTCTCGCGCACCACCCAGAAGTCGATATCGCCTGGCTTGCGGCCGACCAGCGGACAGGGCACGCCGGGCATCAGGCGCACCGGGCGCAGATTGACGTATTGATCGAATTCGCGGCGGAACTTGATCAGCGAGCCCCACAACGAAATGTGATCCGGAATCTTTGCCGGCAGGCCGACGGCGCCGAAATAGATCGCATCATGCTTGCCGATCTGCGCCTTCCAGTCGTCCGGCATCATCTGGCCGTGCTTCTCGTAATAGTCGTAAGACGAGAAGTCGTAATGATCAAAATGCACCTTCACGCGATGCTTTTTCGCTGCCGCTTCAAGGACGCGCAGGCCTTCCGGCATGACTTCCTTGCCGATGCCGTCGCCGGGGATGACCGCGATCCGATATTCTTTTTGTGCGCTCACGTGGGTTTCCTTCGCCAGTAATTCTGCCTGCAGATGTGGACCAAAGCCGGCCTGCGATCAACGCTGCACTGCAATGTTGACCGGTTTTGCCGCAGGGGCCTAACTCTGTCGCAGACACTCCCTTCTGCAATCCAGAGGCATTCCATGGATCTTCATTTGCGCGGCAAGCGCGTCCTGATCACGGGCGCATCCAAGGGTATCGGCGCGGCGGCCGCGGAAGCGTTTGCCGAAGAAGGCTGCGATCTCCGCCTCGCGGCCCGCAATGTGGAGCAGATGCAAACCTTGGCAGACCGGCTGCGGTCCAGCCATCAGATCGATGTCGCCGTGCATGGCGTCGATCTGCGCAAGCCGGACGATCTGGCCGCGCTGGCGGCCGCAACTGGCGATATCGACATCCTCGTCAACAATGCTGGCGATATCCCCGGCGGATCGCTCGACAAGATCGACGAGCCGACCTGGCGCCATGCCTGGGACCTCAAAGTGTTCGGCTTCATCAATCTCACGCGGCTCGTCTATGCACAGATGAAGGCGCGCGGTCATGGCGTGATCGTCAACGATATCGGCGCGGCCGGCGAGAAATTCGATGCCAATTACATCTGTGGCAGCGCCGGCAACGCCGCACTTATGGCGTTTACGCGGGCGCTGGGCGGCAAGAGCCTGAAGGACAATATCCGCGTCGTTGGCATCAATCCCGGCCCGGTTGAGACCGAGCGCCACATCACGCTGATGAAGACCCGCGCCAAAGCGCAATTCGGGGACGAGAACCGTTTCCGGGAATTGCAACAGGGCCTGCCGCTCGGCCGCGCCGCGAAACCACGCGAGATCGCCGACATGATGACGTTTCTGGCGTCAGATCGCGCGGGCTATACGACCGGCGTGATCTACACGGTGGATGGTGGCTACAGCGCAGGCTGGGGCAGCTAGTCGCTTTTCCTAACCTCTCCCCGCTCGCGGGGAGAGGTCGGAGCACGAGCGGCAGCGAGTGATCCGGGTGAGGGGGAGCCAGTGTTTCACTCGCTGGCTCCCCCTCACCCGTCGCGGACTTCGTCCGCGCCCCCTCTCCCCGCAGGCGGGGAGAGGGAAAAGCGCGCTAGCTCAGCGCGCCGGCATGCACCCACCACAGCGGGTGGGCGAGTTGAATGGCACCGGCCGCGCGCTGCGCGTCGGTGTCGTTGCCAAACAGCGCAAAACAGGTCGCGCCCGAACCCGACATGCGGGCCAACCGAACACCTTCAGCGTCGCGCAAGGCCGACAGCACCGTGTTGATGACAGGCTCGACCTTCAATGCGGGCGCTTCGAGATCGTTGGTTCCGGCATTGAGCGCATCGATCCAGGCATCGAGCGAACCGTCTTCATTCGGCCAGGTGGCCCGTTTCAACACGTCCTTGACGCCGACACGGAGTTCGCCGTTCTTCAGGCCGAGCTCCTTGAACACATCCTTGGTGGCCACCGGCACGCGCGGATTGACCATCACGCAGGGCAAACGCGGAATGCTGAGCGGCAGCAGGTTTTCGCCCACACCCGTCATCACGCAGGCGTGCGACGGCACGCAAACCGGCACATCGGCGCCGGTCAGGCGCGCCACTTCGAGCACGCGGGGATCGTCCATTTCGAGATTGTTGGCGCGCACCAAGAGGCGGAGCGCTGCGGCAGCATCCGCCGACCCGCCGCCAATGCCGGCGGCAACCGGCAAGTGCTTGTCGAGTGCAAAGCGCCCGAATGTAAGACCCTCGACGCGCTCGCCGAGCAGCCGGGCGGCCTTGATCACGAGATTATCGGCGGTGTCGCCGCATTCCTGCGCGCGCGGACCGGTAGCGGTCAGCGACAGATCGCCGCCCGCATCGAGCGTCAATCTATCGGCGCAATCGGCAAAGGCCACGACGCTTTCGAGATCATGATAGCCGTCAACTCGACGGCCGATGACGCGCAGGGTCAGATTGACCTTGGCGCGCGCATCTTCTTCGAGAACCGGGCTCGTTGAACCGGTCGTGCCCCCAACCATGGAATTAGCCGCCTTTGCCGTCTTCTTTTTTCTTGTCGTTGGACGCGGCCGAAGACGAAGGTTCGTCCGACAGACCGTTTTCCATCTTGGCTTCGATCTTCGGAATCTCTTCGGCTTCCGGCTTCAGATCCTTGGCGTGCTGCCACTGGAACTTGGCTTCCAGCTTGCGACCGACGCGCCAATAGGCGTCGCCGAGATGGTCGTTGATGGTCGGATCTTCCGGCTTCAGATCGATGGCGCGTTCGAGCTGCTTCACGGCGTCGTCAAAATTGCCAATGCGATAATAGGCCCAGCCGAGGGAGTCGACGATGTAGCCATCATCCGGACGCTGATCGACGGCACGCTTGATCATTTTCATGGCGTCGTCGAGGTTGATGCCCTGATCAATCCAGGAATAGCCGAGATAGTTCAGCACATGCGGCTGCTCGGGCTGCAATTCCAGCGCCTTGCGCATATCGACTTCAGCCTTGGCCCACTGCTTGGAACGCTCCAGGCAGATGCCGCGGAAGTAGAAATACACCCAGTTCGGCTTGTCCTGGTTGGCGGCGATGACATCGATGCCCTTGGTATAGGTTTCGGAGCAATCGGCGAATTTCTTGCGACCGCGCTCGATATTACCGAGCGCCATAATGGCTTCGAGATCCCGGGGATCGTCGGCGACAACGCCCTTGAGAATCTTGATGCCTTCATCGCTGCGATCAGCCGCATCGAGATCGGTGGCCTGCTGGATCTGCGCATTGCGCTTCAGCGCGGAATTGGCGGGCACGCGCTCATAGACCTTGATGGCCATCTGCGGCTTCTTCACCGACTCATAGAGGTCGGCGAGCGACAGCAGCGCCAGCGAGTGATCCGGCTTGAGGTAAAGCGAGAGCTGCAGATAGACCAGCGCGAGGTCTTCACCGCCGCGACGGGTCAGCGATGCGCCGATGCCATAGAGCGCTTCAGCAGCGCCAGCCTGCGGGCTGTCGACCAGCGGTGCCAGTTTCTTGCCGGCCTTGGTGTCGCGGATACCTTCCAGCACCAGCGGGTGACGGGCGAGCTTCTTGTTGAAGGTCTCGTAGATGCCGAGCGCCGCGGCATCGTCCTTGTTACGCGACGTCCAGCGGCCATAGGCGTCGACCACGCGCAGCGCGGAGTCGTCGAGCTTGTAGGCACGCTCAAACCGGGCACCCGCATCCTTCTGCTTGTTGGCAAGATCGAGGATCAGGCCGGCATGCAGATCCTTGAAGATCGGATACCATTCCGGACCGGCCAGCTTGTCGATATTGGCAATCGCCGTCTTGCTCTCACCGGCGCCGTAGCCGGCCCAGGCCGACAGCAGCGTCGCCACGAGGTCGGTGATCGGGCCGCGCACCGACTGGTTGATATTGGTCTGCGCGGCAGCGTATTTCTTCAGCTTGAGATCCCGCACACCCACAACGAGACGGGCGACGCGGTTCGACTTGTCGATGGTCAGGATGCGATCGGCGAGCTTCACGGCCTCTTCGATATCGCCATCGGCGAGCGAGGAGATGAAAGCGCGATCGAGCAGTTCATTGTTCTTCGGATCGGTGCGTAGCGCAGAGCGGTAAAACGCCGCAGCCGAGGTGGCATCGCGCTCGACGCTGGCGTGGCGGGCGGCGAGATAGCTGCCGGCGGTGGTGAGCGACTTCAGATCGCGGGACGTGGGAAACTGGGCGGCCGAGCTATCGCCGGTATGATCCGGGGTTTGCGCCAGCAGCTGACCGGGCATCGCGAGGACGGCGACCGTGGCGGCAGCGAGCGTCAAACGATTGAAACGGATGGACAACATAGGGTTCGCCTAGCTCCAGGATTTACGGGCAGGATATCGAGCAAAATGCGAGCAGGACTGCAAGACAGGCTCGGATGCGCGGCCGACCCGGCAACGTAGCGCATGCCGACAATGCCGCGTTTGGCGGTCAATCGCAAGGATCGGGGGCGCGATCGCACCAATGGCACCTTGAAGCCTATCAGCAATTGGGCCGCCGAATTGCGCCACTGCCCCTGAAAACGCTCGCACTGTGGCGTTATCGTGACCTCCGGCCGGTGTGGCGGCCCGCCGACAGGCGCCGCCGCTCACACAATCGTAATCAGCGAACCGGTTACATCGCCTCGTAGTTCGGGCCGCCGCCACCTTCCGGCGGAACCCAAGTGATGTTGCCGTTCGGATCCTTGATGTCGCAGGTTTTACAGTGGACGCAATTCTGCGCATTGATCTGGAAACGCGGGCCGGTCGTTTCCTCGACCCATTCATAGACGCCTGCCGGGCAATAGCGATTTGACGGGCCGGCAAAGACGTCATGCTCGGACTTCTTCTGCAGCTCTATATCCGCAACCTTGAGGTGGATCGGCTGGTCTTCCTCGTGATTGGTATTCGACATGAACACCGAGGACAGGCGATCGAAGGTTAGCTTACCGTCCGGCTTCGGATAAGGGATCGGCTTGTATTCTTTCGCCGGCTTCAGCGTCTTGCGATCCGGCTTGGCGTGACTGAGCGTACCGAACAGCGAGAAGCCCAGCGTATTGCACCACATATCGAAACCGGCCAGCAGCATACCGATCCGGTTGCCAAATTTGGAAAGCAACGGCTTGACGTTGCGGACCTTGTGCAGGTCCTGACCAATCGCCGAACCGCGCCAACCAGTCTCGTATTCCGTTAGCTCGTCATTGGCGCGACCGGCGGCCAGCGCGGCTGACACCTGCTCCGCGGCCTGCATGCCGCTGGCCATCGCATTGTGCACGCCCTTGATGCGCGGCACATTGACGAAGCCTGCTGCGCAACCGATCAGCGCGCCGCCCGGGAAGACCAGCTTCGGCACCGACTGATAGCCACCTTCGGTGATCGCGCGCGAGCCATAGGCCAGGCGCTTGGCGCCGGCGAAGGTGTCGCGGATCATCGGATGGGTCTTCATCCGCTGAAATTCCTCGAACGGATACAGATACGGATTGTCGTAGTTCAAATGCACCACGAAGCCGACCGCAACAAGGTTGTCGTCGTAGTGGTACAGGAACGAACCACCGCCGGTGTTGTCGTCGAGCGGCCAGCCAAGCGTATGCTGGACCAGGCCCTTCTTGTGCTTGGCCGGATCGATCTGCCAGATTTCCTTAAGGCCGATGCCGAACTTGCCGGGCTCGCAATCCTTGTCGAGCGCGAACTTGGCGATGACCTGCTTGGTCAGCGAGCCACGCGCGCCTTCGGCGAACAGCGTGTACTTGCCCAGCAGTTCCATGCCGCGGGTGAATGAATCCTTCGGCTTGCCGTCGCGGCCGATGCCCATGTCGCCAGTGGCGATACCGCGCACCGCGCCATTGTCGTCGTACAGCGTCTCGGCGGCCGCAAAGCCCGGATAGATTTCGACCCCGAGCGCCTCAGCCTTGGCGCCGAGCCAGCGGCACACCATGCCGAGTGAGGTGATGTAGCAGTGATGATTGTTCATCAGCGGCGGATTGATGAAATTCGGCAAGCGGATGCCACCGGTCTCGCTGGTCAAGATGAACTGGTCGTCCTTGACCTGGGTCTTCAGCGGGCAGTCGGCGTCCTCGCGCCAGTCGGGAATCAGCTTGTCGAGGGAGACCGGATCGATCACCGCGCCGGATAGGATGTGCGCACCGACTTCGGAACCCTTTTCCACCACAACGATGGACAGGTCCGCATTGAGCTGTTTCAGCCGGATCGCGGCCGACAGACCGGAGGGCCCGGCACCGACGATGACGACGTCGAATTCCATGGACTCGCGCGGCGGAAGTTCTTCAGTGCTCATAATCTCGTCTCGGACCCGTTTCCAACCCGTTCAGAACGCTTCTAAGGGCTGTTGTTTCCGATTTTTGACGGAAGAACAACCACCTAAATGCACAGGGGACGTTTCACTGGGCGGCGATCCGGCCTAGATTGCTGGCATGCCTGTGACCTTCAGCCATGACGCCTGAACCCCACCCCAGCGTTGCGCAACTGCTCGCCTTTTATCTGGAGGCCGGGGTCGATTGCGCATTGATGGATGAGCCGGTGAACCGGCTGTCCGACGACCTCCCGCCGCCTGCCCGGGAGCTGTCCGACAGCGCGCCGAAGCGACCACCTCTGAATGGCATACCACCTCCGCCGCCGCGACCACCCGCCCGTGTCGAGGTCGCCCCGGACGTGGCGATTGCCGCCGCCCGGGACGCCGCGCGCACCGCGCCCTCGCTCGAGGTGCTGCGTGGCATGCTGGATACATTCGACGGCTGCGCCCTGAAATCGACCGCGACCCAACTGGTGTTTGCCGACGGCAATCCGCAGGCACGGATCATGTTCGTCGGCGAGGCGCCGGGCCGCGACGAGGACATCGAAGGCCTGCCCTTCGTTGGCCGCTCCGGCAAATTGCTCGATCTGATGATGGGGGCGATCGGGCTGAAGCGCACCGACGTCTATATCGCCAATGTGATTCCATGGCGCCCGCCGGGCAACCGCACGCCGACGCCGCAGGAGACGCAGATCTGCCTGCCGTTCATCCAGCGCCAGATCGAGCTGGTGAATCCGGACATCCTCGTGACGCTGGGCAATCCCTCGACGCAGACGCTGCTGCAGACCCGCGACGGCATCATGAAGTCCAGGGGACGCTGGGTCGACTACGACACCGGCACCCGCAAGATCAAAGCGCTGGCGACGTTCCACCCCGCCTATTTGCTGCGCTCGCCGTCTTATAAGCGGATGACCTGGATGGATTTGCGATCGATCGCCAAGGCGCTGGAAGCGCCATCGGGCAGGACCAGCTAGCAAAGGCGTTGGTCTAGGGCGCCTTCGGCCGGACGATCGCCCAGCCAATTCGCAGCAAGGGCTGCCGGCCATTCACCAGACGCTCAAATGCGCGCGGCACTTCCGGCACGAGGTTGGGAAAGCGCTGCGCGATCTCCGCGGGCGGCGTGCCGATCGTATCTGCTGCGCGCCACACGACGACGCCGCCGGTCTCGGCGAACTTCGCGGGCGTGACCCATGGCGTGCGCGAAGGCACTGCATCGTTCAGCAGATGCGGCCGTGACGCGCTCATGCCGATCAATGCGGCGAGTTGCGCATCGCCGGCCACCGCCGGCAATAGCTTATTGGTCCGGCGCTCGAAGCTCTCACCGAAGAAGCGTCCGATCTCGCGCGCGGGAAGCGCTGTGACATCCTCGGGACCATCGACCCAAGGCAAAATCACGAGGCTGGCGAAAGCTGCCAGTGCCGGTGCAATGATCGCAAAGGCCCAGACCTTGCGCAGCACGCGCTGGCGCCGCAGCGCGATCAGATCGCCCGACGCCACGACGACGGCCAGACCCGACGTGACCAGCGCAATACCGGCGCCGCCGACCACGCGATCGAGGCCGTAGAGCGCAGCGAACAGGCTGCCGAGAAGCCCCGGTACGAGCGCGAAGAAAAACACATAGCCACGCGCCAGCGGATCGACCGGCGGGCGGAAGATGATAGGAGCTTCCTCGGTCTTCGGAACGATGCGGCCCCAGTTCATCACCGTGAGTACGATCACGCCCGTGATGGCCGCAACCAACCAGGCGATCAGGACACCCCACTGCCGCGCCTTTCCGCCGAGATCATCCAGGTGCGGCAGCGCCGGCAGCACGGGCGCGCCGGCCCGGATCACCCACATCGCCCATGGCAATGTCAGCACAGCGATTACCAGCAGCGCATAGAGCGGATCGAACGAAGCAAGGTTACGCCTGCCGCGCGATGTCGCGAGACCGAAGATGAGTGGCAGCGGCAGCAGCCACATCGCATGGGGCGTGGTCAGCAGCAGCAGGCCGGCCTCGATGGACAGCGCGAACCAGGCATTGCGACGGCCCTGCCCGATTGCCAGCCAGGCATGCAGCAGGAACATCGCCCAGAGCGGACGCGCCAGGATCAGCGGACCGAATTCGATGCCGGGCGTGCTGAAGGCCGTAACCGTCATGGTGAGCAGCACGGCGATGACCGCCTGCGGCCCGCCGACGATGGCGCTGCCCAGCTGATAGACCGCACGGAACGTCAGGACGGCGCAGATCTGCGCTAGCAGATAGACGCCGAAGACGTGATTGCCGGCGGCCCGGAAGGCGATGTCGGCCAGCCAGAACGCCAGCGGCGGTCCCATATGGGTGCCGACCTGATATTCCCGGCCATAGGCCAGCACGGTGGCGAGATCGCCGGGCGGGCCGCGATAGAGCAGCAGGGGGACGACGAGCCAGATTGCGGCCTGACACAGCACGACGATCCAGAACACCAGCCGCGGCCGGGCACGGATCAGTTCGACGATCAGGGAGGTGAAACGCATTGAACGTCTGAACCGGCCAGCAGGGAATGAAGCGTGCTCAGGTGATACGGCGCGGAGCCGGGAGAGGCAACCGCCCGAGGGCTCAGGCGGAAATCTCGATGTCGAGGATAGCCTGGGTCTCGATCGGGGCTGCCGCACGGGCGCTCGCCTGATGGCGCGCACGCGCCGCAGCCACCGGCGCGAACAGGCTGCGATGATGAATGCTAGGCCCCAATTCATTCAGCGCGGCCATATGCTGCGGCACGCCATAACCCTTGTGCACCTCGAAGCCGTAACCCGGGCAATCCTCGGCCAGCCGGCACATCAACCGGTCGCGCGACACCTTGGCGATGATCGAGGCTGCTGCGATGGACAACACCAGCGCGTCGCCGCCAATGACGGCCTCGCAATCGGCCGTCGTGTCGATCCGGTCGCGGCCGTCGACAAACACGTGCTTCGGCGCATCCGGCAGCGCCGCGACCGCGCGCGCCAGCGCCCAGAGCGACGCCCGCAGGATATTGTCGCGGTCGATCCGGCCGGGTGATGCATAGGCGACGCCGAATGACGCCGTAGCGCAGATTTCCTCGAACAGCGCCTCGCGCTTGCTCTCCGTCAGTTTCTTGGAATCGTCGAGCCCCTTGGGAATGTTGTTCGGGTCCAGAACGACCGCCGCAGCCACGACGGGACCGGCCAGCGGACCTCTGCCGGCCTCATCGCAGCCCGCTACCGGCCAAATGCCCTTCTTGAGCAGTGCGCGCTCACGCGTGAAGCTCGGCGCGACCACGATCTTGCGCAGCTTGGCCGGCGCTTTCTTCTTCTCATCCCGAATCATCGGGGGATCGTGCTGAAGCAGCCCCTACAGCGCAACCGGGAACTCGGGATCGTGCCCGCTATTCAGGTCGGGGCTTCAATCGTCAATCGTCCAGATGCACCCGCCGGTCGTCACCAACTTCAATGCCCGGTGCCGTCACCACGTCCCAAGCGTGCCCGTCCGGGTCCGCAAAGTAGCCCGAATAGCCACCGTAATCGGTCTTTCGCGCCGGCTTCAATAGCGATCCACCACAATCGACGGCGAAAGCGAGGACCGCATCGACCTCGCCTTCGGAGCGGCAATTCCACGCCAGCGTGCTGCCGCGAAACGCCTGCGGCCTTGGATGGTCAGGCAATGTCGCGTCCTGCGCCAGTTGATCCCACGGAAACAGCGCGAGGACGCTGGCCCGGTGTCGAAAAAGGCGATGGCATCGCCTGACGCCCTGGCCTTGCGGGCAAAGCCGAGCTCCTCATAGAACGCGATGCTCTTGCGCATATCCTGAACGCCGAGCGTGATGACGGTCATGCGTGGCACCAACGGGGTCTGTTGTTTGGCTGTCATGTCTTCACCTTCATTCACTCAACGCAAAAAGCGGAGAAAGGATCACCGGCTGGCTCTGGTTTCCGGCCGATGACCCTTCCTCCGAGGCGACTCCCCAGTTTGCGAGACCGTAAGGAGTTAGAACAGATTCAATTGCTTACCAGCACCGGCAGGCTTCTCGAAATGATCGAGGGTGAGCTTCGAACGACGTTTGTTGAGACCGAGCTTGCCGCAGGCGATTTCGAAGCGCCGCCCGATCATCCAGGCCATCGGCCCGGTCCCCTTCATGCGCGTGCCCCATTGCGAGTCGTAATCGCGGCCACCGCGCATTTCGCGGATCAGCGTGAAGACGTGGCGATAGCGGTCCGGATAATTCGCGATCAGCCATTCGCGAAACAGATCGCGCACTTCCATCGGCAGCCGCAGCAAAACGTAACTGGCTTCCTTGACGCCGGCATGCGCGGCGGCATCGAGAATGCGCTCGATCTCGCTGTCGTTCAGCGCGGGGATCACCGGCGCCACCATCACCGTGGTCGGAATGCCAGCCTCGGATAGCTGCCGCAAAGCTTCCAGCCGCTTCGACGGCGTCGAAGCGCGCGGCTCCATGGTGCGCGCGAGCTTAGGATCGAGCGACGTCACCGACAGCGCCACTTTGACCAGATTGCGCTTCGCCATCCGCGCCAGGATATCGATGTCGCGCGTCACCAAGGCAGACTTCGTCACGATGCCGACGGGATGACCAGTCTTCTCCAGCACTTCGAGAATGCCACGCATCACCTGACGCTCGCGCTCGATCGGCTGATACGGATCGGTATTGGTACCGATCGCGATCATCTTCGGCTCGTATTCGGCGGCGGCCAGCTCCTTCTCGAGCAGCGCCGGCGCATCGGGCTTCACGAACAGTTTGGATTCGAAATCGAGCCCGGGCGAGAGACCGAGATAGGCGTGGGTCGGCCGCGCGAAACAATAGACGCAGCCATGCTCGCAGCCACGATAGGGATTGATCGAACGGTCGAAGCCGATATCCGGCGACTCGTTGCGCGTGATGACCTTGCGCGCGGTGTCCGTCGCAACGGTCGTCTTGAACGGCGGCAATTCATCGAGGCTCTGCCAGCCGTCATCAAATGCGACCCGGGCCTCGGCCTCGTAGCGCCCGCTGTCGTTGGACTGGGCACCGCGGCCGCGCCGCCGCTGCTTGTCGATCGCCACCGCGATCTCGGGAAAAGGGGAAAGCGCACCCGCCGGCTTATCGGAGGGCGCCGGGACCGGCGGGTGCTTGAGGGCAGCGATCTGGCGACTCATGAAGCCACGATAGCGCACAAATGGAACAAAGCAAGAACATAAATAGGGTGGCACACGGCCGGGGCACTGTGCATTCTCCCGCCGCCTTGCAGGGGCGGCCGAAAGTCGAACCGCCCCGAAATTGCAGCAGCCGCCGGTGCCGCATAGACTATGACGAAACGATAACGCGGCCACCCCGTTGTTGAGAGGTATTATCCGACACCCATGCTGAGCGTGATCATCCCCACCGAAGGCGTCGAACAGCCCGCTGTTGCCACACTGGCAGCGCTGGTGCCGGGCGCTGCTGCCGGAGTGATCCGCGAAGTGCTGCTGGTCGATCGCGCCGGCACAGACGTCATCGAACGCGTCGCGGATGTCGCCGGCTGCGGCTTCCTGACCTCGCAAGGATCGCGCGCCGCGGCGATGGCCGCCGGCGCCAAGCAGGCGCGTTCGCCCTGGCTGATGTTTCTGCATGCCGGTGCCGTGCTCGATGCCGGCTGGATCGAGGAGACCCAGCAATTCATCCAGCGCGTCTCGACCAGCGAGCGCCCCCGCGCGGGCATTTTCCGCTATGCGCGCTCGCCCTATGACGAGACCAATTTTCGCGATGGTCTGAAGCACCTGGTCCGGATGATCACAGGCCCCAAGGCCGATCAGGGCCTGCTGATCGCCCGCGAACACTATGATCGTCTCGGCGGCTACGCACCCGATGCCCGGCGTTCCGAAGCGCGGCTGCTGCGCCAGCTCGGCCGCTCCTCACGCACATTGCTACGCAGCCGGATCATCGTCGCCTGATCATGGCCGTCCAAGCCCCCGATGCCGTTCAGCCTGCAGTGCTACGCGATCTCCAGCCTGGCGATATCGACTGGGTCATCCGCAGTCACGGCGAACTCTATGCGAGTGAATACGGGTTCGATGCATCCTTCAAGGCGCTGGTAGCCGACATCGCCGCAGAATTCGTCGCAACATGCGATGCCACGCGCGAACGCTGCTGGATCGCCGAGATGGATGGCGCGCCCGTCGGCTCGCTGTTTCTCGTGAAGGCATCCGACGACGTCGCCAAGTTTCGGCTCTTGCTGATCGATCCCAAGGCGCGCGGACAAAAGCTCGGCCAGCGCATGGTGACGGAATCCATCGCCTTCGCGCGGCAATGCGGTTATCGCAGGATCACGCTGTGGACCCAGAGCAATCTCGGCGCTGCGCGAAAAATCTATCAGGATGCCGGCTTCGCGCTGGTCGCCACCGAGCCGCATCGCAGTTTCGGGCAGGATTTGATCGGCGAGACCTGGGAGCTCGCGCTCTAGACCGACGCGCCCTTCGCCTTCGGGCGTCGCAGATGCTCATCGAGCCGCGGCATGATCTCCACGAAATTGCAGGGCCGCGTGCGGTAATCCAGTTGCGCGGCAAGGATGCCGTCCCAGCCATCGCGGCAGGCACCGGGCGAACCCGGCAGGCAGAAGATAAACGTCGCGCCGGCCGTGCCTGCCGTGGCGCGGCTCTGGATCGTCGAGGTGCCGATCTTGGCGTGACTCAGCATGTGAAACGCAATCGAGAAACCATCCATCCGCTTCTCGAACAGAGGCTCGATGGCTTCCGGCGTGACGTCGCGGCCGGTGAACCCCGTGCCGCCGGTCGTGATGATCGCGTCGACAGCGGGATCGGCGATCCATCCACGCACGATCGTCCGGATCGCCTCGACATCGTCAGTGACAATATCTCGCTTCGCCAGCGTGTGACCGGCCGATGTCAGCCGATCCGCCAGCGTCGCGCCGGACTTGTCGTCGTCAAGCGAGCGCGTATCGGAGATGGTCAGTACCGCAATGTTGAGCGGCACGAAGGCCTTGGTCGTGTCCGGCTCCATCGCTAAAGCCGATCCGTCGCAAATGTGTTGCAGGCCTGCACGGTGCCTTGCTGATAGCCAGTCATGAACCAGCGCTTGCGCTGTTCGGCAGAACCATGCGTGAAGGAATCCGGCACAACGCGGCCCTGTGCCTGACGTTGCAGCGTATCGTCGCCGATGGCGGACGCGGTCTGCAACGCGGCATCGATGTCACCGGCTTCGAGGAAACCGGGCCGCTTCTTCGATTCGCGATTGACCCAGACGCCCGACAGACAATCGGCCTGCAGTTCGACGCGAACCTGCAGCAGATTGGCCTCCGCCTTGCTGCCCGCCTGCTGCTGCAGCCGTGTCACGCGCGGAATGATCCCGAGCAGGTTCTGAATGTGATGGCCGGCTTCATGCGCAATGATATATGCCGCGGTAAATTTGCAGGCATTGCCGGAGCAGCCGCGAAATTTGGTTTCGACCTGACGGAAGAAGCCAGTGTCGAGATAGATCTTCTTGTCGGGCGGACAGTAGAACGGCCCCATCGCCGACTGCGCATTGCCGCAACGCCCGCCATTGGTGGCATTACGAAACAGCACGATCTGCGGCCCCGTATATTTCTGTCCGCTCTCCTTGAAGATTTCATCCCAGCGATCGTCGATCTCGCCGAGCACGCCCGAAATCATGCTGCCCATTTCATCGGTAGGCGCGCCTGATTTCGTCGGCGTCGAGCGCCGATCGGTCTGATAGGTCGGCGCCTGCTGGCCGCCGGTGAGAATTTCTGCACCGCCGATAAGAATGCGCGGATCGATGCCGAACGCCCAGCCAACGAGGCCAAGCACAATCACCGTGCCGATGCCGAGACCACCGCCACCGCCCGGAATTCCGAAACCACCGCCACCTCCGCCGCCATATCCGCCGCCGCTATCGTCACGACGGTCGTCGATATTGTCGCTGCGACGGAAGTCATCGTAACGCATGAGGTAATTCCTTCATTTCAAGTCGCAGCATTTTAGACCGGTTTGACGCGATCCGAACACCATAACGCAATTGCAGCGCAAAATTTCCATTCCATTAAGCATTAACCTGCCCGGCAAAACTTGCCTAGTTCGAACTCGTTACCAATTAAGTCGATTTTTACTTTGCCCGGTCAATGTCTGCCTGTCGGTTGTTTAGTCCCGCGTCGCCGACAGCGTCGCCTGAGTCAGAGTAATTGAGTCATGGTTGTTTCGCGTCGCGGGGCGTCTGCAAGGGCGCCCCGCTCTCACTTCGAAACCTCTCCGAGCAGCAGCATCGTCATTGGTGATTGCGTCGCAGAGATGTCAAAACTCCCGGCAGGGTCGGTCGATCTGGTGTTCGCAGATCCGCCGTACAATCTGCAGCTGAAGGGCGATCTCAAGCGCCCCGATGAATCCCATGTCGATGCGGTGAATAATGACTGGGACAAGTTCTCGTCATTCGCCGCATATGACGACTTCACGCGCGCGTGGCTCCTGGCCGCACGCCGTATCATGAAGCCGTCGGCGACCCTGTGGGTGATCGGCTCCTATCACAATATTTTCCGCGTCGGCGCGATCATGCAGGACCTCGGCTTCTGGGTCCTCAACGATATCGTGTGGCGCAAGTCCAACCCGATGCCGAATTTCCGCGGCCGTCGTTTCACCAATGCGCATGAGACCATGATCTGGGCCGCGCGCGATGAGAACGCCAAGGGCTATACGTTCAATTACGAAGCTCTCAAGGCCGCCAATGAAGACGTGCAGGCACGTTCCGACTGGCTGATCCCACTCTGCACCGGTGACGAACGCCTGAAGGGCAGCGACGGCAAGAAGGTTCACCCGACCCAGAAGCCGGAAGGCCTGCTGGCCCGCGTGCTGCTGTCATCGTCGAAACCCGGCGATCTCGTCATCGATCCGTTCAACGGCACCGGCACCACCGGCGCTGTCGCCAAGCGCCTCGGCCGCAACTACATCGGTTTCGAGCGTGACCGCGATTATGCCGCCGCTGCCGAAGCTCGCATCGCCGCGATCGAGCCGCTGCCCGAGGCAACACTGGCACCGTTCATGACCGCCCGCAGCGCACCGCGCGTGGCGTTCTCCGAACTGGTCGAGCGCGGCATGATCTCGCCCGGCACCAAGCTGGTCGATCTGAAGAAGCGCCATGGTGCATTGGTGCGCGCCGACGGCGCCATCATGTTCGGCGACAAGGTCGGTTCGATCCATCGCATGGGCGCGATGGCCCAGGGCTCCGCATCCTGCAATGGCTGGACGTTCTGGCACGTCGAGACCAAGAAGGGCCTGCGCCTGATCGACGAACTCCGCGCCGAAATCCGCAGCGAGATGGGCGCGGTCTAAAGTCCCCGCCCATGCCACCCGCCGGACGCATGCGCCCGGCCTTCGTCAAAACATCGCTTGCACTCCCCTTGAATTCCAAGCACGAGACGACGGTCCGCGCCCGCGGTCCTCGCCTCGTGCTTTGACGTACAAAATCCAGGGAGATTTGAAATGCTGAAGTTTTACTTCAATGGGTCGCCAAACCCGACCAAGGTCGCGCTGTTTCTGGAAGAAGCCGGCCTGGCCTATGAGCCGATCGCCATCGACACCCGCACGGGCGCGCAGTTCAATCAGGACTTCCTGAAGGTCAATCCGAACGGCAAGGTGCCGGCGATCGACGACGACGGCGTCAAGGTGTTCGACAGCAACGCCATCCTGCTCTACCTCGCCGAGAAGACCGGCAAATTCCTGCCCGCCAACACCCCGGCCAATCGCGGCGAGATGCTGTCCTGGCTGATGTTCGTCGCCACCGGCGTCGGTCCGTTTTTCGGCCAGGCCGTGCACTTCAAGCATTTCGCGCCCGAGAAGGTCGACTACGCGCATAACCGCTATCAGTTCGAGGCCAAACGCCATCTCGGCGTGCTCAATGACCGCATGGCGGGACGGCAATATATGGTCGGCGACGGCTACACGATCGTGGACATGGATGTTTGGGGCTGGGTGCGGATGACCAACTTCATCCTCGGTGACGAAGGCTTCGCCCAATTCCCCAATGTGAAGCGCCTGCATGATGAGATCTCGGCGCGCCCCGCCGCGGCGAAGGCTGTCGCGTTGAAGGACCAATTCAAGTTCAAGGCCGGGATGGACGACGAAGCCCGCGCCGCCATGTTCAAGCATCTCGCCACCAGCGCAGCCTGATCACGAACCATTCGACGAATGCCGAGCGCAACACTGCGCCCGGCATTTTTGTGTCAGGCAGGCACGCGTACCATCTCTTCGGGGAAAGGACCCAGCACCCGTTCCACCAGTGCCGTATCGCAATATTCCTTGATCATGGTGATCTTGCCGTTCTCGACACGCCACACCATGCAGTAGTCGTTGTCGTAACGATCACCCGTTTTGGTAACGTTGTCGCCCTTGGCCTCGACCACCACCAGATTGCCTTCCGCAATGAAATTGGACGCGACCGTGCGCGGTCGAATATCGAACAGCGACCTGAAATGTCCCATCAGGCCATTGAGGATCGCGTCCTTCCCCTTGAAGGTCCGTCCCCAGGAATACTGACCGACCACGATCCAGCATGCATCATCGGCGAGATGATCGGCGAAGGTGGAGCCGCTGCGGTTGGCTGAATCGCTATAGACCTGCTGAATAAGCTTCTTGTTGTCTGCCGTGCTCATTGTTCTGCTCCATCGCTTGAACCATGACGCAGTATGGGTTGGACAGTCCCCATTCTTCCAATCGATAGTCTGTATGATATATATTCGGCCCATGAATTTAGCCGCGCTCGATCTCAATCTGCTTGTCGCGCTCGATGCATTGCTGCTGGAAGGCAATGTCGGCCGAGCCGCGATGCGGATCGGCCTGTCGCAACCGGCGGCGAGCCACGCGCTGCGCAGGCTGCGTGACGTTCTCGGCGATCCCCTGCTCGTCCGCGTCGGCGCCCGCATGGAGCTGACGCCGCGCGCGCAGGCCCTGCGCGGTCCACTTGCCCAGACACTGGAGCAGGTGCGCGGACTGTTCATTCCGGATGTCTTCGATGCCCGCCAGAGCGACCGGCACTTTCGGCTGATGATGCCGGATCTGGCCGTCGAACTGCTGATGCCACCATTGATGAAGAAGCTCGACAGCATCGCGCCGGGCGTCCGGATCAACGTCGTGCCATGGCGCGGCCCGTCGATCATGACGGCGGAATTCGCCCGCAGCCTCGACATGGTGATCAGCATCGGTAACGCTTTCAACGGCTTCCATCGTCAGTTGCTCTATGTCGATTCCGACGCCCTCGCCGTCCGCAAGGGCCATCCGGCGGCGGCGCGCCTGAAGACCACCGAGGGATTTCTCAAAGCTCGCCATGTTGCCGTGGTGCTCCGAGGCCAGAGCGAAGATCTGATCGACGACTGGCTGCACAGCAAGAAGCTCGAGCGACGGATTGCCCTCGTCGTGCCGAGCTATATCGAGGCGCTGCATGTCGCCGCACGGACCGATCTCGTGGCCTTTGTGCCGCGACGCCTGATTGCCGCATTGGCTCAGCCGCTATCGCTCACGACAATTGCGCCGCCATTCGATCCCGGCAACGACGAGCAGTTCGTGTTCACGCCGACACGCGCGCAATTCGATTCCGGCTCGATCTGGCTCCGCAAGATCATGCTGGAAACCGGCCGCGAGCTCGATCCGCCAAAGCGCCGTACGGGCTGATACTGCGCTTCTCGGTCAAATTTGCCGGCAAAGCTTGCCGACAGGCAACGCCGTGCAGCAACACCAAATACCTAACCGCTTATGATTTCTGAATATTTCTGATGGCCTGATTTTTGCGTAGTGGGTCGCAAATATCTCGCAGCAAGAGAAATTCAGATGTCGAACTCCATCATCTCCACCATGCAGTCCTTCAAGCTCCCGAACAGGCTGCAGCCGTCCGACAAGGCCGAGAGCGGCCTCGGCAATGCAACAACGGCAGCAAAATCGCCGGAAGAGAAATTTCTCGACTACGCGAAAAAGACGCCGGCGGAAAAAATGCGCGACGCGCTGCTGTCGAGCATCGGCGTGACGGAAGAAGAACTGAAGAACATGTCGCCCGAACAACAGCGGGAGATCGAGCAGAAGATTGCCGACAAGATCAAGGAAGCCGTGAACAAGAAGACCGAGAATGGTGGAAGCGCCAGCGGTTTCTTCACCGATATCAGCGCCTGACAGGCACACCTTCACCGCCAAAGAAATTGGCGCCGCAGTGGCGCCAATTCCAGACCAATCGAAATAAGCGGACGCGATCAGCGCGCGGCGGCCTGGCGTACCAGATTCTGCCGGGCCTCGCCGAGATAGCCGCGGATTTCCTTGGTCAGCAATCCCGACTGCGACGACAGATCGCCGGATGCCACCATGGTCGATGTGGCGAGTTGTTCGGTGTCCTTGGCGGTCGTTGCCAGCGACTGAATGTTGGTTGAAATCTCGCGCACCACGGCGAAGGCCTCATCGATGTTGCGCGCGATATCGGCTGTTGCCGCGGACTGCGCTTCCGAGGCACTCGCGACCTTACCGGTGATCTCGTTCACTTCCGCGATCACGGTGCCGATCTCCGTGATCGATGAGGAGACCTTGTCGGTGGCCGACTGAACCTGGCCGATTTCTTTTTCGATCTCGGCGGTGAAGTTGGCGGTCTGTGTCGCCAGCGCCTTTACTTCATGCGCCACCACGGCAAAGCCGCGACCGGCATCGCCTGCACGGGCCGCTTCGATCGTTGCGTTCAGCGCCAGCAGGTTGGTCTGGCTGGCAATCACATTGATCGAAGTCACGACCTCGCTGATGCGCACCGCAACGGCGCGAAGCACGTCCACATTGCTGGCTGCATCGGCGACGCGTTCGACGGCGCGGCCGGCAATTGCGGCCGAGCGATTGACGTCGGCGCCGACTTCGCTGGCACTGGATGACAGCCGCGCGGTGGCCGAAGCCACCGACTGCATGTTGGCGGACGCCTGTTCGGATGCCGCCGCCACCGATGTGACGCGGGTCAATGTCGAGGATGCACCGGTCCGCAGATTCCCTGCGGTGCTGCTCATCTCGACCGCGCCGCTGTCGAGTGCGGATACGATGCCACTCACGGTGGATTCGAGCTGGCTGGTCTGGCGCTCGAAATTCTTGATGCGGTCGGCGATACTGTCGGTCGCCGCGTTCATCGCCTTCGCGCCGTGCAACAGGCCGCCATGCAATCCGCCCGGCAGGATGCGCCGGTAGTATTTGTTGTCGTTGAGCGCCGCCATCGCCGCGGTGGATTCACGCACGAAGGCATCGCAACCATCGATCATGTCATTGACGCTGTGCAGCAACTCGCCGGTGACGCCGCGCACCGGGATTCCAAGGATACGGGCCTCGAAATCTCCCTGCGCGATGCGCTGACAAGCGATACGCGCCTTTTCGATCAGGCGCGCCGTCTTGCCCATCAGGACAAGCGCGACAATTGCCGCCGCGATCGCAACGGCCTGGCAGACCATGGCTGCGACTAGAAGACCGAAGAACTGAAGTACCAGAGCAAGCACAGAGCCGGCAATGACGACGAGCGTGCTAAGCTGCGCTCTTGAGAGAAAACATAAGTTCGTCATAGCTAACCTTCTTGGATGCAACGAAATCGGTAAGGGCCTTGTAGCCGGCGGCGAGGGATTCCTTGCCGTTCACGTGCCGTTTCTCGATGGCCAAGACTTCGGCATAGAGTGGTGCGATGGTCTTCTTGATAAGATCCGGCGCGGGCACGCGGCGATTGGAATGATAGCCGGCGACCTTGCCGTCGAGGCCGTAGGACGGCGTGACATGGGCGAAGACCCAGTAATGATCGCCATTGCTCGCCATGTTCTTCACGAAGGCGAAAATCTCGCGGCGCTCCTCGACCGTGTCCCAGAGCAGCTTGAAGACACTGCGCGGCATGTCGGGATGACGGATGAGACTGTGGGGCTGGCCGAGCAACTCGGCTTCGGTATAGCCGGCCATCTTGCAGAACAGACGATTTACATAGGTCATGCGACCCTTGAGATCCGTCTTGGATACGATGAGCTCCGAAGCCGGAAAGAAAGTCTCGCGGCCGCTCGGCTTAATCTGGTTGGACATCATTGACCTGTCGGTGACCGATTCACCCAAAAAGAAGTGCTACCGGTATTAGGGAACGCGGCTGAATTTTGCGTTAAGGTTCCGTCCACCATGAATTCGCTGCCGGCGGACGATCCGGACGCATTTTTCCGTCGCGATCGTCCCAGTTGCCGCGATTGCCTTTCCCGTGCCATGACCTCGATCAAATCGAGGGGGAGGCAACAAAATGACCGTTCTCATTGCAGGCGGCGGAATTGGCGGACTGACGCTTGCGCTCAGCCTGCACCAGATCGGCGTGCCATGCCGCGTGTTTGAAAGCGTGCCGGCGCTCAGGCCGCTCGGCGTCGGCATCAATGTGCTGCCGCATGCGGTGCGCGAGCTGATCGAACTCGGCCTGCACGACCAGCTCGACGCGTCCGGCGTGCGCACCCGCGAACTCGCCTTCTTCTCCAAACACGGCAAGCCGATCTGGAGCGAACCGCGCGGCATCGAGGCCGGCTACAAATGGCCGCAGTTCTCGATCCACCGCGGCAGGCTGCAGCAGATCCTGCTCGACACCGCCATCGAACGCCTCGGCGCGGAGAACATCCTCACCAGCCGTCATTTGACCGGCTGGACGGAAACGCCGGACGGCATTCGCGCCGACTTCATCGACAAGGCCACCGGCAAATCCGCCGGCAGCCATGACGGCACGCTGTTGATCGCCGCCGATGGCATCCATTCGGCGATCCGGCAGAAGCTATATCCGCAGGAAGGCGCGCCGCTCTGGAATGGCCGCATTCTGTGGCGCGGCATCACCAAGAGCGATGCGTTCCTGACCGGCCGCACCATGATCATGGCCGGCCATGAGATCCTGAAATTCGTCTGCTACCCGATCTCGCAGGCACCCGATGCCGATGGCAAATACGACATCAACTGGGTGGCCGAACGGCACATGCCGCCAACCTATGAGTGGCGCCGCGAAGACTACAACCGCGCCGCGCGGCTCGATGAATTCCTGCCCTGGTTCAAGGACTGGCGCTTCGACTGGCTCGACGTGCCCGGCCTGATCAGCAACTGTCCGCACGCCTATGAATATCCGCTGGTCGATCGCGATCCGGTCGATCGCTGGACCTTCGGCCGCGTGACGCTGATGGGCGACGCTGCGCATCCGATGTATCCGATCGGCTCCAACGGCGCGTCGCAGGCCATTCTCGACGCCCGCGTACTGACGCGTGAAATTCTCGCCAAAGGTGAAGTACCAGCCGCGCTCGAAGCCTATGAGGCTGAACGACGTCCCGCGACCACCGACCTCGTGATGCTGAACCGCCGCAACGGACCGGAACAGGTCATGCAGATCGTCGAGGAGCGCGCGCCTGGGGGCTTCAATGTCGTGACCGACGTGCTGTCGCAGCAGGAACTCGAAGACATCGCCGCCAACTACAAGCGCGTCGCCGGATTTCAGGTTGAAGGCCTCAATGCGAAACCGCCGATTGTGTCGATACCGGAGCCATCGCAACTCTCAAGCGCAGGCTGATGGAACCCGCGCGTTAACGGGCATTCAACCCTGTGGATTCACCCGTGATTCAACATGAACCTAACGGAGATTGCTACCGTTAGGGATTGGCAAGCGCAGCGTGGCAAGAAGGCCGGAGAAATTCAGAGCCTTTTGATGCGCAACCTGTTCCAGAAGCTGGCCGACCGACTGCAGGCGTTCAAGGACCGTCTTTCGGTTCGCGCGCAGATTACCGCTGCTGTTGCGGCGATGGTCATCGCGCTTGTCGGCGCGCTTGCAACCGGTGCAGCCTTCGTCAGCTATCGCAACACCGCTGAGCTGGTAAACACGCGCCTCGCGAGTGTCGCGTCGACCACGGCCGAACGTCTCGATCGTTACATGGCGCTGCGCCAGCAGGAAGTTCATCTGTTCTCGAAGCTCGAACCGATGCGCCCACTCTGGCAGGGCGATCACGCCTCGCTGCGCAAGGCGCTCGAACAGTTGCAGAGCTCGTTCACCGATTTCGCCTGGATCGGCTTCGCGAAGCCTGACGGCACCGTCGTCGCATCGACAGGCGGTATGCTGGAAGGAGCATCCGTCGCACAGCGTCCATGGTTCAGAACCGGCCTTCACGACCCCATCGTCGGCGACGTGCATGAGGCTGCGCTACTATCGTCGCTATTGGCCAAGCGTGCCGATGGCGAGCCGCATCGTTTCGTCGATATCGCTCTTCCCGTACGCGACACCGACGGTAACCTGCTCGGCGTGCTTGGCGCGCATCTCGATTGGCAATGGGCGCGCAACCTGATCGCCAGCGCGGAGGCCAATGATGGCGGCACCGATACGACGTTATCGGTCTTGTCGCGCGCCGGAGCGGTTCTTGTTGGCCCCGGCACGACCACCACGAAATACTCGGGCGATCGCCTCGGCGACATTCTGCGCACGCGCACCGGCGCCTTCACCGAAAAGCCGGCCGACCAGAACCTTCTCACGGCCTATTATGTCAGCCGCGGCCATCGTGACTATCAAGGCCTGAACTGGATCGTCACCGCGAGCCAGCCGAGCGACGTTGCGCTTGCCGCCGCCGTGCACTCGGCCAAGACCATTCTCGTCATCGGCGCGATTGCCGGCCTCGTCGGCGTCATCCTGGCGTTCTTCATCGCGCGGCAGATTGCACGCCCGATCCACGCCATCACGCTGGAAGCTGACCGCATTGGCCGCGCATCGGGCCCGACGATGCTGCCGCGACAGAACGGCTCGCTCGAAGTCGTCCAGCTTACGCGCGCGTTGCGCTCGCTGCTGCGCCGTATCGGGTTTGCCGAGGAGCGCACCAAGGAAGCCGAGCTGCGCGCCACCGAAAACGCCATGCAGTTCAAGGATGACCTCACCAAGCTGCGCCGGCTTGCCGACACCGACTACCTGACCGACCTGATGAACCGCCGCGCGTTCCTCGCAGCGGCCGACGACGCGATGGAATTCGCGCATCGCTACAAGCGCAACATCGCGACGCTGATGATCGACATCGACCACTTCAAGAAAATCAACGACAATCACGGCCATCACGTGGGCGACGTCGCCATCAAGCGCATTGCCGAAATCATCTCCAGCAATATCAAGAGTACCGACCGCGCCGCGCGTTTCGGCGGTGAGGAATTCGTGGTGCTGCTGCGTGAGGCTGACGAACTGACCGCACAGGCGCTCGCCAATCGCATCCGCAATGCCATCGAACTTGCGATCATCGGCGAAGGCGAGACGCGCATTTCAGCAACAGTCTCGATCGGCATTGCACTGATCGCCGACAGCGACCGCGATGTGCAGGACATGATCGAACGCGCCGACCAGGGCCTTTATGTCGCGAAGAATACGGGCCGCAATCGCTGCTTCTTCATGCCGGCGAGCGAAGATCGCAGCATTCGCGCAGCATGATCAATCCAGCCCATGCGCGATGACCTTGCGCATGACGTTCGGCAGCGCTTCGTCGTCCAATATTGCGATCGGGACCCAGCGCATCCCCTCGGGGGGCGGGTGCGGGGCGGCACATGCGCCGTATAGACGGTGAGCTCCAGCGGGAAGTGCGTGAAGATATGGGTGACCGCGCCCGTTTTGCGATGCCACGCCGTCAGATTTTTTAAGCTGGGCGCTTGCTTCAACGCGTCCTTGTCGTCGTGACCGGCCAGCCACTCCGATGACGGCACTTCGGTCATATTGCCGAGCAAGCCCTTTTCCGGCCGCGTGCGCACCAGCAGTTCGTTGCCGCGCGTGACCACGAACGCCGCGCCGCGGCGCAGCGTGCCGGCCTTCTTCGGCAGTTTGCGCGGAAACGTCTCCTGATCACCGCGGGTCTTTGCTGCGCAATCGTCATTGATCGGGCACAGCGCACAGGCGGGTTTTTTGGGCGTGCAGATGGTGGAGCCGAGATCCATCAGCGCCTGGGCGCTATCGCCGGCACGCGAGGGACCGAGCAGCGTGGCGGCGAGCCCCACGATCACCGGCTTGGATTTCGGCAGCGGCTCTTCCACCGCATAGAGACGCGAGGTCACGCGCTCGATATTGCCGTCCACCGGCATGCATTGGCGGCCGAAGGCGATCGCGGCGATGGCCGATGCCGTATAGGGCCCGATGCCGGGCAGCGCGCGCAGACCGTCCTCGGTATCCGGGAAGACGCCGCCGTGATCGCGCAGCACGGTGACGGCGCAGGCGTGGAGATTGCGCGCGCGGGAGTAATAGCCAAGTCCGGCCCACATCCGCAGCACATCGTCCTGCGAGGCGCTGCCGAGATCGCTGACAGTGGGCCAGCGCGCCAGGAACTTGGCGAAATACGGCCCGACAGCTTGCACGGTGGTCTGCTGCAGCATGATTTCGGACAGCCAGACCCGATAGGGATCGATGCCCTCGCCCGGCAACGGCCGCCACGGCAATCTCCGGCGATGCTTGTCATACCAGGCAAGCAATTGGGCCGGGCGCTTGGCGGCGGCGCTTTCCCCGCTATCCCGTGCGGAAGGTTTCTTTCGTCGGGTGGCGGCGGCTGATAGACTCATGCTGACCATGTATCCAAAACGCCCGACCATGAACAAGCCCGGCTATATCTCGGCGAAACCGCTCTCCGTCCTGCTCGGCGGGGTGTTTGCCGATGCCTATGCCAAACAGGGCTTTGCCTCGCGCGAGCTGGTGACACGCTGGGCCGAGATCGCGGGCCAGCAGGTGGCGAACTTCTCGGAGCCGCTGAGGATCCAGTGGCCGCGGCCTGTGGAAGGCCAGCCGCAGGAGCCGGCGACACTCATCCTGCGCGTCGAGGGCCCGATGGCGCTGGAGATCCAGCATTCGTCGGATGCGATCCTGCAGCGGGTGAATCGCTTTTTCGGCTGGAATGCGGTCGGCAAGATCGCGCTGCGCCAGGCGCCGCTGTCGCGGCCGCAGCCTCGCCGCACCGTGAAGCCGCCGGATGCCAAGGCCATCGCCCAGGTTGCGGAAACGCTGCCCGAGGTCGAGGACGACGCCTTGCGCGAGGCACTGGCGCGGCTCGGCGCCTCGATCAAGCGAAGTTGAGGCTTTCCAGCTCGCCCGGAACCGGCGCGTGCTTGCCACATTTGTGGTTTCAAGTTAGCGAAGCGAACCTTTTCCCGGCGTCCGCCGCCGCTTTGGAGCATTCCTTTGATCATCACGCGCCGTGACTTCACCGCCGCCCTTGCCCTCACCGGCGCCGCAGCAGCCATCGGCCTGTCGCCGCTGCAGCTGATCTCCGAGGCTTTCGCGCAGAACGCCGTCGACGTCGCCAAGCCGGTGTCGCTGCCCGACATGGCGCTCGGCCCGAAGGATGCCGCCGTCACCGTCACCGAATATGCCTCGATGACCTGCCCGCATTGCGCGGCCTTCACCGAGCAGGTGTTCCCGAAGATCAAGGAAGCCTTCATCGACACCAACAAGATCCGCTTCGTGTTTCGCGAATTCCCGCTCGACATCAAGGCCGCCGCCGGCTCGATGCTGGCGCGCTGCATCGCCAAGGAGGACTCGGGCAAGTACTTCGCCGTCATCGACATGCTGTTCAAGCAGCAGAACGACTGGGTGATGAAGGACACCGCCGCGACCCTGACCCGCATCGGCAAGCAGGCCGGCCTCAGCCAGCAGGCCGTGGAAGAATGTCTGAAGGACCAGGCGCTGCTCGACAAGATCGCCGCCGACCAGAAATACGCCAATGAAGTGCTGAAGGTGAACTCGACCCCGACCTTCTTCATCAATGGCGAGATGCTGAAGGGCGAGCAATCGTTCGAGGAATTCTCCAAGAAGATCACCCCGCTGCTGAAGAGCTGAGGTCTTCTTGTCCCTCCTCGCCTTTACGCGGGGAGGGATTCCTGAACGCCCGAGCCCTTTCATGACCCCGACCTTCCTCAACTACGCCGCCCTCGGCTGCGCCATCGTGCTGGAGACCGTCGGCACGGCGCTGCTGGCGCAGTCGCAGCAGTTCACGAAGCTCTGGCCGACGTTCGGCATGGCCGTCTGCTACATCCTGTCGCTCTATTTCCTGTCGCACGCGCTGAAGGTGATGCCAGTCGGGATCGCCTATGCGATCTGGAGCGGGCTCGGCATCGTGCTGATTTCGGCGGTGAGCTATTTCGCGTTCCGGCAGGCGCTCGATCTCGCCGCCATTATCGGCATCGGCTTCATCCTGACCGGCGTGGTCATCGTCAATGCGTTCTCGGCCAGCGCATCGCATTAGCGCGCTGCCGCGCCATCGTGTTCCCTGATTCTTCGCTTCAAACAGCCACGCGCTCGCAATCTCGCGGCGCTTGCGCGTCCGAGGTGTGAGCAGTGCCCCTCGAAAATATGAGGGGTGGCGACGCGCCGTGAGGCGCAAAGGGTGGTTTTTATCGCGATCCGCTCCACCGGAACGCCGGCAAGCTGCAACCGCGCAACGCCTCACGGCGCGCCACCGCGGCGATTTCTGTCCCCGGGACCGTTCTTCCGGGCAAAGGCGCAGAGCTCCGCACTCCGCTGATCCCGACGGTTTCCCGCCGTTCACCAATGCCACGTCCAGCCAGCATGAGTGGCAGACCCCCGTAGTGGGGCCGGACGGTGACCCAAGGCCTCCCGAGTGCGCGGGGTACGTCACCCCACGCCCGCAGGCGCCGCATCCCTGTTCCACCTCAAGACGCCTCATGAAGCGCCCCTCGCGAACCGGACAGGATTTGATTATAATCTTATAGGAAAACTGTCAAGTGCCCGCCGGGCATTTTTTCGATGCCGGATGCAACTGAAGCCGCGCTCATGCGTTCACGTAGTTCACCCAAAAGGATAGTTCAGTTCCCCTCGTCCAACTCGATGAGCCTTGCCCCATGTCGACACGCGCCAGCCACCTGCCGCATTATGTCGAGCGCACCGCGCTTCAGAAATTGCGCGATACGCCGGGCCTGCTTGCGCCGCATTTGATGCCTGCCGGGCCGAAGACCCTGTCCAAGATGGTCGAAAAGACTTGGATCGCGCTCCAGGCCGGCTCGCTGGTGCGTTATTGCATCACGCCCGAAGGCGAAGCCGCGCTGAAGGCCAAAATCCCGATGCCGCGCAGCGCACAGACTCACGCCCGCTGACACCCTGCGATAGCAGACCTGCGACAGCAGTCCGACGATAGCCGCCAGCGACAGCCGCGCCACGCGCCCGCCGGATCTTAACGGATGACGCGCCCCCGGATTAACCCTGATTCCAGGTGTAAACGCGCGTTAAGGAACGTTTAAGCGCCATCTCCGCATTCTCGTCCCATTAGCGTGAGGGGCGTATCATGTTTGAAAATTTCATCTGCGAGATCATCGGCCTGGCATTTCTCGGCCTCTGCATCGCCGTACTCGGCGCACCGCAGCAGCGCCGCCCGAATGGGTATGCGCGGGACGTGTGAGTTAAAGCAAAGCCACTTTAGAAGAATAGACAGTCCGAGGGCAGGATCGGTATCCCAACCGAGACCCCTGTGTCCGACATGGTCATATACGACCGACTTGAACGCACCTTAGCAAATAACGACCTACGCCAAGAGCATGAGCATTTTCGTCACTCATGCTTCCGCGACCATTATTGCAAGAGATGCATCAGAATAGCTAAAGGCGGACTTGCCAGGGCAATCAAGAATACAAGCGAGATGGTGAGCAGGTGCCTCCTGAGAAACGCCTCACCATCTTTTAGGTTGGACTTAAAGAACGGGCGCACAATTCGAAAAACCAGTTTAGATACCAAGAGATAGTAAATCATTATCGTTGCCGTAAGAGACGATAATGCGAGTGGCGAAATCGGAATTGCGCTTGGCGCATCCTCGTAAAGACTCAAGCTTCTAATGTTAACGAACGTTACAGGATCGATGGCCACGGCTTCATCGCATCGATCGAGAGCCCTGTCTGGATCGAAAGCAAGCGTTCTGGGCGCCACACTGTATTTGCCGTCACAGTATATGTATTGCTCCTTATCCTCGCGAAGAATTTTTGAATTCATTGAACGCAAATTGTATTGAAATGCCGCATCGTTACCAGAGAGGGCTGGTGAGTTTAGCGTCAAGACTTCGAGTAAATCGGAATCTAAGAAGTTTATTTGCCTGATCAGACCGCCGTAAGTGCGCCAGAAAAAGTTTGGCGTGATCCTGTTATCCACGGTCAACTGTACATATGCATAAGCGCTGTAGAAATTTTGCACAGATTCAATCGTGTTCACTGATTTGGTGTACGGCCTCGCCTTCAAGGTCTGAATGATAACCTCAAAGACCTTCTCATCTGTGATAATGCCCTTTGTCTGAACAAGTATATTTCCAACCGAAGTGGCCCCTTTCACTACGTCCTGCAGTTTTGCGCTCAAAGGCCCCTTAAAGGTGGAAATCTCGTAGTTACGAAAATGCCATTTACGCTCCAAAAGACTTGCAAGTGTTTCCGCCGACAGATCTTCTTTAGACCGCGGATCAAAAATAAGGAAAGATCGGAGGGATGATAAATCTGAGCTCTGCTTTGTAAGAGTCGAAGATAAAAGAATTGGGAATGACTTGGACTTCGGAACATTAATGAAGAAAGCTCCAGTGACGAAGACCGGAAAGATTACGATAAAAAGAAGAATTGATATCGCAACATCAGCAATGCTGAGGAAGATCACCTCCCAGACATTCTGACAGCCTCTCGAAATGCGAAGAAATGTTGTCGTTTGATATATGGAAATCAAATCGATCGTTACGATGCCGACGAATATGAATGCAGCGCGTCCGTCTAGAGCGAGAACTCTACCGAAAAAAGGAGCTGTATCTGTTTCAAAGCCGTACTCATTCACGACTGCCTGAAGAAGACTTAGGCAAGCCAGCATTAAAATAGTTGCGATGATGCTCCGGGGCAAAAACTTAGAAAAGCTGCCAAGACCAAACAGCGAGTGAATAGCAGAATAATAAGTTGGCAGCTCTCCCGTCCACGACTTTGACGGTCTCCCATATACAGAATTCAGAAACTTACCTTTCAGCGAGTCCTTTAATTTCCAATCAAGGAGCGCAGCCACTGAAAATAGAGCTATTGCGAATACCCCGATGGAGAAGGATCGCTCGAGAAGTAATTTTAAAAAATCTATCGCGGTCATCGTACTTACTGTCCACTAAAACGTAGACGCGGCCTTTCAATATGAGGACTGAGCGCCTCGAACGATTCTATGTAAAGTTGTGTTTAGAGACGTAACCGGTAAGCAACAAGAGCCAAGCTAAATAGGCTTGCGGCCTCCCTTTCCGCTATTCTTCGTGATGCCCCCCCAGTCCTCCACCAACATTGCTCACCCGCAGTCTTACGCCTGCGATGAGGTGGGTTTGGAGCGGTTTGACCCATCCATTAAACGCTCTTATTGGCGCACTCCCTTAAAACAAGCCCTTTTTCACACCCTCCCCCACCTATCCCCCGCAAAACCCTTGGGAAAAGCGGGGTTCCGCGGTTGCGCGGCTGCCCTCGTCTCGCCATTGTCCGGGCCAATGAGAGCCGCGACCAGCGAGTCTCCGTCCGCGCGGCAGATGCATTTATGCTATTGTTCGTGCTGGGGGATTCGCGATTCTCGGGGCTTTTTGAATAAAGTGGCCTGTCGGCTAACCAGAGTACCGTATCCATGAAACTCACGCGCCTGCGCCTGCACGGATTCAAGTCGTTCGTCGAACCGACCGACTTCATGATCGAGCCCGGTCTGACCGGCGTTGTCGGCCCGAACGGCTGCGGCAAGTCCAATCTGGTGGAAGCGCTGCGCTGGGCGATGGGCGAAACCTCGCACAAGTCGCTGCGCGCCGCCGATATGGACGCGGTGATCTTCGCCGGCTCCGGCAACCGCGCCTCGCGCAACCACGCCGAAGTGGTGATGACGATCGACAATACCGATCGCACCGCGCCGGCCATGGTCAATGACGCCGAAATTCTGGAAATCTCCCGCCGCATCGAGCGCGAAGCCGGGTCGCAATACCGCATCAACGGCCGCGACGTGCGCGCCCGCGACGTGCAGATCCTGTTTGCCGACGCCGCCACCGGCGCGCGTTCGCCCGCCCTCGTCCACCAGGGCAAGATCGGCGAAATCATCCAGGCGAAGCCCGAGCAGCGCCGCCGCGTGCTGGAAGACGCCGCCGGCGTCGCCGGCCTGCATGCGCGCCGCCATGAGGCCGAGCTGCGCCTGAAGGCCGCCGAAACCAACCTCACCCGCGTCGAGGACGTGATCGGCCAGCTCTCGGGCCAGATGGAAGGGTTGAAGAAGCAGGCCCGCCAGGCGATTCGCTACCGCGAAGTCGCCGGCAAGGTGCGCAAGGCCGAGGCCATGCTGTTCCACCTGCGCTGGCTGCAGGCGCATCAGGACAATGCCGAAGCCGCAACCCTGCACGACCAGTATGTCCGCGATCTCGCCGAACGCACCCGTGAGCAGGGCGAAGCCGCGCGCATCCAGGCGATCCGCGCGTCCGAGCTGCCTGCTTTGCGCGAGGCCGAAGCCGCTGCTGCCGCCGGCCTGCAGCGCCTGACCAATGCCCGCGACATGCTCGACCGCGAGGAAGAGCGCGCCAAGGAGCGCGCGGCCGAGCTCGACCGTCGTCTGACGCAGTTCGAGAGCGACGTCGCGCGCGAGATGAAGCAGTCGGAAGACGCTGAATTCGCGCTGCTCCGTCTCGACGAAGAAGACGCGATGCTCAAGGAAGAGATCATGCAGCGCGTCGAGCTGCGTGGCGGCGTCGATGATCGCGTCTCCGAGGCCGAGGCCGTGCTGGCCGCCGCCGAGCGCACCTTCACCGAACTCACCACCGCGCATGCGGACATGACCGCCAAGCGCAACCAGTTGCAGTCCAACGTGCGCAGCCAGGCCGATCGCCTTGCGCGCCTGGGCCAGGAAATCGCCAGCGTCGAGGCCGAGATCGAGGCGCTGACGGCGCAGACGTCAGGCTTCGGCGACCTGGACGAACTCGCAGCCCTGATGGAGACCTCGCAGGAAATCCTGCTGCAGGCGGAAATGGCCGTCAGCGACAACGAGGCCGCCCATGTCGCGGCACGGCAGACGCTGGAAGCCTCGCGCGCGCCGCTGAACGACGCCGACAGGAAGGTGCAGCGGCTCGAGACCGAAGCCCGCACGATTTCGAAGATCCTCAACGGCGAGACCAAGAACCTGTGGCCGCCGATCATCGACGGCGTCAGCGTCACCAAGGGCTATGAAAAGGCGCTCGGCGCCGTGCTCGGCGACGATCTCGACGCGCCGGTCGATCCCTCCGCGCCGATGCGCTGGACCAATGCCGGCGATCACGCGGGCGATCCCGCACTCCCAGCCGGTGTCGAGTCGCTCGCGTCGCATGTGAATGCGCCGGCTGAACTCGCGCGTCGCCTCAAGCAGATCGGCGTCGTCTCCAAGGATCAGGGCGCAGCTCTGGTGTCGCAGCTACAGACCGGCCAGCGGCTGGTGTCGCTGGAAGGCGACGTCTGGCGCTGGGACGGTTTCGTGGCCGGTGCGCATGCGCCGACCGGCGCCGCCCGCCGTCTCGCCGAGCGCGCCCGCCTGACCGATATCGAAGCCGATCTGGAAAACGCCAAGATCGACGCCATTGCCAAGCGCGAAGCGCTGGAAAGCGCCGAACAGGCACTGAAGTCCGCGGCTTCGGCCGAAGGCGCATCGCGCGACGCGCTGCGCAATGCCCGCCGCGACGTCGACCAGGCCCGCGAGCGCCATGCCAATGCCGAACGCGAGATCAACCGCCATGCGGCGCGCCGCGCGACCCTGACCGAAGCGCAGTCGCGCCTCTCCAACGATCGCATGGAAGCGGAAGCTGCGCATGAGAGCGCGCATGCCGCGCTGGAATATCTGCCGGAGAGCTCCGACGCCGAAGCCCAGCTCGCTACCGTGCGCGCCGAGATCGAAGGCCATCGCCGCGGCGCTGCGCAAGTGCGCGCCGAAGCGCAGGCGCTGGCCCGCGAGGCTGAACTCGCCGACCGCCGCCTGCAGGCGATCATCGCCGAGCGCACCGACTGGGCGAACCGCAAGACCTCCGCCGCGTCGCAGATCGAGACGGTTGCCGCGCGCGTCGCCGAAGTGACTCGTGAGCGCGCCGAACTCGAAGACGCCCCGGCGCTCTATCTGCAGAAGCGCCGCGCGCTGATCTCGGAAGTCGAGAGCGCCGAACAGGCGCGCCAGCTCGCCGCCAACGCACTCGCCTCGGCCGAGAACGCCATGCGCGAGACCGACCGCGATGCCCGCGGCTCGCTGGAAGCTTTGTCGGCCGCGCGCGAAGCCTGCGCCCGCACCGAGGAGCGCATGGAAAGCGGCAAGCGCCGCCTGGAGGACATCGAGCGCGAAATCCGCGACATGCTCGAAGTCGAGCCGGAAGGCGTCGCGGCCCTCGCCGAAGTCCGTCAGGACGATACCCTCCCGCCGCTGGCCGATATCGAAGCCGACCTGGAGAAGCTGCGTCGCGACCGCGAGCGTCTCGGCGCCGTCAACCTGCGCGCCGAGGAAGAGCTCAACGAAGTCGAAGGCACGCACAATGGTCTGGCCACCGAGCGCGACGATCTCGTCGAAGCCATCAAGAAGCTGCGCACCGGCATCCAGAGCCTGAACAAGGAAGCCCGCGAACGGCTGATGACCTCGTTCGACATCGTCAACGGCCACTTCAAGCGCATGTTCGTCGAACTGTTCGGCGGCGGCGAAGCCGAGCTGAAGCTGATCGAGAGCGACGATCCCTTGGAAGCAGGTCTCGAAATCGTCGCCAAGCCGCCCGGCAAGAAGCCGCAGACCCTGTCGCTGCTGTCCGGTGGTGAACAGGCCCTGACCGCGCTGGCGCTGATCTTCGCGGTGTTCTTGACCAACCCGTCGCCGATCTGCGTGCTGGACGAAGTCGACGCGCCGCTCGACGACCACAACGTGGAGCGCTTCTGCAGCCTGCTGCATGAAATGTGCGCCTCGACCGAAACGCGCTTCATCACCATCACGCATAACCCGATCACCATGGCGCGCATGCACCGCCTGTACGGCGTGACGATGGCGGAACGCGGCGTGTCGCAGCTGGTGTCGGTGGATCTCGAAAACGCGGTGAAGATCCTCGATCAGGAAGTGGCGTAAGTTTCTTCTCTTCCCCTCTCCCCTTGCGGGAGAGGGTGGATCAATCGAGCGAAGCGAGATTGAGACGGGAGAGGGGTTGCAGCGACCTGAGAGCCTGTCCCCTCTCCCGCCTTCGCTTCGCGAAGGCACCCTCGCCCGCAAGGGGAGAGGGGAAGAAAGCAAGCGCGTCCGGCATGACCGCCCCCGATCTCCCCGCCGAACTCACCGCAGCCCTCAACGCCCGCCTGCACGGCTTCTCGCGCAGCGACGCGGCTACGCGCTCCGACGCCATTTCGAAGACCTATCGCTCGGGCGGCGGCTCGACGACGATCCGCAACGAGACCGACGCGCTGGCCTATGCGCTGGCGCGGATGCCGGCGACCTATGCCGCCGTGATCGCCAGCCTCAATGCGCTGCAGGAAATCCGGCCGGATTTCGCGCCAGCCTCGCTGCTCGATTGCGGCGCCGGGCCGGGCACCGCAACATGGGCCTGCGCTGAAGCATTTCCATCGCTCGCTTCGTTCACACTGCTCGATGCCAATACCGCGCTGCGTTCGCTAGCGCTCAACCTTGCGCAGGATAGCCACCGCATCCCCGCGATGCGTTACGAGCTCGGCGACGCAGCCGCGAAGATTGCGGATGCGCCATCCGCCGATCTTGTGATCGCGAGCTACGTCATCAACGAGCTCAACGATGCCGCGCGGACAAAACTCGTCGTGGCGATGTGGGCAAAGACCAACGATACGCTTGTTATCGTCGAGCCGGGCACGCCGGCGGGCTATCAGCGCATTCTCGACGCGCGTACGCAGCTCATCGATGCAGGTGCGCATGTGATCGCGCCCTGCCCGCATGACGATGCATGTCCGCTGGTAAAACCGGACTGGTGCCACTTCAGCCAGCGGCTGCAGCGCTCCCGTGTGCATAAACAACTCAAGTCTGCAGAACTTCCCTATGAGGACGAAAAATTTATCTACGTCGCGCTATCGCGTGCGCCTGTCGCGCAGCGGCCTTCGCGCGTGCTCGCGCAACCGGTAACGACAAAGATCGAAATCACGGCAAAACTCTGCACGACTGAAGGCGTTATCGCCGCAAGCGCACCGCGCCGCGACAAGGCGAAGTATGCAAAGTTCCGCAAGCTCGACTGGGGCGATGCGGTTACCTGACCCATCGATCGTCATTGCGAGCGCAGCGAAGCAATCCAGTCCTGCCTCGCTTGTGCTTACTGGATTGCTTCGTCGCTGCGCTAAGGGGAAAGCTGAAAGCTTTCCCTGACCTCGCAATGACGTGGAGGGAGTCGGGAATAATTCGAACCTGCGAGCGTTTGTTCTCCTGACGCGACTGCGTCGCCAATCATCAGGAGTAACGCTGCAATGACCAGATCATTCGCCGCCCTCGCGGCTCTGACTCTCGTATTCGCTTCAAGCGCCGCATCGGCGCAGATGCTGAAGACCGCCGACACCGCCAAGGGCAAGACCTTCGTCGATGCCAAGGGCATGACGCTCTACACATTCGACAAGGACGCCGGCGGAAAGTCGATGTGCAACGGCCCGTGTGCCGAAAATTGGCCGCCGCTGTTCGCGGTGGACGATGCCAAGCCGAGTGCCGACATGACCATCGTCGTGCGCGACGACGGCAAGAAGATGTGGGCCTATAAAGGCAAGCCGCTCTACACTTTCAAGAAGGACACCGCCGCCGGCGACACCAATGGCGACGGCTTCCTGAACGGTGCGTGGCATATGGCGAAGCCGTAAGCGGCTTCTGCGCTGGAACGACCCGCTAGTCGCGAGATTGCGGCTAGCTCACTGCAAGGCCCCTCACCCGACCGGCTTCGCCGGTCGACCTCTCCCCGCACAGAGCGGGGCGAGGTCAAGGAAGGTGGCGCCGTGCTTACCTCTCCCCGCTCTGCGCGGGGAGAGGTCGACATGCGCGCATAGCGCGGATGTCGGGTGAGGGGCATGGCACCGCCCTCACCTACATTCAGTATTTGCGAATCTCGTTTTTCCTGCGGATAGACCGCTCTCAGAACGAATGCCGGATGCGTCCCATCACCTGATGCGCGACGGCATCGTTGCTGCCGACGATCGCATCATAGTTCACCGACAGCACCGTGAGCGGCGCAAGCTTACCGGACAGACCGGCGCCGATCACGCCGCGATCACGCAGCGCGCTGCCCGTCGCGGTGATGAACGAACCGGGCAGTGTCGTATCGGCGAAGCTCGCATTGATGCCGCGCACGCCGTCGCTGAATTCATGCAGCCAGGCCAGCCGCAATTCCGGCGTCAGCACGCCGCCATTCAGCGCATAGTCATAGGCGAAGCGCGCGCCGACGCTGGAGCGCAGCGATTCCGAACTGTCCGAGCCGACCACCAGTGCCGCAGCGCCACCGCGCTCGGCAAAGCCATCGGTCATCACGCGCGTATATTGCAGGCCGATCTCCGGGGTGACGACCCAGCCGCTGACGCGCAGATCGGTGCCCACCGTGCCGCGGATCGCATAGTGATCGCCGCTGAACGCCGCGGTGTTCGTCGTGCCGACCGCCACGCGCGTGGTGTCGTAGTCGCTGAAGCCATAGAGACCCATGGCGGTCGCGAACCAGCCTGGCGCCTGATAGGTGCCATAGCCGCCGATGGTGCCGGTCGAGATCTTGGTGTGGCTGCCGACATTATCGATATCGCCGCGGGTCAGCGCGTAGCCGCCAAACACGCCGGCGACGAGGCTGTCGGTGATGCGCCGGTCGTAGCCGGCGAGCACGTTGACCGTGTTGGACTTGAAGCCCGGTGCGTCAGTTCGTGCGCCTTCACGGGCGAAGCTGGCGCCCGACGTGATGAAAAGGCCCTGTTCGGCAGCGACGGCGACCGGACGCAGACCCGGCAACGCCTTGGTCACCGGCGCATAGGCCATCGCATCGGCGGCACTACTGCCCCAGCCCGCATCGGCCAGCGCTGAACTGGCGCTGCCAGGGAATCCCGTCACCGCGGCCAGCGCACGATCGGCACTGAAATTCTTGTCGAACATGCCGCCGTCGAACATCGCCAGCGCATTGCCCACACCGGACATGTCGGTGCCGAGGCCACCGAGGCGGTTCTGCGTCAGGTGTTGGCCGACCAGCGAGGTCGTCTGGAACGCATCATTCATGGTCATGCGGCCGAGGCCCTGATAGGCCGCGGGCGTGAGCTGCGCCAGCGCCGCGCCGACATCGGCTGAGCTGGCAACGCTGTCGAGCAGATTGACCACCGCACTGCTGGTGGCGGTGGCCGGCAGATTATCGAGCAGCGAGGCGACGCCCAGCGAGCCCGCACTGGCAAAGGACGCGAACGAAGACGACGCTCCGGTGATCACCTCGAACGAGGTATAGAGCGTACCGCCGATATTCACGGTCTGACCGGCCTGCAGCGCAGCGCGCTTGGCGTCGGTGAGGCCCGCCTTGTTGTAGTTCAGCGTATCCGTACCAACGCCGCCATCCACCAAACCGACGATGCGCGAGCCCTTCATGACGTTGACGGTGTCGTTGCCGCCTTCCATGTTCACGGCCCTGCCGTTGTTGCCGATGATGGTGCCGTAATTGGTCAGCCTGTCATCGCCTTCGCCCATCTGGATGGCGGAGCCATCACCGCGAATGAAGCGGGCCGAGCCCGCTGCATAGGTCACACCGTTCAACGTGCCATTGGCGGGATCAACACTGCCGTTCTGCAATAGAACAATGCCGTTTGGATCCGGGATGGCGCCGTTTCCGATGATGGTGCCGTAATTGACGATGGTGTCGTTGTTAATTGCCGGCGTCGCCGTGCTCTTGTTCTCGAGCCGAATGGCAAAGCCGTTCTGGCCGATAATGGTAGCGCCTGCATAATTGGTGATCGTGGTGTCCGCAACGCCGCTGCGGCTGTTATCCGCATTGGAGTCGTTGTTGACGACGATGCCGTAAGACGCGCCGCTGATCATCCCAAAATTGTCGATCGTGCCGCCACCGATCGAGATGCCTTCACTGTTGTTGGCACGACCTCCGCTATCGAAGCCGCCTGCGCCGGTACCTTCAATAATACCGTAATTGGTGATGGTTGCCTTGAAATCGATATCGACGCCGTCGCCATCCCCATCGATCGATGCAACGCCGGCATTCGTGAAGATGTTTCCAGCGCCGGCGTATGTGCCAGTGATGCGACCGTAGTTGGTCACCTTACCAGTGCCATCAGTGCCAACACCCGAGCCATTGCGACCGGTGATCGTCCCGTAATTGTTCACGGTGATGTCCGTATCGGCGGTGATGCCATGCCGCGCGCCAGAGATCAGGCCGCCGGCCCGGTTGTTGATGACAGCCCCGGTATTGCCGCCCGCATCGATGCCGTCGGCAGAGCCGCTGGAAGTGTTGGTCCCGAAGCTGCGGATGATACCGTAGTTCTCGACGACGGTGGTCTGCCCGGTGCGAATCGCGTCGTCGGTGAGCGCCTCGATAACACCGGTGGCGCGGTTGAAGATGGTCATGCTCGCAGCGCCGGTCATGCCGCGCACGTCGATAGCTTGGCCAAGTCCGGTGAAGCCGGTGCCGCCGGCCTGGATCAGGCCGGCATTGTCGATCACGATATTGCCCGACGTCAGCGCCAGATTGAAGCGGAACACGTCGTTCTGCGCCGAGCGCACTATGGCGCCCACATTGTTGAGGAAGGTGAAGGTGCGTGGCCCAAAGGTGGGCGCCCCGCCGGTGGCGTCGATGACCCGGCCGCTGCCGGTGTTCTCGATGGTGCCGGAATTGGTGATGACCACGCCGGTGGAGGCACCGTTCCAGGTGATCGGCACCGTGCCGCTGGTGGAGCGCAGCGTGCCACCGGCGGCCACCGTGCCGGTGTCGGTGCCGGCCACTGTCTTGGCCGTGGTGTCGGTGGTCCCGGCCGGGACGTCGAAGGATGCCGCCTCCGCCGCCATCGGCGCGACCAGCGCCGCCACAACCACGCCCATCGCAAGCCGGCTCGCGCCGTTACGCCATTCCAACATCAGAAGTCCCCAGCCTCAAAAGTTAGGGGTTCATTAGGTTTTGGGGATGACGGCTGGATGACGAATAACGCACAGGCGCTAACCCGCAGGCGATCTGCTGATGTCTCCTATCGACTGGTGCAACATCGCAACGGTGCAGACCGCCAATATCTCCTTTCAGAGTTGTAGCAGAGGGGCACAAATGACAGGGCGCGATGGAGGAGCGTCTTTGAACGTATTCCACGCCAGCCGCGACCAATCCGTGCCGCGACATGCCTGCGGCCCCTGCTCTGTGGCCGCATGATCGGCTAGGCTTTGGGTTTGATGGTTTCTTTTGGGGGTTCTTACATGTCGACCGGCTGGATCGTTCTTGGCGTCATCGTTGTCCTCGTCTTCCTGGTATTTGCTGCCTACAACCGGCTGGTCGCGCTGAGCCAGCGGGTCAACCAGTCCTTTGCCGATATCGACGTGCAGCTCAAGCAGCGCCACGACCTGATCCCGAACCTGATCGAGACCGTGAAGGGCTATGCGGCGCATGAGCGCGGCACGCTGGACGACGTCATCAAGGCGCGCAATTCGGCGATGAATGCACAGGGCCCGGCACAGGTCGGCGCTGCGGAAAACCAGCTCTCCGGCGCGCTCGGCCGGCTGATTGCACTCAGCGAGGCCTATCCGGACCTCAAGGCCAATGCGAACTTCCAGCAGCTGCAGAGCGAACTCTCGGATATCGAGAACAAGATCGCCGCCTCGCGCCGGTTCTTCAACAATGCCGTGTCCGAATACAACACCGGCATCCAGCAGATGCCCGCGGCTCTGTTCGCCAGTACCTTCGGCTTCCATTCGAAGGAGTTCTTCGATCTCGGCGAGACCCGCAAGGAGGTCGAAGCCGTGCCGCAGGTCAAGTTCTGATCCTCAGACCCAGAACACATGCCCCTCCCCGTCATTGCGAGCGCAGCGAAGCAATCCAGAAAGCCACAAGCGAAGACTGGATTGCTTCGTCGCAAGAGCTCCTCGCAATGACGGCTGATAGTGAATCCTAGGACTGCATCATGACCGCCTATGGTCTCTATACGCATATTGCCTCGAACAAGACGCGTTCGATGCTGCTGCTCGCAGGGCTGTTCCTGCTGATCTACGTCATGGTGTTCGCCGGCGCCCTGATCGGCGAGGTGGTGGTCAACAGCAACGGCTCAGTCGCCTATTACATCAATGCTGCAACACGCGACCTGATCAACGCGCTTCCCTTCGCCACTATCGGCGCAGTGTTGTGGATCGTTATCGCCTATTTCGGTCATCAAAAGATGATCGACAGCATCACCGGCAGCGAAAGCGTGACGCGGCAGGAGCAGCCGCGACTCTATAATCTCCTTGAGAACCTGTGCATCTCGCGCGGCATTCCGATGCCGAAGCTGAAGGTGATGGACTCTGATGCGCTGAACGCCTTCGCCACCGGACTGAACCCCAGGCAATATTCTGTCACGGTCACGACGGGCCTCCTGCGCGCGCTCACCGATGACGAGATGGAAGCGGTGCTCGGCCACGAGCTGACGCATATCCGCAACGGCGACGTACAGTTGATGGTGGTCGCCGTCATCATCGCCGGCGTGGTCGGCTTTGCCGCCGAACTGTTCTTCCGGATATTCATCAATTCCGGCTTCAACTTCGGCAGCAGCCGTTCGTCGCGATCGTCTTCCTCGTCTGACAGCAACAGCAAGGGCTCCGGCGGCGGCGCGGTCATTGTGATCATCATTGCCGTGGCGCTGATCGCGCTGGCCTGGGCGCTGTCGCTGGTGGTGCGCTTCGCGCTGTCGCGCTCGCGCGAACTACTGGCCGATGCGGGCTCGGTGGAGCTGACCAAGAATCCCGACGCCATGATCTCGGCGCTCCGCAAGATCGAGAATCGCGGCGAACTGCCCGGCGCGACATCGGCCGTGATGGAGATGTGCATCGACAATCCCCGCGAGGGTTTTGCCGACCTGTTCGCGACACATCCGTCAGTGGATTCGCGGGTGGCTGCATTGGTGAAATTCGCCGGCGGTCACGATCCCGGCCGGATGGCACTGCCGTCCGATACGGACGCGCCCGAAGAGGCCGACGACACACCGCCGCTACCGCCGCGCTCCGGCCCATGGAGCGACGGCAAATCGCCTACCGGCAGCGCACAGGAGCCGTTACAGGGCCCGCTCAAAGGACCTTGGGGTCGCCACGCCTAGCTTGCTTAGTTGGTGGATTTGCGCAGTTCGAGCGCTTCAGTCTTTTCCGGCTCCGGCGTCTTGGCAACTTCCTTGGCCGGCTCGGACTTGATCGATCCGACGGCGTCGATCTTGCTGCTCTCGACGCGCGGGGTCGAGACGCGGGTCACCGTGTTGTCGGCGCCGGCGGAAGCATCGGCCGAACGGGTGGTTGAGGGCGCGCGCAGCGAGCGCGGGGCCGATAGCGAGCGGGCCATCAGCATCTGGCCGCGGCCGCCCTGGTGGCGGAAATCGCAATAGGCGAAGCCCATGCCGGAGACCGAGCCACGGAAGCTGCGCTCGTCATTCTTGTTGAGATTGAAACACGGCTCGAACGGGATGCCCTTGATCGAGGCGCAAATGGCCTCGCCGCGGACCTGCAGCGTATTGCCCGGCAGGCGCATATTGCGCGCCGGACCCGAGCCCGAGAACTGCACCGCACCCGCCGCGCCACCATCGTCGAACACGCGGCCTGCGCCGCGTGTGCCGTCGAAACAGGTGAAGGCAAAGACCTTGCCGGCGACGAACTTGCGGGCCTCTTCGGCCGTCATCGACCCAGCCAGCGCGGGGGTCGCCACCGTTGCGGCAAGCACCGCTCCCAACACATAACGCGCAACCATAGGATACTCCGAACAACCGAGCGCGGATGACCGCCAGATGTCTTTACCCGCTGCTTACCATACCAACCGTGGCAACAATGGAGCAGGTTGGTTGGTAAAGTCTGAACGTCGTTAGCCGATCTTTACCACGATTCGCCCGCGGACCTGCCCGGCCAGAACCTTGGCGCCGGCGTCGATCACCTGGTCCAGCGTGATTTCCTGAGTGATTTCAGCGAGCTTAGCGGTGTCCAGGTCAGTGGCCAGGCGTGCCCAGGCAGCCTTTCGCAGCTCGATCGGACACATGACAGAATCGATACCGAGAAGACACACGCCGCGTAAAATGAACGGCGCAACCGAAGATGGCAGGTCCATGCCGGCCGCGAGACCGCAGGCGGCGATAGCGCCGCGATACTTGGTCATGGACAGGAGATTCGCCAGGGTGGTCGAACCGACGCTGTCGATGCCGCCGGCCCAGCGTTCCTTGGCCAGTGGCTTGGCCGGCCCGGACAGCTCGTTGCGGTCGATGATCTCGCTGGCGCCGAGGCCCTTGAGATAGCCCTCCTCCGAGGTCCGGCCGGTCGAGGCGATGACCTGGTAACCGAGCTTCGACAGCACGGCGATCGCCACCGAACCAACGCCGCCGGCCGCACCCGTCACGACGATCGGCCCATCGGCCGGCTTCAGCCCGTGCTTCTCCAGCGCCAGCACGCTCAGCATTGCCGTGTAGCCGGCGGTGCCGACCGCCATGGCGTCGCGGGTGGTCATGCCGTCCGGCAGCCGCACCAGCCAGTCGCCCTTCACGCGGGTCTTTTCGGCATAGGCGCCGAGATGGGTTTCGCCCATGCCCCAGCCATTGCCGATCACCTTGTCGCCGGGCTTCCAGCTCGGATTGGATGAGGCTTCCACCGTGCCGGCGAAATCGATGCCGGCAATCATCGGGAAGCGGCGCACCACCGGTGCCTTGCCGGTGACGGCGAGGCCGTCCTTGTAATTCACCGTCGACCACTCGACCCGCACGGTGACATCGCCGTCCATGAGTTCGGTTTCGTCGAACTGCGTCAATGCAACCGTGGTGCCTTTGTCAGCCTTGTCGATGCGGACAGCCTTGAACGTTCCCAACACGCGTCTCCCGAATTTTGCTTGTGATTTCTGCTGCCTAATTATGCCGTGCCGTGGCGGGAAACGCCACCCGCTACGGCCACTGCAGAGCTTTGCAGCCCTGCCCGGCCGTAGCGGCATAACGCGGCGATGGTGGCGATCAGGCGGCGAGTTGCCGGGTCGCAGCGATATTGGCGACCGTGGCCGCACAGGCTGTTGCCGCCTCGGTGCCCTTCACGACGAAATGCTCGCGGAAGAAGCGCAGGTGCTCGGCGTGCTCGTGAAAATGCTGCGGCGTCAGCACGGCCGAAATCACCGGCACCTCGCTGTCGAGCTGCACCCGCATCAAGCCGTTGATCACGGCCTCGCAGACGAATTCATGGCGATAGATGCCACCATCGACGATGAGACCGGTCGCGACGATCGCGACATAGCGCCCGGTGCGCGCCAGCAATTTGGCCTGCAACGGAATTTCGAAGGCGCCGGGCACCTCGAAGAAATCGATCTGACTGTCAGGCACACCATGCCGTGCAAGTTCGGCAACAAAACCGACACGGCACTGATCGACGATATCCTTGTGCCAGCACGACTGGATGAAGGCGATTCGCCCGGTCGCTGGTGCAGAGTTGAGGGAAGAGGAGGCTTTGAAGTTCATCACAGGCTGATTCATGGATGCTCTCGCGGTTTGAGACCAGAATCAGGACGTACGGTCACACGCCGAGCATCCGCCGAGGCGGAGTCCCTGCGCATACCCGTTCTCTTTCATCCGGACTATGACCGTCGGCTCCGGCATCGCACCGGATCTGCTGACCCTGACGGTGTAACCCGTCAGGCGCTCGCGGGCTCCCGGGCTTGCGCCCGATTACCGCCGGTGGGGATTTTCACCCCGCCCTGAGAACGAAGGCCGCCCCGATCAGGGCGGCCGATGTCAATTTTCATCGCTGGAGGCCAGCGAGTCAACGCCGTGGAATACGGATCACGCCGGCTGTGCAATCGGACGCTTCACCGGCTCTTCCACGATCGGCAGGTTGATCAGCGCCGACAACACGCCGAACAGCACCGACAGCCACCACACCGGCGTGTAGGAGCCGAACTTGTCGAACACCACGCCGCCCAGCCAGGCGCCGAGGAAGCCGCCGACCTGATGGCTGAAGAAGGCAAAGCCATAAAGCGTTGCCAGCCAGCGGGTGCCGAACATCAGCGACACCAGGCTTGATGTCGGCGGCACGGTAGAGAGCCAGGCAAGTCCGCTGATGGCGCCGAAGACGAGCGCCGAGGTCGTCGTCAGAGGCAGCATGATGAAGGCCACCGTGGCCAGCGCACGCGTGAAATAGATGAAAGAGAGAATGTAGCGCTTCGGCAGCTTGCCCTGCACATAGCCGACCGTCAGCGAGCCGATGATGTTGAACAGGCCGATGATGGCGATCACCCAGCCGCCCACGGCAGCCGGCAAGCCGCGATCGACCAGATAGGCCGGCAGATGCATGGTGATGAAAGCGAGCTGGAAGCCACAGGTGAAGAAGCCCAGCACCAGCAGCACATAGGAGCGATGGCCAAAGGCTTCCGTGAGTGCGCTCTTGAACGACTGCTTCTGCGCCACCGGCGCGTCGGCGGGCGCGGCACTCGCGGTCGGAGTCGCCAAGGCGAGCGACAACGGGATCACCAGCAACATCAGCACCGCGAATACGGTGAGCGTCGCCTGCCAGCCGGTGTTGTCGATCATCGCCACCGTGAAAGGCGCGAAAATGAACTGGCCGAACGAGCCCGCGGCGGTGCCGGCGCCGAGCGCGATACCGCGCCATTCCGGCGGCATCAGCTTGCCGAAGGCGGACAGAACGAGATTGAACGAGCAACCGGACAGGCCAAAACCGACCAGCAGTCCAGCGCTGATATTCAGCTCGAGCGGTGTCGAGGAATAGCGCATCATCAGCAAACCAGCTGCATAGAGGAAGGCGCCGAGGCAGATCACGCGTACGCTGCCGAACTTGTCGGCGACGGCGCCGGCGAAAGGCTGGCCGATGCCCCAGAGCAGGTTTTGCACGGCGAAGGCGAGCGCGAAAACGTCACGGCCCCAGCCGAACTCCTGGCTAAAGGGCTGCATGAAGAAACCAACGCTCGAGCGCGGCCCGAAGGTGAGCATGCCGATCAGCGATCCGCAGATGATGATCACCAGCGGCGTACGCCAGCCAAAACCAGATGCCGGGCGCGTCGCGCCGTCGATTGCCGCCATGTCGTTTCCCCGGATCGAATTCGGATTGAAAATTCAGCCGGCCCAAGAGCGCAGGCCCGGTCCGGATTGGACGAGAGATTAATGCATTCGCATGGAAATCCCAATGGCGATGATGGGGATTTCGGGGAATGCATTGCTGGGATGCAGGGCCACGCAGACGTCATCACAGCCCAGGGCCGGGATGACATTTTGCGGAATCCAAAATGGAAAGAGCGATGCCGGGCATGGCATCGCTCTTGGCAGGCTCGGAGGTAAAGTCGTGGCCGTTACGGCTTGATTTCGGAGAGCTTGGCGGAGATTTCTGCCGTCTGCGCCGCCGTGCCCCAGCTTGGCGCATCGCTGCCGTCGCCCCAATTGCGCGGACGATAGAAGGAATGCACGCCGGTCTTGTACATCTTCTTCATCTCGCGGACCCAGGACGGGTGCACCCAATAGGCATGGTAATGTGTGGACTTCGCGACTTCCGGCAGCCAGATCCGGCCGTCCAGCGTCGCCTTCGCGATCTTGCGGGCACGTTCCCACATATCCGGCTCTTTCACGACATCCGGAATGCCGTCGCAGGCGAAGGTGAACTGGCAGGCCAGGCGGCGATGCTTGTTCTGATAGACGACGCCGCAGACGGTTGTCGGATAGAAGCCGGAGAACACGCGGTTCATCACCACCTGCGCCACCGCCATCTGGCCGCGCACCGCCTCGCCGCGCGCCTCGAAGTAGATGGCTTCCGTCAGACACTTTTCCTGCTTGCCGCGGGTCTGCTCGGTGAGACCCATACGTTCGGCCGGCGTCTTCGCACGCTGATTGGCGCTGTTGACCTCGCCTTTGCCGGCAACGCTTTCGCCGCCGTCGGTCGGGTTGATCGCCGCATTCGGTACCACCGCCGTAGCCTTCATGTCCGGGTCGAGGCTTGAGCCCGGCATGGCGATGCCTGGCACGGCTGTGCCTGGCATTACGATGGTCGGCTCTTCGCCGGGCTGCCAGCGTTCCATGGTCTCGACCGATGCCCCAAGCGACGAGCTACCGAAAAACAAGCTCGCGGTCTTCACAGAGAAGCCGTCCTTGGCCGGCGCCGGCTCGACGGGGATCACCGCTGCATCGGTCTTGGCGTCCTCGGTGGGCTGCACGGACTGCGATGCGTCGTATTGAGCGAGCGGCGGGGCACGCAGCGCTTCATCGAGTTCGGGATCGAGCGGGGCATGCTGCACGGCCGGCAGTGCATCGACGGTCTTCGCGCCCATCACCGATCTGTTGTCGTCGAATGAATCCTGCTTTGCCGGCTCATCCGGCGCCACGGTCTCCGGCGCGCGGGTGGCCAGGCGATCGCCCTTCAGCGAGCGATCCACCTTGGGGAAATCGGAGGCCTCATAGCGGCGCGGCGGTTGCGCCAGCGGATTACGCGTCAGTGCACCGGTAATGTCGCTGCCGGAATTGTCGAGGCTGGCGAGTTGCAAGGTCGGATTGCGCGAGCCCGTGCCCATCGGGCGACCGAACGAGAATGTCGCAACCTGGATGGAGGAGACGGCGGGCGCGAACACGCGCTTCTGCCAGCGTTCGGTCACGCCCGGCTGGCGAGCCAGCAGCGAGGCGATGTCCTGATAGCCAGACTCTGTCGGGGCCAATGCGAAAACGCAGAGACCGAAGCCGAAGAACGCGCCACGCGCGCCCTTCGGCCGGTTACGCAGTACTAACATCGATACGCTCACGCAACGCTTACACCAGCATCGCCCTGCACGGCACTAATCTGCACATCCGTACATTTCGATCTATTTCGTTAGTACGGAATCAAAGTTGCCGCGGAGTTAATCGGCGATGCAACCACGTCACACGCAAGCTGTACGAGCGCAGCGCAAAATCATTCGAAAGCCTTGGTAAACCGCGGCTCCACAAAAGTAGTAAACATCGCGTTGACAAAGATGATGAAGAGAAATTTGCGCGCGCGTGAAAATGTTTGCGAGTTCCATTCCGACGCACGAACAAACACGGCATGAGGCACGCAATAAAAATGGCCGGGGAAATCCCCGGCCATTTTGCAAAATCGTTGATCGTGGAACCGAAGCACTTATGCCTGGCTGGAGATTTCCTTGCCGAGCGCAGCCTGTGCGGCAGCGAGACGCGCGATCGGCACGCGATACGGCGAGCAGGACACGTAGTCGAGACCGATCTCATGGCAGAAGGCTACCGATGCCGGATCGCCGCCATGCTCACCGCAGATACCAACCTTGATATCGGGGCGAGTCTTGCGGCCACGCGCAACGCCGATCTTCACCAGCTCGCCGACGCCGCTGCGATCGACCGTGATGAACGGGTCGACGGGCAGAATGCCCTTGGCGATATAAGTACCGAGGAAGCTCGCAGCGTCGTCGCGGCTGATGCCGAAGGTGGTCTGCGTCAGATCGTTGGTACCGAACGAGAAGAACTCGGCGGTCTCGGCGATCTCGCCGGCCAGCAGACAGGCACGCGGCAGTTCGATCATGGTACCGACCGAATAGTTCAGCTTGCCGCCGGTCTCCTTCATCACCGACACCGCAGTGGCATCGATACGCGCCTTGATGAGATCGAACTCCATCTTGGTGACGATCAGCGGCACCATGACTTCGAGGCCGACCTGTTCGCCAGTGCGCTTGCCCGCTTCGATCGCGGCTTCGAACAGCGCGCGCGCCTGCATCTCGGCGATTTCCGGATAGGCGATCGCAATGCGTACGCCGCGGAAGCCGAGCATCGGATTGAACTCGGCGAGATCACGCGCACGGTCCGCAAGCTTGCGCGGATCGGTGTTCATGACACGAGCCACTTCCTCGACTTCACCCTGGGTGTGCGGCAGGAATTCGTGCAGCGGCGGATCGAGCAGACGGATCGTGACGGGCAGGCCCTTCATGATTTCGAACAATTCGACGAAGTCGGCACGCTGCATCGGCAACAGCTTGGCGAGCGCGGCACGGCGGGCCTGCTCGTCTTCGGCGAGGATCATCTCGCGCACGGTGCGGATACGGGTCTCTTCGAAGAACATGTGCTCGGTGCGGCACAGGCCGATGCCTTCGGCGCCATACTTGATCGCGGTGCGCGCATCTTCCGGCGTATCGCCGTTGACGCGGACCTTGAGCTTGCGGACCTTGTCGGCCCAGCCCATCAGGGTTGCGAATTCGCCCGACAATTCCGGCTCGATCATCGGCATGCGGCCGGACAGCACATGGCCAACCGAACCGTCGATGGTGATGACATCGCCCGCCTTGAACACGCGGCCACCGATGCTCATGGTGCCGCGGCCGTAATCGACGCGGACAGTGCCGCAGCCGGAAACGCAGGGCTTGCCCATGCCGCGCGCGACCACCGCCGCATGCGAGGTCATGCCGCCGCGGGTGGTGAGAATGCCTTCGGCGGCGTGCATGCCGTGAATGTCTTCCGGCGAGGTTTCGACGCGAACAAGAATAACCTTCTTGCCGTCGGCCTGCAGCTTCGCGGCTTCATCCGACGAGAACACGATCTCGCCCGAGGCGGCGCCCGGCGAAGCCGGAAGGCCCGTGGCGATGACGTCGCGATTGGCTGATGGATCGATGGTTGGATGCAGCAACTGATCCAGCGACGCCGGATCGATGCGCGACACCGCGTCCTTCTGCGAGATCACGCCTTCATTGGCGAGTTCGACCGCGATGCGGATCGACGCCTTGGCGGTGCGCTTGCCGTTGCGGGTCTGCAGCATCCAGAGCCGGCCCTGCTCGACCGTGAACTCCATGTCCTGCATGTCGCGATAGTGCTTCTCGAGCTGGGTATAGATGCGCGTCAATTCCTTGAACGCTTCCGGCATCGCCGCTTCCATGGACGCCTTGTCCGAACCGCTCTCGATCCGCGCGTCTTCGGTGATGTCCTGCGGCGTGCGGATGCCCGCCACAACGTCTTCACCCTGTGCGTTGATCAGAAATTCGCCATACAGCTTGCTCTCGCCGGTCGAGGGATTGCGCGTGAACGCAACGCCGGTGGCCGAGGTCTCGCCCATATTGCCGAACACCATGGCCTGCACGCTGACGGCGGTGCCCCACGACTCCGGGATATCGTGCAGGCGGCGATAGGTCACCGCGCGGGTATTCATCCAGGATGAAAACACGGCGCCGACGGCGCCCCAGAGCTGCTCGTGCGGATCCTGCGGGAAGTCCTTCCCCGTTTCGCGCGCGACAGCTTCCTTGTACTGGCCGACGAGCTTGACCCAGTCGTCACCATCGAGATCGGTGTCGAGCGTGTAGCCCTTGTTGTCCTTGTAGGTGTCGAGAATGTCTTCGAAGTGATGATGCTCGAAGCCGAGCACCACGTCGGAATACATCGTGATGAAGCGACGATAGCTGTCATAGGCGAAACGCTTATCGCCCGAGAGTGCGACGAGTGCTTCCACCGTGGTGTCGTTGAGACCGAGATTGAGGACGGTGTCCATCATGCCCGGCATCGATGCGCGGGCGCCGGAGCGCACCGAGACCAGCAGCGGATTTTTCTCGTCGCCAAAGCCCTTGCCGGTGATCTTGCCGACGGCCTCGAGCGCCTTCTCCACCTGCGACTGCAATTCCTTCGGATAGGATTTTCCGTTCGCGTAGAAATAGGTGCAGACCGAGGTCGGAATGGTGAAGCCAGGAGGGACCGGCAGGCCCAGATTGGCCATTTCGGCGAGGTTCGCGCCCTTGCCACCGAGCAGGTCGCGCAGGCCGGCCTTGCCCTCGGCCTTGCCGCCGCCGAACGAATAAACCCACTTGCCGGCCTTGATGACGTCAGTCACCGGCTTGCTGGTGGCCTTCTTGACGGCCTTGGTCGCCGAAGTCTTGGCTGTAGAAGATTTGGCCACAACCGCCTTCTTGGATGCGGGAGCCTTTGCAACAGGCTTCGGAGCAACCTTTGCTTTCACAGCCGTTTTGGCCTTCGCCGCGGATTTAGCTGCAGGCTTGGCAGCTGGCTTCTTGAGCGCCTTGCGGGCCACCGATGCTGTTTTCGGCGCAGCCTTGGAGGGCTTTGACTTCACAGGGGCTTTTTTGGACTTCGAGGCGGTTTTGGCCATGGTTCTCAATCAATCCGCGAGAGGAAACGACAGGGAAATGTGCCGCGTTACACCACGTTTCAGGGACGTGGCGCAAGCAGCCCGGAGGTACCGCTGTAGGTAACGGCCGTGTCAGAATTTAGCCGATTTTGAGCAGCTTGAAGACGCCAAGCCCGGCCAGTCCGATGAAGATCAGATAGATCGCCACTACGAGATTCAGAAACCGCGGCATGATCAGAATCAGAACGCCAGCGATAAGCGCGACAATCGGCTGGATGTGAGCTGCCGTGATGACCATGGAAGATCTCCGTGAGGGGAATCGATTCGACGCAATGCGCCGCGGGGATTTAGCAGCATAAAGACGCCATGCCCATCAATGGGTTCCCGCATACCTGCATGCAATGCATCAAAAACCAGCATTTGCGCGTGGAAAATTCCGGAACGATCGCTGGTGGCATGCATTGGCCGACGGTGAATAAACCAGACCAGGCTGGATGGCACAGACCGGCGCGCAAGCCGGACATCGTTCACGAAGGAGACGATCATGCGAAACAGACTTATTGCAGCACGGCCCTTGTCGGCGCGCTCGGCACTCCGCTGGCCGTGCAGGCTCAGGGCGTCACCGTCGGTGTATCGGGCGGCGATCGCGTCATCGTCGATAACAGCGATCCGGATGGCATCACCGTGCAGGAGCGTCCGGCATTTCGTGAATATGTAGTCCGCGAACGTGTACCGACATTCACCGTGCCAGATCGCATCGTGGTTGGCACCACGCTGCCGGATGCCGGCGTGACCTATTACGACGTGCCGCAGACGGTGGCCACGACGCCCTATCGCTACACGGTGGTGAATGGTCAGACGGTGCTGGTGGAGCCGCGCTCGCGCCGTATCGTGCAGGTCATCGACTAGCGCATCACCGCTGACAGAGAATTCGTTCGGGCGCCGCGAATGGCGACCGGGCGAAGAAGCCCCGCCCCGGTCATCCCCCACCGGGCGGGGCTTTTTCTTTGCGCGCGACTACGAACTCTTCAGTAGCGACAGAATGTGGTTGGTCGACTTGTAGCTCGCCACCGCATTGTCGCGGAAGCTCGGCGTCCAGTTGGAGGCGGTCCGCTCCTCGTCGCTCATGGCCGAATAGGTGTTGAGAATACCGAGGCTGAACTGGCTGGGGTCACCGCTTTTCTGGCTTGCCTGCAACGCCTCGAGAATGCTGGTGCGATTACGCGAATCCAGCACCTGCTTGGCGGCGAAGCTCTCTTCCTTCGAGAACAGACCATCCTGATTGAGCGAGATCGCCGAGAGCGAACGATTGTCGACGGCGGAGAAATCCGCAAGCTGGCCGGTCTTGCGCCGGCTGTCGTAAACCAGTTCGCCCTTGCCCGCCTCTTTCGCCGCCTTGGCTTGCGCATCCAGCGCCCCGCGCACGCTCTTGGCAACGGTGGCGATGTCCTTGACGGGCACGCTCGTGTCCGGCTGCGCGAGATAGGCTGCGACGGGATCGTTGGCGATGCCCGATGGCGCCTTGGTCGGTGTCTGCTCGGTCGCCTGAATGCCCTTCAGCACGGCCTCGCGCTGCGCGGACCAGGTCGCTGAGGCTTTCTCTTCGCTGCCTGCGCTATCGAGATAATCCAGCGCGGCCTTATAGATGCCGCTGAAATCGCCGGTGAGCTTGGCTGTACCCGCGGCAGGCGCGAGCGCCGCATTGAAGCGATTGCCCAGCTCGGTCTTGGCGACCGTCTGCTCGTCGGCGGTGAAAGTGCCGCCATTATTAGTGGCCATGGTGTAGAGCGAGCGGCGATCCAGTGTGGAGAGATCGATCGTCAGTTTGCCGTTCTTGTCCAGCGGCCCGGTTGCTTTCGCAGCGACATAGAGGCCGGCGAGCTTGCCCCTGAGGTCTGTGATGACGGTCGCGATATCCTTGTCAGAGCCGGAGCTCGCAAGCTTCGCTCGCGCTGCCTCCGATAGCGTCAGATTGGTCGCCGCATCGGAGGAAGACGACGAGGCGCTCTCATTGCTGTTGAGCGCATTGGCCAGCGAGGGCTGGGCGGTAGCGGCGGCCCGCGCATAGGCGGAGCCGTAATTGGCATAGGGATTGAGGCCGGTATTGACCGAAGTCATGGGGCAGTCCTGTCCGCGCTAGGAATGCGACGGTTAAGAAACCGTTACGGAACCGGACCATTTCAAGTTGTGGTTAATGGAAGGTAAATGTTTCGGGGTGTTTCCGGAAATATCGTGCGGCTGCTTCACGGCGGAGCAACCGCCCCCAAGCGCGTCATTCCGGGGCGCGGGCGCATCTTCGCGCACGCGAACCCGCAATCTCGGCATGGTGAAAACACTTCGGGATCCCGGGTTCGGACCTCCGCGGCTTCGCCGCTGCGGCCGCCCCGGGATGATGAGTGGGCGCCGGCAGGCGCCCACTCATCAATCCTGGATCTTCGAGAAATCCGCCACTGCACGCGTTGCCGCGCGGATCTCGTTCAAAAGCTTCAGACGATTTTCGCGGACCGCCGCGTCATCGTCATTGACTTTCACCTTGTCGAAGAACGCATCGACCGCGGGGCGCAGCTTGGCCATCGCCGTCATGGCGCCGGCGAAGTCTTCCTTCGCCACGGCGGCACTCGCTTCCGGACCGACCTCGGCAATCGCCTTGGCCAGCGCCTTTTCTTCATCGAGCTTGAACAGCGCGGCATCAGGCGCGCCGTCGAACTTGCGTTTATCCTTCTTCTCCTCGATGGCGAGAATGTTGTTGGCGCGCTTGGTGCCGGCCAGCAGGTTCTTGCCGTCATCGCTGTCGAGGAATTTGCCGAGCGCCTCGACGCGGCGAACGACCATCAGCAGATCGTCCTGAACAACCTCATCTGCATTTGGGGATTGCCCGCCCCAAGCCCCAAAGAGTGGATTTTCAGCGTATTGCTTTGGAAGGGCTAGAGCTTGAATACGCGAAGCTGCGCTAGCGAATACAGCGTCCACCAGATCATGGCGCGCGCCTTGATCACGAAGCTGAATCTTGAGACGATCGGCGAAGAAAGCCAAAAGGGGCGCAGTAACTAATTTCTCCAAATGCTGGACGTAATCGTAGCGCCCTTCGGTAGTCCAACCCTGATCGGCGAGTTCATCAACCAGATCTTCACGCCCCAATATTTCTTGAGCATCTTCCAGTTTCTCGGTGGCTTCTTTGTCCATGAGCGCGAAATCGCGTTCCGCATATGGCCGCGAGGCACCGACAATTACTGATCTAAGGCGAATACGCAGAGAATTCTCTAGAATTATTCGGATCACACCCAACGCCGCACGACGCAATGCGAACGGGTCCTTCGATCCCGTCGGCTTTTCGTCGATCGCCCAGAAACCCACGAGCGTATCGAGTTTGTCGGCCAGCGCCACGGCGACACTGACGAGATCACTCGGCACGCGATCGGTCGGCCCCTGCGGCTTGTAGTGATCCTCGGATGCAGCAGCGACGGCAGCGTCTTCGCCTTGCGCCAGCGCGTAATACTTGCCCATCAGGCCCTGCAACTCTGGAAACTCGCCGACCACTTCGGTGAGCAGATCGGTCTTCGCGAGCTGCGCCGCACGCTTGGTCTTTGCCGGATCGGCGCCGACCAATGGCGCGATCTCGCCAGCCAGCTTTTCGATACGGGCGATACGCGCAGCCTGCGTCCCAAGCTTCTCGTGAAACACGATCTGATCGAATTTCGGCAGCCGCGATTCGAGCTTCGTCTTGAGATCCGTCTCGTAGAAGAACTTCGCATCCGAGAGGCGCGCGCGGATGACGCGCTCGTTGCCGGCGATGATCGCCGTTCCACCGTCACTCGCCTCGATATTGGCGGTGATGATGAACTTGTTGGTCAGCTTCTGGCTCTTGGGATCGCGGACCACGAAGCACTTCTGGTTAGCGCGGATCGTCGCCCGGATCACTTCATCCGGGATCGACAGGAAGTCCTTGTCGAACGAGCCCATCAGCACCACCGGCCATTCGACCAGACCCGCCACTTCGTCGAGCAGCGCGGGGTCTTCGACCAGCTCAAACCCTTGCGCGAACGTCAGCTGCCGCGCATCGGCCAGAATGATCTCCTTCCGGCGCTCGGGATCGAGCACGACCTTCGCCGCCTGCAGTTTCGCCACGTAGTCGTCGAAGCGGCGCACCTCGATGGCATCGGGCGCGAGGAAGCGATGACCGTAAGTGGTCTGGCCTACACTGACGCCGCTGAGGTCGAACTGCACGACTTCCGGTTCTTCGGTGTCGATGCCGAAGGTCGCGACGATGGAGTGTAACGGACGCACCCAGGTCAGCGCGCTGGATTTTGCGGAAGCCGCGCCCCAGCGCATCTGCTTCGGCCACGGAAAGGTGCGGATGATGATGGGCAGGATCTCGGCCAGCACGTCGACTGTCGGCTTGCCCGGCTTTTCCGTCAACGCGATGTAGAAATCGCCCTTCGGATCGCGCTGGATCTTGGCTTCATCCAGCGAAGCGAGGCCGGTCGCCTTGAGAAAACCCTGGATCGCAGCCTCGGCGCCGCCGACGCGCGGTCCCTTGCGCTCCTGCTTGAGGTCCGACTGCCGTGCGGGAATGCCGTGCACCGTCAGCGTCAGACGACGCGGCGTCGCGAATGCCTTGGCGCCTTCATAGACGAGACCTTCGGCAACCAGACGATCGGTCACGATGCGGCGCAGATCTTCTGCCGCCTTGGCCTGCATGCGGGCGGGGATTTCTTCGGAGAACAGTTCGAGGAGAAAATCGGGCATCAGGCAGCACTTCCGGCTTCGGTATGCACCCACGCTTCGCCGCAGGCCTTGGCGAGTTCGCGGACGCGCATGATGTAGCTCTGGCGCTCAGTGACCGAAATCACGCCGCGCGCATCGAGCAGATTGAAAACATGGCTGGCCTTGATGCACTGGTCATAGGCCGGCAGCGCCATCAGATGTTCTTCGCGCTTGCCGCCCTTCCAGCCCGCATCGAGATACTTCTTGCAGGCGGCCTCGGCCATCTTGAACTGGTCGAACAGCATCGCGGTATCGGCATGTTCGAAATTGTGCCGGGAATATTCCTGCTCCGCCTGCAGGAAGACGTCGCCATAGGTCACCTTGTCGGCGCCGTCGCGGCCATTGAAGTTGAGATCGTACACACGGTCGACACCCTGCACATACATTGCGAGGCGTTCGAGACCGTAAGTGAGTTCGCCGGCGACCGGCGCGCATTCGACGCCCGCGACCTGCTGGAAATAGGTGAACTGGCTGACTTCCATGCCGTCGCACCAGCATTCCCAGCCGAGGCCCCAGGCGCCCAGTGTCGGGCTCTCCCAGTCGTCCTCGACGAAGCGCACGTCATGCAGCGCGGTATCGATGCCAATGGCTTTCAGCGACTGCAGATAGAGATCCTGCAGGTTCGCCGGCGACGGCTTCATGATCACCTGGAACTGGTAATAATGCTGCAGCCGGTTCGGGTTCTCGCCGTAACGGCCATCCTTCGGCCGGCGCGACGGCTGCACATAGGCGGCCTTCCAGGGCTTCGGCCCCAGCGCGCGCAAGGTCGTCGCGGGATGGAAGGTGCCGGCGCCCATTTCCATGTCGTAAGGCTGCAGGATCACGCAGCCCTGCTCGGCCCAAAACCGCTGCAGAGCGAGAATGAAGCCCTGGAACGAACGTTCCGGGCGCATGTGCGGAGGCAGGGAGTCCATGGTGGTTTCTGGGCCGTTTTTTCGGGGATTCGCCAAGGGGATCAAGGCGGATCAAAGCGCGCGGACCGTATCGGCGCGGCCTCCGGGAATCAAGGCAATGCAGCCGGATTCGGCGGTAACCGGCTGGTAACCGCACCGGCACATCGCCAGATCAGGAGGGCTAGTCGTTAAGTCCCGCGCACTATCCTGAATGGCATCGGTGGGAACGAACCCGGTCATCGGGACTTACCCCAGCGAAAGGCTCGAACGATCCAAGTCGCGCGGGCCGAAGACCTCCAAGTCTTGAGTTGTCAAAATCTCCAGGGCCAAGGGACCTCCAAGCCTGAAAGCCCAACTTTGTCGCCGGCCTCGAGGACGTGCCCCGTCCTCAGGCCGGCGCAAATGTTTTGGGGCCCGGTTTGCGGCGGCTAACCCGGCCGATACGCGCCCGTGACGGGATCACGGCGCAGGGTCGGGACTTCCGTGCTCCCGCTGCGTTCGGCTACCCGCGCCTGGCGGGCTTCTTCCAGTTCATGATTGATCCGCTTGGCGGTTCTGTAGGCCCAGCGGACAACGGCTGCGCTCCCGAGCGCGCCTGCAAGTGCGACCAGCGGCGGCATGTGTCGATTCCTGTCGTTCATCTCAAGCCCCCTGCCGATAGTCTCGCGCAACCGCCGGTTTCCCGCAATTGGCTTTTAAGCCACCAAATGCCGCGCAATACCGTCCTGCTAAAAGCCGTATTTGGACCACAGCGCGCGAGTCTCCAGCGCCGAGATCAGCTGCTCCGGCAGTCCCGAAAATCCGTCGAGCGAGAGCTGCGAGCCCGCGCCCGATTTGCGGCCGAGCAGACCCGACAACATGCCGGATGGCTGCGCGATCACCGGCATCTGCACCTTGTCGCCATAGCGCGCGCGCAGCACCGAACGCAGATCGCCGATGGCATCGCTGAGTCCAAGCGCGATGGATTTTTCACCAGCCCAGTATTCGCCGGAGAACAACACATGCTCGGCGCCCTTCAGCCGGGCACCGCGGCTCTCTTTCACGAGATTGATGAAGATGGCGTGGATCTCGCGCTGAAGCGATTTCAGCCGCGCCACATCATCAGCATCTTCCGGCAGGAACGGATCGAGCATCGCCTTGTGCTCACCCGCCGTATAGAGACGCCGCTCGACACCGATCTTCTTGATCAATTCCTGAAAACCGAAGGTGCCTCCAACGACGCCGATCGAGCCAACGATCGACGACGGATCGACGAAGATTTCATCGCCGGCGCAGGCGATCATGTAGCCGCCGGACGCGGCGACGTCCTCGACGAACACATACACCGGTAGTTTCTTCTCCGCCGCGAGCTGGCGGATGCGCAGATAGATCTGTCGCGACTGCACCGGCGAGCCGCCCGGCGAATTGATCACCAGCGCAACAGCCTTCGCATTCTTGATCGCAAATGCCTTGTCCAGCAGCTTTGCGACGCCTGCGAGCGACAATCCCGGGCGCAGCGGCGTGACGGCGCCGATCGTGCCGGACAGACGCACCACCGGAACGACTGCAGAGGCGCGACGGAAACGCGCAGGCAGCAGCCTTGTGATCGCCGCTTTTAAATTGGATTCGCTCATTCAAATTTCCTCGACATTAACTAACTTTTATCACGCTGCTGTCATTGAACCGAGAGACGCTTTCAGCGTTTGAAAACCATAACAGGCCTTTACGCCGCAGCGGGAGAAGACATGAAAATCTATCTGCTCATGCTGATCATCGGTACGCTGCTCACGGCGATCCACTTCACGTCGACGCCGCAGAAACGTTCCGAAACAGCTCCTCAATAAACAACACGCTGACTGCGACATCGCCTAGAGCGATGCCTGAAGCGACGACCAGGGCAGAACCGCCTGCCCGGCCAGCACGCGCTGGATATGGAGATCAGGCGCGCCATCCGCATCCCGCAGCGAGATGCCGAGTTCAATTGCCGCAGGCGCGCGGCCACCCTTCACAGCACGCACCAACACCCTGATCGCCGGCGCCATCGCCTCGCCATGCACGGGCATGATTGCGACGCTGCCGAAGCCGCGACCCAGCGCCGCCAGCACATCGGCCAATCCGTCCGCGCGCCAGATCAGCGTCAGCACGCCGCCGGATTTGAGCACCCGGCGCGCGGCGTGAATCCATGTCTGCAACGTATCCTCCGTCGCGACATGGGCGGTCTCGCGCGATTTGTTCGGCGAGGCGCGATGGCGCGCGGGATCGTTGAAGGGCGGATTCATCAGCACCGCGTCGGCGCTGTCTTGCGGCAGGCCTGTGGCAGCGAAAACATCGGCACTCGCGGCGATATCGAGCGTAACGACATCCGCCGCAATACCGTTCGCTGCAGCATTTTCTCTCGCTAGTTCAGCGAGTTGCGGGTCGATCTCAACCAGCGTCAGGGAGAGGCCGGGCACCCGCTTGGCGAGCGCCAGACCCGCCGTCCCTACGCCCGATCCAAAATCGACGACCTTGTGACCGGCTTGCGCCGAGGTTGCAGCCGCCAGCAGGATCGCGTCATGGCCGGCCCGATGGCCGGATTTCGGCTGCCGCAGCCGCAATTGGCCACCCAGGAAGCCGTCCTCCGTGGTCACGATCGCGTCAGCCATCACATCAATCCTGCGGCCGCAGCTCGTGGGCCAGTCCGGCATCCGTCAGCACGCGGCGCGCCTGCAGGTCATCGTCTTCATGCACCAGGATCCGGCGCGGAATGATGCCCAGCGATCCTTCGATCACGCTCATATTCTGGTCCAGCACCAGATGGTGGATATTCGCGCCGTCGAGCAGCGCGCCCACCGCCGATACCAGCACCACGTCGTTCGTCCGCATGATTTCGCGCAATTGGAGGTCGCTCCCTGCCAGTAACCGGGTGTGTATCTATGGGGAAGTCAAGGTTCCGATGCCCTTGCCGCGCCGCTGCGCAGTTTCTATTGTGCGGCCTGATATCGGTCGACGGCAATTCAGCAGATGGGGACACCTGTTTTCAACGTGAATTCGCCCTATTTGAATATAAGCGCTGCCAGTGCCTGCCTTTTTCATGGCCCGACGAAGCGCCCTTGTAATTCGGAGAGCCCAGCGTGGCGGTGATTGTTCCCTTCGAGAGTCACGCAACAGCGTCGATCGACCAGTTGGTCAGCCTTGTCGCCTCTGACATGGAGCGCGTCAATGCGACGATCCTGTCGCGGACCGGCTCGGAAGTCACCATGATCCCCGAGGTCGCCAACCACCTGATCTCATCGGGCGGCAAGCGGCTGCGACCGATGCTGACGCTCGCGATGGCCAATCTCACCGGCTACACCGGCGACGGCCATATCAAACTCGCGGCCTCCGTCGAATTCATGCATACCGCGACGCTGTTGCATGACGACGTGGTCGACCAGAGCGAACTGCGCCGTGGCAAGCTCTCCGCGCGCATGCTGTGGGGTAATGAGGCCAGCGTACTTGTTGGCGACTTCCTGCTCGGCCAGGCGTTCCGCATGATGGTCGAGGTCGGCTCGCTGCGCGCGCTCGATATTCTGTCCTCGGCAGCCGCCACCATTGCGGAGGGCGAAGTGATGCAGCTCGCCGCCGCCAAGAACACCGCCACCACTGAAGACGAATATCTTGCCGTCATTCGCGGCAAGACCGCCGAACTGTTCGCCGCGGCCTGCGAAGTCGGCCCGGTGATCGCGAACCGTCCGAAGGCCGAGCAGACCGCCTGCCGTTCGGTCGGCATGAATCTCGGCATTGCCTTCCAGCTGATCGACGACGTGCTCGACTACGGCGGCAAGGCCGCCAAGCTCGGCAAGAATGTCGGCGACGATTTCCGCGAGGGCAAGATCACCCTGCCCGTGGTGCTCGCCTTCCGCCGCGGCAACGATGCCGAGCGCGAATTCTGGATCAAGGCGCTGGAGCGCGGCGAGATCGGCGAAGGCGACCTCGATCACGCCATCGGCCTGATGACCAAGCACCGCGCACTGGAAGACACGATCAACCGCGCCCAGCACTACGGCGCCATGGCCGTCGATGCGCTGGCACTGTTTCCGTCGTCACCGATGAAGACTGCACTGGAGCAGGTCGTGGCGTTCTGCCTGGCCCGCACGCACTAAGGGCCAGACGTCACTGCACCACTATGACAACCTTCCCCTTCGCACGGCCGGTCTCGACATAGGCCAGTGCATCCCCGGTGCTCTCGAACGGGAACACCTTATCGACGACCGGGCGGATCACGCCGGCTTCGATCAGGGACGTAATCTCACTCAACTGCTGCCCCTGCGCGCGCATGAACAGGAATGAATAGCGTATGCCGAGGCGCTTGGCCTTTTTCCTCACGCCACGGCTCAGCAGGCCTATGACCAGTTTCAGGAACAGGTTCAGACCAGCTTCCGCGGCGAAGGCCGGATCTGGCGGACCGGAAATAGAGATAAGCTGGCCACCCGGCTTGAGTACACCCAGAGATTTATCGAGCGTCTTTGAATCCTGACTGTTCAGCACAAGATCGTAGCCAGACAGGACCTTCTCGATATCCTGTGTGTTGTAGTCAATGACCACATCCGCCCCGAGACTTTTGACCAGTTCGGCATTCTTTGCGCTGGTCGTCGTCGCAACTGTCGCGCCGAGATGCTTGGCGAGCTGGACGGCAAAAGTCCCGACACCGCCGGAGCCGGCTTGAATGAAGACCTTCTGGCCGGGCTTCACCTTGCCCACTTCGACCAGCGCCTGCCACGCCGTCAGCCCCACCAGCGGGATGGATGCCGCTTCCGTCATGCTGAGGTTTTTCGGCTTCAGCGCCACGTCGGCCTCATTGATGGCGATGAACTCGGCGAAAGTACCGATTCGATGATCGCGCGGCCGCGCGTAGACCTCGTCGCCCACCTTGAACCGACGGGCCTTCGGTCCTGTCCTGACAACCGTTCCGGCGACGTCGTGACCCAGGATAAAAGGTGGACGATAGGGAAGAATGAGCTTGAACTCTCCATCCCGAAGCTTGGAATCCAGCAGGTTCACAGCTGTGGCGTGAACCCGGACCAGGACATCAGTGTCCTGCACCTCCGGTTCCGGCACGTTGGCCAGACGCAGAGCGCCGCCTTTCTTATAGCGATCGATCAAGAATGATTTCATCGGACTAACTTTCGTTTCTGTGGCAGCCGGCAGCGCGAGCCATGCGGCGATACAAGCTTATGCGGGAAGCCCGTTGAATTTCCGAAGAGCGTTGTCGACGAAGGACTCGGGCAGGAAGCGGCGCAGAAAGCGGACTTGTCCTGCAGCTTTTCCAGCGGTGTAGCGTCTCTTGGGCGATCCCGCATTGGCCGCCCTGACGACAGTTTTGGCGACGACTTCGGGTGCATCGCCCTTCGCAACGATCTCGCGCATCAGCTTCTCCGCGTCGGTGCGAACCGTATCGTAAACCGCAAGCGGCCGGTCCGGTCGCGTGATGTTCTCTTCGAAGGACGTGCGGGTCACACCGGGCTCGACAAGCACGATGCGGATGCCCTGCGTTCGCACTTCGTGGTCAAGCGATTCGGAATAGCCTTCGATGGCGTGCTTGGTCGATGCGTAGAGTGCGTTATAGGGCGCGGGAATCAGTCCGAGTATGGAGCTGAGGTTTATGATCCGGCCTCTGCCCTGCCGTCTCATCACGGGCAGAACCGCATTTGTCACGCGTATGGTGCCGAACACGTTCACGTCGAACACGGCTTTCGCCTGTGCCGTCGTGGATTCCTCAGCACCGCCCAACAGTCCGATCCCGGCATTGTTGACGAGAAGATCAATCCGCCCGGCGCGGCTTTGAACCTCGTCAACGACGCTCTGCACGGAGGCATCGTCGATCACGTCGCAGATCAGCATGGTGATCCCGTCCGAGGTATCGGGCATCGGCTTTCGGCTGGTGCCGAAGACACGGTAGCCATCGCGCTGCAGCGCTCGGGCGGTCACTAGCCCGATACCGGAGGAAGCTCCCGTTACCAGGGCAATGCCGCGTTCTGTCTTGCTCATCGGCTTCCGCTTTCATTTTCGCATGGAACATCGATGAACAGTCAGTTACTATCGAATTAATAGTAAGTCACTACTAAAAAGATATCGACATGAAGAATTTTTCGGACCAGCCATGCCTGATCGCCCGCAGCCTCGCGATTGTGGGGGACGCATGGAGCATGCTGATCATGCGCGACGCCCATGCGGGGCTGACCCGTTTCGATGATTTCCGCAAAAGTCTCGGGATCGCGCCGACGATGCTGACGGGGCGGTTGTCAGCCCTGACCGACGAAGGAATGCTGGAGAAACGCCGCTATTCCGACCGTCCGCCACGGGACGAATATGTGCTGACGGAAGCGGGCCGCGACTTTCTGCCGGTGTTGTTTGCGATCGGCGCATGGGGACGCAAGCATCGCGGCGGGGGCGACGTCACCCGGTTCTTCGACGCAGAGCGCGGCACCGAGATCGATCCCGTTACCATCGACCGCGTGACAGGCGCACCGGTCGGAACACGGCCCATTCGCGTCGCCGCAATCGAATGAGCCGCACGCAGCATCGCGGCGCCATGGCCGTTGACGCGTTGGCGCTGTTCCCGTCATCGCCGATGAAGACTGCACTGGAGCAGGTCGTGGCGTTCTGCCTGGCACGGACGCACTAAGGCGCCTTCACGCTCACGATCACGCCACAGCGCGCGCTTTCTCCCGCGCTGCCTCGATATCGCGTGCCGGCGGTGCGCCGAACATGCGGCCATATTCCCGGGTGAACTGCGGCACGCTCTCATAACCGACGGCGAAGGCTGCGCTGCTCGCGGCCGCGCCTTCCCACAACATCAGCCGCCGCGCCTCGATCAGGCGCAACCGTTTCTGAAACTGCAGCGGCGTGAGCGACGTCACTGTGCGAAAATGCTGGTGGAATGACGACGGGCTCATGCCCGCAACATCTGCGAGACGCTCGACCAGCACCGGCCGCGCAAACTCGGTGCGCAATACCGCGACCGCGCGCGCGACACGCTGCGCGTGGCTGTCCGGCCAGCCAAGCCGTCGGATCGCCGGCCCATGGCGACCAGCCAGCAGCCAGTAATGCATCTCCCGCACCAGCTGCGCGCGCAGCACCGGCAATGACGCCGGACGATCAAGCAAGCGCATCAGCCGCAACGCCGCGTCCGCAACTTCGGCATCGGTGGGCTCGACCCGGACACGCGCGAGATCGGCGCTTGGCTCCGCTTTCATCTCGACAACCAGTTCGGCGATCACGGCCGGATCAAGTTCGAACACCAGCGAGAGATAGGGCGCGGCAATGCTCGCCCGTGTGATCTGACTGACGATCGGAACATCGGCCGTGATGATCAGCGAATCCCCGGCAGCGAAGACAAAACTCTCCGTCCCCATGGTCACATGCTTGGTGCCCTGCACGACGAGGCAGATCAGCGGCTGGAAGATCGCGTGGACAATGTCGCTGGGTGTGGTTGCGCGCACGGCTGCAAGGCCCAGGATCGGCGTGATCGCGATGCCGGCACTGTCGGCATGGGTCTCTGTGTAACGGCGAACGGCATTGAGAAGCGTGGTCATGAGGCTCAGCCTACATCATCGTAAATGCGCCAGCACATGATTTTGGAGGATTAGGCAAGGAACGTCGAGCTTCGGGCAACTAGCCCCGGTTCGTCGGGGCGATATCGGAATGGTCACACCACAGGAGCTGACCATGACCAAGATTACCCTCGTTACCGGCGCCAGCCGCGGTCTCGGCCGCAATACCGCTCTCAACATCGCCCGTCACGGCGGCGATGTTGTCCTCACCTATCAAAGCCGCAGCGAAGACGCACAGGCTGTCGTCTCTGAAATCCAGCGCATGGGCCGCAAGGCGGTGGCGCTGCAACTCGACACCGGCAAGATTGCCGGCCTCGCCAACTTTGCTGGTCGTCTGCGAACAGCGCTGCGCGAAACCTGGTCGCGCGAGACGTTCGACCATCTCGTGAACAATGCCGGACACGGCGATTATGCACTGATCTCCGACACCACCGAGGCGCAGTTCGACGGGCTGGTGAACGTCCATTTCAAGGGCGTGTTCTTTCTCACGCAGGCACTGCTGCCACTGATCGCAGACGGCGGCCGCATCGTGAACCTGTCGTCCGGGCTGACCCGCATGTGTTTCCCCGGCTATGCTGCTTATGCCGCGATGAAGGGCGCCATTGAGGTCATGACGATGTATATGGCCAAGGAATTGGGCAGCCGCCGGATCACCGTGAATACGGTCGCGCCCGGCGCAATCGAAACCGATTTCGGCGGCGGTGCCGTGCGTGACAATCCGGACATCAACAAGACGATAGCCGGCATGACCGCCCTTGGCCGCGTCGGCCTGCCCGACGATATCGGACCGATGATCGCGAGCCTGCTATCGGAGGACAATCGCTGGGTGAACGCGCAGCGGATCGAGGTGTCGGGCGGACAGGGGCTGTAGACAAAACAATCCCGGCGCTGACGAGCGGCGCCGGGAGACGTCTCGCATATTCAGGTTGCTGGTCTGATTTTAAATCCGCGCGACCAATTCCTTGATCAGCGTCGTGATCCGCCCGGTCGGCGATTCCAGTTCTTTCATGATCGAGAAGTGATCCGCGCCCGGGATCTCCTCATAAGTCACCGGCAGACCGTACTTTGCCCGATGCACGGCAAGGTCCGCCGTCTGCTGGCGCAGAATCGGCAACTCGGCGCCGCCGACCACCAGTGCCAGCGGCTTGTTCGGGCCGCCATCCTGCAGCAGCGGCGACTGCCGCTTCGACATCGCCTCGTCGAGCTTGAGCTTCTCGTTCAGATAGGACGCGCGGATCGGCTCGAGATCGTAGATGCCCGAGATGGCGACACCGCCCTTCACCTTCGGATGCGACAGCGTCGTCGAGGTGAGATGACCGCCGGCGGACCAACCGGACACCACGATGCGGTTCGGATCGCCGCCCAGTGACGGAAGCTTGTCGACGAGCGCATCGACGCCGGCATGCATCTCGGCCACGATCTCCTCCAGCGTCGCATCCGGCGCCAGCGTGTAACCAATCGCAGCGACGTTGATGCCGTGGGCGATGGGACCTGCAGCGAAGCAGGTGAAGAAATCCTTCGAGCGCATCTGCCAGTAGCCGCCATGAATCAGCAGCAGTGTCGGCCCGCCGTCGGCGGCCTTGATGAAATCGAACTTGTTGCGCTCGCGCGGACCATAGGCGACGTCGAGATGCGCGGGATACTTCGCCTTCATCGCGTCGGAGCGCTGGCCCCATCCGGCAGTGATATCGGCGCTGCCTGCAACGGCGGTCGAGTTGTTCAGACCGGCATCGAGCTGCTCGCGCGTCATCGCGCGCCAGTTGGAATCGCCGAAAGGCTTACTCATGGTTGCATCCCTGCATTGTGTGAGGCGACTTGGGTGAAAGAGATCTGGCCTGCGAGTCCCATTTATCCAGAAAATGGTCTACACGGCTACGTCGGGATCGACATCCCAAGCATACGAATTGCTCTGCATCCGAAATTGGAGACGTGCGTGGCCTCTCAGCAAGACCTCATCAAAGCAACGGCCTGCGCCGTGGTCGATCAACTCAATGCCGGGACGGTAACGCCGCTCGACCTGCTGGACGCGCTGGAAGCCCGCATCAAGGAAGTCGATGGCCAAGTCAACGCGCTGCCGATCCTGTGTTTCGATCGCGCCCGCGATCACGCGAAGGAATTGATGAAGAAGCCGCTCGGCGAACGCGGCATCCTTGCCGGCCTGCCGGTGCCGATCAAGGATCTCACCGCTGTCGCCGGCGTGCGCACCACGCAGGGCTCGCCGATCTACAAGGACGTGGTGCCGACCAAGTCCAACGTGCTGGTCGAACGCCTCGAAGAAAACGGCGGCGTGATCTATGCGAAATCCAACACGCCTGAATTCGGCGCCGGTGCCAATACGTTCAACGAAGTGTTCGGCGCGACGCTGAATCCGTGGGACCTGTCGAAGTCGGCCGCCGGCTCATCCGGCGGCGCCGCGGCAGCACTTGCCAGCGGCACGGCGTGGATTGCCCATGGCTCCGACATGGGCGGCTCGCTGCGCAACCCCGCCAGCTTCTGCGGCATCGTCGGCCTGCGTCCGAGCGTCGGCCGCGTAGCGTCGACGCCCTCCGTGGCCCTCGCCCGGATGGTGAGCGTGCAGGGCCCGATGGCCCGCAATGTGGAAGACCTCGCGCTGATGCTCGACGCCATGAGTGGCGAACATCCTGCCGATCTGATCTCGCTGCCGAAACTGCCGACCTCATTCCGCTCCGCCGTGCGCGCCGGCACCAAGCCGAAGCGGATCGCCTATTCGCCGGATCTCGGCATCACTCCGGTCGATCCCGAAGTGGTCGCCATCACCCGCAAGGCAGCGATGGCATTCGCCGACGCCGGCGTCACCGTCGAGGAAGCGCATCCCGACCTGCGTGAAGCCCACGAATGCTTCCATGTGCTGCGCGCCTACGACTTCGCGATTTCGAAGCTCCAACTGCTCCGCGACAAGCGCGATCAGCTGAAGCCGGAAGTAATCTGGAACATCGAGCAGGGCCTGAAGCTCACGGTCGATGACCTGGCGAAGGCGGAAGCGCAGCGTGTCACGCTGGCGGCGCGGGCCTACGAGTTCTTCCAGACATACGACCTGCTGCTGTGCCCGGCGACCATCACGCCGCCCTTCCCGATCGAGCAGCGTTATCTCGCCGAATGCAACGGCACCAAATTCGACAACTACGTGCAGTGGCTGGGCATCGTCTATGCGATCACGCTGACCTGCTGCCCGGCGCTGTCGATGCCCTGCGGCTTCACCTCGACCGGCCTGCCGGTCGGATTGCAGGTGGTCGGCCCGCCGCGCGGCGAAGCCTCACTGCTCGCCGGCGCACGCGTGCTGGAGGACATCCTGGGTCTGCGCGACTCCACGCCGATCGATCCGCGCCTGGCGAAGTAACGGAACTCCGCCCTCATACTCGCTCGTCCTGGCTGACCTTGTGCCAGCCAGGACGATGCCTTTGGGCAGGACCGCCCGGAGTACCACTGCCCTATAGACTTTTGTCTAAGCCACATTGTCGCACATCGCGGCTAGTCATGCGTGGCCGCGACCGGGATGCGGGCATCGCCTGACTGAACGATCCTGCCAGCAGCAATGCATTCCGCGGCATTGGCTTTTCGTGCCGAGCGTGGCAACGGGGCATTTCATTTCACGGAATACGAGGGTTCTACGTGGCAGATTCATTCGCACCGCCGGCGGACGGCAAACTCCATTTCGACGACGCCAAGAAACGCATCAAGGCGATCTTCATCGGCTCGATGGGCAATCTCGTCGAATGGTATGACTTCTACGCCTACACCGCCTTCGCCCTGTATTTCGCGCCGGCCTTCTTCCCGAACTCCGACCCCGTCGTTCAGCAGCTCAATGCGGCCGTGCTGTTTGCCGCCACCTTCCTGATGCGGCCACTCGGCGGATGGCTGTTCGGCTATCTCGCCGACACCTATGGCCGTCGGATATCGCTGACGATCTCGGTCCTGTGCATGTGTTTCGGCTCACTGATCATCGCCTGCACGCCGACCTATGCCACCATCGGCATCGCGGCACCGATCCTGCTCGCGCTCGCACGCATCATCGAAGGCCTCAGCCTCGGCGGCGAATACGGCGCTAGCGCCACCTATCTCTCGGAAGTTGCCGATCCCAAGCATCGCGGTTTCTATTCGAGCTTCCAGTATGTCACGCTGATCGGCGGCCAGCTGACCGCGATCATCGTTCTCCTGCTGCTGCAGAAGGTGTTCCTCACCGAGCAGGAGCTGAAGGACTGGGGCTGGCGCATTCCGTTCGTGATCGGCGCTGGTCTTGCGGTCTTCACCGCCGTGATGCGTCGCGACATGCACGAGACTGACCAGTTCGTTGAAGCGAAGAAGCAGGCCAAGCCAATGGGTTCGCTGCGCGCGCTGATGGCCTATCCGCGCGAATTGCTGCTGGTTGTCGGCCTCACCGCCGGCGGCACCGCAGCGTTCTATACTTTCACCACCTACATGCAGACCTTCGTCAAGCTCTCGGTCGGCCTCACCGCGGACCAGACCACCACGGTGATCTTCGGCACGTTGATATTCGCCTGCCTGCTGCAGCCGATCTATGGCGCGATCTCCGACCGCATCGGCCGCAAGCCGCTGCTGATCTTCTTCGGCGTTGCCGGCACGCTGGCGACTGTTCCGATCCTCACCACGCTGCAGACCACCAAGTCGCCATTCATGGCGTTCCTGCTGATCTGCGGCGCCTGGATCTTCGTGGCCGGCTATACCTCGATCAATGCGGTGGTGAAGGCCGAACTGTTCCCGACCAATATCCGCGCCCTCGGCGTCGGCGTGCCCTATGCGCTGACGGTGTCAATCTTCGGCGGAACGGCGCCGGCGATCGCGCTGTACTTCAAGCAGATCGGTCATGAACAGTGGTTCTACTATTATCTGTCGGGCATGATCTTCCTGTCGCTGCTGATTTACGCCACCATGCGCGACACCAAGCACAAGTCGGCGATGCACCGTCACGAGTGACGGCCGCAGTCTAGACAAGGAGCGTCAGCCATGACCGAGGATCACACCCCGCCGGAATCCAAGCTGACGCAGACCAAACAGCGCTGGGCGCGCGAAGGCCGGTTTCTCACCGGCAAGATTGCGCGCCCGGACGACCAGCGGCTCCCGCCCGGCCAGCACCTGACCCAGGACTGGCCGGTACTGGATCTGGGCATCACACCCGACGTGCCCCGCGAGCGCTGGCGCCTCGATGTCTACGGCGCCGTCGAGACGCCGCTGTTCTGGGATTTCGGCCAGTTCAGCGCGCAGCCGCAATCGACCTTCATCTCAGACATCCATTGCGTCACCACCTGGTCGCGTTACGACAACCAGTGGGAGGGGCTTTCGACCCGCGCGCTGCTGGATGCCTGCCAGCCCAAGCCGGACGCGCGCTTCGTGGTGCTGGAATCCTACGACGGATACACCACCAACCTGTCGCTGGAAGATTTCGCTGCCGAAGACGCACTGCTGGCGCATTCGTGGCAGGGCTCCCCGATCGAGCGCGACCATGGCGGCCCCGTGCGCGTGATCGTGCCGCACCTGTATTTCTGGAAGAGCGCGAAGTGGCTGCAGCGCATCCAGTTCGTTAGCGACGACAAGCCCGGGTACTGGGAAGTTCGCGGTTATCACAACCGCGGCGATCCCTGGCAAGAGCAGCGATATTCGGACGATTGATAGCGACGCATTGATGGAAACGTGATTGCGCTCGATGCACTCGCAGTGATGCCCGCGATGGTTCGCTTACTACGGCTATGAAGAGAAACTCTATTTCAGCACTTCGCAAACGGTGCGATGGTCCTGACGTATCAGTCCCTCGGTGCGGCAGGAGACTTTCGCCCACCAGCCGTCGAGCGACTCGCGATCGCAACGAAGTTTGACGCTCATGCCATCGGCAAATTCGATCCATTCGGCAAAGCGATGCGACGGCACAGCGATCACCACGGGGATCTCGCTAGAGAGCGCACGCTCAATCAGATAAGCGAGCCCCTTGCCCTCGCGCTCCTGCTTGCCGAACCGGTTGATGATGACCAGATCGGCGCCCTCGTCGATAGCGTCGGCGACCTGCATGCCCGCATTGAGCAATTGCCCGACATCCAGCTTGCAGCCTTTTGCGCCGGGGCCGAGATCCTGAAACAAGCGCACCTGCGCGCCCGTATGCAACATCACCGCTGTGAGCTTCGGCACGTCCACTTCGCGATGTCCGAGCTGCACCAGCCCGACCGGGCGAACGCCCCGCTTGCTCAGATCAGCCGCAAAAACCTGCAATACGGCATCGGGGTCCTGGTCTTTCTCATAGACCAGCGCAGCGAGATCGCATTGGGCATCGAACATTGCGGGATTCCGGTTGAGACCCAGCACGCCGGGAGCGGCCGGGGACAGCGCAATGCTAGTCCAGAATAGAGGCATTCGAAAGCGCGACAGGGTGGCGGTCGCGATATATTTATCCGGATACAACGAGGATACCGCCGGGTGGCAGGCTAGAATCTGCGCTTCTTGCCGATATCGCCCTTCAGCGCCAACAGCTCCTTGCGCGAGGCGGTGGCTGCGGCATTTTCGATGCCGCGATAGCGCTTGATGAGCGTCAGGCCGAATGGCGTGAGGAGAGCTCCGCCCCCATTCTTGCCGCCGGTCTGGCGCTCGACGGCTGGTTGACCGCAGATCCGGTTGAGTTCATCCACCAGATCCCAGGCGCGCTTGTAGGACATGGCCATGGCGCGGCCGGCGGCGGAAATCGAACCGGTGGCATGAATATGTTCGAGAAGTTGAATCTTGCCCGGTCCGATCCGCCCCTCGGAATCGAGGTCGATACGGATACTGAGGGCTGGCACCGGTGGGCTGGTTGATTTGGACATAGCCCAAGTTTACTTCCGTAGACGCAACCTTGCCAGTCCAACAATCAAGGAACGTTTCAGCGTTGGCGGCATTCGGAGCAAACCACTTCGCCCTTGGTCACATGGGCGATGCCGCGGCAAACCCATTTTCGCGCCATCGCGTGTAGCGGCCGCCGTGCCAGCTGATAAATGAAATACACATCGAGCATTGTGAAATCGAATCCGTTTGTTCCGTCATAGATAGGGCGGCGCTCTGCAATCAGAACGCCGCCTTTCTCGCATCTGCTATCCGTTTTAGTTAGCCGTGAATTTTCTTCGCGGTCTCGGCGATCACCTTGCCCTGATAACGAGCACCGGCCAATTCGTTGGCCGAAGGCTGGCGGCTGCCGTCACCACCGGTGATCGTGGTCGCGCCATAGGGCGAACCGCCCGTGACCTCATCGAGCTTCATCTGGCCCTGGAAGCCGTAATTGAGGCCGACAACGGTCATGCCGAAATGCAGCAGGTTGGTGATGATCGAGAACAACGTGGTTTCCTGGCCGCCATGCTGGGTCGCGGTCGCAGTGAAGGCACCGCCAACCTTGCCATGCAGCGCGCCCTTGGCCCACAGACCGCCGGCCTGATCGAGGAAGTTCGCCATCTGCGAGGCCATGCGGCCGAAGCGGGTGCCGGTGCCGACGATGATCGCATCGTAATTGGCGAGATCGTCGATGGTCGCGATCGGGGCAGCCTGGTCCATCTTGTAGTAGGACGCCTTGGCGACCTCGGCAGGCACCAGTTCAGGCACGCGCTTGATGTCGACGGTGGCGCCGGCTTCGCGTGCGCCTTCGGCGACGGCATTGGCCATCGCTTCGATATGGCCGTAAGCGGAATAATACAGAACGAGTACTTTGGTCATGGTCAGTCTCCGTTGGATTGGGATGAATAGGTCGGGTTGATGGTTGGTGGGCGCCGTCAGGCCGCGTCCACCAAGACGAGTTCGGAATCTTCCAGCGCCTTGATCGTGACGTTTGCTTCATCACGGATGGCGACACCGTCGCGGGCGTTGACGCGAATGCCGTTGATCTCAATCGCGCCGGCCGCCGGCACGAGGTAGCCGTTGCGCGAGCTACCCAGCGGATATTGCGCGGTCTCACCGGCCTTCAGCGTGGTGGCCAGCACCCGGGCGTCAGCCCGGATAGGCAGTGCCCCGGCGTCGTTCTTGAAGCCGCTGGCAATGGTGACAAACTGGCCGGAGCGATCGGCCTTCGGGAACGGCTTGGCGCCCCAGCAAGGCTGGCCGCCCGTTTGTGTGGGCTCGATCCAGATCTGGAAGATCCGCGTGGTCGATGCCTCCAGATTGTATTCGGAGTGCCGGATGCCCGAGCCCGCACTCATCACCTGGACGTCGCCGGCCTCGGTGCGGCCCGTGTTGCCCAGACTGTCCTGATGCGTGATCGCGCCTTCGCGGACATAGGTGATGATTTCCATGTTGGAATGCGGATGAGCCGGGAAACCGGTGTTCGGCGCGATCTCGTCGTCGTTCCAGACGCGCAAGCTGCCGTGGCCCATATTCTCGGGGTCATAGTGGCTGCCGAACGAGAAATGGTGCTTGGCCTTGAGCCAGCCGTGGTCGGCGCCGCCGAGTTTGTCGAAAGGTCTGAGGTCGATCATGACGAAATCTCCGTCGTTTGATGCATTTGCATCCTGGGCATCTGGATATGCCCTCGCAGATGGCGCATAAATAGAAATGATGGAAACTCATCGTTTCGGATTTTGAGATGCCTAAACTTCCCGATTTCGAAGCGCTGGCGATTTTCGCCAAGGTGGTCGAACTGCGGTCCTTTGCGGCGGCGGCGACCGAGTTGACCCTGTCCAAGGCCACCGTCTCCAAGGCGGTCGGCCGGCTCGAGGATCGATTGGGCGCACGGCTGTTCAACCGGACCTCACGGCGGCTGGCGCTGACCGACTCCGGCAAGACGCTGGCGGTGAAGGCCGCGCAATTGCTGGCGGACGGCGAAGCGCTCGAGAACGAGGCGCTGGCGCAGTCGGCGACACCGCGCGGGCTAGTCCGGCTGGCTGTGCCGATGACCTACGGCACCAATACGGTGGCGCCGCTGCTGCCGGAATTTCTGGCACAGTATCCGGAGGTCTCCATCGACCTCAGCCTCAGCGACGCGACCGTCGACCTGATCGGCGAAGGCTTCGATGCCGCGATCCGTATCGCATCGCTGCCGGACTCATCCCTGATCGCGCGGCGGCTGCGTCCGGTGAAGCGTTACATCGTGGCCGCGCCGTCCTACTTCGCGAAATACGGCCGGCCGACGCATCCCATGCACCTCGCCGACCACAAGTGCTTTGGCTACACCTATCTCTCGACCCCCGGCGTCTGGCACTTCACCAATGCGGCCGGCGAACAGGCCAGCGTTCGGCCGGCTGGGCCGCTCCGCGTCAACAATGGCGAGGCGCTGCTGCCTGCGCTGATCGCCGGATTGGGGATCAGCGATCTGCCGGATTTCATCGTCGGCGATGCATTGGCGAGCGGCGCGCTGGAGGCCGTGTTGCAGGACTGGTCGCAATCGTCGAGCGGTGTCTACCTCGTCACGCCGCCGGGCGGTCCCCGCCCTGCCCGTGTCGAAGTGCTGCTGGAATTTCTTGCTGACAAACTCGCTGCCGCCGGCAAGCGCGCACGCAATACATCAGGCTAGCTCGCCTTCATCATCTGCCCGTAGATGCCGAAATACTGGTCGCGCATATTGGCGATATCGAATTCGGTGACGAAATCCTTCGCCGTCCTTGCGATCTTCGCGGCAAGCTCAGGCTGCGCCGCAAGCGCCGCGATCTTGTCGGCGAGATCCTCGGCGGATCCGACCTTAAATTTAATACCGTTCGAGCCATCCACCAGCAGTTCGGCCGGGCCATCGACATCCGCGGCGATGACGGGCAGGCCGACTGCCATGGCTTCGAGCAGCACCAACCCGAAACCTTCGAAACGCGATGGCAGGACGAAGATATCGGCCTCGTCCAGCGGACGGCACACATCGGTGCGCCCACACAGAAAACGAATACGATCGGCGACATTCTCGGCGATCGCCTGCGCCTTCAAACTCAGGAGGGTCGACTCGTCGCCCGCCGGCGGGCTGCCGACGAAATCGCAGCGAATGTCGAGCCCGCGCGCGACGCAGAGGCTGACCGCCTTGATCAGGATGTCCTGGCCCTTCTGTTTCGGATAGATGCGGGCCACGTTGATCAGCCGTAACGGCGAGCCGAAACGGCGTTGCCGCGCCACTCTATCGAATGTCGCGAGCGGGATGCCGTTATGCACCTTGAACAGGCGCTTCAGTTTGACAGATTCACATTCACGCTCTACCGCGGCAGAGATCGCGATGTTCCAATCGACGAACCGCTGATGCAGCCGAAGCTTTACGCGGTCCCACGCGTTGACGAGGCCGGTATTGTGAATCGTGTAGCCGACGCTCATCGGACGATACAGTTTACTCAACATGGCGAAGTGCTTGGCGCCGCTGTCATGCGCATGGATGATACGAATGTCGTGACGGCGGATGATGTTGAGTAAACTTAGAATGACACGTGGATTGCGGTTCCCGGGTGGACGCCTGAGGAAGTAGACCGGATGGCCTGTCGCGGAGAGTTCGGCAGCAAGGTCGGGATGGAAAAAGTCGTTGATGACCACGAAAACCTGGGGAATGTCCTCTCCCGGCGTGCAACTGGCAGCGAAATTGATCAGCAGTCGCTCGGACCCGCCCACGGTCAGCGACGAAATCAATTGAAGCACACAACCCACTTTGAAATGCTCCCGGCCCGAATGCCGGGCGACTTCCAAATCCGTCGCGCTCCAAACGGCCCGATTGCGAAATAACGCCAGGGTTTTTGTCTGTTCGGAGTAATCCATTCCCTATTTCGGCTGACGCTCGTGGCTATTCTGCGGCGCACCAAATGCGCCACGGAAGCGAATTCTGGCGGAAAGACGGCAGAGTTGCGCTGGAATGCGCACGCAGGTTGACGGTGGGCCAAAACACATCAGATTTTCCGAAAGCGCAAAACTTCCACGCCATTTCCCGCAACGCTACATTCGTTGCTTTCGCTCGGCGATATTCAGTCAGCCATTTCATTGACTGAATCCGTGTCGGACGTAGCTTTGATGCTCGCCATTGCATCAGAGAAAGTGACCATGACCACCGCCTCCCCTACGCGACGTTTGCTATCAACGTTCATTGCCACAGCCTTCAGCGCAGCACTCGCCACCTCCGCTTTCGCTGCCGATCAGGCCACGCTGCGCGTCGGCGACCAGAAGGGCGGCAACCGTTCGCTGCTGGAGGCAGCGGGACTCACCAGGGACCTGCCCTACAAGATCCAGTGGTCGGAATTCCCTGCGGCCGCGCCGATCCTCGAAGCCATCAATGCCGGTGCGCTCGATGTTGGTTACACCGGCGACCTCTCTTTCCTCACGGTCTACGCGGCGGGTGCGCCGATCAGGGCGATAGGCGGCACACGCTCCAATGCGGACACACAGGCGATTCTTGTGCGCAACGATTCACCGATCAAGACCGCTGCCGACCTCAAGGGCAAGCGCCTCGCAGGCACACGCGGCGGCTGGGGCCAGTTCCTGATTGAGGCGACGCTGGAGAAAGCCGGTTACAAGACCAGCGACGCAACTTTCGCGCCGCTCGGTCCCGTCGATGCCAAGATTGCCCTTCTCGCCGGTTCGATCGACGGCTGGGCCGTATGGGAACCCTACATCTCCTACGCCGTGCTGAAAGACAATGCACGGGTGGTTGCCGATGGCACGGGCCTGACCCCGACCCTGACCTTTATCGTCGCTTCCGAACAGGCGATTACCACCAAGCGCGAGGCCGTCGCCGACCTGTTGCAGCGGCTTAACAAGGCCCGCACCTGGTCGCGCGAGCATGTCAATGAATACGCCAAAAACACCGCCGAATTGACAAAGCTGCCGGAAGACGTGCTTGCGCGCGCCTACAAGGCGCAGGACACACGGCCGATCGCCATCGACGATGGCGTGGTGAAGGAATTCCAGGAAGCCTCCGACCGCGCCACGCGCTACGGGATCCTGTCCAAGCAGGTCGATGTCAGCAAGGCCGTCGACCGCAGCTTCACGCAGGCTGCGCCGGCGTCGAACTAGCGGGCGGCTGCGCGGCGAGAATGCGCATCGTCGCAATTGCCGCGATCAGCGACAACACTGTGGCGACGCTGAACAGCGTCCCATAGCCGAGCAGATCGGCAATGCGGCCCGACAGCATCGAGCCGATGAAATAGATGATCAGCTGGGCACAGGCCAGAATCGTGAAGTCGGTGCCCGGCTGATCCTTCGATGCCGCCGCCATAAACAGGCTGTAGAGCGCAACGATCTCCATGTAGCGGATCAGGGTCTGGAATCCGGCCGCGCCGAAAATCGGCCAGATGCCGGTCACGACACCCAGCGCATGCGCCGTGAACAGCGCAAAGCAGATGGTGCGGAGAATGCCGAGCAGGCCCAGCGTCCAGCCGGTGCCGCAGCGTTGCAACAGCCAGGCCGCGCCAGCCGCGCCCGCGAGGCCCGCCGTCGTCGCGGCGCCACCCGAGAGATAACCGATCTGTTTGAGCGACACGCCGGCATCGACGAGGTAGCTGCCCTCCATTGCCTTCACGAGGCCCTCGCTCATCCGATAGATCAGCGCGATCCAGAGAATGTTGCGCACCTCCCGGCGGCGCAGGAAGGCCATCACCGAAGGCCGCGGCTTCGACGGATCGATCTGTTCGGCTTCATCCTCGCGCATGGCGAAGGCGGCAAAGAGCGGGATCAGCGAGAAGCCCGCGATAGTCAGCAGCATGCCGATCCAGCCGATCTGCGCATACAGCACCAGCCCGAGCGTGCCTCCGATCACAACACCGAATGCGACCGAGCCGCCCTGGATCGCATTGCCGATGGCGCGATCCTCCGGCGCGAGATATTTCGCGGCATAGCCGTCGGTGGCAATGTCCTGTGTCGAGATCAGCAATGAGCCGAACAGGCCCACCGTGATGATGCCCCAGACATTGGTTGCGCCAAGCGGGATCAGGCACAGCAGGCTGATAATCACGCCGGTCTGCGTCACGATCACCCAGCCGGCGCGATGCGCGCGCGCGAACGGACGGATGCGATCGACGACGGGAGCCCAGAAAAACTTCAGCAGCAACGGCAGGAACCAGAGACTGAGATAGCCGATCTCGCTGCGCGTCACACCGGCTTCGCGCATGATCGGCGGCAGGGCGGCGACAAACAGATAGGACGGGATCGCCTGTGCCAGATACAGCCCGCCAAGCACGACGAACAGGCGCTTGCGCTCCATGATGACAATCGGCGCGGATGCGTGAAGCTCTGCGGTGCTCATGCGCCTCCGCGATGTTCGGCGAGAAAGGCGCGCGCGGCGATTTCGTCCTCGAGCGCCACCAGCGGCATCGGCCAGAGCTTCCGAAACGTCTCTTCCATCTTCTTGTTGGCGCCGGGGCGTACAATCGCCACGGCACGGCAGCGCGCGGAGATATGGCCGCGCGTCGCCTTGAACCACAGCGCCTGCTCCCGCTCGCCGGCGACGGACAGTTTCCCGCCGCCCCCGAACACGGTCAGAAGTTCGAATGGCGCATCATGCTCGCCAACCCGGGCCAGCGCGGCCAGATAATCGCGCTCGTCCGTCTCCGCGTAAGGCGGCAGGAACCGTAGCGTCAGCAGGCTCTCATCAATCTCCAGATCCACCATGATGGCAATTAGAACTCCCTGGGAAGTGGCCTTGGAAGGTTTGGTCTTAGAATGTCTTGCGATAGCCAACCGTCACGGTCCGGCCCCAGGAATAGACCGGCAGGTTGCGCACCGAGGTGGCGGTCGGATTCTGCAGCTCCGTATCGAACAGGTTGTTGACGGCTGCATAGGCTTCGCCGCCATAGACCGGCCCGCTCAGCGCGGCATTCATCGTAAAGCCGCCCTCGATGGGATAGACCGTATTGGTCAGGTTGATGCCGCGATTGCGAGCGGCATAGCCCTCGCCCTCGATGCGCAGCTTGATGCCATTGTCGAAGCGATAGTCGCCGAAGATCAGACCACGCACCGGACTGCCGATCCTGTTGTTAGGAAGCCAGCTATCGAGCACGCCATCCTTGTTGGTGTCGTAGCGGCCTTCCTTGTAGCCAATCGTGGTACCCAGCGTGAAATTCCGGTTGATCGCCATCTCGCCGATATACTCGACGCCGTAGATCATTTCCTTCTGCTGCGAGATCAGGTTGGTGACGGGATCGAATGTCACGCCCTTCTCGGAGGTGCTGACGAAACCGGTGATGCTTCCCTTGTAGGGGCCGTCGCCGCCGCGGATGCCGATTTCGTAATTGTTGACGATCTGGGCTTCTGGCGCGATCGAGGTGAAGGAGATGGTCTGGCGTGCCAGCGGCAGGCAGTTCGGCGTCGCTACCGGACAGGCAAAGGCCGTGGATGACAGGCCGGCGCGGCGCGTATAGGCACCGACATCAGGCAGCGCATAGCCCTGCGAGAAACCGCCGAACAGATCGATCTTGTTGTTGAGCTTGAAGGTCGCGCCGAGATTATAGGTCGGCGAGGCATATTCGTACTGGCCGCCGATAACATTGAGCGCCGGCAGAACGAAGCGCGTCACGGGCGAGATCGCGGCATAGGCGGCCGGACGCAGGAAGTCGTCGACGCTGAGATCGAAATGCTCGTAGCGAACGCCGCCGCGCGCGGTCAGCCGATCGGTGATCGGGACTTGCACCAACGCGAATCCCGCGGTCGTCACCTGGGTCAGCGGCGTGAACACGTCGCGTCCATCGGTCAGTGTCTGCCATGTCTTGTCATGGACGACGTCCGTACCCCAGGTCACCTTGGCACCGTTCCAGATGCGGTCGAGCGGCGTATCGATCGTCAGATTGACCCCGCCGCGCTCGGAATACAGCGTGGTCTGGTTGGCGGGGCTGGTCGGGCTCAGCGGGTTGCCGGAATAATAGACCAGCGAGTTATAGGGATAGGAGAACTCCGAATAGTTGAAGCGCTTCTTGATGTCGTTATAGAAGCCGACCACGCTGAGATTGCCGAGCACGAAGTCGGTATCGCTGTAGCGCAATTGGAACGAGCGCGAATCTTCCAGCACGCTCTGCCCGGTATAGGGCTTGGTGAAATCCGGCTTCGCATAAGCGCCGGAATAGTCGGTGAGGTATTTCGGCGTCTGGTCGAGATAGAACTGGCTGATCGAGGCTTCGATGCGCTTGCCGCCATCGAAATCGTAACCGATCTTGCCCAGGAAATTGCCGCTGGCGAGACGATCACCACCTCCCTGCCCGAGCATGGCGTCCGATGGCAGCTCGCGGCCCGCGCCATCATAAGTCTTCTGCGCGCCGCGACCGCTGCCAACGAACACGTAGTCGATGCCATTGGTGTGCTTGCCGCTGACGCTGGCCGACAGCTCCGGTGCCAGCGAACCGCCGGGATCGGCAGTGAAGGTGCGCAGCGCCGTGTTGACGCTGACGCGCGGACCGCCCGGCTGCGCTTTCTTGGTGACGAAATTCACCGTGCCGCCTGTCGCGCCGGCACCATAGAGGCTCGATGCACCGGCGACGAGTTCGATGCGCTCGACGGAATTCAGATCGATCAGCGACAGCACACGCGAGACGTCGCGGAGCGGCGTCGTCAGCGGCACGCCGTCCATCAGCACCAGGAGGTCGCGTCCGCGATAGCTTTCGGAAGCGCCGGAGATGGTCTGGTTTGAGACCGAGAAGCCCGGCAGCAATTTTGCCAGCAGCGCCGATGCGCTGCCGCTCTGCTTGAGCTGCTCTTCGATCTCCTTCTGATCGACCACCTGCACGGTCTGCGGAATATCCGAAATCGAGCGCTGGGCACGCGCGGCCGTTACCGTGATCTCGTCGAGCGTGACGCCCGCGCTCTGCTGCGCCACGACCTGCGACGACATGAGCCCGACGGCGGAGATGAGAAGGAACTGGCTATAACGCATGAGCTCGGAGTCTTCCGTATGTTCGTGGCGACGAAGCACAGGAGAGGTCGAGCCGGTCAATTCAACCGAGGCCGCAGCAGTTTGGAATCAATGTAAATTCCAACCGCGGCTTTACTCTTCTTACGCCTGTGCATTCCGTCTATCGTCACAGCGATACGGCACAGCCCATGGCATGACTTGGACTCGGTGAATTGATAGTCGGACTGGAGCGAACGAAGCGGTTTGGATTCGATGCTGTGGCAAACGCGCATCAGTCGCGGTCTCCATCCTGCGTCGATGCCGCTCCCGATTGCCCTCTCGTCCCGCTCTGGCTGGTTGCCGACGATATCGATGACACCCTGCGCAAGCCGCTTGAGAGCCGCCTGCCGTGGAAGACCGTGCAGCGCAATTCGCTGGGATCGTTTCGCGCAGCGCCGTTCCAGTCAAAGGCGATCCTGCGGATGCAGCCGCACCTCGGACTGATGTCGTGTTTCGATCCCGCGCCGCTCTGGACCATGCCCGACGACGATAGCGCCACGACCGGCAACGACTCGCCGCAGGACATCCTGGTGCTGCGGCCGTCCGACGGCGTGGTGATCGTCCAGCAGGACGGCCAGCGCCAGACATGCATGCCGCGCGAGGCGATCATTCTCGATCCCGGCCGCGCCACCACCTTTATCATGAATGATGTGAGCCGCGTCGACTGCCTGCTACTCCCCAGCAATGGCCATGCCGGCATGCGCCACATCGCCCATGACAATGGCGGGCTGATTGCGCTCGGCCACTACGCTGCGGCGGTGATGCGCGGCCTGCTGCCGATGAATTCGGCCGCGCTGACCGGCCTCGCCATCGACTACATGAACGGCCTTGTCGCTACGATGATCGATGAGGCCGATGCGCCGGAGCGGCGCGCGGCGCTGCGACAGGACCGGCCGACCATCAGCCTGCTGTCGCTCAAGGCCGATATCGAAGCCAGCCTCAGCCAGCCGACGCTGTCACTGGAGCGGCTGGCGACGACCCATGGCGTCACCGCACGTTACTTCCAGAAATTGTTCGAAGCCGAGGGCCGGACGTTTTCGGATTATCTGCTGGAGCGACGTCTCGAACGTGCGTTTCACATGCTGCGCCATGGCAACCGCGCCGACCGTGCCGTCAGCACCATCGCCTTCGAGGTCGGCTTCGGCGATCTCTCTTATTTCAACCGCACCTTCAAGAAACGTTTTGGCGCCACGCCTCGGGAAATACGGGCGCGGTTTGAAGTGATGCTGGTGGGTGCACAGTCACCGATAGTCGACAATTAGCGAGTTAAGCACGAACAACCCTACCCGCGAAGGCGGGGACCCATAACCTCCATCCTCTCCGCTGAAGTGAAGGCTTCTCCCAACGGTGATCATCGAAACGGGAGTGTTTATGGATCCCCGCCTTCGCGGGGATGACAACAGGGTGTATGGAGGGCCCGCCGCTTAGTCTACCTTCGCTTTCGCCAACGTTGTTTCGTTGCCCGGCAGGATCTCCACCGTCGCCGTACGCCCCGCTACCAGCGTCGCGCTAGCCGGGACCGGATCGAGCGCGATGCGCACCGGCACGCGCTGGGCGAGACGAACCCAGCTAAAGGTCGGGGTCACATTGGCCAGCAGATTACTGCCTTCGGCGCGGTCGCGGTCCTCGATGCCGGCGGCGACACTCTCCACATGGCCGGTGAGCTTGGCGGCATCGCCCATCAGGTGAATGTGCACGGGATCGCCGACATGGATGCGCGACAGCTTGGTCTCCTCGAAATAACCGTCCACGTGCAGGCTCGACGTATCGACCAGCGCCATCACGCCCTTGCCGGCGGTGACATAGGTGCCCGGACGCAGATCCATGTTGGAGATGATGCCGGATACCGGCGCATGGACCTCGCTGCGATCGAGATTGAGCTGCGCCACCGCCCGATCGGCAATGGCCTGATCCAGCGATGCCTTGGCGAGCAGTTGCGTGGCCAGCACCTGCTCCTGCTTCTGCTGCGAGACCGCCGCCGTCGTCAGGTCCTTATAGCGTTTCAGATCGAGATCGGCCTGCTCCAGGCTGGCCGTACGGCCGGCGACAACGGCTTCGGCCTGCTGTAGCGCCAGTGCGAAACGCGCGCGGTCGATCCGCATGATGACATCGCCGCGCGTCACCTTCTGATTGTCCTTCACCAGGATCTCGGTGACGAAGCCGGACACATCCGGGGCCACGGTGACCACGTCGGCGCGGACGCGGCCGTCACGGGTCCAGGGCGCGTCCATATAGTAGACCCAGAGATAACGTCCCACAGCCAGCGCGGCGACGACGGCCAGCGCGGTGACGGCGAAACGGCGAATGAAACTCACAGTGTTTTTCATGACAGCAATCCGGAGGATAGATAGACAACGCCGCCCAGCAGGCAGACGTAGAGAGCAAGATCGAACAGTGCGCGGTGCCAGACATAGCGATAGAGGCCGGAGCGTTCGATCAAGGGGCGCAGCAGTGCGCCGATGGCGTAAGTGATGACCAGCCACAGCATCAGCGATGGCAACAGCACCCCGAACAGATCGATTTCATATCTCATGCGGCCACACTCCCGGCGAGAAGGCCCGGTTCGGGCAGATAGGCCGGTGCCGTCGGAAACAGACCGCGGCGAATGCCAACGAGGCCGATCAACGCGTCCGCGCGCCCTACCCCGCGCTCGCCCATGGCCTCAGATAGCGCGTGATCGACTTTCGCGAGCAGCGGCTCCGGCATCGCGCCGCCTTTGTAGTTGCGGAAGCTCACAGCCAGTTCGTCCAGCATCGTGTCCATGGCATTGAGCGTCGGTGACGACAGATGATGACGTGCCCGGCGTAGATCGACGATGTTCAGCCCGACGCGCAATTCGCGCAGGTTGTCGACAGCACGCAGCGGCGAATCCTTCAGCGCCGTCAGCCGCGGTGCGAGGAGACCGATGCGGTTCAGCATCAGCCCGGCAAAGGCCGCGCGGTCACGATTGCCGCGCTGTTCGGCAGCCTGCGCGATGGCGATCCAGCCGCGCCGCATCAGCCGCTTCACACTCCATTCGGAGCCGACTGAGCGGATCAACTGGATCGAGATGACCGACAGTTCAGTACCGACGAAGAAAGCCACGCTGGAATTGGCAAAAGTCGCGAAGTCGGCATTGTAGGTCGTCTGGAGCGCCATCAGCGTCGCGGTATTCGCGGCCAGCAGCATGCCGATGAAGAAAGTGGCAGGGCGTGCGATCAGATAACCGAACAGCAGGAACGGCGGCGCCAGCACGGCCACAAGCAACTCGACATCGGTGATGGCCGGCAGGATCGCGAACAGATAGAGCGCGATGATCACCATCGCGGCCAGCGTCCATTTGGCAAAGCCGCGCAACCCCACCGCGGGATCGTCCATGCTGGCGAAGAACGAGCAGCCGACAGCCGCCATGGTCGGTGCTGTCGCGCCATCGGTCCAGCCGGTGGCTATCCAGAACGCGCAGCAGACGAGGATGGTGACGAACACGCCTGCTGCAGACCACAGCGCCATGCCGTGATCGACATGCCGCACCGGCGCCACGCCGGCTTCGGCCTGAAAGGCGAGTTTCGCGCCTGGCGGGCGACCGCCCTCGGCAATCGCCTGATTGAGGACCCGGCAATCCGCCGAAATATCGACCAGCTCGCGCATCCGCGTCAGCAGACTCGCGATCATGATCTCGGTCCACGACGACGACGCGCTCAGTTTCGGCTGCTGCGCGGCGATCATGCTGCGCAGCCGTTCGGCGGGTTCGCGGTCGGTGCCGTTGTCGGCAATCCAGGCCGAGACATCGTCGATCAGCGCCATCAATTGCGGATGGGCCGTCCGGGCATCTTCGCCGAGCGCATCGATGCGATCGCCCATGGATGACAGCAGCGGCAGGAATGTCAGCATGCGCGTGCGCAAGGCGCGCATCCAGCGTGAGGTTTCGCGTCCGCCGAGCCGGTCATAGGCCAGATGATCCGCCAGCGTATCGATATCCACGGCGTCGGCCGCGAGCTTGAGACGCAGGTCGCGCGTGGCCGGATCGGCGCTGCGACCAGCCAGCACTTCCTGCGTCAGTCTGCGCGCGCCGGCGAGCCAGCTATCGACCCGTGCTGCAACCGCCGGACCGACACTGCGCGGCAGCAGAATCGTTGAGACCAGCGTCGCGCAGAGAATGCCGACAATGATCTCCTCGCTGCGCGCCACGGCCGTATCGAAGATGGCTGCGGGTTCGTTGACCGAGGGAAAGCTGATCAGGGCGCAGGTATAGCCGGCCAGCATGAACATGTAGCCGCGCGGCGTCCTGTCCAGCAGTGACACATAGAGACAGAGACCGACCCACAGCGCGATGGCGAGGCTGAGCAGTTCCGGCGAATTGACGAGGTTCGGGACCAGTACCACGCTGGCCGAAGCCCCAACCAGTGTGCCGATGACGCGAAATAGCGCTTTCGAACGCGTCGCGCCGGCCAGCGGCTGCGAGGCGATATAGACCGTGGCCAGTGCCCAGTAGGGCCGCGGCAGATCCATGGCGAAGCCGATCAGCAGCGCCATCATGCCGGCGATGAAGGTTTTCACGGAGAAGATGATGTCGGCGTGGCGGACGAGAAACGGCGGTTGGGCAGCAGCGGAGGTCATGGCAGCGCGTCCGCCTCCTCGGCGGCCTTATACAGACGATTGGCCGATTGCTCGATCCGTCCGAGCACATCGAAGGCAATAGCAAGTTCATCGGGCGCGATCCCTTTCATCAGGTCACCGCGCAGCCGCCGCATCACGCGCCTGATCTCTTCGGCCTTGGCTTCGCCCAGCGGCGTCAGATGCAGCACCTTGGCGCGGCGGTCGGTCGGGTCCTCGCGGCGCTCGACGAGCCCTTCGGCGGCCAGCAGATCGATCAGCCGGACCACCGACGGGCCCTCAAGCCCCATTTCGTCGGCGAGCACGCCCTGACGCACATTCTCGCGTCCGGCGCGGGACAGGATCAGCAGTGGATGTGCCGTGGCTTCGGACAGGCCATGCGCCGACAGGGTCTGGTCAGCCTTGCGGCGCCAGACCCGTGCCAGTCGCGCAACCAAGAGGCCCAGTTCGGCCTGGATATGCGCTTGGGAGTGGGGCATGGAAATTAGATAGGATGCTATCGATTAGGCTGCAATCGATTTTGTGCGCCGCGTCAATCACGGTGTGGTGAGGATCGGCGGCAGGCCGAAGAACCGGCTAGCCGGTCCGGCGATCCGAATGCGGAAAACAATGCCCGCGACCAAATATGGAGAATTTCCCAATGATTTCCGTGGGCCACATCTTTCAGCGATTGAAATCCCCCTTGTTTCTGCCATGTTCGCGCCCAAAGCAGGCATCGGGTAGTGTTCTCCGGCGCGCGAATCTCCATCGCGCGGATGCTCCAGTTGAAAGCGGCAAAGGAATTCCATGGCGAAGCCAGCAGTGATTGTCGTCGGCGCGGACAAGGGTGGGGTCGGCAAGACCACGGTTTCGCGGACGGTTCTGGACTATTTCAGCGCCAATAACGTCCCGACCCGCGCTTTCGACACCGAGTCGCCGCGCGGCACGCTGAAGCGGTTCCATTCGGACATCACCGAGATCGTCGACATGACGACCACGGCCGATCAGATGAAGATTTTCGATACGCTCAACAGCGCGTCGCCCTCGGTGACCGTGATCGACGTCCGCGCAGGCCTGCTGTCCCGGGCGCTGGCCGATCTGCGTGACATCGGCTTCCTCGATGCCGCCAAGTCCGGCCAGATCACCTTTGCCGTTTTCCATATACTCGGCCCGTCGATCGCCTCCTGGACGAGATCGCCGAGACCGCCGGCTTCATGGACGGCGCCAAGTATTTCCTGGTGAAGAACTTCATTAACAACACCAGCTTCTTCGAATGGGACCAGGCGACCTACAATTCCTATTTCCACCGCATCAAGGGCGCCACCGAGATCACCATCCCGAAGCTGAACGAAATGGCCTATGAGCAGGTCGAAGTCTCCAGCGTGCCGTTCCTGAAATTCGTCGCCAACAAGGGACCGCATGACGAGACCGCGAATTATTCATTCGTGCTGCGCGGCTATGTCCGGCACTGGCTGGCCAATGTCTGGAGCGAATTCGACCGCATCAAGCTGACCGATATCGTCCACGACAAGCCCGGCGCCCGCAGCCCGGGCGAGAAGTAAGTCCATTTAACGATTGGAGCGGCGTCGGATTCGCCTGATATTGCGCCGATGCGACGCACGCCCGTTTATATCATCTGCTCGACGCGGCCGATGGTCGGCAAGACCCTCGTCGCGCGCCTGTTATGCGAATTCCTGAAGCTGCAGCGCGGCGACGTCATCGGTTTCGATGTCAGCCTGAAAGAACCGTCGCTGCTGGATTTCCTGCCGAAGCTGACCGAGACCGCCGACGTCAATGACACATTTGGCAAGATGTCGCTGATGGACCGGCTCATCATCAACGACGACATGGCCAAGGTGATTGACCTCGGCTATTTCGCCTTCGACGAATTCTTCAAAATGACCGGCGAGATCGGTTTCGCCAAGGAAGCGGCACGCCGCGGCGTGGCGCCCATCGTGTTCTTCATGGGCGACAGCGACCGTGCCTCATTGCGCGGCTACGAGATGCTGCAGCAGCAATTCACCCGCAATTCGCTCTATGTGATCGACAACGAACACGTGCTGCGCGGCGAAATCCCGGTGGCGCTGGCGCAGGGCCGCATGCTGCGTATCGCGGCGCTGCCGGTGTTCCTCAAGACCTATATCGACCGGCTGAATTTCTCCTTCACCAGCTATTTGCGCTCGGAGCAGGATTCATCCACCGAGCTGCATCAGTGGATCCGGAAGAATTATTTCAGCTTTCGGGAAATCGAGCTGGGACTTTTGCTGCAGGGCTCGTGACGGGCAATCAATGCCCGTCGAACGTCATCAACGTCCGCACCGGCACATTCATCGCCCGCAGCTTCGCCGCGCCGCCGAGATCCGGCAGGTCGATGATGAAACAGGCGGCCATCACCTCAGCACCGATCTGGCGCATCAGTTTGACCGCACCTTCAGCCGTGCCGCCGGTGGCAATCAGATCATCCACCAGGATCACGCGCTCGCCGGGCTTGATGGCGTCGGCATGCACTTCCATCTCGTCGATACCGTATTCAAGGGAGTAAGCGATCCGCACGGTCGTGTGCGGGAGCTTGCCCTTCTTGCGGATCGGCACGAAGCCGGCCGAGAGCTGATGCGCCACCGCGCCGCCGATGATGAAGCCGCGCGCTTCCATACCGGCGACCTTGTCGATCTTCAGCCCCGCCCAGGGCTGCACCAGCTCATCCACCGCGCGGCGGAACGAGCGCGCATCACCCAGCAGTGTGGTGATGTCGCGAAACAGGATGCCCGGCTTCGGATAATCCACAATGGTACGGACGGAGGCTTTGAGATCGTGCGCGAGTTCGGGTGTCATCAGGGTCTTTCGGTTCTTCAGATGGAGATCAGTTGGGGCGCTGCCCCAACCGAAATGCGTTTTCGACGATACGTAAGCCGACCTCGCCGCCAAGCGACATCAGCGATTCCGGGTGGAACTGCACGCCGCCGACCGGCAGCGTCTTGTGTTCGATGGCCATGGCGACACCGTCCTCGGTCGAGGCCGTCACGGTGAGCACATCGGGCATGCTGTCCTGCTCGACAAACAGCGAGTGATAGCGGCCGATGACGATTTCATTGGGCAGACCGTTCATCAACCGCCCGCCCCGCACCTGCACCCGCGACGGCCGGCCATGCGCCGGCTGCGCGAGCTGGCCCAGCACGCCGCCAAAATATTCGCCGATTGCCTGCACGCCCAGGCACACGCCAAACACCGGCAGTTTCTTGGCCAGCGCGGTATCGAGTGTCTTGCCGATGCCGAAATCGGCAGGACGTCCCGGCCCCGGCGACAGCACGAGGAGATCGAAACTCTCGCGGTTCAGGACGGTCTGTGCATGGACATGACGAACCACGCTGACGGTCGCGCCGACCTGACGGAAGTAATCTGCCAGCATATGCACGAAACTGTCATCATGATCGATCAACAAGACCTTCTTGCCCGAACCGGTTGCATCCGGCGCGAAGGCCGACAGACGCTTCGGCGGATCGCCGCGCAGCGCCTGGAACAGGGCCGCGGCCTTGGTCTGGCATTCCTTCTCTTCAGCGACGGGATCTGAATCGAACAGCAGCGTTGCGCCAACTCGCACTTCGGCGAGGCCATCCTTCATGCGGATGGTACGGATGGTGATGCCGGTATTGATGCCGCCATCGAATGACACGGCGCCGATGGCGCCGGCATACCAACGCCGCGACGAGCGCTCGTTATCTTCGACGAACTGCATCGCCCACAATTTCGGCGCACCGGTCACCGTCACCGCCCAGGCATGGGTCAGGAACGCATCAAGCGCATCGAAGCCGGGACGCAGCATGCCTTCGACATGATCAACAGTGTGGAACAGCTTCGAATAGGTCTCGATCTGCCGCCGCGCCAGCACCTTGATCGTGCCGGGCACGCAGACGCGCGCCTTGTCGTTGCGATCGACGTCGGTGCACATGTTGAGTTCGAATTCGTCTTTCTCCGAATTCAGGAGCTGCCGGATCTGCTCGGCATCGCCGATGGCATCGACGCCCCTGGCGATGGTGCCGGAGATCGGGCACGTCTCGACGCGGCGGCCGTCGGAGCGCACAAACATCTCGGGCGATGCCGCAACAAGAAACTCGCCATCGCCGAGATTCATCAGCGCGCCATAGGGCGACGGATTGATAACACATAGCCGCTGGAACACTTCCGCCGGCGAACGTTCGCAGGGCTCGGCGAACAACTGACCGGGCACCGCCTCGAACAGGTCGCCGCGTGCAAACGCCGCGCGGGCATTCTCCACCGTGCGCTGATATTCGCCGGGCGCGTGATCGGCAAAGCCCTGGCGCGGCGCCTTGTTATAGCCGCTGTCCGGCGTATCGCGTGGCAGGCCCTCGGTGGAGCGATCCTTCCAGGTGAAGTCATAGGACATCAGCACGCCGCGGCCGGTGGCGCGGTCATAGGCCAGCAGCGTGTCGGGCAGATACAGCACGATATCGCGCTGGTCGGCCTCGCGCGTGCGCTTCTGCTTCAGGTCTTCCATCTGGAACACGAGGTCATAGGCGAAGGCGCCATAGAGCCCGAGCATGGAATCGTCGGACGAGAACAGTTGCGCGACCATGTCGCGCACCAGCGACATCACGCTGGCGCGGCGGGTGCGCTGGTCTTCCTCGACCGGCGCCTCGCCGCGGATGATGTGGCCCTTGAGCTTCGACATCGTCCGCCCGTCGAGGGCGATACAGGGATCCTGCAGCGTGTCGGCGAGGAAGGCGATCAACACCTGGCCACGCTTGTTCAGCGCGGTCAGCGTGAAATCCGTCCCGGTGGTTTCCAGCAGCAGCGGCGGATCGGCGAAACCGAGATCGAAGCTCTCATAGCGGCCGGGCACCGTGGTGCCCGACGACAGCACCACGCCGCGGCGCTGGTCGAGCCGGACGATCAGATCGTCCAGCGCGGTGCCGCCGGTGAAATAATCGACATGGCGCGCCACGGAGAGACCCGCGCGGGTCTTGTAGGCGCTGTCAGCGGGGAGCGAAAACACAGTCCTGTTCATGGTGTCCTCTTAGGAAACATGCCGGAGGGGGCGCCACACAGAACAAACAAGCCAAAAAACGAACAAAGGCCGTCGCACTGCGATGGCGGCCTTCGACGATTGAAAATAAGCAAATCGCACCGACCACCTCTTCAGGAGGTGCGCCACCAACGACGGCTGTTGCGGACAGGGGTGCTCATGGCCGGCAAATCACCATGGCCGGGCCCGAAGGTCAAGGGACTAGACGGCCTCCGGCCGCTCCCGGACGAATACCGTCAGCTTGAGCGCCCCGACGCCGTCCTCGATCGGGGTCCAGCCGATGCTCTCGTACCAGGCCCGACGGGGCGGGGCAGCGCAGAGATAGACCCGGGCATGACCGCGGGAGAAGGCCTCCAGACAGGCCCGCTCGATGAGCGACGGGGCGACGCCCTGCTTGCGGGCATCGGGCTCGGTCCAGACCGCCGCCACCCAGGGCGTATATTGCGGGCGCTCGTCGAGATCGGACACCAGCAGCGACGCCGTTCCGAGAAAGTCCGGCCCACGATGGGCCACCAACGCAATCGGCAGGTCGGTCCCCTGCATGTTCTCGCGCAGCCGCTCGACGATATAGGCCTCAGGCACGCCATGACGCTTCCACCACGCCTGCCAGATACGATCGGCGACGGCGTCGAAGAAGTCGGCCTGCTGGCGCAAATCGGAAATGGTGTAGTCGGATGCCATTGGCATCCGACTACATGCTCACCGATCATGCATCAAGCCGGCGAACGGAAGCGCCGAGGGCACGGCCGCCGCCAATCGTTTATCCCAGATGCTTCTTGAAGAACGCCGTGGCCCGGCCCCAGGCGAGTTCGGCGGCTTCGCGATCATGTACGCTGACGCGCTGTTCGTTGACGAACGCGTGGTCGGCATCATAGCGGAAGAATTCGGCGGACTTGCCGGCAGCCTTCAGGCCGTTCTCGAACGCATCGACCACCGCAGGTGTGCACCAGTCATCACGATTGGCGAAATGGCCCTGCAGCGGCACCTGCACATCGGCGGGCTTGGCGGCCTGCTCCGGCGGAATGCCGTAGAACGCCACGGCGGCCTTGAGTTCGGGAATCTTGCACGAACCGATGATGGTCACGGCGCCGCCAAGGCAGAAACCGGTGAGACCAACTTTGGCGCCATTACGCGACAGATATTGCGCGGCTCCGCGCACGGTCTGCGTCGTGGCATCCATGAAATCCAGCGAGTTCATCTCTTTGCCGGCAGCGTCCGTGTCGTGATAGGGCACGACCACGCCGTTATAGAGATCCGGCGCCAGCGCATCGAAGCCGGCCAGCGCGAGACGATCGGCCAGGCCCTTGATCTGCTCTTGAAGACCCCACCATTCCTGGATCACGACAACACCCGGCGCGTTGCCGGCCTGGGCATTGGCGAGATAGCCTTTGGCTTCCTTGCCGTCGGGGCGCTTGAAGCTGATCGATGTTCCCATGGTGTCCTCCGCTGGAATGGTTCGGGCCAACTTATAGACCCCTCACGTGTCAACTCAACCGGGCCAGCGCACGCTGCAGGTCGCGCTTGTAGGTGAGGAAATCGACAAACAGTCCGTGTTCGCCGCCGTCGCTACCCGGCGGTCGCGCGAACCACTGCGCGATCTCGCGCCGCCATGCTACCGCCGCGTCCGGCCGCTCAGCCTTGGCCGCGAGATAGGCTGCGATCACACGGGCCTGCAATGCACGCCCTTCCCAGCCCACGCCGGCGCCTTCCAGCAGCCCGGCCACATACAGGCCGTTATCCTCGGACGGAAACATGTTCATGAACAGCCTGGGCGCACCGATCGCGTCCTGCCAATCGAGTGCACGGAGATCGCCGAGGAACGGAAACGTGATCCGGTAACCGGTCGCAAGCAACACCAGATCGACCTCGTCGCAGCGGCCATCGGCAAACACGACCAACTTGCCGTTGAATTCGCGGACCGGCTTGCGCAAGCCGACATCGCCCTGGCCAAGATGCTGCAACACCAACGAATTGACGATCGGCGTGCGGTCATAGAGGCGGTGCTGTGGCTTCGGCAGACCGAAGCGCTCCGGCGCGCCGACAATGAAGCGCAGGATCGGCTCGTGCAGCCTTGAGCGCAGGTTCTTCGGAATGATGAAGCGCTTCGGCTTGTGGTTACCTTCATCCGCCGGCTTGCCGGCAAGGAATTTCGGCACGAAATGATTGCCGCCGCGCACGCTCCACAACACCTTCTCCGCGCGATGGACCGCATCGACGACAATGTCGCAGCCGGTATTGCCCATGCCCACCACCAGCACGCGCTGGCCGGCGAAAATATCGGCGGTCTTGTAGTCCTTGGCGTGCATTAGTCGGCCATCAAAGGTGCCTGACGTTTTGGTGATCAGGGGATCGGTGAGATGACCGTTCGCGATAATGACGCCGGCATAGTCTGCCGACTTGCCGTCGCTGAAAGCAGCGTGCCATCCACTTCCCTGCCGTGTCAGGCTGCGAACGCCGGTGTTGAAGCGGATCAGCGGATAGAGATCGAAATGCCGGGCAAAGCTCTGCAGATAATCCAGCACCTGGCGATGGCCCGGATAAGCCGGCCAGTCCTCCGGCATCGGGAAATCCGCGAAGGCCGTGGTGCGCTTCGACGAGATCAGGTGCGTCGAGGCGTAGACTGCGCTCGGCGCCGCGCCATACAGCCACTGCCCGCCGACATCGGCGTTCTGCTCGACGGCTTCCACAGCATGGCCAGCGGCCTTCAGGCTCTGCATTGCGGCAAGACCTGCGGGACCGGCGCCGATGACAAGGAAAGTCATGACATCGGCTCCGGGCGCTCGTCGCGATAGCGTTCGAACACGGCGCGCGCATCAAGCGCGGGCGAATATCCGAACTCGGATTTGAGGCGCGTATTATCGAGCACCGGGCGATACTGGATGAATTTCACGTTCTGCGGCGTCAACTTCGTGAGGCCGAGCGCATGCAGCAACCACAGCACGCCCTTCATCACCGCGGGCGGAATCGGAACGAACGGCTTGCCGTTCAGCCGGGCGATCTCGCGCAGGCTGAGTGTGCCATCGCCGGCGAGATTATAGATGCCGCCCTTGCCGGTGCGCACAGCCTGCGCCAGCGCCGCGACCACATCGGAATCGGCGATCAGCGAGAACGGCGTTGCGGTGCCGCTCAGGCCAGTCACGACGGGGCGCTCGAACAGGGCGGTGATCTGGTTGTTCGTGGTCGGCCCCAGCACCGTGCAGGGGCGGAACACGGTCTGCCGCAATTGCGGATGATCGCTACGCCAACGCGCCAGCATCTCCTCGACCTCGCGCTTGTTGCGCGCATAAGGGAAATCCTCGTTGCCGCGCAGCGGATCGGTCTCGCGCAGCGGCACGGGATTGTCGGCGTGATAGCCATAGACCGCGCCGCTCGAGGTGACGATGAGGTGGCCAACACCAGCCGCGAGACAGGCTTCCAGCACATTGCGGGTGCCCAACACATCGATCTCGTAGTCGCGCCGGTCGTCGCCTCCGACGGCAACGACCGAGGCGAGATGCACCACGGTGCGCGGCTTCACGCGGGCGATGACCTCCTTCAACGCGGGATCGCGAATGTCGCCGTGCTCATAGGCAACGCCGTCGAGGCGCTCTTGCAACGGCACCTCGCGCAGATCGAGCGCCGTCACCGACCCGTCACCGCGCGCCAGTTCGAGCAACAGCGCACCGCCGATGAAGCCTGCCGCGCCGGTGATCAGCACGCCGCTATTCGCCATCGCGTCGCTCATGCCGCACCTTCAATGCGTGCCGGATGCGGGTCGCGCCGTTTCCACCAGGCCGCCAGCGCCCAGCCGGAGACGAGGTGCCAGACTCCCCAGCCAGCGGCGACCAGCGCAGCCCCGCCAAGGCCGTCGAATTGCGTGAGGATCAGCGCCAGCCCCAGGCCGGAATTATGCATGCTGACTTCGATGGTGAGCGCGCGGGTGTCGTAGTCGCTGAGCCCAAGGATCTTCGCGACGCCCCAGCCGAGCGCGACGGCGATCGCGTTATGCAGCACGACGAATGGCAGCACCGAGGTCGAGAACACCGAGATGTAGCGCCAGTTGGTGACGGTTGCGGCCAAAATAAATCCGATCAGGAACACGAAAGACAGGATCTGCAGCGGCCGGCGCAGACGGTCGGCCAGCCCCGGCAGATGACGCACCGTGAGCAGACCGGCAACCATCGGCACGCCGAGCAGCAGCACGGTCGATCCGATAAACGAGACGGGATCAACGCTCACCTGGCGCAGCAGTGCGGCGGTTTGCGGATTGAGCCCGGCCCAAAACAGGATATTCAGCGGCGTCGTGACGGAGGCGAGCAGGCTGGAGATGCCGGTCATCGACACCGACAGCGCGGTGTTGCCGCGCGCCATATGGGTGATGAGATTGGAGATGTTGCCGCCGGGACAGGCCGCCACCACCATCATGCCAAGCGCAATGGAAGGCTGCGGCTTTAACACCATGGTGATCGCCCATGTGACCGCCGGCAGGAGGATCAGTTGCGCGGCGAGCCCCGCGAGCGGCGCCGCCGGACGCCGAAACACGTCGACGAAATCGGCGACACGAAGATCGAGCGCGACGCCATACATGATCAGCGCCAGCACGATGCCGAGCGCCATCTGGCCACCCGGACTGATGTTCAACAGAATATCGTCGATCGCCGCGCCCGCCATCCATCCCCCCGATGAGCGTGGATATCCGTGACGCTCACCGAGCCCGCGTCTCCCGCCTTTGCGCGAAGCTTAGTCAACGGTTCCCCGAGAATCCATGGTCCGGGCGCGCACAGGCTGAAAACGAAAAAGGGCCCCATCAGGGGCCCTTTGAAAGAATGTTTGCGACGCTCAGTGAGCGTTCGCCCAGACCTTCTTCTTCGTGAAATACATCAGGAACGCGAAGATGATCAGGAACACCATCACCTGCAAACCGATACGCTTGCGGGCCTCGAGATGCGGTTCTGCGGTCCACATCAGGAAGGTCGAAACGTCCTTGGCGTAGTTCTCAACCTTCTGCGGGGTGCCGTCATCATAGGTCACCTGATCGTCGGAGATCGGCTTCGGCATCTTGATAGCGTGGCCGGGGAAGTACTTGTTGTAATACGCGCCCGGCGGCAGCTGAAAATCCTTCGGAGCTGGATCGACGTAACCCTGCAGCAGCGCGTCGATGTAGTTCGGGCCCTTCTCTTGGAACTGGGTGAAGAAGTCGAACACGAATTGCGGGAAGCCGCGGTCGTAGTTGCGGGCCTTGGCCATCAGCGACAGGTCCGGCGGATAGGCGCCGCCATTGGCCGCGCGCGCCGCGTTCTCGTTCGGGAATGGCTTGGGGAATGGATCCGCGAGACGACCAGGACGTTCGAACATGTCGCCGGCGTCGTTCGGACCGTCCTGCACCTTGATCTCGGATGCCACTGCCAGCGCCTGAGCCGCAGAGAAGCCCGGGCCGCCCACCTCCGCGAGGTTGCGGAAGTGGATCAGGCTCATCGAGTGACAGGTCGAACAGACTTCCTTGTAGACCTTGTAGCCGCGCTGCAGGGCACCGCGGTCAAACTTGCCGAAAGGGCCGGCAAATGACCAGTTCAGAGACGGCGGCGTCGGGCCGCCATGCTCGTCAGCAGCCTTGGCGCTCTGCGTGCCGCCGGCCATCAGACCACCGGTGAAAACCAGCGCGACGATCGCGGAGGCGACCTTCTTGCCGTATTTGGCCAGCACATCGTCAGCGATCGAGTTCGGCACTGCGCGCGGCGTTTCGATACGGCTGAGGATCGGCAGCACGATCAGGAAGTAGGCGAAGTAGCAGAAGGTCAGGACACGGCCGGCAATGATGTAGATGCCTTCCGCGGGCTTGCCGCCGAGCCAGCCGAGCAGGACCGCCACCACGACAAACATCCAGAAGAACTGCTTGGCCAGCGGACGATACTTCGACGACTTGGTCTTGGCGGTATCGAGCCAAGGCAGGAAGGCCAGCACGATGATCGCCGAGAACATCGCGATGACGCCGCCGAGCTTGCTCGGGATCGAACGCAGGATGGCGTAGAACGGCAGGTAGTACCATTCCGGCACGATGTGTGCGGGCGTCACGCCCGGGTTGGCCATGATGTAGTTATCGGGATCGCCGAGATAGTTCGGGATGTAGAACACGAACCAGGCGTAGAAGATCATGAAGCAGACCATGCCGAAACCATCCTTGATGGTCGCGTAGGGCGTGAACGGCACGGTGTCCTTCTCGGTCTTCGGCTCGACGCCGGCCGGATTGTTCTGACCGGCGACATGCAGCGCCCAGACGTGCAGCACGACGACGCCGGCGATCACGAAGGGCAGAAGGTAATGCAGCGAGAAGAAGCGGTTCAGCGTCGGATTGCCGACCGAATAGCCACCCCACAGCAGGGTCACGATGCTCTCGCCCACATAGGGAATCGCGGAGAACAGGTTGGTGATGACGGTGGCGCCCCAGAAGCTCATCTGGCCCCACGGCAGCACGTAGCCCATGAAACCGGTCGCCATCATCAGAAGGTAGATGATCACACCGAGGATCCAGAGGATTTCGCGCGGTGCCTTGTACGACCCGTAATACAGGCCGCGCAGCATGTGGATGTAGACGGCGATGAAGAACATCGATGCGCCGTTGGAGTGCAGATAACGCAACAGCCAGCCGTAGTTCACATCGCGAACGATGCTCTCGACCGAGTTGAAGGCCATGTCCACATGCGGCGTATAGTGCATCGCCAGGATCACGCCGGTGACGATCTGCACGCCGAGCATGAAGGACAGGATGCCGCCGAACGTCCACCAGTAATTCAGGTTACGCGGTGTCGGATAGGCAATGAACGAGGAATGGACGAGGCCGATGATTGGCAGACGCTTTTCAATCCACTGCAAAGCGGGATTGGTCGGCTGGTAGGTCGATGGTCCGCTCATGATGCGATCCTGAGAAGAGAAAAACACTATCGGCGCGAGATCGGATGGGATCCGACAGCTCAGCCGATCTTGATCTTGGTGTCAGAGACGAAGGCGTAAGGCGGGATCGGCAGGTTGAGCGGCGCCGGACCCTGACGGATGCGGCCCGAAGTGTCGTAGACCGAGCCGTGGCAGGGGCAGAAAAAGCCGTCGTAAGCGCCTTCGTGAGCAATCGGGATGCAGCCCAGATGGGTGCAGATGCCGATGACGACCAACCACTGGTCGTGGCCTTCCTTGACGCGGGCCTGATCGGTCTGCGGATCGGGCAGGCTCGACACCGGAACGGCGCGCGCCTCTTCGACCTGCTTCTTGGTCCGGTTCATGATGTAGATCGGCTTGCCGCGCCAGAACACCTTAATGTCCTGCCCCTCGGCGATGGGGGCCAGATCGACCTCGATCGGCGCACCCGCCGCGATGGTCGAAGCATCTGGATTCATTTGAGAAATCAGCGGCCAGACGGCGGCTGCGGCGCCCACTGCAGCCACTGCCCCAGTGGCCACGAACAAGAAATCACGGCGCGTGTGTTCCGCCGAAGACGTTGTCGTCACGATCCCAACCCTTTCTTATCTGCAGCCGGCTTAGACACCCCCGGTCACGCCTTTGCGTTGACCTGAAGCAAAAAACCGACGCCCGCGATTCTCCCCACGGCGGCAGAGGCCTACTAGTCCTTGCCTAACAGGCAGAACACGCAGTCCAGAATCGTTCTATTGGCACCCTTGGTGCGGCAGTGCAAGCCTACGATCGGCGAAGCAAGATGCGATGCACCACAGAATCAACGCCTTTCCGCGCGGCGGATAATTCGGCATGTCGTGACTATCAGAAACGGCCATCAGGCCTTGGCTGACAAAGGATCGCGATTCGCAGTCGGTAGCGCTCCGCCGATTTTCCGGACACCTCTCGCGCGCCACGATTCGCGCGACGGCCAGGCAAAAACGGCAATAATTCATGATCGTGAATAATTCTGCGTCGTTTCAGCAACAAATCGCGCTCAAGTAGCGCGTTTGAAGACGTTCTAAATCCCTAATTCTGTTCTCATTCTTCGCCTGCGCTAAAGCGAAAGCATCCAAATTTTACCGGTAGAGCCGGCCTAACTGGGGCATCGCAGCGTCATGACAACACCACACCTCGTCGAATCGGCAACTCGGTTGCATGCGCTTCGGGCTCTATATCTTTGCGCCGTCGGCAGTCTCGCTTTGTCGATTCCGACCGGTACTGCCGACGCTCAGTCTGCCCTGCCGCCAGTGACGGTGGATGCGCCGCAGCAGCGTACGCGTCCAGCGGCGGCCCGGCCGGCCCAACGCGCATCGACCAGCCGCGCCGCCCGCGCCAATCGCACAGCCCGTGCGCCGCAGGCGGCACCGGTGGCACCAGCCAATCCCAACGCCGGTGAGCGCGCCGGCGGCCCGGTGATCGGCTTCGTCGCCAATCGCAGCGGCTCCGCTACCAAGACCGACACCCCGATCATGGAAACTCCGCAATCGATCTCGGTGATCACCTCCGACCAGATCAAGACCCAGGACGCACAGACCCTCACTCAGGCGCTGCGCTACACCGCGGGCGCTAATGGCGACGTCAATGGCGGTTCCGACACCCGCAATGGCGGTATTCAGATCCGCGGCTTCGACATGACGCAGCAGGGGCTGTATCTCGATGGCCTGCGGCTACCCAGCACGCCCTATATCCATTTCGACAGCCTCGATCCCTTCGGCGCGTCTCGTCTCGAAGTGCTGAAAGGGCCGTCCTCGGTGATGTATGGCGGCAGCGGGCCGGGCGGCATCCTCAACTATGTCAGCAAGCTGCCGACCGCCCGGCAGTTCGGTGAAATCTCGGTATCGGGCGGCAGCTTCGATCGCTATCAGGGCGAGTTCGATTTTGGCGGTCCCGCCAACAAGGACGGCACGGTGCTCTATCGCCTGACCGGCCTGGTCCGTGACGGCGGCACGCAGGTCGATGACGCCAGGGACAGCCGCGTCTTCATCGCGCCGGCCGTCACCTTCAAGCCGAACGAAGACACCACACTCACAGTGCTGGCGAATTATCAGAAGGAAAAGAACGGCTGGGGTCTGCAGTTCCTGCCGGCATCCGGCACGATCTATCCGAATGCAGGCCGTATCATTCCGGTGAACCGCAACACCGGCGAACCCGGCTTCAACAGATACGACAACGAGATCGCCAATGTCGGCTATCTCTTCTCACATAACATCAACGACAACCTGACCTTCCGGCAGAACCTGCGCTATTCGTGGATGCATAACGAATCCGACAGCATCAACGCCGGCGGTTATCTCGATGAAGCTGCCGGGCTGCTCTTCCGCTACGGCGGATCATCGGTCTCGACGATCAACTCCATCGCGGTCGACAACCAGCTGGAGGGTCACTTCACCACCGGCATCCTGAGCCACACCACGCTGTTCGGCATCGACTATCGAAACACAACATCGACCGACGTCAACACGAGCTACAGCGCCGATCCCCTCAACGTCTTCAACCCCGTCTACACCAACACCTGGACCAAGGGCGCGCTCTACGAAGACTATCGTGTGAAGCAATCGCAGGTGGGCATCTATGCGCAGGACCAGATCAAGCTCGGTCGTCTTTCGGTCCAGTTCGGTGGCCGGCAGGATTTTGCCAAGACGGCCTACGACAACCACATGGACGGTTCATCGACCTCCACCGACGCCTCGGCCTTCACCGGTCGTGCGGGCGTGATCTACAATTTCGACAGCGGCGTGGCGCCCTACTACAGCTACTCGGAATCTTTCCTGCCGGTGCTTAACATCGCCAATGGCAGCCTGCTGGCGCCGGAAACAGCGCATCAGCATGAGGTCGGCATCAAGTATCAGCCGGTCGGCGTCAATGCGATGATCACGCTCGCCGCCTTCGACCTGACCCGGCAAAATGTCGTTCGCTTCCTGCCTGTTGCGCCGTTCACGGCGATTCAAACGGGCGAGGTCAATTCCCGCGGCATCGAACTGGAAGCCACCGCCACCCTCGCCGCCGGCTTCAACGTCCGCGCCGCCTATTCCTACATCGACATCGAAGTCACCAAGGATCCGGTGAATGTTGGCAAGGCTCTGACCACCGTGCCGATGAATCGCTTGGGCATCTGGAGCGACTACACGATGCAAGGCGGCCTGTTCGAGGGCGTTCAGGTCGGCGGCGGCATTCGCTACATCGGCGATAGCTGGGCCGACGATGCCAACACAAGCAAGGTGCCGGGAGCCACCTTGGTCGACGCGCTGCTGGCCTATAACCAGAATAACTACCGGCTCGCGCTCAACGTCACCAATATTGCGGACACCCGCTATGTTTCATCCTGCTACAGCCCCGTCTATGGCTGCTTCTACGGTGACTCGCGCAAGGTCGTCGCCAAGCTGACCTATCGCTGGTGAGTTTAGAACTGCCCTAAAACGCGACAATACGCCACCGCCCGTCCCTCGACCGGCGGTGTGCATCCGCGGTAGTAAACGCGACGACAACAACACGGGCGGAACGCCATGAGATCGATCTTCGGGCGCCTGCATCGCTGGGCTGGACTCCTCACCGCAGCATTTCTGTTCTTCTCGGGCGTCACCGGCGCGGTTATCTCGTGGGATCACGAGCTTGACGATCTCCTCAACAGCAAGCTGAAGGACGTCACCACCGCGGGCCCCGCCAAACCGTCGATCGAACTCGCGGGCCTGATCGAGCAGCGCGATCCGCGCGCGCGTGTAATCCATATGTACATGACGCCGGAAAAGAATGAGTCGCTCTCGTTCTTTGTTCTGCCGCGGATCGATCCCACCACCAGCAAGCGTTACACGCTCGATTACAATCAGATATTCCTCGATCCCAACACCGGCGAAGAACTCGGCCGGCGCTATTGGGGCGCGGTGTGGCCGGTCACGCGCGAGAACTTCGTTTCGTTTCTCTACAAGCTGCACTACACGATGCACATCCCGGAATTCTGGGGCAGCGACCGCTGGGGCATGCGCATCCTCGGCGTCATCGCCATCATCTGGACCATCGATTGCTTCATCGGATTCTACCTGACGCTCCCCTCGCGCAAACGCGTCAAGGCGGGAGCCGCTCCCGCCGTCGCGCGCGAACTCGGCAAGGGGTTCTGGGCGCGCTGGAAGCCGGCCTGGATGATCAAGACCTCGGGCAGCGCCTACCGGATCAATTTCGACATCCACCGCGCCTTCAGCCTGTGGACCTGGGGCTTGCTGTTCATCATCGCCTTCACGGCATTCTCGCTAAACCTCTATTTCGAGGTGTTCTCGCCGCTGATGAAGAAGTTCTCGGACTACACGCCGACGCCTTACGAGCAGCGTGAGTATCGTCACCTCGATAGTCCGATCGAACCCAAGATGACCTGGGCCCAGATTCTCGAGCGCGCCACCGCCGACGGCAAGGCACGCGGCTGGGCCACACCGATCGGCTCGCTGTTCTACGGCCCGGCACACGGCGTGTATCAGGTGTTCTTCTTCGAGCCTGGCGACGATCACGGCGCCGCAGGCGTTGGCCCGCCGTCGCTGTTTTACGACAGCGAAGACGGCCGTCCGCTCGGCGCCAAGCTGCCCTGGGTCGGCACTGCCGCGGACATCTTCGTGCAGATGCAGTTCCCGATGCATTCGGGACGAATACTGGGTTTGCCCGGCCGCATCCTGATTTCTGCGATGGGTCTCGTGGTGGCGGTGCTCTCAGTGACCGGTGTCGTGATCTGGTGGCGCAAGCGTCGCGCCCGCGTGAAGGTACGCGAGACAACGGAAGCACGTTCGAATACGCGACTCGCGCCGGCGGAATAGAGCCGCCGGCCTTGTCCGACTGCATATCAGGCGCTATCGCCTGACTCGGGCTGCGTCGATCACGGCGTGGCCGGAGAACGTCCAACGTGCGTATCGCCCTTTACCAGCCCGACATCCCGCAGAACACCGGCACCATCCTGCGGCTTTGCGCCTGCCTCGACGTCGAGGCGCATATCATCGAGCCGGCGGGCTTTCCGACATCCGACCGGCATTTCCGCCGCGCCGGCATGGATTATCTCGATCAGGTGTCGATCGTCCGGCACGATTCATGGCGACATTTCGAGGACTGGCGCCGCGAGGCCGGTCATCGCCTCGCCCTGTTCACGACCAAGGGCGCTGAGCCCTATCTCGATCATCGCTATTCTGACGATGAGATTCTGCTGTTCGGCCGCGAGAGCGCCGGTGTGCCGGAGGATGTCGCGGCTGCTGCAGACAGCCGCGTTGTTATTCCCATGCGTGAGAGCCTGCGGTCGATCAATCTGGCGATGACGGTGGCCATGGCATTGGGAGAGGCCCTGCGGCAGACGCGCGGCTGACTACCGCCCGCTCGGCACACGCGTAGCGATGTAGTCCTTGCCCTTGGCCGTAAACGTCTCGCGAATTATGAAGCCGTCCGCCGGCGACATCGGGCCGATCGGCACCGGCCCCGTGGGCATGATCAGCGTGGCATTGCCGCCGACGAAGATCAGCAGGTGGCGACGCTCTGCCAGCAGCTTCTCCGACCAGGCGATCAGGCCGGAATGGATCGGCTCCTTCTGCCACGCGAATGGCGTGCCGGGATCGACCTGCCCATAGATGAACCCGGTGGTCGGATAGACCGAGAACACGATCTTGGAATTCTCCGGTTTCCAGGACTCCGGCATCTCGTCGTCCTGGATCCAGACGCAATCGAAGGCGCGGCATTGCTGTGGCCGGGTGTCATAGATCTTGCAGCCCTGCGCGATCGCGCAGTGCTTGCACCACTTGCCCGCCGGCTTGGCGAGGTCGTCGATGCGATAGACCTTGCAGCACATGGTGCAGGTCCCGCACGTCCGTGTGGCGGCGGCAGAACTGCCAGATGTGACGAGCGACGGCTGCATGGTATCCAGGTGCGACAATTTGACGTGATGTCATCGACCTTTGGCGGCCCGCGCCGGACATCGCAATTGACATGTCGGTGATCGGCCGGGACATCCACCGGCCAGCCGTGCTAAGAGCCGCGGCTTACCCCATATGGAACCGAGATGTGGCCCGAGCCGGATCGGGCATGCCGGTTTTAGAGAGCTGAGACAGTGAGTTACGCGGTCAAAGAGATTTTCCTGACATTGCAGGGCGAAGGCGCCCATGCCGGCCGCGCGTCCGTATTCTGCCGGTTTTCCGGCTGCAATCTCTGGACCGGCCGGGAACAGGACCGCGCGAAGGCCACTTGCCAGTTCTGCGACACCGACTTCGTCGGCATGGACGGCACGCTGGGCGGCCGTTACCCCACCGCCGACAAGCTCGCCGACACCATCGCCGCGCAATGGGTGGGCCCCTCCGACAATCGCTATGTGGTGCTGACCGGCGGCGAGCCGCTGCTGCAGGTGGATGCCGAACTGATCGACGCACTGCATGCGCGCGGCTTCGAGATCGGCGTCGAGACCAACGGCACAGTCGCGCCGCCCGCGGGCATCGACTGGATCTGCGTCAGCCCCAAGGCCGGTGCGGAACTGGTGGTGCACAGTGGACACGAATTGAAGCTGGTCTATCCGCAACCACAGGCGATGCCGGAGAAATTCGAAGGCCTCCCCTTCGAGCGTTTCTCATTGCAGCCGATGGACGGGCCGGACGCCATCAGCAATACCGCTGACGCGGTGGACTACTGCCTGCGCCACCCGCAATGGCGACTGAGCGTGCAGACACACAAGACACTTGGGATCCGCTAAGGACCAGGACTTCTAAGGACGACGACTTCCTATGTGGGAATTGACCAAATCGTTTCGCTTCGAGGCGGCGCATGCGCTGTCTCACACCACGCTGGGCGAAGTGAGCCAGGAAATCCATGGCCACTCCTTCCGCGCCGAAGTCACCATCCGCGGCGTGCCGGATCCCGTGACCGGCATGGTGATGGATCTCGGCTTGCTCGACCGCAGCCTCGATGAGTTGCGCAAGACGCTCGACCACAAGTTTCTCAACAAGATCGAAGCGATCGGCATTCCGACGCTGGAAAATCTCTCGCGCTTCATCTGGAACCGCGTCGCCGACAAGGCTCCGGTCGTCCGTGTCGGCGTGTTTCGCGACAGCTGTAATGAGAGCTGCGTGTATTTCGGGCCGAAGGGCTAGAGTCTCTGTTGGAGCATGATCTCTCGACAAACGAATTCGTTTGTCGGCGAAAACCGGTATCCACTTTTCGGGATGATGCTCTAGTCTTTTCCCGTGATCATGCAGGTGGCGGTGGCATGGGCGCAAAGCCTGCCATCCTTGTCGGTCAGCGTTCCCTCCGTCGCGGCCATCCTGCGTCCCATGTGAATGATACGGCCTTCGGCGCGGATCGGTCCTGATGCAGCCGTCATCGCGCGAATGTAGGTGACCTTGAGATCGAGCGTCGCGTAACCGGTCCCTGCTGGCAGTGAGGTCTGCACCGCCAGCGCGATGGCGCCATCCAGCATGGTCGCGGCGTAACCGCCATGCACCGTTCCGAGCGGATTGTAGTGATCCTCGCTCGGCGAGCCGACCAGCACGACCTTGCCCTGCTCTGCGGACTCACCCTTGATGCCGAGCGTCCGGCCGATACCACGGGCAAATCCGCCTGCGGCGAAGGCCTGCTGCACAAGCTTCAGGCCGCTGCTCGCGTCACCGATCTCAGTCGTCATGTTTGCCTCCGCCGTCCCGTGAACATCCTTGTTATGGGACCGGGATGGCAGAGCTTGCCTTTCAAGTCAACATTGTTGACCTTAATATCTGGACTTGGCTAGTCGCGCGCCGCCTCCGCCATCACCGCCGACCAGGCGGCCTGGCTGCCCGCCCCCGCCTTCTTGAAGGCGCGGGCCATGATCTTGCGCTCATGACCCGATGCGATGCGCTCGACAGTACGGCCGGCGGGCGTCAATTCGAGAATCTTGAAACGATGCCGCGCCGGATCGCGCTTGACAGCCACATAGCCCTCATCGAGCAATTGCTTCATCGGGCGATGCAGCGCCTGTTTCGAAATCTGCAGGATTGCCAGCAGATCCGACATCGTGATGCCATCGCCGCGCAGCACAGCATAGAGAATGCGATGGTGGACCCGCGACAGGCCGACCGTTGCCAGATATTCGTCAGCCGCGCGCGTCATCCCGCGCCATCCGAAATACATCAGCGCCAGCGCGTCATCGAGCGGATCGAGCTTCTTCAGGTCAATATTATCGACTTGATCGTTGGTCGTGTTAGGCTTTCTGGCAGATGGGCTCATCGAAGGCTCACGACAGGGAGACGGGACGCATGTTGACGCGGCAGGACGCGATGGCATTCGCGCAGCAATGGGCTGCAAACTGGAATCGGCTTGCGATCGATACGATCGTTGATCATTTTGCTCCCGAAGGTGAGATGCGCAGCCCGCTGGCAACGAAACTGGCGGGATCATCCACCATAAAGGGACGCGACGCCATTCGCACCTACTGGCACGCGGCCTATGGTGGGCTATCCGAGCCACGCCTCACCCTGGAAAGCACCGCCTGGGACGATGAGTTACAGCGCCTGACGGTCTGGTGGAGTGCGCCGCTGCCCAGTGGACCGACCAGGGCGTGCGAGATGATGGATTTCGACGCCAGCCACCAGATCATCCGCAGCGAAGCCTATTACGGCGCCGGCAGCTAGGACCACCGCGGGCGGCACGGCACGTGCGTTCCCGCATGCGTTTCGATGATCGCCGTGCATTTCCCGCACTGGCGCCTATAGTGGACGGACTCATCGAGAGCCCATCCGTGCGCATCCTGCTGATCAATCCCAACACAACCGAGAGCGTCACCACGCTGGTGAAACGGCATGTCGAGGCCATCGCCGGCGATGCCGCGACCTTTGTGCCGGTGACCGGCCGGTTCGGCGCCCGCTATATTTCGACGCGCGCCTCGGCGGCCATCGCCGGACATGCGGCGCTCGACGCCTATGCTTCTCATGGCGCCGGCTGCGATGCAGTCTACCTCGCCTGTTTCGGCGACCCTGGCCTGCTGGCTTTGCGCGAGATCGCTGATGTCCCCGTGGTCGGCATGGCCGAAGCGTCCTGCATCGAAGCATCCAGACGCGGGCGTTTCGCCATCGTCACCGGCGGCGCGCTCTGGGGGCCGATGCTCCGGGAGTTCGTCGGAAGCATTGGCTTGGCCGACAAGCTCGCCAAGGTGCGCACCATCGCCCCGACCGGCGGCGATATCGCGAGAAATCCCGATGCAGCACTGGCCGCACTCGCCAGCGCCTGCACCGCCTGTGCCACGGACGACGGGGCCGAGGTCGTGATCCTTGGCGGCGCTGCGCTCGCCGGCCTTGCGTCTCGCATCCAAGCTGACGTGCCGGTACCCGTCTTGTGTTCCGTCGAGACCGGGACGCGTGCCGTGATCGCCGCAGCAGCGAAAGGTCTCGACAGCAGCCCACCGCCTGCGCTGGAGAGTGTCGGCCTCGGCGCGGAACTCGCAAAACTGCTTCAACAAAAATAGCTGACAGAAACATCCCCGTGTTCGGCCTGTCATGACGCGCAGCTAGACTCAGCGCGTGTCACACACATTTCGGGAGCCGACCATGGAATTGAAATCAGGCGATGTCGTCATGCTGAAGTCGGGCGGTTGCCCTCTGACCGTGGCCGACGTTGACGGCAACGATATTGAATGCATCTGGCTGGGCGAAGAAGGCGATTTGTTCCGCGAGACCCTTCCGCGTGCTGTGCTCGAACTCGCGCTCGTCATCCCGCATGACGACGAAGACGAGAGCGAAGAAGACGAAACCGAAGAACACGACGAAGACGAAGAAGAGCACAAGAGCAAGGTAGCCTGATCAGGTCATCCGCCGCCGGGCGCAAATGTCCGGCGGCAGCTTTTTGCTCACCTCTGCAGACCGAGTTTGAACGCGTCCGCCTCGATATTGCCTGCAGCACCGCCGGTTGCGAAGACCGCAACGGTTGCCTGCGCATGTTCGGGACAATGATAGACGGCAATGCCGCTGCCCGGACCTCCGCCGGTGTGACCGACCACCCGCAGACCGTTGACGGCCGTTCCGGTCATGACGCCGAGTCCGTAGGCTGCGCGCCGCCATGGACGCCCCGTACCAGGATCGCTTACGGCAAGCCCGTCACACATTTGATTGCGCAGTGCCGCTGGCAGCAAGTCCGTCGTCATTAATCGGTGCAACAGCATTGCGGCATCGCGCAATGTCCCGACCGCCAGCCCGTGATAGACCCAGCGCGGATCGTAAGACTGAACATCTCCCATCCGGACATCGGCGAGATCGCTGCGTTGACTGGCGATGCGCGGCCCAACCACGCCGAGCGGTTCGAACAATCGCCGTCGCATCACTACGTCAAGCGTCAACCCGCTCATTTGTTCAAGATGCTGCCGGACCAGCAGATAGCCAACATTCGAATAGGCGAAATGGCCCGGCTCAATTCCGGCATGCAGAGCAGAAACTGAGTGCAGCAGCCGATCTACCGGCCACGCGTCTTCACCCGCAGCGACAGCCGCGTGGTAGGCGGGAAGTGAACCGTAATCCGCCAGACCTGCGCGATGCTGCAGCAACTGGCGCAGCGTGAAGGTCTGGCCTGGCAAGCTCTCATCCAGCGCCAATTGATGATCGCGCACCATGGTCAGTGCCGTGGCGGCAATCAGCGTCTTGGTGAAACTCCACCACGGCACGACGACATCCGCATCATCGCAGACATCGGCAGAACCGGGGCGAATGACATGCTTCATGGTAGCATCGAGACTTAGAGCTGATGGTCGTGCTTGAATCGCGCAATCGTCTGGTCGGCGATAACAGTCAACACATCGACCTCCATCGGAAAGTCCAGCGCCAGCCAGGCATCTTCCGCCAGCGCCAGCACATGGCCGAGCGCCGGGCCCTTGGCGATGCCGCGCGCCATGAAGTCGGCGGCCCTGAGCGGAAATACCGGCGGGGTCCACCGCTCCGGCAAAGTTACGAGCGCCTTCCAGGCCTCGCTGTCGGCTTCGCGGCCGGCGCGCGCCCAGGCGAGCATCATGCGATTGCGATAACGGGCTTCGCCGAGCCGATAGAGTCGACGCCGGGCGTGGGATTCATCCATGCCCTTCAGCCGCCACCAGCGATGGCCCATCGAATCCAGTGCCTTGGTTTCGTCATTGGACAGCCGCAGCTTTTGAGCAAGCCGCCGCGCATCCTCGGTGACGGCCACGCCGAGCGCGCCAAGCCGCAGAACCGCATCGGGTTTTTGCCCAAGCACCTGCTCGATGGCGATCATCGCCGCGAATGGTCCCTTGTAGGTGACGCCGCCCGCGATCCGTAGCATCAGGCCGGCATCGACCATCGCATCCACCGCCGCGAAGGCGCCATCGGCCACCAGCAGCTTCAGCAACTCCATCCTGATACGTTCGGCCGATATTCCCGCCAGTCCATCGCGGCCGCGAATGCTGGCGAGATAGCCCTCGCGATCCGGCGCCCCGGCGCCATAGGCGGCATGAATGCGGAAGAACCTGAGAATGCGCAGATAGTCTTCGGCGATGCGCCTATCGGGATCGCCGATGAAGCGCACCCGCCGGGCATCGAGATCGGAGAGCCCGCCGACATAATCGTGCACTACGCCGTCGATAGATGCGGAAAGACCGTTCATCGTGAAATCACGTCGTTCGGCATCGCGCTTCCAGTCGCGCCCGAACGCCACCTTGGCCTTGCGGCCAAAGGTCTCGACGTCTTCGCGCAATGTGGTGACCTCGAACGGCGCGCCGTCGATAACCAGCGTCACCGTGCCGTGCTCGATGCCCGTCGGCACGCTCTTGATATGGGCCGCCCTGGCGCGGCGGATCACTTCGTCAGGCACCGCCGTCGTGGCGATATCGATTTCGCCCACCGGCAATTTCATCAGCGCGTTGCGCACAGCGCCGCCGACCGCGCGGGCTTCCTCGCCGTTGCCATTAAGCAGCGCCAGCACCTGCCCGGACGGTCCTGACGTGAGCCACGGCGCGTCGTGCAGTTTGCGCACGCTCATTTTTCGACCCCGGGAACGAGCCTGCCGTTTTCGATGTGCGCCGGGACATAGGTCGATCCCGGCGGCGCGCCGGAGAATTGAGCCAGCAGCACAAGGCTGACGATTACCAGCACGGCGGCGGCGATGGCGAGCCTGATCATTACCGGCATCGGCCACGACGATTTCAGTGTCACGCCATTCTTGGTCGCGATCAGGAAAATGGCATAGAGCGCAAACGGGATGAGGAAAATGCCGACTTCGGTCAGAACCGGACGGATCATGTCAGCACGATCCGTTCATACAGTACGCGCAGGATGCCTGCGGTGGCGCCCCAGATGTAACGTTCGGCGAACGGCATCGCGTAGTAGGACCGCTCCATGCCGCGGAATTCCTTGCTATGCAGCTGATGATTGGCGGGGTCCATCAGAAACGCCAGCGGCACCTCGAACGCGCTTTCGACTTCGTTCTCGTTGATCGTGAGACTGAAGCCTGGCTTCACCCGCGCCAGTGTCGGCAGGATTCGAAAGCCGAAGCCGGTCGCATACAGATCGAGATAGCCGATCGGCTCGACGAAGGAGCGATCGAGACCGATTTCCTCCTCGGCCTCGCGCAGCGCGGCGTCCAGCGGCGAGGCATCGGTCGGATCGATCTTGCCACCGGGAAACGAGATCTGTCCGGCATGATCGTTGAGATGGGCGGAGCGCTGGGTGAGCAGCACGGTTGGCTGTTCGTGTTCGACGATGCCGATCAGGACCGCGGCCGGACGGATCGGCCGCTCCTGCGCCACGATCTGGATCATGCGGTCGTTGCCGGCATCGCCGGTGACGGGAATGACGCTCGCGTCGGTGAGCCCCTCGGGCACATCGAAATTCAGGCGTGCCTTCGCCCGCTTGAAAAACTCAACTGAACCGATATCCGCGGCATCCGCGTCGGTCTTCAGCATCGGCTCATTCGCCCGGCTCACTTCAATCGGCTCACTTATGTAGCTTCCCTGACCTGTTCCGCATCGGCCATGGCGAAAAACGCGCCCGCGGAGGCGATGCCGAACATCGCAGTACCATCGACCATCCGCTCCTCGCCCATGTCAACCAGATCGTAATAGATCGCCCGCGTCACCTTGGCCCACAGGTCACTGCGGACATGCAGATACGGCGTCAGCCCGCCGTCCTCGGCCATCTCGAATCGCAGCCGGTGTATGCTGTCACACGCCACCCAATCGTCCACATTGGTGCGAAACTTCAACACCGTGCCACGCGCATCCTGCTCGCTGAGCATCTCGACGGCGAGAAAAGGGGCATCGTCGACGGTGATGCCGACCTTCTCCACGGGGGTCACGAGAAAGTGCTTGCCGTCCTCGCGCTTCAGAATGGTGGAGAACAATCGCACCAGTGCCGGCCGGCCGATCGGCGTGCCCAAATAGAACCACGTACCATCGCCAGCGATTCGCATGTCGAGATCGCCGCAGAATGGCGGATTCCACAGATGCACCGGCGGCAGGCCCTTGCTGGCTTTACCGTTGGCCGCCGCATCCTTCGCCGCAGTGGTCAGGCCATCCAGCCCCTGATTTGCGATCTGCCCTTGCTTCGCCATTGTTTGCCCTGACTTTACCACTGCCATTTGGCACGTTTGGTGCAAGTCTTGAACCTCAAGTCTTGAAACGTGCGGTGTCACATTCAAACTCGCCACAACGTGATGCAGTTCATAGCCGCATCCCGATATTGTGGGGATAGTTTAATTCAACAAATACATGGCCTTCGCTTAAGTTTAGCATCAGGTCCATGGAATACATAAGATGGCGTGACGACAAATGCGGCGGCGTATTTCAGGCGCCGTTCACCCGAAGGAGCAATGGATGGCTGGCGCTGACAGTGTCGAGAAACTCGAAGACGTGATTGTTCGCTCCGCGGAACAGGTGGCTGGCCAGATGCGCGCCGCCAAGGACGCGATCTCCACTGTCATCTTCGGCCAGGAACGCGTCGTCGAAAACACGCTGGTGACCATCCTGTCCGGCGGCCATGCGCTGCTGATCGGTGTTCCGGGCCTCGCCAAAACCAAGCTGGTGGAAACGCTGGGCGTCACGCTCGGCCTCGATGCCAAGCGCATCCAGTTCACCCCCGACCTGATGCCTTCAGACATTCTCGGCGCCGAAGTGCTGGATGAGAGCGTCGCCGGCAAGCGCTCGTTCCGCTTCATCTCGGGACCTGTGTTCGCACAGCTTCTGATGGCCGACGAAATTAACCGCGCCTCGCCGCGCACGCAATCCGCATTGCTGCAGGCGATGCAGGAACAGCACATCACCGTCGCCGGCGCCCGGCACGATCTGCCGAAGCCGTTCCATGTGCTGGCCACGCAGAATCCGCTGGAACAGGAAGGCACCTATCCGCTGCCGGAAGCGCAGCTCGATCGCTTCCTGATGGAGATCGACGTCGATTATCCGGATCGCGAAGCCGAACGCCGCATCCTGTTCGAAACCACCGGCGCCGAAGAAACCATCGCCAAGGCTGCCGTGACCGCTGAAACGCTGATTACCGCGCAGCGCCTAATCCGCCGTCTGCCGGTCGGCGACAGCGTGGTCGAAGCGATTCTTACATTGGTGCGCTCGGCACGTCCGGGACCGGACGCAGGCGATGCCAGCAAGCTGATCGCCTGGGGCCCAGGTCCTCGCGCGTCACAGTCGCTGATGCTGGCAGTGCGTGCCCGTGCATTGCTCGATGGCCGTCTCGCGCCGTCGATCGACGACGTGCTCTATCTCGCCGAACCGATCCTGAAGCATCGTATGGCGCTGACCTTCTCGGCGCGTGCCGAAGGTCGCACAGTCCCCGACGTTATCCGTCAGCTCAAGACGCGGATCGGTTAATGGCCGCAGCGCCGGATCACGCCACGCAGGAGATCATCGCAGTCCGCCGCGCCGATGGTGAAAGCCGTTCGCTTGCTGCGTCATTGCCGCGTCTGGTGCTGGAGGCCCGGCGCATTGCTGCGACCGTCATCCATGGGCTGCATGGTCGGCGCCGCGCGGGCCACGGCGAAAGCTTCTGGCAGTATCGTCGCTTCGTCTCCGGCGAGCCGTCGCAGAATGTCGACTGGCGTCGCTCGGCGCGCGACGATCATTTGTATGTCCGCGAGCAGGAATGGGAAGCCGCGCACACAGTTTGGCTGTGGCCCGACCGGTCGCTGTCGATGGCCTTTGCCTCCAAGGGCGCGCGCGACAGCAAGCTCGAACGCGCGCTGATCGTGACCTTCGCGCTGGCCGAACTGCTGGTGGCCGGCGGTGAGCGCGTCGGCGTACCCGGCCTGATGAATCCAACCTCGAGCCGCAGCGTCATCGACAAGATGGCGCAGGCGATGCTGCACGACACGACAAACCGCGCCAGCCTGCCGCCGTCCTTCGTCCCGTCCGCGCTGGCGGAGATCGTGGTGCTCGGCGACTTCTGGTCGCCAATGCCGGAGATCAAGGAAATGCTGGCGGGACTGTCGTCGTCCGGCGCGCATGGCGCACTGGTACAGGTCGTCGATCCCGCCGAGGAGAGCTTCCCTTATTCCGGCCGCGTCGAATTCGTCGAGCCCGAAAGCGGCAATGTCATCACCGCGGGCCGTGCACAGACCTGGGCCGAAGACTATGTGGCCCGCGTCGCCGCGCATCGCGAGGAAATCCGCGCCGAAACCGCCAAGCTCGGCTGGCTGTTCTCGACACACACCACCAGCCGCTCGGCGGCTGAGCTGCTGCTGTTCCTGCATGGCGGCATGATGGTCAACAAATCTGCCGGCGGCGGCAGCATGGTCAAGGCAGGACGTTCAGCATGATTCCTGGCTTTCCGCTCGCCTTCGCCCAACCGCTGCTGCTGCTCGGCCTGATCAGTCTTCCGGTGCTATGGTGGCTGCTGCGCGTGATGCCACCGCGTCCGCAGCGCATCGCGTTTCCGCCGACACGTCTGCTGTTCGATATCACGCCGAAGGAAGAAACCCCGTCGCGCTCTCCATGGTGGCTGACGCTGCTGCGCCTGCTGGCTGCGGCGCTCATCATCTTCGCTGCCGCCGGCCCGATCTGGAATCCGCAGACCGGTACGGCCGGCAGCAATGCGCCGCTTACGATTTTGCTGGACGATGGCTGGAGCGCCGCGGCGAGCTGGGACGCTCGCGTCAAGGCGGCGGATGAGCTGATTGCCAATGCCGACAGCAATCGCCGCGGCGTGGCCCTTGTTCCGCTGTCGGAACCGAACCGCGACATCACAATGCTACCCGGCGGCACCGCACGCGTCGCGCTGCGTCAGCTCTCGCCGAAGCCCTATGCGATTGACCGCGTCGATACGCTGCCCGCGCTGGAGCGCTTTTTGAAAGCCACCGGCGACAGCGAGATTGTCTGGCTCTCCGATGGCGTCGACACCGGCCGTGGCGCGGACTTCACCCAGGGCCTTGCAAAGACCATCGGCGACCGCACGCTGACCATCTATGACGGTGGCGCCACGCCGGCCCATGCGCTTGTCGCAGCGGAAAACGCCGCAGCAAAGATGACCGTGAAGGTGCTGCGCGCCAACAGCGGTGGCCCGGACGGCGGCGTGGTGCGCGGTCTCGACCAGAAGGGATCGCCGGTTGGCGAGGCCAAGTTCCTGTTCACGCCGAACGACCGCGAGACCGAAGCCTCGTTCGATCTGCCCGTGGAACTGCGCAACGACATCGCGCGGCTTGAAATCACCGGCGAACGCTCCGCCGGCGCCGTGCAACTGCTGGACAAGCGCTGGCGCCGTCGCGCCATCGGGATCGTGTCGGGCGCGACCAACGACACGGCCCAGCCGCTGCTGGCTTCGACCTTCTATCTGACGCGCGCGCTGGCGCCATTCGCCGACGTCCGCCTCGGCGATCGCGGCGCGCCGCAGCAGGCGATCACCCAGTTCCTCGATCAGAAACTGCCGATGATCGTGCTGGCCGATGTCGGCACGCTGTCGCCGGAAATCCGCGAGCGTCTGAATGCCTGGATCGATGCGGGCGGCGTGCTGGTGCGCTTTGCCGGCCCACGCCTCGCGCAAGGCGACGACGATCTCGTCCCGGTCAAACTGCGCCGCGGCGACCGCAGCCTCGGCGGCAGCCTGACCTGGGAGAAGCCGCAACATCTGGCATCCTTCGCCGCCGATGGACCGTTCGCCGGCCTCCCTGTCCCGAAGGACATCACCGTGAACCGCCAGGTGCTCGCCGAACCCAACGCAGCGCTGGCATCGAAGAGCTGGGCGTCGTTGGTCGATGGCACACCGCTGGTCACCGGTGAGCGTCGCGGCAAGGGCCTCGTGACCTTGTTCCATGTCAGCGCCGATATGCGCTGGTCCGACCTGCCATTGTCTGGCACCTTCGTTGAAATGCTGCGCAGGGTCGTCGATATCTCCGGCTACACGTCCACGCCCGGCGCAGGTGTCGCGGGCGAGACCGGCGCGGAAACGGTTGCGCCACTGCGCACCCTTGATGGTTTCGGTGCTTTCACCCCGCCACCATCAACGGCCAAGCCGCTCGCCGCTGACTATCGCGACCGCGCCACACTCGATCACCCGCCGGGCTTCTATGGCCCTGCCGATGGTCCGCTCGCGGTGAATGCACTGGCATCGGCTGATCGCATTGAGCCTATCGATTTCTCAGGCCTGAAGGCCAACCGCGCCAGCTACACCAATGCCGAACCGCGCGACCTCCGCGGCATCCTGCTCTCCACGGCACTGGCGCTGTTTTTGGTCGACGCGATCATTGTCGCGCTGCTGGGGGGAGCCATCGCCGCGATGTTTCGTCGCCGGGCTGTGTCGGCCGCACTCGCCGTGGCACTCGCGCTCGGCACCGTCATAGGATCGCTGGCGCCATCGCGGGCCGATCCGGCCAGTGACGATTTCGCCGTCAAGGCCGTGTCGCAGACCCGGCTCGCTTATGTCGTTACGGGGAATGCCGACGTCGACTCGATCGTCAAATCCGGTATGACCGGACTGACGCTGTTTCTCGCGCAGCGTACCGCGCTGGAAGCCGGTGAGCCCGTCGGCGTCGATCCTTCTCGCGACGAACTGTCATTCTTCCCGCTGATCTATTGGCCGATCATTCCCGGCGCGGCCAAGCCGCCGCAGGAAGCCATCAACCGCATCGACGCCTATATGAAGCAGGGCGGCACGGTGCTGTTCGATACCCGCGATGCCGTCGAGGCGCCGCCCGGGCCGAACGGCGAGTCGCAAACGCCGGGGATGCTGACGCTGCGCAACATCCTGTCCTCGCTGGATGTGCCGGAGCTCGAGCCGGTGCCGCGCGAGCATGTGCTGACCAAGACCTTCTATCTGCTGCGCGACTTCCCCGGCCGCTTCAATTCCGGACCGACCTGGGTCGAAACGCTGCCGCGCGACGACGGCGATGACGCCGCCTCGCGTCCCGCCCGCGGCGGTGACGGCGTGTCGCCGATTATCATCACCTCGAACGATCTCGCCGGAGCCTGGGCAATGCGGCCGGACGGCCAGCCGATGCTGCCGCTGACGCCCGGCGAACCGCGGCAACGCGAATTCGCGTTCCGCGCCGGCGTCAACATCGTGATGTACACGCTGACCGGCAACTACAAGGCCGATCAGGTCCACGCGCCCGCGCTTATCGAACGTCTCGGACAGTAGGAGCGCGACATGCAATACGGCATCGCGTTTACGCCTCTCGTTCCGACCATCGTGCTGTGGATCGGCCTCGCCGCCATCGTGGTGATATCGGCGCTGCTGTTGCTCGGCCGCGCGCGGGGCGCTGCGGTGCGCGTCGCGGCGCTAGCGCTGATCCTGCTGGCGCTGGCCAATCCATCCTTCACGCGCGAGGAGCGTGAACCGCTCACATCGGTCGCCGCCGTCGTCATCGACAAGAGCCCGAGCCAGAATTTCGGCGAGCGCACGAAGGAGACCGAAGAAGCGCGGAAGCAGCTCGTCGACCGACTGAAGCAGGTCAAGGGTCTCGAAGTCCGTGTCGTCGAAGCCGGACAGGCTGATGGCGAAACCGATGGCACCAAACTGTTCGGCGCACTGTCCTCCGCTCTCTCCGACGTGCCGACCGACCGTGTCGCCGGCGCCTTCCTGATCACCGATGGCCGCGTCCACGACATCCCGGCCAATGTCGCAGGTCTCGGCTTCAATGCGCCGGTCCATGCGCTGATCACCGGCCGCAAGGACGAGCGCGATCGCCGCATTGCCATCACTGCCGCGCCCCGCTTCGGCATTGTCGGCCAGTCGCAGCGCGTCACGTTCCGCCTCGACGATCAGGGCGTCACCGGCGAACGCGCCCGGGTCGCCATCCGCCGCGACGGCGATACGCTGAGCGAGCGCACAGTGCTGTCCGGCCAGACCGTGTCGGTCGATATCGACATCAAGCACGCCGGCCCGAATATCGTCGAGATCGAAGCCTCGCCGCTCGACAACGAACTCACGCTGGTCAACAACCGCGCCGTGGTTGCCATCGATGGCGTGCGCGACAAACTCCGCGTGCTGCTGGTCTCCGGCGAACCGCATTCCGGCGAACGCACCTGGCGCAACCTTCTGAAATCCGACGCGTCCATCGATCTCGTGCACTTCACGATTCTGCGTCCGCCGGAGAAGCAGGACGGTACGCCGATCAATGAGCTCTCGCTGATCGCGTTTCCGACCCGCGAACTGTTCCAGCAGAAGATTCACGAATTCCAGCTGATCATCTTCGATCGCTATGCCCGCCAGGGCGTGCTGCCGATCGCCTATTTCGACAATATCGCGCGCTATGTCCGCGCCGGCGGCGCCGTGCTGGTCTCGGCCGGCCCGGACTATGCGTCGAACACGTCGATCTGGCGCACACCGCTGGATTCGGTGCTGCCCGCCGAACCCGTCGGTGTCAGCGAGAAGCCGTTCTATGCGCATCTCAGCGATATCGGCAAACGTCACCCGGTGACGCGCGGGCTCGAAGGCTCCAATTCCGAACCGCCGAAATGGAGCCGCTTCTTCCGCACCGTCGAGACCCGCAACACCACCACCCCGCCGGTCATGACCGGTGCCGATGGCCAGCCGCTGCTGCTGCTGTCACGCTCCGGCGAAGGCCGCGTCGCGCTGCTGCTGTCGGATCACATCTGGCTCTGGGCGCGCGGCTATGAAGGCGGCGGCCCGCATCTCGATCTGCTTCGTCGCACGTCGCACTGGCTGATGAAGCAGCCGGACCTCGACGAGGAAGCACTCAAGCTGCAGAGTCAGGGCAAGGATCTCGTTGTGCTGCGCCAGACCATGGGCGACGCCGTGCAGCCCGTGACGGTGACCTCGCCATCAGGCAAGACCCGCGAACTGACGCTGTCAGCCGGCGAGCCGGGCCTGTGGCGTGCAACCACGCCAGCCGACGAACTCGGCCTGTGGCAGGCCACCGACGGCACACTGAAGGCGCTGATCAATGTCGGCCCGATCAACCCGAAGGAATTCTCGGAGGTCACCTCGACCACCGAGATGTTGAAGCCGCTCGCGCAGGCCTCGGGCGGCGATGCCCGACGGATCAATGAAGGCTCGGGCATCGACCTGCCCCGCATCGTGCCGGTGCGCTCCTCGACCGTGTTCCGCGGCGATGGCTGGATGGGCGTGCATATGCGCGACGCCAGCGTGGTCCGCGGTGTCGGCGTGCTGCCGGTGTTTGCCGGCCTGATCGGGCTGCTGCTGCTGCTCGGCGCCTTTGCCGCGACGTGGCTAAGAGAGAGTCGGTAAGACCTGCCTCCCTGCACCAGCGTTGCCGTAATCCCACAGCCTGCCCGGTTTCTATGTCCGGCGATGACTGGCCGTTGACACCCGGCCGCCTGTCGCGCGATGTTACATTATAACATCGGTACTGGCAGACCTCTCCGCCAGCCGATGCCGGGGCGGCCGGTCGGCATGAAGTGGTTTCGGACGAATATCAGGAATGGGGCAAAGCTGGCGCTGTTCGCGCTGGCGGTGCAGCTCGTTTTGTCGTTCGGCCATGTCCATGGCGGAACGGTCCATGCCGCCCCTCTCGACTCGACCATCGCGCAAGCGGCCAGCGATGCAACGCAGACACCGGCCGCTCCAGATACTGACCACCATCACCGCGCCGCCGATCCCTGCGCCATCTGCGCCGTCATGGCGATGGCCGGTACAGCGCTGTTCGCCGCGCCGCCGGTCCTGCTGTTGCCGCAGGCTGCCGTCCTGCTGCAGCGGATCACCGAAGCCGAATTCGAGCATCTCGACGCCATCAGCGGCGCATCGCAGCCGCGCGGCCCTCCTGTTTCCTGACACGACCTTTGACAATCGCTGCCGCGAATTCCTCGCGAACAGCGTAACCGAAGTGAGATTCGCATCACCGCGAGTCCCGGCCCAAGCGCCCGAGCGCGCAGCCGGTGAAGTCAGGACAAACCTATGTCGATTCAATTCAAGCGCGCCCTCCTGCTCGGCACATCCGCCGTGGTGGGACTGAGCTGCCTCCCGCAATCCGCGCACGCGCAGACGCAGCTTCCCGCCGTGGAAGTCACCGCGCCAAGCCCGATCGTGCGCCGCAAGCCGGTGCCGTCACGCACCGCGCATACCCATGTCACGCGCTCCGCGCCGAGCCGCAATGCCGCGCCGGTACCCGTAGAGGCAGAGCCAGCCGTGCAGGCCCAGCAGGGCGAACTCCCGATCGTCACCGATCAGTTCGCCACCGTCACCGTGGTGCCGAATGACGAGATCCGCCGCTCTGGCGCCTCGACGCTCGGCGACCTCCTCGCCAACAAGCCCGGCATCACCGGCTCCGGCTACGCGCCCGGAGCCTCGAGCCGGCCGATCATCCGCGGCCTCGATGTCAATCGCGTCGGCATCGTCGAAAACGGCATCGGCAGCAATGGCGCATCGGATCTGGGCGAAGATCATTTCGTTCCGGTGGATCCGTTTGCCGCCAATCAGGTCGAGGTGATCCGCGGCCCGGCGACACTGCGCTACGGCTCGCAATCGATCGGCGGTGTGGTCAGCGCCAGCAATAATCGCATTCCCGATGCGCTGCCGAACTGCGCCGTGGCAGCGCCGTTCCAGAGCTACGGCATGCCGGTGAAGGCGCCGGCCGCCGGTCTCGCCGCACCCGGCTGCATGAATGCGGAGGTCCGCACCTCGTTCAGTTCGGTGGATCGCGGTGTCGATGGCGGCATCCTGCTCGATGCCGGCGGCGGCAATGTCGCCGTCCATGCCGACGTCTATGGCCGCAAGGCTGGCGACTACAATGTGCCGAGCTATCCCTATGCGGAGCCCGGCCTTGCCTTCAACGGCAAGCAGCCGAATTCGTCGAACCAGTCGGCTGGCGCCTCGGTCGGCGGATCGTATTTCTTCACCGGCGGCTATATCGGTGCTGCGATCACGCAGAACAACACGACCTATCGCATTCCCGGCGTTGAAGGCGCGCAGGTCGGCACGCGCATCGCCGGCCAGCAGACCAAGTTCACCGCCAAGGGCGAATATCGTCCGGATGCCGCGGCGGTCGAGGCGATCCGCTTCTGGGTCGGCGCGACGAACTACAAGCACAACGAGATCGGCCTCGCCGATGCCACCGATCCGACCAGCGATGGCGTCCGACAGACCTTCACCAACAAGGAGCAGGAAGGCCGGCTCGAAGTGCAGATGATGCCGTTCAATGCGCGCTTCGCCACGATTACTTCGGCCTTCGGCCTGCAGGTCAATCATCAGGAGCTGACGGCACCGAGCCCTGACGACATCGGCAGCCCTCTCAATGGTCTGTGGGACCCGAACAAGAACACCCGGGTCGCGGGCTACAGCTTCAACGAGTTCAAATTCACAGAAACCACAAAGGCCCAGATCGCCGGCCGCATCGAGCATGTCGAGCTCTCCGGCACGACGCCATCGTCGATCCCGAACGAGTTTGATCTCAATGCAGATCCGGGCGCGATCGGCCCGGCTGTCGGGCGCAACCTGACCTTCACGCCGAAGAGCGGCAGCATCGGTCTGATCCAGGATCTACCCTGGTATGGGCTCTCCGCCAGCATCACCGCGCAATACACCGAGCGCGCACCGAAGCCCGCCGAACTGTTCTCGCGCGGCGGACATGATGCGACGGAGACCTTCGATATCGGCAATCCAAATCTCGGCATCGAGACGGCAAAGTCGGTCGAACTCGGCCTGCGCCGTGCCGCCGGTCCGTTCCGCTTCGAGCTCACCGGCTACTACACGCAGTATGACGGCTTCATCTATCGCCGCCTGACCGGCAACACCTGCGGAGACGGGGTCTGCCAGGCGGGGCTTGGCCTCGAACTGAACCAGGCGATCTATTCGCAGCGTGACGCCACCTTCCGCGGCGGCGAATTCCAGAGCCAGCTCGATGTTGCGCAGATCTATGGCGGCACATGGGGCATCGAGACCCAGGCCGATATCGTACGCGCGACCTTCAGCGACGGCACCAATGTGCCGCGGATTCCGCCGGTGCGCGCCGGTGGCGGATTGTTCTGGCGCGATGCCAACTGGTTTGCCCGCGTGAACCTGCTGCATGCCTTCGCACAGAACGACATCGCTGACATCGCCGAGACGCCGACATCGGGCTACAATCTCCTGAAGGCCGAAGTCAGCTACAAGACGCTGCTCGACCCGCGCATCTACGGCGCCAAGGAAATGACGCTTGGCGTGGTCGGCAACAATCTGCTCAACGAGAACATCCGCAACGCGGTATCTTATAACAAGGACAATGTGCTGCAGCCCGGACTGAACGTGCGGGCATTTGCGAGTGTGAAGTTCTGAGAACACACGCGTCATTCCGGGATTCCGGGTTCGCTCGCAGCTCACGCTGCACGCGCCCCGGAATGACAGTTTGTGGCTACGACTTCACCGCGTCCCAGTCCGGCCGGACAGCGCCGGCGAGCCCCGCAGCAGCGCCTTCCACCAGCTCCAGCACCAGCAGCCGGTTCTGATCGACCGGACCCGGCATGGTCACATTGCCCTTCGGGATCGCCTTGAAGCCGACCCGGCGGTAATAGGGCTCGTCGCCGACCAGCAGGATGAGCTTGTGGCCCTTCTTGCGCGCATCGGCGATGGCGCGGTCCAGCAGCTTGCGGCCGACGCCGCGGCTGCGGAACGGCGGCTCGACGGTCAGCGGCCCGAGCAGCAGTGCCGGCGTATCGCCCACACAGATCGGCAATTGCCGGACCGAGCCGACCAGCAGCGTGCCGATCCGTGCCGTGAAAGACAGATCGAGCAGATGACCGACATGTTCGCGCAGCCGGTAGGCTGATAGCACGTAACGGCCCGGGCCGAAGGTGCGGGCATGCAGCCGCTCGATGATCTGGGCGTCATTGGCGGTTTCCGCCAGGATGGTCAGAGAAAGGTCATTCATGTCGGGAGGCGGGATAGCATTTGGCGGGCGCGCGGTCCATTGCCCGGGCGGACGGGATCAGACCCGCCAGGTGGCGCTGATCGGCTTGCCGTCGAAGATCTCGGCCAGCCGCAGCCTCGTGCCCTCGGTGGTGTCGTGAGGCAGGGCATCGAGGGCGAAGAAACCGGTTTCGGCGATTTCGCGATTGGGCTCGGGCAGCCGGTCCTGCCGGAACTGCCTGACCACATAGACCGCCACATGATCCCGGATCGAGACGTGACTGTTGAGAAACACACCATGCAGAACCGGTTCGCCGGTGAGTTCGATGCGCCCCTCTTCCCGCAGCTCCATGTCCAGCGCCTCGCGAAAGGTCTGGCCGACCTCGACGCCGCCGCCGGGCAGATACCAGCCGGTGACATAAGTATGCCGGACCAGAAACACGCGATTGTCGGCGTCGAGCACCACGGCGCGGACGCCCAGCGTCATGCCGCGCGCGAAGCGGAAATACAGATGCACGAATTTGCGCAAGGTCGGCTCCAGCCGCTGCCGCAACGTCGGTGAGGTCATCGCGGCAAATTCCTGGCTGGCGACACGGTGGGTGCTTGCGTCATATGCCCCACCTTGCCAAAACATGCAGGGATTTCACAGGCATGAGGGCGCATTGAGCCGGCTTGTTCACATACGCGCAGGGGCAGATCGCTTCTCATGACCGCTTTCACCCTCGCCCATCTGTCCGATCCGCATGTTCCGCCGATGCCGGAGCCGCAATGGCGCGAGCTCTTGGGGCAGCGCGTGCTCGGCTACCTGAACTGGCGGCGCAACCGGCACCTGATCCACCGCCGCGACATGCTGGATGTCATCGTCAGCGACATGCAGGCGCAGCAGCCGGACCATATTGCCGTCACCGGCGACCTCGTGAATCTCGCCCTGGATGCCGAATTCCCGCGTGCGCGCCGCTGGATCGAAAGCGTCGGCACACCGGACAAGGTCTCGCTGGCCCCCGGCAATCACGACGCCTATGTGCGCGGGGCACCGGAGCGCTTTGCGGAAACCTTCGGCGACTATATGCGCAGTGACGGCACCCCCGATATGCGCTTTCCGTTTCTGCGTATCCGCGGCCCGCTGGCACTGATCGGCGTGTCTTCAAGCGTGCCGACTGCGCCGTTCATGGCGACGGGCTCGCTCGGTGACGCGCAGCTCAAGGCACTCAACCTTATGCTTGGCGCTCTCGCAGAAGCGCATCTGTTTCGCGTATTGCTGATTCATCATCCGCTGCGCTCAAAGCAGAAGATGAAGCGACTGACGGATTCAGATGCGTTGCAGGCCATACTCAAGCGCCACGGCGTCGAGCTGATCCTGCACGGTCATGACCACATTCACTCGACCATGTGGTTCGACGGCCCGCAGCGGCGCATTCCTGCCATCGGAGTGCCGTCGGCGTCAGCGGTTGCACACGGCCACAAGCCAGCAGCCGCCTACAATCTGTTCGCCATCGAACGCGACGGCGAGCGCTGGCGCTGCGAGCAAACCGTGCGGGGCTTCGGGGGCAGCAATATGGTGCATGAGCTGACGCGAACGTTGCTGGTGTAGCGTGACTAATGTCCGCGCACAGACACGAACAGCGCGAGCGCAAATAGTCCCACGACGCCGACAATCACACCGAACACAAAACTCCAGAACCGGCTGTGCGGCTTCTTCACCGGCGGTGGCACCTCCGGCGCCGGCATTGTCACCAGCGCGTGCTCGCGCTCAATCATGCGGCGCGCGATATAGTCGGTGACCGCCTTTACGATGGTCGGAACGTCATGCGCCTCGGCCAGCACCACGCGACCGTGGCGGGTGTCCTGCACGAAGCGATACATGCGCTTGTCGCGGCCCATGGCGACATGGGCAACCATGTCAATCCACAGCCGCGGCGTGTCGCCCTGGCTGATGCCCCGGTCGAACATCTCAATGCCAACAGGGATCTCGGCGAACAGCGGATCGAGCGCTTCATTGAGGATCTCCAGCCGCGCCACTTCGGCATCGCGCAACTCGACGACGACACCGGTGCGATCGGCCGCCTCGATGCGGGCCTGACGCAACGCGTCGCGCAGCCGCTGCGGCCTGGCTTCCTCGACAGGCTTCGTCCCGTTACTCGCCACGCTGGACCTCTTTCTGGCTGCCTGAGCGCGCCATCCACCGGGCAGTAACCTATCAGTAACCACGAGTGCCGGAAAGGCCGTTTGTTTCCAGAGGCTTGGCCGCTAAACGCATCAATGGCCCCACCCGGTTTCCCGGATGAGGCCGCTGATATCCTTGGACGTCTTCTTATGGGCAAATCAGCGACAGGCTTGAGGCGATCCGGCGGCACTGGCGCCGATCTCAGCTTCAGGCGACTCGTCGGTCCTAAGCGACCTGGCGGCTCGGCTCTTCGACGATGGAGAAGCGGACGCCCGCACGGTGGCGATTCTCTTCCGACACGGTCTTCCAGGCTTCTTCGGCCTGCTTGCGCGTCTTGAACGGGCCCTGCACCTGGGCCGAGCCTTCAACCAGCTTGTGGAAGTTCATCGAACCGAACTCGCCGCCGATGACCCAGAAATTGCTACCGTGTGACATGTCGTGCTCCTGTTCATTCCTTATATCGACATTCGTGACATGCGATGCATTCACCGTGTGAACAGATAACGCCATGTCAGACAAAACCGCCAGATGCCTTGTGTTTGAATGGTGATGTAATGTAACATCACGATTGTAATAAATGTCATTTTGTCAATTTTGTCACAATTAACGACCGAGTGGTGACTCGGGGAACCAGGAATTGGCGCGGATGGCGGGCGAGTCTGGCAAGAAGCTGTTCGTGGGGCCGCGCTTCAGGCGGATCCGGCAGCAACAGGGCCTGTCCCAGACCCAGATGGCGGAGGGGCTCGGGATTTCGCCGAGCTACATCAATCTCATCGAGCGCAACCAGCGGCCGGTCACCGCGCAATTGCTGCTGCGCCTCGCCGAGACCTATGACCTCGATCTCCGCGATCTCGCGACGGCTGATGAAGATCGCTTCTTCGCGGAGCTGAACGAGATCTTTTCCGATCCGCTGTTTCGCCAGATCGATTTGCCGAAACAGGAATTGCGCGATCTCGCTGAACTCTGTCCCGGCGTCACGCATGCGCTGCAGCGGCTCTATGCGGCCTATACCGAAGCGCGGCGCGGCGAGACCATGGTGGCGGCGCAAATGGCCGATCGGCATGAAGGCGCGCCATTCGAAGCCAATCCGATCGAACGCGTGCGTGATTTGATCGAGGCCAACCGCAATTACTTCCCCGAACTCGAAGCGGCCGCCGAAGGCCTGCGCGACGAGATCAACGTGCCGTCGCAAGACCTGTTTGCGGCACTGAGCGCGCGACTGCGCGACAAATATTCGATCGTCACCCGCATCATGCCGGTGGACGTGATGCGCGAGACGCTCAGACGTTTCGACCGACATCGCCGGCAATTGCTGATCTCGGAAATGGTCGATGCGCCCGGCCGCGCCTTTCAGGTCGCGTTCCAGATCGGTCTCGTCGAGTGCTCGTCAAATTTCGAGAGCATCGTCGGCCGCGCCGGCCCTCTCGACGACACGACGCGGCGACTTTATCGCATCACACTGGCCAACTATTTTGCAGCGGCGGCGCTGATGCCCTATGCGGCGTTCCATACCGCCGCTGAAGCGCTGAGCTATGACGTGCAGGTGCTCGGCCAGCGCTTCAATGTCGGCTTCGAGCAGATCTGTCATCGCCTCACCACGCTGCAGCGGCCGAATGCGCGCGGCGTGCCGTTCTTCATGCTGCGCGTCGACAATGCCGGCAACGTGTCGAAGCGGTTCTCGTCAGGCACCTTCCCGTTCTCGAAATTCGGCGGCACCTGTCCACTGTGGAACGTGCACTCGACCTTTGACACGCCGGACCGTTTGCTGAGCCAGGTGATCGAACTGCCCGATGGAGGCCGTTACTTTTCCATTGCGCAGACGCTGCGCAGGCCGGCGGCACCACACCCGCAGCCGCAACCGCGCTTCGCTATCGGCCTCGGCTGCGAGATCCGCCATGCCGGCAAGCTCGCTTATTCGGCAGGCATCGATCTGGAAAAGGCCGAAGGCACGCCGATCGGCGTCAACTGCCGCCTGTGCGAGCGCGAAAACTGCAGCCAGCGCGCCGAGCCGCCGATCACGCGGAGTCTGATTCTGGACGAAAACACGCGGAGGGTGTCGAGCTTTGCGTTCAGCAATGCGCGGGAGTTGTGAGGCGCCCTGAGCCTTTGCAGTAGAAAAAGCCGTGCTATACAGATCGCATGGGATTTGGGGTTTTCATTCACCGCACAGATTCGATCTACGACGACAGCCCGGCCGAGCAGTATCAATTTCCGAGTCAGTACCTCAGCCGGGCACAGACCTTCGTTGGCGACTGGATCATCTATTACGAACCGCGCAAAGTCGAAGCGACACGTGGCTACTTTGCCATTGCCAAGGTTGAGCGGATTATCCCAGACCCTTCAGCAGCAGGCATGTATCTCGCACTAATCGAACCATCGAGCTACCTCGATTTCGCGACACCTGTCCCCTTCAACGATGCTGGCGGCGTCATTGAACGTGGCGTCCTAAACGAACAAGGTCGGATTTCGGGTCGAGCCCAGTCTGCCGTGCGGCCGGTTAGTCCAACAGATTTTGAACGTATTGTAGCGCTGGGGCTCGATGAGAGCGTTCAAATACTGCCAAGAATTGGTGACATCTCAGCGACCCCACAATTCGACGAGGTGCAAGCGCCCTTCGTCTTCGAAGAAACGCGGGATCGGCTGAACTACCTCACCTCGAGAATCGTCCGAAACCGCGCCTTTCGTCGCGTCATTCTGGATGCTTACGACCGACGCTGTTCTGTGACGGGACTCAAGCTTATTAACGGTGGCGGCCGCGCCGAAGTAGACGCGGCCCATATTAAGCCAGTGGAAGCAAATGGCCCCGACATCATCAACAATGGGATCGCTCTTTCAGGTACAGCTCATTGGATGTTCGACCGTGGATTGATTAGCCTCTCCGACGAACTTGAAATCCTCATTTCTCGTCACGTGAATGATTTTGAGAGCGTCCGCGCTCTAGTCAACAAGAATGGCCATGCGCTTCCGCCTCAACGAACGTCACAGCGGCCGCACCCACATTTCTTAGGTTGGCATCGCGACAATTGCTTCAAACAATAACTGTCCATAAGGATGCCCGAGACAGGCTCGGGCATGACGACCGAAAGGGCCTTCATGCTGCGAATTTTTATGTCGATTCGATTTGTAATCCTGCTCGCAACATCAGCCCTGATCGCCCTCGCCTCCCCCGCCTCCGCGCAGCGCGCAGCGTCCTGTCACAACGGCCAGAGCTTCGATCAATTCCTTGCCGGCCTGAAGCAGCAGGCCGTCGCCGCCGGCGTATCACAGCGCGCGATGGCGGAGGCCTCACCCTACCTTGTCTACGACCAAGGCATCGTCAATCGCGACCGCGGGCAGCGCGTATTCGGGCAGTTGTTCACGCAATTCGCCGGCCGCATGGCGGCGGATTACCGGATGCAGAACGGGCAACTCAAGATCAAGGCGAATGCCGCAGCCTTTGCGCGCGCCGAGAAGGAATATGGCGTGCCGCCTGCCGTCATCGCGGCGTTCTGGGCACTGGAGAGCGACTTCGGCGTGCAGATGGGCAATCTGCAGACGCTCCGTTCGCTGGTGTCGCTGGCCTATGACTGCCGGCGCTCGAAGATGTTTCAGGACGAGACCATCGCTGCGCTGAAGATCATCGATCGCGGCGATCTGTCGCCCGCCGAGATGATCGGCTCATGGGCCGGCGAACTCGGCCAGACGCAGTTTCTACCGACGCATTACTTCAACTATGCCGTGGACTATGACGGCGACGGCCATCGCAATTTGCTGCGCAGCCCCGCCGACGTGATCGGCTCGACCGCTCACTATATTTCCACCGGTTTGAAATGGCGACGCGGCGAACCGTGGCTGCAGGAGGTGCGGGTCACCGACAACGTGCCGTGGGATCAGGCCGATCTCACCATCCAGTTGCCCCGCGCGAAATGGGCGTCATTCGGCGTCAGCTATCCCGACGGACGGCCACTGCCGAACGACACCATGCCGGCATCGCTGCTGCTGCCGATGGGACGGCACGGCCCCGCCTTCCTCGCTTATGCGAATTTCGCCGCCTATACCGAATGGAATAATTCGCTGATCTATTCGACGACAGCAGCCTATCTCGCCACCCGCATCAATGGCGCCTCCAAGATGCGGCAGCCCTCCGCCCCTGTCGCGCAGCTGTCACATCCTGAATTGCGCGAGCTGCAGCAACTGCTGGTGAAGCGCGGCTTCAATGTCGGCAAGATCGACGGCATCCTCGGCCAGCAGAGCCGCACCGCGGTGAAGGCCATGCAGGTCAAGTTCGGCCTGCCCGCGGACTCCTGGCCGACGGCTGAATTGCTGGCGGCGCTGAAATCCGGGCGGTAAATTTCTTCTCTTTTGTGAGGCCGGGGCGGTTGAAATCAGCCAGCCGCGCCCCAACTCCATGCAACAGCATCTTTCTCGACCTGCCGCGCTGTGCCTCGAAACGCATCACAAAAGAGCATCCTCATGCCGTTCTATGATTCCGTCGTGCCCGCCTATCTACAGATGCTGGCCAGTCTGTCCGCTGGACTGAAAAAGGCCGAAGCCTATGCTGCCGCAGAGAAGATCGAGCCCGCCGTCCTGCTCGGCACGCGACTTTTCCCGGACATGCTGCCACTGAGCCGGCAGATCCAGCTCTCCTGCGATTTCGCCACCAAGGGCAGCGCGCGCCTATCCGGCAGCGAAGTGCCGGCGGTGCCGGATACCGAAACGACCTTCGATGAATTGCAGCAGCGAATCGGCAGGACCGTCGATTACCTGAAGAACTACAAGCCCGCCCAATTCGACGGCGGCGAGACCCGGGAGATCACCTTCCCCACCGGCCCCGGCAAGACCACCACCATGTCCGGCCAGCAATTCCTCACCAGCTTCTCGCTACCGAGCTTCTATTTCCACGTCACCACTGCCCACGGCATCCTGCGGATGTGCGGCATCGACGTCGGCAAGCGCGACTTCCTCGGCGCGCAGTAAGCCGCGCTGTCACCGCAGGATATTCGACTGCACGCAGGCCGATGGAGAGATCATGATCATTCAATCCATCACTGCCACGATCGTTTTATCCTGAACCGACGACATGCAGCGCAGCGGTATTGCCAATGCGCTGCATGATGCCCAATTCGATTTCACCTTTCATCGACTGGATCATTCATCATGAGCACGTCCAAACTCTTCGAACCCTACAAGCTTGGTGCGAACACGCTGACCAATCGCACGGTGATGGCACCGCTGACGCGCAATCGCGCATTGCCTGGCAACGTGCCGAACCCGCTGGCGATCGAATATTATAGCCAGCGTGCCAGCGCCGGCCTTCTGGTGACGGAAGGGACGCCGGTGTCGCAGCAAGGCCAAGGCTATCAGGACGTCCCGGGCATCTACACCAAGGAACAGATCGCTGGCTGGAAGAAGGTGACCGAGGCCGTGCATGCCAAGGGCGGTCATATCTATATGCAGATCTGGCACGTCGGCCGCATCTCGCATGTCAGCCTGCAGCCGAATGGCGGCGCGCCGGTGGCGCCTTCCGCGATCCGCGCCAACACCAAGACTTTCGTCAACAATACCTTCACCGACGTCTCGGAACCCCGCGCGCTGGAGCTGGGTGAAATTCAAGGCGTCATCGACAGTTTCGCACGCGGCGCAGCCAATGCGGTCGAAGCCGGTTTCGACGGCGTGGAGATCCATGGCGCCAATGGTTATCTGCTTGAGCAATTCGCGCGTGACAGCACTAACAAGCGCACCGACGCCTACGGCGGCTCACTCGAGAACCGCGCCAAACTGATGCTGGAAGTGGCCGCGGCAGTTGCCAAGGAAATCGGCGGCGACAGAACCGGCATTCGCATCTCGCCTGTGACGCCGGCCAACGATGCCGCCGCCGACACGCAGGCGCAAAAGCTGTTCGACTACATCACTGACGGGCTCAGCGCCGAGAAGCTGGTCTATCTGCATGTCGTTGAAGGCGCGACCGGCGGCTCGCGTGACAACGCGCCGTTCGATTATGCCAGCCTGCGCAAACGTTTCAGTGGAACGTATATCGCCAATAACGGCTTCGACCTCGCGCTCGCCAACAAAGTTCTCGAAACGAACGCTGCTGACCTGATCGCGTTCGGCAAGCCGTTCATCTCGAATCCGGATCTGGTCGAGCGCCTGAAGACCGGCGCACCGCTGAACGAGGCCGACAAGGCGACGTTCTATGGCGGCGGCGCCAAGGGCTACACGGATTATCCGGTGCTGGCAGCATCGAAGTAAGGCGCGCTATCAATAAAATGAAAAGGCCGGGATCGCCCGGCCTTTTTTCTGTTATTTGCACATTCGCAACGCGCTTCGCACTTACATCCATCCCGCCGCAAAGACGCGGTGACGTCTCGACAGGTTCGACATGACGCAGTCCACATATCCCGCTTCCATGAAGGCCGTTGCCTTCGACCACTTCGGCGGGCCGGAGGCCTTGCATTATGTCGAGGTACCCTCGCCGTCAGTGAGACCGAACGACCTGATCGTGCATGTCGCGGCTGCCGGAATAAACCGGGCGGACATCAACTATCGGGAGGGACGGTATGGCAAGGAGCCGAACTTCGGCGATTCCGACCTGGCAGGTCTGGAAATTGCGGGAACGGTGGTCGATGTCGGTGGCGCCGTCACACAGTTCAAGCCGGGCGACCGCATTATGGGCATCACGGGGGGCGGCGGCTATGCAGAGCTTGCCCGCATCGATGTCGGACTCGCGATGCCAGTCCCGTCCTGGATAACGGATATCGAAGCTGCAGCCATTCCCGAAGCCTTCGTGACGGCGCATCAAGCGCTCTTCCATCTCGGCGGCCTGCAGAAGGGCGAGCGGGTGCTGATCCATGGCGCGGGCGGCGGCGTGGGCTCCGCAGCGGTGCAACTGGCCATTCTATCCGAGGCCGGCAAGGTCATCACCACGAGCAGCGCGCAGAAGCAAGACAGGCTGCGGGCGCTGGGTGTTGATCTGGCGATCGATTACCGCGGCGAACAATTCGATGAAGTCCTCGCGCGATTGTCGCCCGATGCGGGAGTCGATGTGATCCTCGACTTCGTGGGCGGCCCCTATCTCGAGCGCAATATACGATCGCTGAGACCCGGCGGGCGCCTGATCCAGATCGGCGTATCCGGCGGATCGCAAGCGACGCTCCCTCTCGATCTCGTTCTTTTCAGGCGGCTGCGGATCGAAGGAACCGTGATGAAATCCGTTTCGCTGACGGAGAAGCGGAACATCGTCGGGCGATTTGCAGAGCGGTGGATGCCGGCACTCGCGAAAGGTGAATTGAAGCCGATCATCGACCGGACGTTTGCCTTGCGCGAGGCCAGCGAGGCGCAGCGGCATTTCGAGCGCGCCGAGCATTTCGGCAAGATTCTTTTGGTCCCCTAGATCGCGCAGAAATTGCGTCCCGGCCCGATGCGGGCCATCGCGCGACTTTGTGAAGCCGGGATTTCACGAATGCCGCCGCGGCAGGCCGGACAAACATACGTTCGTTTATGCCGCACCAATGCAAGCATGAGAACCGCAAGCTCTCGCGCAATGGAGGCGCGCGCGGCCTGTTGTCACAACAGTGGTGCCGTTCACGACCAAACGGCAGATGGAATGCACTCCGATCCTGGACTGCCTGCCCGCCACTGCAAAGGACACAACATGAAGATCCTCCTTGATCAGATTCTCTCTCAATCGGCCTATTCGAGCGAGATCGACGTTCCCATCGAGAAGATCGATATCGCTGACTGGCTGTTCAATCTGCCGGAAGCCGAATATCAGCGCTGTTGCCCGCCGGACCACATCTCCGCCGGAACGACCAGCACCGACGATGGCCGACGGATGTCGAGCCGGGCTGGTAATCCAGCACTATGTGGCCGAACAGGCAACACCGACCTATTGCCGGATGAATTCGCTGTCGGACGTGTTTACGGCGAGCGGGCGCACGCAAGTCAATGTCATCTGGGAATTGATTGCGGAGCCATTGGACGCCGGCCGCACGCGCTACACCAATCGCGTCACCTGCCACCCGACTGATGCTTTCATGGCGTTCATCGCCGAGCACGGCCAGACCTTCGAGCCGGCAGCAGCCGCACGGCAGGCCGCTGGAGGCGACCACAACAGCCGGGAGACGCCGCTGTTCGCGGCCAGCATCGCCCGCAAGGCGCTATCGGCCAAGAGATAAATTGAAGGTCGTTGTTGCGTGTGTTGTCGTCGCGACGGCGAGAATGCGGATAAGCGAAAGGCCGGGATCGCTCCCGGCCTTTTTGTTTGTTCAGGAAGCTCGCCTCAGTTCGCCGACGCGCGCTTCTGCGGCGGGGTCGCGGGCCACGACTTGATCAGCGTGTCGTAGTCCACCGTCTCGCCCTTCGGCTTCTCGTTGGCCAGCTTGCGCTGGGGCGCGATGTTGCCGTCCTTCGCCGACTTGTTGTACCAGAACTCGGCGGTCTCCTTCTTGTTCAGCTTCGGTCCGCATTCGCCCTGAACCTTGGATCGTTCAAGACGTTCGAGCACCGAATCCTGAGCTGCGGCCAGCGAGTCCATCGCCTGCTGCGGCGTCTTTGCACCGGACGAGGCGTCGCCGATGTTCTGCCACCACAACTGTGCCAGCTTCGGATAGTCCGGGATGTTGTTGCCGGTCGGTGACCACTGCACGCGGGCCGGCGAGCGATAGAACTCGACCAGACCGCCGAGCTTCGGCGCGCGTTCGGTGAACGACTTGTCCCAGATATCGCTCTCACGAATGAAGGTGAGTCCGACATGGCTCTTCTTCAGCGACACTGTCTTCGAGGTGATGAACTGCAGATAAAGCCAGGCTGCCTTGCGGCGATCCGCCGGGGTCGACTTGAGCAGCGTGCCCGAACCGACGTCCTGATAGCCGAGCTTCATGCCTTCCTTCCAGTAGGAGCCATGCGGCGACGGGGCCATGCGCCACTTCGGCGTTCCGTCAGCATTCATGACCGCGAGACCCGGCTTCACCATGTCGGCGGTGAAAGCGGTGTACCAGAACATTTGCTGGGCGATATTGCCCTGTGCTGGCACCGGCCCCGACTCCGAGAAGGTCATGCCCTGCGCCTGCGGCGGGGCATACTTCTTCATCCAGTCGAGATATTTCGCGATCGAATACACGGCGGCCGGACCGTTGGTATCGCCGCCGCGCTCGACGGAGGAGCCGACCGGACGACAGCCTTCCATACGAATGCCCCACTCATCGACGGGCAGACCATTCGGAAGACCCCTGTCGCCATTGCCGGCCATCGATAGCCAGGCGTCGGTGAAACGCCAGCCGAGCGACGGATCCTTCTTGCCGTAATCCATGTGGCCATAGACCTTGACGCCGTTGATCTCCTTGATGTCGTTGGTGAAGAATTCGGCGATGTCTTCATAGGCCGACCAGTTCACGGGCACGCCGAGATCGTAGCCATACTTGGCCTTGAACTTGGCCTTGTAGTCGGGATTGGTGAACCAGTCGTACCGGAACCAGTAGAGGTTGGCGAACTGCTGGTCGGGCAGTTGATACATCTTCTTGTCCGGCGCGGTGGTGAAGGACGTGCCGATGAAGTCCTTGACGTCGAGCGTCGGGCTGGTGACGTCCTTGCCTTCCGCGGTCATGTAGTCCGACAACGCGATGGTCTGGCCGTAGCGGAAATGCGTACCGATCAGATCGGAGTCGTTGATCCAGCCGTCATAGACGTTCTTGCCGGACTGCATCTGGGTCTGCAGCTTCTCGACCACGTCGCCTTCCTGGATCAGGTCGTGCTTCAGCTTGATGCCGGTGATTTCGGAGAACGCCTTGGCCAGCGTGCGCGATTCGTATTCGTGCGTGGTGATGGTTTCGGAGACGATATTGATCTCCATGCCCTTAAACGGCTGCGCGGCCTTCTCGTACCACTGCAGTTCTTTCAGCTGGTCAGCCTTCGACAGCGTGGATGGCTGGAATTCGCTGTCGATCCACTTCTGAATGGTGGCTTCGTCGGCCTTGGCCGGCGCGGCGAGCAGCGCAGTCGCCGTGATCAACGCAGCAGCGCTGGTCATCATGATATGGCGCGTCGGGCGACGTGCCTGTGTCGTCAGGTGCCTCATAGCTTCCTCCCTCACTTCTGTTTCAGGCCCGGGTTCATCCCGGGACTGCAGTCCATGCCGGTCAGACGGTGCGAAAAATTGCCACCGCCGAGACCAGCGAAATCAATGTCCCGAACCACAGGTTCGAAATTTCAACTCCTTCCTCGCCGATCGGCAACGTCGCGATCGGATCGGAACCGACGAAGCCGATCCACAACAGGTGGATGACGGCGGCCGCGATCAGCGACAGGAACAACCGGTCGCCGCGCGTGGTGGGAATGCGCAGGATGCCGATGCGTTCGGCTTCGGGATAAGCGACTGCGAGCCATGTCATGGTGCCCAGCGTGATCGCCAGCAGGCCGAAGAAGATCGCCGTCGGCGGCGTCCAGGCCATCCATGCGATGTTTTCCATGACGACCTCCTAGACCCGGCCAAGCGCGAAACCGCGCGCGATGTAATTGCGGACAAACCAGATGACGAGCGCGCCGGGGATGATGGTCAGCACGCCGGCGGCGGCGAGCAGACCCCAATCCATGCCCGAGGCCGATACAGTGCGCGTCATGACCGCCGAGATCGGCTTGGCATTCACCGACGTCAGTGTACGCGCGAGCAGCAGTTCGACCCAGGAGAACATGAAGCAGAAGAACGCGGCGACGCCGATACCAGATGCAATCAACGGCACGAGAATCTTCACGAAGAACTTCGGGAACGAGTAGCCATCGAGAAACGCCGTCTCGTCGATCTCGCGTGGCACACCTGACACAAAGCCTTCGAGGATCCACACCGCCAGCGGCACATTGAACAGGCAATGTGCCAACGCCACGGCCCAAGGCGTATCGAACAGGCCGATCGCCGAATAGAGATTGAAGAACGGCAGCGCGAATACCGCGGGCGGCGCCATCCGGTTCGACAGCAGCCAGAAGAACAGGTGCTTGTCGCCGAGGAAACGATAGCGCGAAAACGCGTAAGCTGCCGGCAGCGCGAAAGAGATCGACAGGATGGTGTTGATGATGACGTATTTCAGCGAATTGATGTAGCCCGAATACCAGCTCTCATCGGTGAAGATGCGGATGTAGTTGGCCAGCGTCGGCTGATGCGGCCACAGCGTCATCGTCGAGACGATCTCGGTATTGGTCTTGAAGCTCATATTGACGAGCCAATAGATCGGCAACAGCAGGAAGATCAAAAACAGCGTCAGGATAATACGGCGTCCGGGGATCGTATGCATCAGACCGCTCCCTCGGATTTGGTGTGATCGACGCCGGCATTGGTCATCACGGTGTAGAACACCCAACACACGATCAGCACGATCAGATTATAGACCAGCGACAGCGCGGCGGCCTTGCCGAGATCGAACTGGCCGAGCGCGATCTTGACGAGTTCGATGGAGACGAAGGTGGTCGAATTGCCAGGCCCGCCGCCGGTGACGACGAAAGGCTCGGTGTAGATCATGAAACTGTCCATGAAGCGCAGCAGCACGCCAATCAACAGCACGCGGTTGAGCTTGGGCAACTGGATGGCGCGAAACACCGCCCAGCGCGACGCGCCGTCAATCTGCGCTGCCTGATAATAGGCGTCGGGGATCGACTTCAGGCCGGCGTAACACAACAGCGCGACGAGGCTGGTCCAGTGCCAGACGTCCATCACGATGACGGTGGCCCAGGCATCGAACTCGTTCGACACGTAATTGTAGTCGATACCCATGTGATTGAGCGTGTAGCCGAGCAGACCGATGTCGGGACGCCCAAATATCTGCCAGATGGTGCCAACCACGTTCCATGGAATCAGCAACGGCAGCGCGAGGATCACGAGACACACCGCAACGCGCCAGCCATCGCGCGGCATCGACAACGCGACGAGAATGCCGAGCGGGACTTGAATGGCGAGGATGATCGCCGAGAATGCGAGATTACGCGCGAGCGAGGCGAAGAAGCGCCCGCCGAGATCGCTGGAGGGATCCAGCAATTCCTTGAACCAGCCGACGCCGTTCCAGAAGAACTGGTTGTTGCCGAAGGTGTCCTGCACCGAATAGTTCACCACCGTCATCAGCGGCAGCACGGCGGAGAACGCCACGATGAGAAACACCGGCAGGACGAGGAACCAGGCCTTTTGGTTGACGGTCTTGTCCATCACGCCCCCCTTCGACAAGGCGGCTGTCGGCATAAACGTGCACCCGCGACGGGTCGAACACCAGCCCGACATCGTTACGCGCAACAGAAAATCCCTGGGGTACGCGTGCAGCGAATTTGACGCCGCCGATGCGGACGCGCGCAAAACTGACGCGGCCGAGATCGTCGACGCGTTCGACTTGCGCCAGCAGCAAGCCCGGCGCGGGCGTCGCAACATGGACGAATTCGGGGCGAACGCCGATTTCGATTGTGGCACCTGCTGGCAACTTGTCGTAGCTGCGCTGCAGCGCGATGACGTGCCCCCCAATGCGCGCTTCGCGACCGCTCACTTCGGCAGTTACAATATTCATGCCGGGCGAGCCGATGAAATAGCCGACGAATGTATGCGCGGGCTTGTCGAATAGCTCTTGCGGCGTACCGGACTGCACGACGCGCCCGTCATGCATCACCACCACCGTATCGGCAAAGGTCAGAGCCTCGGTCTGGTCGTGGGTCACGTAGATCATGGTCAGGTCGAGCGCGCGATGCAGCGCCTTCAGCTTCGAGCGCAATTCCCATTTCAGCGCGGGATCGATCACTGTCAGCGGTTCGTCGAACAGCACGGCGGCGACATCGGAGCGCACCAGACCGCGGCCGAGCGAGATTTTCTGCTTGGCGTCGGGTGTCAGCCGCGTCGCCTTGCGATTCAGATAGGGTGTGAGATCGAGGAGTTCGCCGATCTCGGCGACGCGTGCATCGATCTGCGCCTTCGGCACGCCGCGATTCCTGAGAGGGAAAGCGAGATTCTCGCCGACCGTCATGGTGTCGTAGATGACCGGGAACTGGAACACCTGCGCGATGTTGCGCTTCTGCGTCGACAGCGGCGTGATGTCTTTGCCGTCGAACAGGATCTGGCCACGCGTCGGCGTGACGATGCCGGAGATCAGGTTCAACAGCGTGGTCTTGCCGCAGCCGGACGGGCCGAGCAGCGCATAGGCGCCGCCCTGCCGCCAAGTCATGGAGATCGGCTTGAGCGCGAATGATTCCGGATCGGCATCATTGCCACTGTAGGATTGCGCGAGATCGACGAGATCGATGCGGGCCATGTTACGCTCCCTGCGTGCTGTCGGGAGCGGCAACCAGACGGTCGCTGCCATCGAAGACGAACAGATTGGCGGGATCGAGCACGGCGTCGAGCATGTGGCCGGGCAGGAATTCATGCACGCCCTGCAGCACAGCAACCCAGTTCGACGCATCGCGCTTGAGATGGACGAAGCTTTCCGACCCGGTGATTTCGGTCACGGTCACTTCCGCAGGAAATGCATGCCGTCCGGCGAGACCACTGGCGACTTCGAGCTGATGCGCACGGAAGCCAACGCGATAGCTGCCGTCGGAGAGATTTGCATAGAGCCCGCTCGCGGGCGCCGTCGCGCCACCGGCATAGTGCACATTTCCGTTCTTCTTCTCGATCACCACCAGATTAAGCGGCGGATCGGAGAACACTTCGGCGGCTTTCAGGGTTTCCGGATGGCGATAGACTTTGGAGGTCTGGCCGACCTGCAAAACCTGGCCTTCCCACAGACACACGGTGCTGCCGCCCAACAAAAGCGCTTCGGAAGGCTCCGTCGTCGCATAGACGAAGATCGCGCCGGAGGCCTCGAATATCTTCGGCAATTCGGTGCGCAATTCTTCGCGCAGCTTGTAGTCGAGATTGGCGAGCGGCTCATCGAGCAGCACGAGATCGGCGCCCTTGACCAGCGCGCGGGCAATCGCCGTGCGCTGCTGCTGGCCACCGGAGAGCTGCAGCGGCGTGCGTTTCAGATAGGGCTCAAGCTTGAGCAGTGCAGCCGCTTCATGCACGCGCATCTCGATCTCGGCCTTCGGCTTGCCCTGCACGCGCAGCGGCGAGGCGATGTTCTCATAGACCGACAGCGAGGGGTAATTGATGAACTGCTGATAGACCATCGCCACCGAACGCTTACGGATATCGAGGCCTGTGACGTCCTTGCCATCGACCAGCACGCGGCCTTGGGTCGGCTTGTCGAGTCCGGCCAGCAGCCGCATGATCGAGGTCTTGCCGGCCAGCGTCGGCCCGAGCAGCACGTTCAGTGTGCCCCTTTCCAGCGTCAGCGAGACGTCACGGATCGTCGTGACGCCGTCCACCATCTGCGAGACGTGATCGAGCGCAACACTCATGACCGCGCTCCCGCTTCACGCATTGGATTGGCGGGCTGGGCGCGATTAGCCTGCAGCCATTGATCGAGAGCTGCTATCTCTTCCTTCGACAGGCGCAGACCAAGTTTGGAACGGCGCCACACGATATCCTCGGCACTGACGGCCCATTCATTGGCCATGAGATAGCGCACTTCGCGCTCGGTCAGCGTTGCCCCAAAGGCCTGACCGAGATCGGCCGGCGACTTCGCAGTGCCCAGCATCTTCGCGGCGCGCGTGCCATAGGCATGTGCCAGCCGATTGGCATGGGCCGGCGTCAGGAACGGATAGTCGCGCAACAATTCGGCGATCAGAGGGTCGACCGCCGAGACATCGAAATCACCACCAGGCAGCGTGGCATGGGCCGTCCAGCCTTCCTTCGCCTTAGTGCCCTTCAGATAGGGCGCGAGTTTCTGCAGCGCCTCTTCGGCAAGGCGGCGATAGGTCGTGATCTTGCCGCCATATATCGACAGCAGCGGCAGGCCGCCGGGCAGATCGAGCTCGAACACATAGTCGCGCGTCGCCGCCTTGGCCTCGTTGGCGCCGTCATCATAGAGCGGGCGCACGCCGGAATAGGTCCACACCACGTCTTCGGCCAGCACGGGCCTGGCGAGATATTCGCTGACCGACTTGCAGAGATAATTGATCTCATCGGCAGAGATTTTCACATCGGCGGGATCGCCGTCGTAATCGATATCGGTGGTACCGATCAGGGTGAAATCGTCCTGATAGGGAATCGCAAACACGATACGACCATCGGCATTCTGGAAGATGTAGGCACGGTCGTGGTTGTAAAGTTTCGGCACCACGATATGCGAGCCCTGCACGAGGCGGACTTTCGCTTTCGCATTGACGCCGGCACCGACCGCCAGAACATTCTCAACCCACGGACCACCGGCATTGACCAGCGCGCGCGCGCTGATGGTCGAACGGTCGCCCGTCGCCGTATCCTGCACCGTGACCTGCCACATCCCGTCGGCCTGCCTAATCTCGGTTGCGCGCGAGCGCGTGCGGATGTCAGCGCCCCGGTCGGCGGCATCACGCGCAGTGAGCACGACAAGGCGCGCATCATCTACCGAGCAGTCGGAATATTCAAAGCCACGTTTGAACCGGCCGGGCGCCAGCGGCTTGCCGGTCTCGTCGCGCGTGAGGTCGAGCGTGCGCGTCGGGGGCAGAAGCTTACGGCCACCGATATAGTCGTAGAGGAACAAGCCCAAGCGTAGCAGCCAGGCCGGCCGCAGACCGGCGTGATGCGGCAGCACGAAACGCAGGGGACGGATGATATGCGGCGCGATCTGCCAGAGCACTTCGCGTTCCAGCAGCGCGTGGCGCACCAGTTTGAAGTCGTAATATTCGAGGTAGCGCAAGCCGCCATGGATCAGCTTGGTCGACCAAGACGACGTGCCGCTGGCCAGATCGTTCATCTCGCAGAGGAACACCGAATTGCCGCGGCCAACCGCATCGCGGGCGATACCGCAACCGTTCACGCCGCCGCCAATAATTGCGAGGTCGTAGATCTGACCCACCCCGTCTCCCCTCCTGCGCCAATTGTCTGGCGCCTTCCTTCGGACGCGCCATCTTCGCTTTCAGCGATTTGTCTTTCGTTTTTGATTAAAGCACAACCTAAAACGAAAGCAACTGGCATTTTCGCGGTCTAAACAGGCTCTAAAAGGGCCGATTTGGGTCACACCCACCGGCTGTCACCCGCCGCGAAAGCGGGGATTCGATCACCGCTAGCGCCTGCAATCTTGCCGAGGGGGCCGGTGACGACGGGATCGCCCGGTCCAAGCGCGCAATTGCGCGCCAGGCCGGCGACGACAGCTCGTGGTGAGCGGAAGAGGGTGGACCTACCCCTCCTCGGCCTCATCCGCCGACCCCGGCAAAGCCGCGATCACCTGCACGCCCCGGCTCCGGCAGATCTCCTGCAAGGAGGGCGGCAGCGGGACGTCGGTCACGAAGGTCTGGATCTGGCTGATATGGGCGATGCGCACGGCCGCGCTGCGCCGGAGCTTGGTCGAATCGCAGACCAGCATGACGCTGCGGGCATTAGCGATGATCGCCTGCGCCGCTTGCACCTCGCGATAATCGAAGTCGAGCAGCGCGCCCTCCTCGTCGATCGCCGAGGCGCCGATGATGGCGTAATCGACCTTGAACTGACCGATCAGCTTGATCGCCGTGGAGCCGATCACCGCACCATCGGAGCGGCGCACGGTGCCACCGGCGACAATCACCTCGATATGCGGGTGACGATAGAGCATCATCGCCACATTGAGATTGTTGGTAATGACCAGCAGGTTTTCGTGATTGATCAGCGCACTCGCGACTTCTTCCGTCGTAGTGCCGATATTGATGAACAGCGACGAGCCATTGGGAATCTGCGCGGCGGCGGCGACGCCGATCGCCTTCTTCTCTTCGGCGGCCACGAAGCGTCGCGCTTCATAAGCGAGGTTTTCCACGCCGGAGGCGACGATGGCGCCGCCGTGGATGCGCGTCAGCAGGCGCTGGTCGCAGAGATCGTTGAGATCCTTGCGGATGGTCTGTGCGGACACCTCGAAGCGGCGCACCAGGTCGTCGACCATCACGCGGCCAAAGGCGCGCGCGTGATTCAGGATTTCGGATTGGCGATGGGTCAGTCCAGCAGTCACGACAGCACCTCGGATCGAACGGTTCCATGGTGCGGGTGTTGGCGGCAATGGTCAACGCATCACCGGCGCAGGCGCCATGCGCTTCGCCGCGGCGATGTCGTAAGAGAGTCGCCCTCTAGGGCGTCACAGCTGCTTGGATACCCTGCGCGAACTGAAAGGCAGCGCGTTCAGCTTCGCGCGCATTGCGAAACAGCTGGCCTTCCATGGGGTTGAAACGGTGAGACGCGGCGAAGAACCTGTACCCACCGGGATCGCGAACCACGATGCCGGCAGCCTGCGATGAGACTTCGATGATGTAAGTGTCTGACATGGCGGCCCCCTACGCGACAGGCGATGCATATTCCGGGCCACCAACTTGGAAGGGGGTATTTTGTTCCCGCCGGTGTTTAGAATTGCTCAGGTCGAGATCGTCGCGTCCGGGCGCTTAATCGGCTGCGGACGGCCGGCCTCGTCGATGGACACGAAGGTGAAATTGCCATCGGTGACCAGGATCGGGGCGCTTTCGTTGCGGCGAAGCACCCAGGCCTCGATATGCACGGTGAGTGACGTGCGGCCCATCCGCACCAATTCCGCATGCACGGACACGACGTCGCCGACATGAACGGCCTTGCGGAAAGTCATCGCCTCGATGGCGACCGTGACCGTGCGCGTCTTCGCCACCTTGGCGGCAAAGATGCCGCCGCCGAGATCCATCTGGCTGAGCAGCCAGCCGCCAAAAATATCGCCATTGGCATTAGTATCTGCCGGCATTGCGACCGTGCGGATGGTGAGATCGCCGGTCGGTTCCGCATCCAGCCCCGTCACTGGCTGCGTCTTTGATTCAGTCATGAGCAAAGCCTGCCGCAAATTGAGTCATCATTTAAAGGTTTCCCAGCCGGCATCCGGCGCGAAGCGATCGCCGAACCGGGCCGCCAGCGTGCGCAGCGTGGCAGTGATATTCTCGGTTCCACGCGTCCGCGCATAGTTCAGCGGGCCGCCGCGGAATGGCGCGTAACCTGTTCCGAAAATCATTGCGCCATCGACCACATCGGGGTTGTCGACGATGCCTTCGCGCAGACAGGCGACGCAGACATTGGACATCGGCAGCACCAGGCGATCGATCATCTCCTGGGTCGGCCGCGCGGTGGCGACCGCGCTGGAGCTCTTCTCGGCCTTGCCGTCGCGCCACGTATAGAAGCCCTTGCCGGTCTTCTTGCCGAGCTCGCCCTTGTTGACCTTCTCGCGCAGCCAGGCCGGCGTCGGTGGCAGCAGGTCGCCGAACTTCGAGCGCAGCATGTCGCCGACGGCGAGGCAGATATCGAGACCGACCTGATCGGCCAGTTCAATCGGTCCCATCGGCATGCCGAACTGTTCGGCGGCAGCGTCGATGGTTTCCTTGTCGACCTTCTCCTCCATCAGCATCATCGCCTCAAGCATGTAAGGCGTCAGTGCGCGGTTGACGAGGAAGCCCGGCGACGACTTCACCGGCAGCGGCAGGCGATCGATCGCGCCCACAAAGGCCGTGGCCTTCTTCAGCATCTCCTGATCTACGCCGTCATGGCTGACGACCTCGACCAGTTGCAGGCGCGAGACCGGGTTGAAGAAATGCAATCCCAGCAGCCGCTCCGGCCGCGCCAACGTGCTGCGCAGATCCTGCAGCGGAATGCTCGACGTGTTGGTGGCGAGGATCGCATTCGGTTTCATGCGCGGCTCGATGCCGGCATAGACCTTCTGCTTCAGCTCGAGCTTCTCCGACACGGCTTCGATGATGAGATCGGCGGTGCGCACGCCCTCGCCGTCCATATCGGGGATCAGGCGATCCAGCGTATCGCGCTGATCGGTGCGCTTGCGGATGATCTTGCTGTAGAGATCGGCGGCGCGCTTGATGGCGCCCGCGATCGGCTCGGGCTTCATGTCGGCCAGCGTGACGCGGATGTCCTGATGCGCACACCAGGCCGCGATGTCGCCGCCCATGGCGCCGGCGCCGATGACATGAACATGTTTGATGGTGTTGCCGTCACCGGCGAGCTTCTTCATCTGCTCGCGCAGGAAGAAGACGCGGATCAGGTTCTGCGCCGTCGGCGTCACCATTAGCCGGGCGAAGGACGCCTTCTCGGCATTGAGCATCGCCGCGCGGTCGCCGCCATGTTTCTCCCACAGCTCGATCAGCGCATAGGGCGCGGGATAATGTTCGCGCGGCGCCGCCTTGCCGGCCTCGGCCACCATGCGCGAGGCGAGAATGCCGCGCACCGGCGAGAAGTTCATGATCGGGATCAGCGCACTCGGCTTGGCGCGCTTGAGCTTGCCGAACACCGCATCGCGCACGGCGTTACGGACATGGCGTTCCTCGGTCACCGCATCGACAAGACCGATCGACTTGGCCTTGCGTGCGTCGATGGTCTTGCCGGTCAGCATCAGCGGCATTGCCTGCATCGGATTGACCAGATGCGTGAACCGCGCGGTGCCGCCCAAACCTGGATGCAGGCCGAGCATGACTTCCGGGAAACCAAACCGCGCACCATCGATCGCGATGCGCATCTGGCAGGCCAGTGCTACTTCGAGACCGCCGCCCAGGCAGAAACCATGAATGACGGCCACCGTCGGAATCTTCAGCGCCTCGAAACGATCAATCACCGCGTGAGCGCGGCTGATCTGCGTTTCCACTTCCAATGGGTCGCTGGCGCCGCGAAATTCATTGACGTCGGCGCCGGCAATGAAGCCGGACGTCTTGGCCGAACGAACCACGATGCCGGTCGGGCGCTGGGCTTCCAGCGCGTTCAGCACCTGATCGAATTCTTCCAGCACCACAGCCGACAGCGTATTGGCGCTGGCATCGGCGCGATCAAACAACAGCCACGCGATGCCATCGGCATCGCGCGTCAGCTTGAAGTGGCGATAGGCGCCTGATGTGTCAGGAGCCGGCCCGAGTTCGAGCACGCGATCCCCAAGAACGTCCATGATCTTGCTGTCCATGACGCCCTCACACCGTCTCGATCAACATCGCGCCGCCGAGGCCGCCGCCGATACATTCGGTGGCGATTCCCCGTTTGGTGCCGAGCCGCTTCATTGCATTGACGAGATGCAGCACGATGCGGTTACCGGACGTGCCGACGGGATGGCCGAGGCTGATCGCACCACCATCGACATTGAGCCTGGTGCGATCGATCTCGCCGGCGGCGCCATCGAGGCCGAGCACCTCGTGGCAGAATTTTTCGTCTTTCCAGGCGGCGAGACAGCCGAGCACCTGCGTGGCGAAGGCTTCGTTCAACTCCCAGGTCTCGATGTCCTGAATCGTCATGTTGTTGCGCTTCAACAGATCGTTCGACGACAACACCGGACCGAGCCCCATGATCGACGGATCGAGCGCAGACCACTGGCTGTCGACGATCACCGCCTTCGGCGTGAGACCATGTTTCGCCACCGCGTCTTCGGACGCAAGGATCGTCCATGATGCGCCATCGGTGATCTGCGAGGAATTGCCGGCGGTGACCTGCCCCCACGGACGTTCGAATACCGGCTTCAGTGTCGCGAGCTTGTCGACCGACGAATCCGCGCGGACGCCGTCATCGTGGTCGTAGAAATTGCCCTTGCGATCGAAGACGGTCTCGACTTCGCCCTTCAGCCAGCCCTGTTCCTGCGCATGCGCAAGGCGCTTGTGGCTTTCGACGGCATAGGCATCGGCCTGCGCGCGGGTGACGCCAAACAGATGCCCGACCTTCTCGGCAGTCTGCCCCATATTGAGGTCGGTGATCGGGTCGGTGAGACCACGCTCGAGGCCGATGATCGGCTTGAAATAAGCCGGCCGGGCCTTGGCGATCGCCGCCACCTTGCCGAGCACGCCCTTGGCCATGGCAAGCCCGGCGAACCAGCGTACGCCGTTCTGCGGCCAGACCAGCGGCGCGTGGCTGAGCGCCTCGGCACCGCCAGCCAAAATCAGATCGGCATTGCCTTCGCGGATATAGCGATAGCCGGTGTCGATCGACTGCATGCCGGAGCCGCAATTGATCTGCACGGTGAAGGCCACCATCGCCTCGCCCATGCCGAGCCGCAGCGCGGCGACGCGCGCCGGGTTCATCTCGTCGGCGATGACATTGACGCAGCCGAGGATAACCTGATCGAAGGCATCGGGTGCGAATGGCTGCCGCGCCAGCAGCGGGCGGCCACATTGAACGGCAAGATCGACAGGAGTGAAAGGGCCGGGACCGCTGCGCGCTTTCAGGAACGGCGTGCGGCTGCCGTCAACGATATAGACTGGTCTTGCCATCAGCTTGCTGCCCGCTGCTCACCAAGTTCCTGGAAGAACTGGTGCACGTTATCGGACTTCTTATAGCCGGGCGACAGCTCTTCCGGCGCGAAGTGATCGACCTCGATCACCAGCTTGACGGCTTCCTGCGCCGCGGCGAGCTTCTCGCCTTCCGCCTGGGTAATCACGCCCTGTGTCACTGCGTCCTTCCAGCTCTTCAGCTTTGCCGTGCGGATGCGCTTGGCAATATCGTCACTCGATGTCACCAGTTTGAACGCTTTCTCCAGCCGCGCCAGACCGCGGTCATCATCCACATGCGACAGGTCCGGCGTCAGGCGATCGCGCGTCGCCGATGGCTCCAGGATCATCTGCGCGCAGCGATGCACCACTCGATCCGAAGGACCGAGCACCGATGCACCATATGGCTGCACGATGAATTTGAGGATGCCGGCGACAAAGCGGTTCGGCAGGTTGGCCAGAATCTCCGCAAAGCGGTTCTCGATGGTCTTGAAGCCGGACGCCATACACCATTCAAGCGCCGGCAGGTCCTCCTGCTGACGGCCTTCGTCCTCCCAGCGCTTCAGCGCAGCCGAGAGCAGATAAAGCTCGGAGAGAATATCGCCGAACCGCGCCGACAGCATTTCCTTGCGCTTCAACGCTCCGCCCAGCGTCAGCAACGCCATGTCGGCGCACAATGCGAAGGCCGAGGAATAACGCGAGAGCTGGCGATAGAACTGTGTGGCATCGCCGGCATCCGGCGCAGGCGCGAATACGCCACCGGTCCAGCAGCGGCCCCAGGCGCGGAACAGCGTGGTGACGCTGTGGCCGATATGTTTCCAGAACGCGGCGTCGAAGGCATCGAGGCCCTTCGCCTTGTCGGAATCGCCGAGCGCATTCATTTCCTGCAGCAGATAAGGATGCGCGCGGATGGCGCCCTGCCCGAACACGATGAGATTGCGCGTCAGGATGTTGGCGCCTTCCACCGTGATGCCGACCGGCACCGCGCGATAGAGATTGCCCATATAATTCTGCGGCCCGTCGATCACCGCCTTGCCGCCATGGATGTCCATGGCATCGTCGATGGCGACGCGCATACGCTCGGTGGCATGCAGCTTCATGATGCCGGAGATAACCGCGGGATGATGGCCCAGATTGAGCGCCGCCGAGGTCAGTCGCCGTGCAGCGTCGAGCAGATAGGCGGTGCCGGCGATACGGGCCAGCGGCTCCTCGATGCCTTCGAACTTGCTGATCGAAATGTTGAACTGTTCGCGGATGCGGGCATAGGCACCAGTGGTGCGCGCGGCATAGGCGGCGCCGGCAGCAGACAGCGACGGCAATGAGATGCCACGGCCGGCGGCGAGCGCTGACATCAGCATCTTCCAACCCTGACCAAGCCGCTCCTGACCGCCGATGATGTAGTCGAGCGGGATGAAAACGTCGCGGCCCCAGTTCGGGCCGTTCTGGAACACCTGCATCGACGGTAGATGGCGCTGGCCGATCTCGACGCCCGGAAGATCATGGGGGATTAGCGCAACCGTGATGCCAAGCTCGTCCTGTGAGCCCACGAGGTGATCGGGGTCATAGGCCTTGAAGGCGAGACCGATCAGCGTCGCGACCGGGCCGAGCGTGATGTAGCGCTTGTGCCAGTTGAGACGCAGGCCCAGAACCTCCTGGCCTTCGAACGTGCCCTTGCAGATGATGCCGCTGTCGATCATGGACGCCGCGTCCGAACCCGCTTCCGGGCTGGTAAGGCCGAAACAGGGAATGTCACGGCCGTCGGCAAGGCGCGGCAGCCAGCGCTGGCGCTGCGCGTCGGTGCCGAATTTCATCAGCAGCTCGCCGGGGCCGAGGGAGTTGGGCACCATTACCGTGACGGCGGCGACCACCGAACGCGACGAAATTTTGCGCACCACTTCCGAATGCGCATAAGGCGAGAAGCCGAGACCTCCGAATTCCTTCGGAATGATCATGCCGAAGAACTTTTCGCGCTTGATGAACTCCCAGACGTCCGGCGGCAGATCGCGCAATTCCCAATTGATCTTCCAGTCGTCGATCATCTCGCAGAGACGATCCACCGGCCCGGTCATGAAGGCCTGTTCTTCATCCGTTAGTGTGGCCGGCTTGATGGCGAGCAGCTTGGCCCAGTCCGGATTGCCGGTGAACAGGTCCGCATCCCACCAGACGTCGCCGGCTTCCAGCGCCTCGCGCTCGGTGTCCGACATCTTCGGCAGCACGCCCTTGGCCCAGCCGAAGATCGGCTTGGTGAGATAATCGCGGCGCAAGCTGGACGAGCTCATGGAGGCTTCCTCTCGATCGAGGCAACCGGCAGTCCGGGCGGACCACGGGCGCCCAAAGGCAGACGCTCTTAGCAGGACGGTGTCGGTGTCACCTTAGCTTTCGCATTGAAATTCAAGCGAAATTTGACAGCATCGAGCCATCATTAACGACAGGATACCGCAACGGTTCCCGAAAGGCGATTTCCCGCCGCGTGACCTGTGGTCGCGCGACCGATGCGCCGGACTGCTAGCGGGCTCAGTCCGGGCGGGCCATCTCGAACATGGCGTCCTGCTTGATGTGGAAGTAATCGCCGCGGCGACCGGCGCGCAGGATCGGGCCGGCCAATGCAGTCTGGTACACCCCATCCACGATCAGGGTCTTGTCGATATGGACGGCGACGACCTCACCCATGGTGAGGAAGGCGTTGGCCGAGGCACCGTTGGCGCCCTTGAGCTCGATGATCTGGGTTACCTTGCACTCGAAAGCAACGCGGGCTTCGCCAACCCGTGGCACATTGACAAGCTTGCTCGGCACCGGCGTCAGACCGGCAAGCTCGAATTCATCCACTTCCGGGCCAACACTCGCGGCCGTCGCGTTCATCTGCTTGGCCAGATCCATGGTGGCCAAATTCCAGACGAATTCCTTCGTCGCCTGCATGTTACGGGCGGAGTCCTTGATCCCGATGCTGGAGAAGCCGATCAGCGGCGGCGTGTAGTTGAAGGCGTTGAAGAAGCTGTACGGCGCCAGATTAACGTGGCCATTGGCATCCCGGGAGGAGACCCACCCGATCGGACGTGGACCGATGATGGCATTGAAGGGATCGTGCTTGAGGCTGTGGCCGTTGACGGGCTCGTAAGAATGCAGATCGAATGCGGTCACGCGGAAGATCCCCTGAATTGACGTCAGAGAGATCGTCTAGCCCCGCGGGGCCAACCCGGCAAGAACGAAGTCGATCATCTGGTCCAGGGTCGGGCCAGGTTTCGTCGCACATTGCGCGATCATCTGCGGGTGAAAGAACCGCATCATGGCGGTGCAGGCGCACATGGCTGCCAATTCGACGTCCGGGGCATGAAACTCACCCTTGGCAGCACCGTCCGCGATGACACCGCCGATGGTCACGGTGATGCGCTCCATATGGGCGGTGCAGACGTCCCAACTCTCTTCCATGGCGATGGCAACCATCTCATGCAGCTTGGCATCGCCGACATAGCGTTCGGCATTCATCTCATGGATCGACGTCAGCAGTTCGCGGAGCCGCGCGGCGGCCGGCTGCGGATTTTCAGCAATCGCTCCAGCGGCCTCTTCAACTTCCCCCATCAGCCGCTGCGCCACGGCCGAGATGATCGACTTCTTTGAATCGAAGAAGCGATAGACGTTCGCCGGGCTCATCCGCAGCACCTTGGCGATATCAGCCACGGTGGTCTTCTGGTAGCCGATTTCACGAAACAGCTTTTCCGCGACCAGAACGATGCGGCCCCGCATATCGGCTTCGACGTGATCAGAAATCAGAGTCATCTCGGAGTGCAGTCTTCAGTTATTCGGCAGCAAGCGGAAATGCCTGTTTCTTGTCGTGATGGTGCGGTGCGTGATGATCCACATCCTCACCCGATCCGCGTTCATCCAGGCTCTTGCGAAACCATAGGGCATAGAGACCCGGGAGATACAACAACGTCAAGAACGTCGCCACAAACAATCCACCCATGATGGTGACCGCCATCGGGCCCCAGAAGGCCGAGCGCGACAGCGGGATCATCGCCAAAATAGCTGCCAGCGCCGTCAGGATGACCGGACGCGCACGGCGCACGGTCGCCTCGACGATGGCTTCGCGGCGGGTCAGGCCGTGCTGCACGTCGGTTTCGATCTGATCCACCAGAATAACGGCGTTGCGCATGATCATACCCGCCAGCGCGATCAGGCCGAGCAGTGCCACGAAGCCGAACGGCTTGTTGGCAACGTTCAGGGCCAGCGAGGCGCCGACGATGCCGAGCGGCGCCGTCAGGAACACCAGGATCAGCCGCGAGAAGCTCTGCAACTGCACCATCAACAGCGTCAACATGATGATCATCATCAGCGGAAACAGCACGGCAATCGAGGCATTGCCCTTGCTGGATTCTTCCACCGCGCCACCAATCTCGATGCGATAGGCGGGCTCCAGGCTGTCGCGGATCTGCTGAAGTTGCGGCCAGATCTGGTTGGTGACATCCGGCGGCTGCACACCATCGACAACGTCGCCGCGCACTGTGATCGCCATGTCGCGGTTGCGGCGCCAGAGGATCGGCTCCTCATGGGCGTATTCGATCTTCGCCACCTGCGACAGCGGCACCGGGACGCCGTTGCGTGAGATGATAGTAAGATCGCCGACGCGGCCAAGATCGAGGCGTTCCGACGGAACGGCACGGGCGACGACGCCAACCTTCTCGATACCGTCACGCACAGTCGTGACCGACGCGCCGGAGATCAGCATGGCCAGGGATTGCGACAGCTCCTGCGGCGTCAGGCCAAGCGCACGGGCGCGGTCCTGGTCGACCACCAGCCTGAGAGACGGCGTCTGTTCGTTCCAGTCGAGCTGCGGATCGACCATATTCTTGTTGGCGCGCATCACTTCGCGCACCCTGTAGGCAATATCGCGCACGGCCGCGGTATCCGGCCCGATGACGCGGAACTGGACGGGGAAACCGACCGGCGGACCGAAATTGAAGCGATCGACGCGCACGCGCGCTTCCGGCAGCTGGCCATCGGCGACGGCCTTCTCGATCTTGGACTTGATGCGCTCGCGTGCCTCGACATCCTTGGACACGATCACGATCTCGGCGAAGGCCTCGTTCGGGAGCTGCGGATTGAGGCCGAGCCAGAAACGCGGCGAGCCGCGGCCGACATAAGCCGTATAGGTGGCGATGTCCTTATCGTCCTTGAGCAGCTTTTCGGCTTCCTTGACGGCCTTTTCGGTGACGCCGAAGGCCGTGCCTTCCGGCAAGCGAAGCTGGAAGAACAGTTCGGGACGTTCCGACAGCGGGAAGAATTGCTGCTGGACATGGCCGAAACCGACGATGGCAGCAATGAAGATACCGACGGTGGCGGCCACCACCTTGATACGATGCGTGACGCACCACTGCACGACGCTGCGCAGACCGCGATAGATGCGCGTCTCATAGACCGCATGCGGATCGTGATTGGCCTTGCCGTGAGTAGCAAAGTTCGGCAGCAGCTTGACGCCGATATAGGGCGTGAAGATTACCGCGACGAACCATGAGGCGATCAGCGCAATCGCCACCACCCAGAAGATGCCACCGGCATATTCGCCGACTGCGGAATTGGCGAAGCCAATCGGCAGGAAGCCGACGGCCGTGATGAGCGTGCCCGTGAGCATCGGAAATGCCGTGGACTCCCAGGCGAAGGATGCCGCGCGCACGCGGTCCCAGCCTTGCTCCATTTTCACCACCATCATCTCGACCGCGATGATCGCGTCGTCGACCAGTAGGCCGAGCGCGATGATCAACGCGCCGAGCGTGATGCGATGCAGATCCATGCCCATCGCATTCATGACCATGAAGACAATACCGAGCACCAGCGGCACCGAGAGCGCCACCACGATGCCGGTGCGCCAGCCGAGCGCAAGGAAGCTGACGAACAGCACGATCCCCAGGGCCTCGATGAACGAGTGCGTGAATTCGCCAACGGCGTGTTCGACCACCAGCGGTTGATCGGCGATCTGTTCGACATTGATGCCCTGCGGGACCGCGACCATGAACTCGTTCTTGGCCTTTTCGACGTCCTTGCCGAGTTCGAGAATGTTGGCGCCGTTCGCCGTCACCACGCCAATGCCGAGTGCGTATTGGCCCTTCTGCCGAACCTTGAAATCCGGCGGATCGACGAAGCCGTGACTCACTGTCGCAATATCGCCGAGGCGGAAGGTGCGTCCGTTGCTCTCGACCGGCGTCTCCGCCACCGTCTTCACGCCATCGAGCGCGCCGGTAACGCGCAGCGGCACGCGCTGCGACGAGGTTTCCACCGTACCTGCCGGCTGGATCGCGTTCTGCTTGGCAAGTGAGTCGAATAGCGTCTGCGGCGTGATGCCGAGCGTTGCCAGTTTGGCGTGGGAAAATTCGACGAAGATGCGCTCGTCCTGGGTGCCGTAGAGATTGACCTTGGTGACGCCCTTCACCTTCAACAGGCGCTGGCGCAGGCCTTCGGCAACCTTCTTTAGCTGCGCAAAGTCGGCGCCGTCGCCGGTCATCATGTAGAGGATCGAGTCGACGTCGCTGAACTCGTCATTGACCGTTGGCCCGACCAGATTGGCCGGCAAGCTGCCCTGCACGTCGGCAAGCTTCTTGCGCAGCAGATAGAACAGGAATGGCACGTCCTTGGCCGGCGCGTTATCCTTGAACGTGACCTGCAGCGCCGTGAAGTTCGGCTTCGAATAGGTCTGCACCTTGTCGAAGTAAGGCAGCTCCTGCATCTTTTTCTCGATGGGATCTGCAACCTGCTCCTGCATTTCCTTGGCCGTCGCGCCCGGCCAGATCGCCGTGACGTTGACGACCTTCACCGTGAAGGACGGATCTTCGGCGCGACCCAGCTTCTCGTATGAGAAGAAGCCGCCGACGCCGAGCGCGATGATCAGAAACAGGATCAGCGCGGGATGAGCGACGGCCCAGGCGGAGAGGTTGAAGCGATGCATCGGCTTCGTCCTTTGAATGCGAGCGTCTTAAAACGACAATGCGGAGACGACGTGGACCTTCAGCGCAGGGTCCAGTTTCTGCACCCCGAGCGTCACGATCTTGGCACCTTCATCGACGCCACCTGATATGATGACGTCGTTGCTCTCATAGGACTTCACCTTGACGGGCTGCAGCGCAACGTCGCCCGATGCGCTCACAACATAGAGCGAAGGGTTGTTGCCCTGGCTGAACAGTGCCGAGAGCGGCACGCGCGCAACGCGTTCGGTGGCGGGATCGGACAGCGTCAGCGTTGCCGTCATGCCGAGCGACACTTTGTCGTCGGCCTCAGGCAGCGAGAACTTGGCGAGATAAGTGCGCGTCGCGGTGTCGGCATTAGGCGCAAGTTCACGCAGCTTGGCGGCATATTGCTTGCCGGGCTCGGACCACAGCGTCACGCTGGCTTTGCCTTCCTTGGCGCGGCCAACCAGCGTTTCCGGAATGGAAACCACCGCCTCCTTCTCGCCGAAACGCGCGACACGGATGGCGGCCTGCCCGGCGACGACGACCTGACCGGCATCGACCAGCGTCGCGGTGACAACGCCGCGGGTGTCGGCGATCAGCGTCGCATAAGAGAGGCTGTTCTTGGTAAGTTCGACCGAGCGTTCGGCGCGATTGAGACGCGCGCGGGCTTCGTCGCCCGTGGCTTTGGCCTGATCGAGCTGTGCCTGAGTGGACCAGCCCTTGCTGCGCAATTCGGTGGCGCGGCCCTCGGCTGCAGTGGCATTGGCCAGCACACCCGTGGATGCGTTGAGTTCGGCGACCGCCTGCTCGGCCTGCAGCTTCAGATCGACCTCGTCGAGCGTAGCCAGCGGCTGGCCGATCTCGACATTCTGGCCGACCTCAACAAGGCGCTTGGCGACTTTGCCGGTGACCCGGAAGCCCATATCGGTCTCGATCCGCGGGCGGATGGTGCCGACGAAACTGCGCTGCGGCGATTCCGGCTCGTAATGCACGGTCGCGACCAGCACGGGGCGGGTTGGCTTGGCTTCCGCCTCGGTTTTCTTGCCGCATCCGGCCAGAGCAAGAGCCGGGATCAGCAAAAGCGCGGCGGCGAGTGGCTTGCGGAAAGCGCTGACGTGGGTGTGGCCGGGCATCGCGAGGAGTCCTTCGAATGACTGTTCGAAGGGAACCTAGGCGTGATCACTGACGAATGTCAATATTCGTCAGTGATCACAATTTCGCTAGATTGCCGCACCGCATCACGGCCTTATTTCACCCGTGCCGGTTTACCGGTAGCTGCGAACTCCGTGGCTGTCCCGTGATTGCCGACCAGCACGAGAATGCCGGCAACCAGCGGCATGGCCGCCAGGACCAGAAGCCCGGTCGAGGTGCTGCCGGTCAGTTCCTTGACCCAGCCGATCAGATAGGGACCGCCGAAGCCGGCGAGATTGCCGATCGAGTTGATCAGCGCGATGGCGCCGGCCGCCGCCGTGCCGCTCAGCCACGCGGTCGGCAGCGTCCAGAACAGAGCGAAAGTGCAGAACACGCCGATCGCAGCGACTGTCAGTGCGACCATGGTCAGGGTCGGATTGGTGGAGATGCCGGACAGCGCGAGCGCCACGGCGGTCAGCAGCAGCGGCAGGCCGACATGCCAGACGCGTTCACGGGTCTTGTCGGAATGCTGTGCCCACAGCACCATGGCAATGGAGCCAAACAGATAGGGGATCGCGGTGACGAAACCGGTCTGCAGGTTGGTGAAGCCGAACGCCTTCACGATCTGCGGCAGCCAGAACTGCATGCCATAGAGCGCGCCGACAAAGCCGAAATAGATCACGCTCAGCATCAGCACCTTCGGCGACGACAGCGCCTGCCCCAGTGTCATGCCATGGGCGCTCTCCTTGGCGAGACGCTCGCCTTCGAGCTTGTCGGAGAGCCACATCTTCTGGTCGGGCGTCAGCCATTCGGCCTTTTCAGGCTTGTCGGTGAGGTAGAACCAGGTGACGACGCCGAGAATGACCGAAGGAATCCCTTCGATGATGAACAACCACTGCCAGCCCTTCAGGCCCATGACACCGTCGAGCCCCAGCAGCATGCCGGAGATCGGCGCGCCAATCACCGTGGATACGGGAACCGCGATCGCAAAGGCCGCGAGGAAGCGCGCGCGATATTCGGCCGGAAACCAGTAAGTGAGATAGAGGATAATGCCGGGGAAGAAGCCGGCCTCGGCTACACCGAGCAGAAAGCGCAGCGTGTAGAAGCTCCATGGGCCACTGACGATCGCCATCAGCGCGGAGATGATGCCCCAGCTCACCATGATGCGCGCGATCCAGCGGCTGGCGCCGAATTTCTCCAGCGCGATGTTGCTGGGAACTTCAAAAATGAAATAGCCGATGAAGAAGATGCCGGCGCCCCACGCAAAAACGGTGGGCGAGAAATTCAGCTCGGCATTCATGGTGAGCGCGGCGAAGCCAAGATTGACGCGGTCGAGATAGGCCAGGAAATAAGCCAGCACCAGAAACGGGATCAGCCGCCAGGAAATGGCGCGGATGGTCGAGGTTTCGATGTCGGATTTTGCGCTGCGCGTGGCGCGCGCCCCGACGGCGGTCTGGCTCATGGTTCACTCCCGGTCGCTTGTTGTCGGCGACGGCCTCTGCGGGCCGCGCTGTCATGTCGCACGGTTTAGCGAAAGAGCCGGGAAGCGGCAATGTCTGTGCAGAGCAGCAATCAGCTCAGCGTAACACCTGCGTGAACAGCACCTGCGCAAAGCGCTCGATCGGCGCCGGGCTGCGTTCGGCCTTCGACAGCAGGTTGGCGCCCTGCAGCGAGGAGACGATGAAACCCGCAACCTCCGCGCATTTGAAGTCGGCCGGCAGCTCGCCGGCTTTCACCGCGGAGGTCAGGCATTCGGCAATGCTCTGCTGAACATCGGCGAAGATCGTCAGCAGCCGGTCGCGAATGAGGTCGCTATGGTCGCTGGCTTCTGCCGTGAAGTTGCCGAACAGACAGCCATTGCACATCTGGTCTTCGGTCAGCCGGGTCACATTGGCATCGATATAGGCGCGCAGCCGCGCCAGTGGCGACAGGCTTTCATTGCGCAGCGTCTGCGCCATCAGCTCGCGGCCCTTCGCGAAATAGAGATCGATGATCTCGAGGCCGAATTCCTCCTTGGAGGTAAAATGGTTGGTGAAGGTGCCTTGTGGCACGCCGGCGGCATGCACGATGTCGCGGACGCTCGCGCCCGCATAGCCGCGCGCATGCACGACCGCGAGGCCTGCGGTGAGAATCCTGTCGCGATTCGAGAGCTTCGCCATGGGCTTAATATGGCTGCGCCGGGCGCCGGATCAAGCGACGGCCACGCATAGCCACAAGGCGTTCGGGCCTTGTCCGGCCCTCGGCGTCTAACCCTGCCCGTAGCGTCGGGCCGCCTCGACAGTCAGACCCTTGCCGACGGCCCCGAACGTGTCGCCATCGATGGCGCGGGCGGCCGGCAGCGCCGCCGTGATCGCCTTGCGGACATGGGCGAGCTGCACCGAACCGCCGGTCAGGAACACGGCATCGATCGCTTCGGGCTTCAATCCGGTCTGGTTCAGGCAGATCTTGATCCGCGCGGTGATCCGATCGGCGAGCAACTGGGTATGGCTGACGAGTTCATTACGGGCGACGCCGGCGGCAAGGCCAGGCTCGATCCAGTCCAGCGCGATACTCGATTTCGGCTTGTCGGACAGGCCAATCTTGGCGCCCTCGACTTCCATGGCCAGGGTATGGCCGCGCTGTTCGTCCAACACACGCACCAAGCGATCCAGCAGCTCCGGCTGTTGCGCCTCATAGCGCACCTGTTTCACCTCGTTCATGACCTTGGAATCGTACATCCGGTTGATGCTCGACCAGGTCGCCAGATCGTGGAAATAGCCCGACGGCACATCGAGCCCCGCGCGCTTCATCGCCGAACGATAGCCCAGCAACGGCATGATCACACCGAGACTGAGATGCCGGTCGAAATCGGTACCGCCAATCCGCACACCGTCATTGGCGAGGATGTCATCCTTGCGGTCGGCATGGTGATGCCGCTGAGGCGACAACCGCACGATCGAGAAGTCTGACGTGCCGCCGCCGATATCGGCGATCAGCGCGATCTCCTCCGAATTGATCTGCCGCTCGTAATCCAGCGCCGCGGCAATCGGCTCGAACTGGAATGTGACGTCCTCGAAGCCGACGTCTTTCGCGATGGCGCGCAGCGTAGCTTCGGCCTTGGCATCGCCCGCCGGATTGTCATCGACGAAATGGACGGGACGGCCATGGACGACCTGGCGGAGTTCAAGCCCTGTGGCCTGTTCCGCACGCCGCTTCACCGCACCGAGATAATAGGCGATGACATTGCGGAAGCTGACGCGCTCGCGGCCGACGCGCGTCGTCTCATCGATCAGCGACGTACCGAGCACGGATTTGAGGCTGCGCATCAGGCGGCCAGGCGCGCCCTCGACATAGGCCTCAATCGCCTTGCGGCCAATGAAGGCGCCGGTATCGGCCTTGTAAAAGATCGCACTCGGAATTGTGACATGATAGTCTTCGAGCGCCGCCAGCACCGGAACATCATTGATGACCGTGCCGAGCGTCGTGTTCGACGTTCCAAAATCCAGACCACAAACCGACATTGCCGCTCCCGAAAGGAACGTCCGTCTACACAGTTCGCAGGCCGCGATCTAGCATTATATTTTTGCACAGCCGCACTGTCATGAAGCGCATCAAACACTGCAATTTTCGAAGCAAAACAACGCGATCCACAGAACAATCGACTGCATCCGCCGGGGTTGATGAATCGTGCGGCATCGGTCCATAAGCGTTTTGCGACGGCGGTATGACCCGCCACGGAATTTCGAAGGAATCTCTACGCGTGGCAAACATCAATCAGAAGATCGCAGACGAACTTGGCGTGCGCGAACAGCAGGTCGCGGCGACGGTAGAACTGCTCAACGGCGGCGCAACGGTGCCGTTCGTGGCACGCTACCGCAAGGAAATCACCGGCGGTCTCGATGACGCACAACTGCGCACGCTGGAAGAGCGCCTGACCTATCTGCGCGAACTCGAAGAACGCCGCCTCGTGATTCTGGAATCGGTGCGCGAACAGGGCAAGCTCGATGCCGCGCTCGAAACGGCGATCATGACCGCCGACACCAAGGGTCGTCTCGAAGACATCTATCTGCCGTTCAAACCGAAACGCCGCACGAAGGCCGAGATCGCCAAGGAAGCCGGCCTTGAACCGCTGTCGGAACTGCTGCTCACCGAGCCGCAGAACGATCCGAAGAAAGTTGCGGAAGCTTTCGTCAATGCCGAGAAGAACGTCGCCGATGTCGCCGCTGCGCTCGACGGCGCGCGCGCCATTCTTGTCGAGCGCTTCGCCGAAGACGCCGATCTGATCGGCGCCCTTCGCGAACAGATGTGGTCGAACGGCTTGATGGCCTCGACCGTGCGCACCGGCAAGAAGACCGAAGGCGAGAAGTTCAAGGACTATTTCGACTTCAGCGAGCCGCTGCACAAGCTGCCATCACACCGTATCCTGGCGTTGTTCCGCGGCGAGAAAGAAGAGATCCTCGATCTCGCGATGCAGCCCGAGCCGGTGCCCGCGACGCCCGCCCCCACCACCACACCGAGCTCCTATGAACTGAAGATCATGAATCGCTTCGGCGTTTCCGATCAGGGCCGCCCCGGCGACAAGTGGCTGACCGAAACCACGCGTTGGGCCTGGCGTACCAAGATCCAGGTGCATCTCAACATCGACCTGCGCATGCGGCTGTGGACCGCGGCGGAAGAAGAGGGCGTCCGCGTCTTCGCATCGAACCTGCGCGACCTGCTGCTCGCAGCGCCTGCCGGCGCGCGCGTCACCATGGGCCTTGATCCAGGCTTCCGTTCGGGTGTGAAGACCGCGATTATCGACGCCACCGGTAAAGTCGTTGCAACGACCACGATCTATCCGCATGAGCCGCAACGCCAGTGGGATGCGTCGCTCGCCATGCTCGGCAAGCTCGCCGTGCAGCACAAAGTCGACCTGATCGCCATCGGCAACGGCACAGCCTCGCGCGAGACCGACAAGCTGGCGATGGAGCTGGTCAAGCTGCTACCGGACCTCAAGATGTCGAAGATCGTGGTGTCGGAAGCCGGCGCGTCGGTCTATTCCGCCTCGGCCTTTGCCTCCGAAGAGCTGCCTGAGCTCGACGTCACGCTGCGCGGCGCGGTGTCGATCGCGCGCCGCCTGCAGGATCCGCTCGCTGAACTGGTGAAGATCGATCCAAAAGCGATCGGCGTTGGCCAGTATCAGCACGACCTCGGCGAGAGCAAGCTGGCGCGGTCGCTCGATGCCGTCGTGGAAGACTGCGTGAACGGCGTTGGCGTCGACGTGAACACGGCATCCGCACCGCTGCTGGCACGCGTGTCGGGCATCGGCACCGGTCTGGCGCAGAGCATCGTGCAGCACCGCGACGCCAACGGCCCGTTCAAGTCACGCAAGGCGCTCAAGGAAGTGCCGCGGCTTGGCCCGAAGGCATTCGAACAATGTGCCGGCTTCCTGCGCATCAATGACGGCGAGGATCCGCTCGACAAGTCCGGCGTGCATCCGGAAGCCTATCCGCTGGTGCGCAAGATTCTTGAGGCCACCAAGAGCGATATCAAGGCGCTGATCGGCAATGCCGAGATTCTGCGCAAGGTGCAGCCCAAGACCTTCGTCGATGACACCTTCGGTCTGCCGACGGTCACCGACATCCTGAAAGAACTCGAAAAACCCGGCCGCGACCCCCGCCCCGCCTTCAAGGCTGCGGTGTTCATGGAAGGCGTCGAGAAGCTCAGCGATCTCAAGCCCGGCATGGTGCTCGAAGGCACCGTCACCAACGTCGCCGCCTTCGGTGCCTTCGTCGATATCGGCGTACATCAGGACGGCCTCGTGCACATCTCCGCGATGTCCAAGACCTTCATCAAGGATCCGCGCGAGGTCGTGAAATCAGGCGATATCGTCAAGGTGAAGGTGCTGGAGGTCGAAGTCGCCCGCAAGCGTATCGCGCTGACGCTGCGCATGGACGATCCTGTCGGCGCCAAGGCCGACCGTCCGCAAGCCGATCGCGGCCCGCGCTTCAACGAACGCCAGATGACATCGCGTGCTCCGGCGAAGCAGGAGAGCAGTGGCGGTGGTGCATTTGCAGAGGCACTGCGCCGCGCGGCCGAGAAGGGCGCGGGGAAGGCGAAGTAGTCTTACTTAACCTCTCCCCGCGCAGAGCGGGGAGAAGGAGCGCACGGCCGGCGCGTTACTTCGCCAACTCCACCGCCAACTGCAAAATATCCTCGTCGCAATCGCGCGCGCCCATGATCGACAGGCCGATCGGGCAATCGTCGAACTTGGCGACAGGCATTGAGACCTGCGGCGTTCCGGCATGGCCGGACACACAGAGCAATTCGATGGCGCGGGCGCGGAACACATCGAGCGTCGCATCCGGCGTGTTGCGCAGCGGCGCAATGCCCGGCGCGGTCGGCAAAAGCATGACCGTGTCAGGGGCCAGCAGCGACAGCACGCGCTCAACGATGACTTTTCGCATGGCCCGCGCAGCCGCGATCTCCGCGGGATCGAGAACCGCCGCAGCCGCGAAACGCTCCTTCACGCCGGGGCCGAGCTTCGGCTGGGTCGCCTTGATCCATTCGCCCTGCGCGGCCCAGGCTTCTTCCGACTGGACTACACGGAAGGTGTTGCGCCAGGCATTGAGTTCACCGCTTGCGACATCCACATCCTCGCTCGCACCAACGAGCGCCTTGATGCGATCGACCGACGGCTGCAGCAGGTTGCGAACCTTCTCATCGACGGCGCCAAACAGGTCGCTTGCGATCAGAACCTTCTTCACCCGACGCGGAGCACGGGCCTTGTCGAGCAACACCTTGCCGACCTCCGCCATCAATTCGGGCGTGCGCGCAAACCAGCCGACAGTGTCGTAACTCGGCGCCAGCGGCACCGCGCCATCGAGCGGAATGCGACCATGCGTGGTGCGAATGCCGTAGACACCGCAATAGCTGGCGGGCAGACGCACTGAGCCGCCGGTGTCGGAGCCGATGGCGAAGTCGACCAGCGCGCCAGCGGTCGCAGCGGCCGACCCGCTCGACGAGCCGCCGGGAATGCGGCCGGGCGCAGCCGGATTGATCGGCGTGCCGTAATGCGCGTTCTCGCCGTTGAGGCTCCAGGCCAGTTCATCCGTATGCGTCTTGCCGACCAGTTTCGCTCCGGCATCGAGCAGGCGATCGACGACCGGCGACGATTTTGTCGGCACCGGATGCGTCGCCAGCCATTCCGGGCTGCCGGCGCCGGTCGGCACATTGGCGAGATCGAAGAAATCCTTCAGTGCAAAGGTCAAACCCGCGAGAGGCCCCTCTGTCGTGGTCTGCACTTCGATGTGGCCATGATCCACAAAGGCGTTGAGCGTGTCATTGATCGGCATCGAAGTCTCCGTACGACAAAAGGACGCCCGCCTCAGTGGGGCTTGAGCAGACTCGCAGCCGGCCTGATGAAGGTCCTGATGCCGTTCTTGAAACCGAACAGTGGCTGCGCAATCTCGCATACCGCCTCTGCCTTGGTCTCGCAATCGAGCACCACGAGATCGGCGGAATTGCCGACGGCGATGCCGTAGTGCTTCAGGTTGAGCAGCTTCGCCGAAGCCGACGTCACGAGGTCGAGACATCCGGCAAGGTCGTCCGTGGCGCCGACCTGCATCACATTGGCATAGAGATTGATCATGCGGATCAGCGAGACATCGCCGAACGGCGTGAACGGATTCAGCACATTGTTGGTGGAGATATTCGCATTCACACCCAAAGCACGCAGTCTGTGCGCCGATGTCACGCCGCGCGGCACGTTGTGATCGCTGTCACGGCCGGTGAGGAACAGGTCGGTCGCAGGCAACACCGTAACGGCGACACCGGCATCGGCGAGCCGCTTTGCAGCGGCCTCGAAGGCCGCAGGCGGCATCGCCGACAGTTTCGTGGCATGGCCGATGGCCACGCGACCGCCCCAGCCGATGGCTTCGGTCATGCGGCACACTTCCTCGTAGTCGGATCGCGTGGGGTCGAGATCGAAATCGAGATGGAAATCGATATCGACGCCGAACTCCTGCGCGATGCCGAATATCCTGGCGATCTGGCCATTCGAATCCTTGTCGATGTAGGGCACGCCGCCTATCAGATCGGCGCCCTCTCGCATCGCCTGCAGCAGGACGTCCTCACAGCCGGGATCGTCGAGCAATCCTTCCTGCGGAAACACGCAGATCTGCAGATCGATCGCCCATGCGTAATTCTGCTTCAACCTCTTCAGCGCGCGAAAGCTGGTCAACCCGATACGCGGATCGACCTCCACATGCGTGCGCATGCGGTTGGTGCCGTGCTTGATCGCTTTCTCCAGCGTCTGCGATGCGCGCGCGTAGACGTCCTCTTCGGTGAAGTCGCGTTTGGCCCGGGAGACTTCGCTGATCACCTCCGCGAGCGTACCATTCGCGCAATTGCAGCGGCCCAGGAGGCAGGATTTGTCGAGATGGATATGCGTCTCCACGAGGCCTGGCACGAGCAGCCGGCCGCCGACATCCTGATCCGGCGCCACGCCGCGCGGCAGGCCGATCTCGATGGCCTCGAACCGCCCGCCGCGAATGCCGATATCCACCGGGCCATCAGGTCGGTCGGCAATGCGCGCGTTGCGCAGGATGAGATCGAAGGTCATGGGAGGACTCCTGGAGAGGCCACGCCACCGATCGGGACGTAGCGAAAGCATATGCGCGAGCAAGCAAGGCACGTGCCAAGACGCATGCGATTCAATCTATGACTAACCATCTGAGAATACGATAATATCTTCAAATATTCCTTCAGAGAACGCCCAATAACTAGTCGTAACAAACAAGAATTGTATACGATCTGACGCATCTACCGAATACAATTCTGGCACCGGTTTTGCTATGATGGCGCCAGCATCTGTCCGCAGGAGAAACCCGATGTCGCAATCCCCCACCGCGCTTGCGCCCTTCACCGATGAAACCGCCAAGGCTGCCGACCTCGTCGAGCGGTTTCTCGTGGCCTCCATGGTGCCGGATCCGGAAACCGCCGGCACCTTCATGTCGGCCGACGTCGCGATCACCTTCACCGGCGGTCGCAAGTTCAAGCATCCGCGCGATGCCACCGCGTTCAACGCCATGCGCTACAAATGGGTGAAGAAGAAGATGGAGCGCACAGACGTGTCGCCGGGGAATGGCGAGACCATCGTCTACAATACCGGAACGCTCTATGGCGAATGGCATGACGGCACGGCGTTCGAAGGCAATCGCTATGTCGATCGCTTCGTCGTGCGCGGCGGCAAGATCGTGAAAATGGATGTCTGGAACGACAGCGCTGAACGCATTCTCGTGCGCATGGATATCGAGGCGTAATCAGCTTCGCATCGTCGCGAGGGCTCCTTGCGATGACGAGGAGCCCTTGTCGCCTTATTTCACATCCTTCAGCAGCGCGATATTCGCAGCGACTTCCTTCGCCACGAGGTCGTCCATTGCCTTCGGCTGCATCGGCACGGTCTCGACGCCAATCTTCTTCAGCGCCGCCTGCATCTCCGGCTTGGCCAGCACCTTGACGCCGGCATCATGCATCTTGTCGACGATCTCGCGCGACGTCTTGGAGGGCACGAACACGCCGATCCAGCTCTCGCTGACGCCGTCCTTCAGACCGACTTCGGTCATCGACGGCACGTCGGGCAGTTCATTGCTGCGCTTGTCGGTGGAGACGACCAGTGCACGCACCTGCCCTTCGCGGATCAGCGGCAAAGCGGTCGCCGCCGGGCAGAAGTAGAAATCGATACGGCCACCAAGAATATCGGCGATCACTTCGGGCCCACCGCGATACGGCACGTGGGTCGCTTCGAAATTGGCAGCGAGGCGGAATTTCTCGGCACTGATATGCACGGCGCTACCGACGCCAACCGAACCGAAATTGATCTGCGATCCCTTGGCTTTCGCATCCTTGAGGAAATCGTCTACGGTCTTCCAGGGCCGCTCCTTCGGAATGATCATGATTTGCGGGCTGGAGCCGATCATGATGACTGACGACAGGTCTTTCGACGTGTCATAGGGCAGGTTCGGAAAGATCGCCGGCGTGATCGCCAGCGCCGAGGAATGCGCCAGGATGCTGTAGCCATCCGGCTCCGCCTTGGCCACCGCGTTGGTGCCGATCGAGCCGCCGCCGCCAACCCGGTTCTCGACCACGATCGTCTGACCGAGCTCGGGCCCGAGACGCTCGAAGAATATCCGCGGCACCACGTCGGTAGCGCTACCGGGGCCGAACGGGATGGTGGCCTTGATCAACCGGGTCGGCCAGTTGCTTTCGGCCTGCGCCGCGACAGACGACAGCAGCACACCGGCGAAAACACACGACCACCGCATAAACTTATTCATTACTTGCTCCAATAATACCATCCACAGGGAATGGCGGCCCAATGATCGGGCCAATCGGCGACAACGAAGCAAATTTCGGACCGTTTGAAGCCTAAAACAACGCCCGAACGCGCGGTGATCCACTCCAGATAAAGGACAATGCCGGCCTCACCCGTGCTGGCAAGGCCGGCAGTCTGCCTACTTGGCCGCGACCTCGCTTTTGAGCAGTACCTTGTTGTCGGCGATCTCCTTGACGAGCAAAGCATCCATCTCGGATGACTTCATCGGCATCGGCTCGACGCCGATCTTCTTCAGCGAAGCCTGCATGTCAGCCGTGTTCAGCACCTTGGTGCCGGTCACATAAAGCTTCTCGACGATCTCCGGCGGCGTCTTGGCTGGCACGAACACACCGAACCAGATCGAGCTGTCGGCATCCTTGAGACCGGCGTCGATCGGTGTCGGCACATCCGGCAGATCGCGAACGCGGGTCGGCGTCGACACCACCAGCGCACGGACCTGGCCCTCGCGGATCAGCGGCAGTGCCGTAGCCAGCGGACAGAAGTAGAAATCGATGCGGCCGCCGATGATATCGGTGATGACTTCGGAGCCGCCGCGATACGGGATATGCGTGGCCTCGAAGCCGGCGGCGGCGCGGAATTTTCTCCGAACTGATATGCACGGCACTGCCGACGCCCACCGAGCCGTAATTGATCACCGTGCCCTTGGTCTTTGCGGCGGTCAGGAAATCCTGAATCGTTTTCCATGGCCGTTCGTTGGGCACGATCATCACATTAGCCGCATAGCCAATCATCAGCACCGAGGACAGATCCCTAGTGGTGTCGTAGTTGAGGTTGGGGAAGATCGCGGGCGCAATGGAGATGGCGTTGGTCTGCGACAGCAAGGTGTAGCCATCCGGATCGCTCTTCGCGACCGCGCCCGTGCCCACCGAGCCGCCCGCACCCACGCGATTTTCAATCACGATCGGCTGTCCGAGCTCCGTGCTCAATCTTTCGAAGAAGAGGCGCGGGACCACGTCACCCGCACTGCCGGCACCGAACGGATTGACCGCCTTGATCGGCTTCGTCGGCCAGTTGGTGTCGGCCAGCGCAGCGCCGGACATCAACCCAGCGGCCAATACGCACGACAATCGCCAGGACTTGTTCATCGCTCGCTCCAGTTGCGCCATTCAAAGGAATGGCAGCTCATAGAATAAAGCAAAAGCAAGAACCGGACCGGCGCGGGCCTAGAACGAGGTCCCGGCCCGCGGCTTTTTCTCCGGCACTTCCGGCTCGGTCGGTACCGGGCCGATGCGCAGCGCGGTGATGCGGTTGCGCTCACGGCGCAGCACGCGGAAGCGGAAGTTGTAGAAGGTGAAGCTCTGCCCGCGCTCGGGGATGGAACGCGCTTCGTGAATGACGAGACCGGCTACCGTGGTCGCTTCATCATCCGGCAGATGCCAGTCCATGGCGCGATTGAGGTCGCGGATCGGCACCGAACCATCGACCACCACCGAGCCATCGGCCTGCGCGCGCACGCCGGCCACGACCACGTCGTGTTCATCCGCGATGTCGCCGACGATTTCTTCCAGCACGTCTTCCAGCGTCACCATGCCTTCAACTTCGCCATATTCGTCGACCACGAGCGCAAAGTGAGTCTTGCGGCGGCGGAAGGCTTTCAACTGATCCGACAGCGGGCGCATTTCCGGAACGAACCACGGCGGCAGCGCGATCGAGGCCACGTCGATCTTTGCGGTATCGCCATCGACGGCGCGGATCGCGCGCAAGAGATCCTTGGCGTGCAGCACGCCGATGATGTTTTCCGGCTTCTCGCGCCAGAGTGGAATGCGGGTGTATTCGGTGGCCAGCACTTCACGCACCAGCTCTTCGGACGGCAGGTCCGCATTCAGCGTCACCATCGCCGTGCGATGGACCATGACATCGGACACCGCGAGATCGCCGAAGCGAAACACGTTCTGGATATACTCAGCCTCGCCTGACGCGATGCCGCCGTGTTCGGCAGACTCACCGACAAGACCTTCGATCTCGACACCGGTGAGGATCTCATGCGGTGATGCTTCCTGCACGCCGAGCAGCGCCAGCGTGCCGCGTGACGCCGCGTTGAGCAGCCAGTTCAGCGGATAAAACAGGATGTAGGAGGCGTAGAGCGGATAGGCGATCCATTGCGACACCGGCTCCGGCTGGCGGATCGCCAGCGTCTTCGGTACCTGCTCGCCGATCACGATATGCAGCGAGGAGAAGACGAGGAAGCCGGTGAGGAACGAGGTGAAGTGCAGCGCGGATTCCGAGAGACCGAGCGGATCGAGCACCGGTTTCAGCAGTGCGGCCACCGTGGGCTCACCAACCCAGCCGAGTCCCAGCGATGCCATGGTGATGCCGAGCTGGCAGCAGGCCAGATAGGCTTCGATATTGCCCATCATGTTCTGCAGCAGACGCGCGCCGAAGCGGTTTTGCTCGACCATGCTCTTGACGCGGAAGCCGCGGCTTTTAACCAGCGCAAACTCCGCCGCCACGTAAAACGCGTTGGCAGCGAGCAGGAAGATCGCGATCAGCAGATTGACGGTAATCGAATTCATGAAAGTCCTGCGACGGCGCTGGCTTTGGTGGTTCCCAAACCGGACACGGTCAGTTCTATCCCGTCAGCTTCTGATGCAGAAACGCGCGAACCGTCGCGGGATCCACATCGTTCGCGATGACGGCCCGGCCGACGGCTTCCAGCAAAATAAAAGTGAGCTTGCCGCGCTTCACCTTCTTGTCCTGCGCCATCAGTGCCATCAGCGTATCCGCGTCCGCGAGGCCTTCCTGCGCGAAGCCGGCGATGTCCTGCAGCTTCGTGGGCAGACCCACATCGGCGAGATGATGCTGCACGCGGCTCGCATCGCTCTCAGCGACCATGCCGAGCTGCGCCGACAGTTGCGCAGCCAGCACCATGCCGACCGACACGCCCTCGCCATGGAACAGCCGATCCGAGAAACCGGTCACCGCTTCCAGTGCGTGGCCGAAGGTATGGCCGAGATTGAGCAGTGCGCGCTCGCCGTTCTCGCGCTCGTCGCGCGACACGACGCCGGCCTTGGCGCGGCACGAGGTGGCGATGGCGTGTTCACGCCCTGCGCCACCGCGCATGATGTCGGCGTGATTGGCTTCCAGCCATGTGAAGAACGCGGCGTCCCCGAGCACGCCATATTTGGCGACTTCCGCATAGCCGGCGCGGAACTGCCGGGGCGACAGCGTATCGAGGACCGCCGTGTCGGCCACAACAAGCACCGGCTGATGGAACGCGCCGAGCAGGTTCTTACCCTGCGGTGAGTTAATGCCGGTCTTGCCGCCGACGGAGGAATCGACCTGCGCCAGCAGCGACGTCGGCACCTGCACGAAATCGACGCCGCGGCGGATGATCGCTGCGGCAAAGCCCGCGAGATCGCCAACCACGCCGCCACCCAGCGCAATGACGAGATCGTTGCGCTCGATCTTCGCCGCGATCAGCGCTTCGGAGACCTTCTCAAGCCCGGCATAGCTCTTCGAGCTCTCACCTTCCTCGACGATGATGTGCGACGTGGGAATACCGGCTTCCGCCAGCGAGGCTTCCGTGGCAGCGAGCCAATGCTTGGCAACGGTCCTGTCGGTCACGATCGCCGTGCGCACGCCCGGTCGCAGCTTCGCAATGCGCGCGCCGAGCGACGGCAGCACGTTACGGCCGATCACGATGTCATAGGCGCGCTCAGCCAGCGCGACGTCCACGACGATAGGGTCGGAATGCTTCAAGGGCGCGGTCATAGTTGTGAACTCAAGGGATCGCCTGTCGGTTCGGAAATGGCGGAAGCTGCGTGTGGGCGGAACAGATGCTCATGCAGCGCGATGATGCCTTCCTCGACGATCTTCTCATGCGGCACGTCACGCGAGTCGATCGTGATATCGGTCTGCTCATAGAACGGATGGCGCGCCTCGATCAGCCGCGCAATGGTCGCGGCGGGATCGGCGGTCTTCAACAGCGGACGGTTTTCCCGGCGCCGGATTCGGCGCAGGATCACGTCGGCATCAGCTTTCAGCCACAGCGAGATCGCCTTGTCGCGGATGCGCTGGCGGGTCTCCTCGCGCAGGAAGGCACCGCCGCCGGTCGCCAGCAGGATCGGTCCGCTGTCCAGCAGCCGGGCGATCACCCGCGCCTCGCCGTCGCGGAAATGCGGCTCACCATGGACCTCGAAAATGTCCGGGATCGACATCCCGGCCGCCGCCTCGATCTCATTGTCGGCATCGACGAAGGGCAGCCGCAGCCGCGTTGCCATGCGCCGGCCGATGGTCGATTTGCCCGCGCCCATCATGCCCACCAGCACGACCGAGCGCTTTCCCAGCGCCGCCACGATGGCGGCCTCCTGGAGTGCGCTGGCAATGGCCGGCAAGATGGTCTCGGACATCAAAAACACCTGCAAAATCAGTGAGCGACAAGGGATCACAGAGGTTTGCCGCATTCTGGTCACCTATACTACCCCCAGCGCCAGCGTTGCCAGCACCTCTTGCAGTCTGTATCCGGACAAGGTGACCGCCTCAGGCGGAACGAATCGCCCCATTTCGCCGCCGAGTTCCCTGATCATGCCCAGCCTGTTCCGCTTTTTGACGGTCGTCGCGGTGATCGTCGGCGTGGTCTATGGCGTCATCTTCGCGCTTGCCAATTTCGTCAACCCGAAGCCGCGGGACATGACGGTCACCATCCAGCCGGACAAATTTCTCAAGAAATAGCCGCTAGGGTCGCCCCATGAGCACCCGTCCTGCCTCCGATTCGAAACTTTCCGGCCTGTTCCTCGACATGCTCGCCGCCGAACAGGGCGCTGGCGTGAATACTCTGGACGCCTATCGCCGCGACCTCGAAGATTTCTCCGAATTCGCCACCGGAGCGAAATCCAGCTTCATGGCAGCCGACACCCAGTTGCTGCGCGACTACCTGGAAGACCTCGACGAGCGCGGCTTTAAATCGACCACCGTTGCGCGGCGGCTGTCCGCCATACGGCATCTGTTTCGCTTTCTGCTCAGCGAAAAAATCCGCAGCGACGATCCAGCAGCCATCCTGTCCGGCCCCAAGCGTGGCCGCAGTCTGCCCAAGGTGCTGTCGATCGCCGATGTCGACCGTATGCTGGTGCAGGCGCGCACGCAGGCGCAAAACGCGGAGGCTTCGGCGCAGCAGCGGTTGCGCGATGCCCGACTCTACTGCCTGCTCGAAGTACTTTACGCCACCGGGCTTCGTGTCTCCGAGCTGGTGTCGCTACCGCTCACCGCAGCGCGGCGCGATGCCCGCATGATCGTGGTGCGCGGCAAGGGCAACAAGGAGCGGCTGGTGCCGCTCAACGAAACTGCCAAACAGGCGATGGCCGAATATCTCGCCGCGATGACCGAGTTGCAGAAGGCTCAACCAAAAAAGAGTGCAGCCTCGAAATGGCTGTTTCCGTCTTTTGGCGAGAGCGGCCACCTCACCCGACAGCATTTCGCGCGCGACCTGAAAGAACTTGCGGCGGCATCCGGCATTGCGCAGCGGCTGGTGTCGCCGCACGTGCTGCGCCACGCCTTCGCCAGCCATCTGCTGCATAACGGCGCCGATCTTCGCATCGTGCAGACTCTGCTCGGTCATACCGATATTTCGACGACGCAGATCTACACCCATGTGGTGGAAGAGCGGCTCAAGAGCCTGGTCCGAGACCTGCATCCGCTCGCGGAAAAATAGCGCTCAGCGCGAGTGCGGCTCGGCCTCGCCAAGATGATCCGTCTCATCGTCACGCCGCATCCCGGAGGTCGGCACCAGTACTGGCTGCAGCGCCGGAATCAGCCGCGTGCGTTCGCGCTTGGCGGGGATCGCCCGATAGACCTGTTTGGTCGCTTCGACGATATGCACGCCGGCGAACGGCATCGACAACGCCGCGCCAATCCGCTCCCACGCCATCGCCGAGCGCAGAAACCAGCCCATCCCGACCGGCGGCATGAACAGCGCCTCGCTCCACGCTGTCGGCGTAAACCAGGTCTGTCGCAGCAACTGCGTGATCTGCGAGCGCGAATAGGGGCGGCCGTGACCGAACGGCGTCGAGTCGGTGCGGGTCCAGACGCCCCGGCGATTCGGAATCACTGCCATCAACCGGCCGGACGGCGCAAGCACGCGCCAGACCTCGCGGAGCAAACCTTCGGGATCGTCGGACATTTCCAGGGCGTGCACCAGGATGATGCGATCGACGGCGGCATCCGGCAGCGGCAGCGAGAATTCGTCGACCAGTGTGGCCAGCGCGGGCTTTGCCGTCGGCCATTTCAGCACCCCCTGCGCCGCCGGCATGAAGGCGATGCAGCGTTCGGAATTCTCCCGGAAAAGGCCGAGATACGGTGTTGGGTACCCCAGACCGAGCACGCGCTGGCCTTCGGCATCCGGCCAATGCGCCTGAATACCGCGATTGATCAGCCGCCGCGCCACGATACCGAGGCGGCGCGAATAGAAATCCCGGAGATCGATCACATCGATGGTCATGATGACTTTCTAACACGTTGCGGCGACCCACGATCCCCCGAATCGCGCATTGCCGGGGCAGCGTTAACGCCAGATATCCAGACCATCGCGGGCGGTGAGTTGCACCAATTGACAAGGCCGGCCCGGCTGCGGCCTAGTCGGAGAAACAGGTGCCGCGACGTCGTTGCAGGAGAGACAAAAATGCTGTCACGCCGAGGTCAAACAATCACAAGGGCGGCGGCGACGGCCGCGGGTCTGGCCGTGGCAGCACTCGCGCCATTCTCCGCCGAGGCCAATCCGGCGACGGTCGATTACATCTGCACCCCTGCGCTGCCGGGCGGCGACAAGATCTCCGTCGATTACAATTCAGGCGGCACGTCGATCACCCTGTTCTATCCCAATGGCGAAACGCTCCGCATGCCGATCCAGAGATCCGGCTCGGGCTTCCGCTACGGCGAAGGCAATGTCGGGATTGCCGGCAAGGGCCAGACCACCATCACGCTGCAGATTGCCGGCCAGCCCGCGCGCCAATGTGTGACACCGCGCTGACCGTCATGCATCGCCCATATTCATCCCCATCAATTTGCCGCACGTACGTGCGAGCGCATCACGACGTGATCCAACGGAGTTACCATGGCTGCTGAAATTCGCGTCTTCCCCTGCCTGTCCGACAATTTCGGCTACCTGATCCACGATCCGCAGAGCCTGAAGACTGCCGCGATCGACGCGCCGGAAGCCGGCCCCATCATGAAGGTGCTGCAACGCGAAGGCTGGAAGCTCACGGATATTCTGGTGACGCATCACCATGCGGACCATGTCGGCGGCATCGCCGAGCTGAAGAAAACTTATGGCTGCAAGGTCACAGCGCCGCACGATCAGGGCACGGCAATTCCTGAAGTCGACGTCCGCGTCGCCGAAGGCGATACCGTGCAGGTCGGCGCGCTCACCGCACGGGTGTTCGAGACCCCCGGCCATACGCTCGATCATATCTGCTACGTGTTCGACAGCGAGCTGGCGCTGTTCTCGGCCGACACGCTGTTTTCCGGCGGCTGCGGACGGGTGTTCGAAGGCACCTACCCGATGATGTGGCAGTCGCTGAAGAAGCTGCGCACACTGCCCGACGACTACCGGGTCTACTGCGGCCACGAATACACCGCGACCAACATGAAGTTCTGCCTCGGCATCGACGCCAACAACGAAGCGCTGAAGAATCGCGCCGACGAAGTGGCGCAGCTGCGCGCCGTCGGCAAGCCAACCATCCCGGTGCTGCTCGGGCTTGAGAAGAAGACCAACGTCTTCCTGCGCGCCGACGATCCGGCCATCGCCGCCGCCGTCCGCCTCAAGGGATTCAGCGAGGACGACGTGTTCGGCGAACTCCGTGAACGCAAGAACAAGTCCTGATGACAGGCAAGACGCCAACTGCAGCCGAGATCATCGCGACGCTCGGCCTGCAGCCGCATCCCGAAGGCGGCCACTACCGCGAGACGTTTCGCGACAGTCGCGTAGATGCCGGCGGGCGGGCGGCCTCAACGGCGATCTACTTCCTGCTAGCGCGTGGCGAGCGCTCGCACTGGCATCGCATCGATGCTGTCGAGATCTGGCACTATCATGCGGGCGCTCCGCTCACGCTGGAAATCGCCAACGACGCCGGCCAGCGCATGATCACGCTCGGGCCGGACGTCGCCGCTGGACAAGAGCCGCAAGGCATTGTCCCACCGCATGCCTGGCAGGCCGCCTCTACCACTGGCGACTGGACACTGGTCGGCTGCACCGTGGCGCCGGGTTTCGATTTCGCGACGTTTGAGTTGGCCCCGAAGGGCTGGAAACCCGACTAGCTCGGCTTCCAAATCACATCCTTCGCTGCGATGCGGCGTCATTCGTAAAGCGATGTACGGCGAAGGCCAGAAACGCGGCGGTGGCGCATGTCGCACATCCTTCGAGACGCCCGCAAGGGCGGGCTCCTCAGGATGAGGTTCGAGCTTCGAGGCCCGTTACGCGTGATATTGCCCGCCATTGATGGTCATGGTCGAGCCAGTGAAGAAGCCGGACTCGTCTGCAGCTAGGAACACCACCGCGCGTGCAATTTCCTCGGGCTCGCCGAGGCGATTGACTGGGATCTGCGGCAAAATGCTCTTCTCAAGCACGGCGAGCGGCACGGCCTGCACCATCTCGGTGTTAATGTAGCCAGGACAGATCACGTTGACGGTGATACCGAGCTTGGCATTCTCGAGAGCCAATGCCTTGGTGAAGCCGATGTCGCCGGCCTTGGCGGCAGAATAGTTGACCTGGCCGAATTGGCCCTTCTGCCCGTTGATCGATGAAATGTTGATGACACGGCCGAACTTACGTTCGCGCATACCCTCGATCACCTGACGGGTCATGTTGAATAGCGAACCGAGATTGGTGTTAACCACCTTGTTCCACTGTTCCGGCGTCATCTTGTGGAAGGCGCCATCCATGGTGATACCGGCATTGTTGACCAGCACTTCCACCGGTCCCAGATCGGCCTCGACTTTTTTCACGCCGGCGGCGCATTCATCGAACGAACCGACATCCCACTTGTAGGTGCCGATACCCGTCTCGCTTTTGAATTTCTCGGCGGCGGCATCATTGCCGGCATAGCTTGCCGCGACGCTGTATCCCGCAATTTTCAAAGCCTTGCTGATCGCAGCGCCAATCCCTCGTGTTCCACCGGTCACCAATGCTACGCGCGCCATGATCGATCCCTCCACAAATCTCTTTTGTAGTTATAGCTACGAATTAATCCGGCGATACGATGAACATCAAGCAGAATTGGACCATCAAGCGAAAATGCCCGACGCAAAGCGCCGGGCATTTTGTTGTAGCAGTGTGTGCAGTGCACACGCGAGCTGATGTTTTCAGCACGCAGCGCGTAAGGATTAGTCGCGTGCAATGCACATCGCGATGCCCATGCCGCCGCCGATGCACAGCGTGGCAAGGCCTTTCTTCGCGTCGCGCTTTTCCATCTCGTGCAACAGCGTGACGAGAACACGCGCACCAGATGCACCCACCGGATGACCGATCGCGATCGCGCCACCGTTGACGTTAACCTTCGACGTATCCCAGCCGAGGTCCTTGTTCACGGCGCAAGCCTGCGCAGCAAAAGCTTCATTGGCTTCGATCAGGTCGAGATCGTTGATGGTCCAGCCAGCCTTCTTCAGCGCGGCGCGCGATGCCGGGATCGGGCCAGTGCCCATGATCTTCGGATCAACGCCGGCCTGGCCCCACGACACGATGCGGGCCAGCGGCTTGAGGCCTTCCTTGGCGGCCTGCTTGGCGGTCATCAGCACCACGGCGGCGGCGCCGTCATTGATGCCCGATGCCGAGCCGGCGGTGACGGTACCATCCTTCTCGAAGGCCGGACGCAGCTTGGCCATGGCTTCGATCGTGGCGCCGTGGCGCGGATATTCGTCGCTGTCGACCACGGTGTCGCCCTTGCGGCCCTTGATGGTGACCGGAACGATCTCGTCCTTGAACTTGCCGGCCTTCTGCGCAGCTTCCGCTTTCTGCTGCGATGCAACAGCGAACTCGTCCTGCTGCTGGCGCGTGATCTGGTACTGCTTTGCCACGTTCTCGGCGGTGTTACCCATGTGATAGCCGTTGAAGGCATCCCACAAACCGTCCTTGATCATGGTGTCGACGAATTCCACCGGTCCCATTTTCACGCCGCCGCGCAGATATTGCGCATGCGGGGCCATGCTCATGGATTCCTGACCGCCGGCAACGACGATTTCCGAATCACCATTGAGCAGCGCCTGATAGCCGAGCGCGACCGTGCGCAGGCCGGAGCCGCACAGCATGTTGACGCCCCAGGCCGAAGTTTCCACCGGCAGGCCGGCAGCAATCGAGGCCTGACGCGCGGGGTTCTGGCCCTGCGCAGCAGTGAGGATCTGTCCCATGATGACTTCGGAGACGCGGGCCGGATCGATCTTGCCGCGCTCAAGCGCCGCCTTGATGGCAATGGCGCCGAGATCATGCGCCGGCATGGTGGCGAAAGCGCCGTTGAAGCTGCCGACGGGTGTGCGGGCAGCGCTGACGATGACGACATCGTCTGACATGGACATCTCCTGTGTTGAGGTTTTTTCGACGGTCAGAGCCAGGATGGCGGGGGCCGCGTTGCAAACTATCCTGTTAACTGAGGGGTGCCCTGTCAATTGGCCCGACGCCAAATTACGGCCGCAACGCACGCAAAATGGCACGGATGTCGCTTTGCATAGCACAAGACTGCTGCCATTTTAACCGTGACGCACAAAACGGTAGCCGAGCCCCTTTGAAAGTGCTTACTTTATTGCATTGCGTTGTTCGACAACCTTATGGCGCGCTGCCGTAAGGTTCCCTGTCCTCGGTCCGTATGTGTGAGCCCCCATGGCGAAATCAGATCAACCCACGACAATCAAAAAATATGCGAACCGCCGGCTTTATAATACCGGAACAAGCACTTACGTGACGCTTGAAGATCTCGCTGCGATGGTAAAGGACGGCGAGGATTTTCTCGTCTATGACGCCAAGACCGGCGACGATATTACCCGCTCGGTGCTGGCCCAGATCATCTTCGAACAGGAAAACAAGGCTGGCCAGAATCTGCTGCCGACCACTTTCCTACGCCAGCTGATCCGCTTCTATGGCGACAGCATGCAGATGGTGGTGCCGAAGTATCTTGAGCAGTCCATCGACAGCCTGACGCGCGAGCAGGAGAAATTCCGCAAGCAGATGACGAACACGTTCAGCATGACGCCGTTCGCGCCGCTTGAGGAAACCGTTCGTCGCAACATGGAATTGTTTCAGCAGACCTTCGCGATGTTCAAGCCGTTCGTGCCGCCGCGCGGCGGCGCTGCGGCGGCGGAGCCGGAAAAGGCGCCGGAGCCGACCGCTGAGCCTGCCGACACCATGGATGACCTGCGTCGCCAGATGAAGGAAATGCAGGAACGCCTCGAGCGCATGTCGCACGAGCCGAAGCCGGAATAATTCGCGGCTTACTTATCGGAAATCGGAATGACGCCGGCCGTAACAACACCTACGGTCGGCGTTTCCATTTGATGAGCGCAACATCGCCATGGCGAAGCAACCCATCCCACTGACTCTCGACCGGCTCGACACCCCGATCGGCATCGCGCTGCTGGCGACGAACCACGGTGGCGCACTCTGCGCACTCGACTGGATCGATTACGAAGAGCGCTTGCTGACTTTGCTGCGTCGTTACTATGGGACGGTCGAACTGATCGAGAACTCGGCACCATCCGAAATCCGCACCGCACTCTCACGCTATTTCGACGGCGACCTCAACCAACTCGATGGCATCACCTGCCACATCCCCGGCACGCCGTTTCAGAACCGTATCTGGACGGCACTGCGAAAAATCCCTGCAGGCAGCACACTCAGCTACGGCACGCTGGCGGCGCAACTCGGCGTGCCCAATGCGATGCGCGCCGTCGGTCATGCCAATGGTGCAAATCCCCTGAGTGTCGTCGTGCCCTGCCATCGCCTGATCGGCGCCAACGGTTCGCTCACCGGCTATGGCGGCGGCATCGCCCGCAAGCGCTGGCTGCTGGAGCATGAAGGCGTTGCAGTGAAGTAGATTCTCTCAGCCGTCATTGCGAGCTAAGCGAAGCAATCCAGTCTTTCTTCGCCTGCGCCTTTCTGGATTGCCGCGTCGCGTCGCTTCGCTTCTCGCAATGACGTGGAGAGGTCAAAGCGGCAAATGCACTTACGCCGCTGGCTTCTCCGCCGCATCGCCATTCGCCAGCAAATGGATCAGCGCGCGCTCGATCGCCGCTCATGGCGATAGTTTAGGGCGCTATTTTCAGATCAACCACTTCAGCCGACGCAACAGACGCGTCGTCGATTTCGGCGACGGACAGCATCTCCACTTCGTCTCGACCATAGCGTCTGATGGTCACCCGATCGCCATTGGTAAAGCTGACATAGATATTATCGCCAATCACTACGGGGCGTGAGAAGCCCCGTCCAGGTGCAGTAATCAAGCGTTCGGCGCCGGTTTTGAGGTCCGCGACCACCAAATCGTAGCGATAGGCACCAATGTCGGTCCTCGTCCTCAGGAATGCCACCAGCGAAGCATCGGCCGAAGCGCTTGGACGGGTAGCGATGCCGGATGCTTCGAAGGATGGCGATAGCGTCGTGGAAGGCACGCTGAGGAAGCCTTTCACCGCATCGAAGGGGAGTTGAAAAATACTGCTCTGGCGGTTCGAACTGGGATCCTGTTTTGGAATGATCGGCTTTTGCGACGGTGAGCCCAGCGCAGAAAAGTACAGCGATGCACCACCCAGACTAAGGGAGTGCAGCTCGTACAACTGAAAGTCAGTCAGTTGGCGCGCGCCGACTGCTGGATCAAACATCCAGATATCGTTGCGGTTCAGTCTTAAGCGGCCATCGTAGGCTTTAAAGTACGGACTCGAAACGTAGAGAAATCGACCGTTGGAAATTTCAAATGCAGAGTGAATCGAACCGCTGCTCTTGACGATGCTGCGGCAGGAAAACGTATCCGTCGCACATGACACCAATTCGTAGCCCTGCTGTTCGCCTAATGGAACACGGGAGAATAATAACCGTGCCCCGTCCGACGACAGATAGGCCGATGACAAATGCGCGCGTTCGCTGCGAAGTCTAATTTTCCGTCCGCTTTGAAAATCAATCAGAAGCAGCTGCAAATTGTCGTCCGCACCGCTTTTCACGAGTAACGCAGCATTCTTGACAGATGCGGCGAGGTAAAAGCCCCTGTCCCTGCGACCGAGATCATCCGAGCTGCTGTTCGAACTCGCCCAACGCTGGAGACTAAATACGGCCACGCCGCCAACAAAGAGTATGCCGACAACTGCCGGCCACCAGAACAATTTGCGGAGTGGTTTGGGCAACACCAACCTCGAGCTTCAGTTTGCTTTTTGCAGCGCGGAACACGTCGTAGCAAAGCATTGCTGACAGATTGTCGGCTGTTTACTTCAAACTGTATCGATCACCCTCCCACCGCGTGCCCCCTACGCCGCCGGCTTCTCCGCGAGATCGCCGTTTGCCAGCAGATGGATCAACGCGCGCTTGATCGCAGCCTGACGCGTCGGGGCATTGATCTGCGCGCCGAGCAAATCGGTGACATAGAACACGTCGCGCGCGCGCTCGCCGAAGGTCGCCACATGCGCCGAAGCAATATTGAGGTTGAGCTTCGAGATCGCCGTGGTCAGTTGATACAGCAGACCCGGCCGGTCGAGCCCCGAGACCTCGATCACCGTATAGCGATCTGACCACTGGTTGTTGACGATGACTTCCGGCTCTACCGTGAAGGCCCTGATCTTGCCTTTGGTCGAGGCGCGCTTGGCCACGGTTTCCGGCAGCCGCACCTTGCCTTCGAGCACGTCCTCGATCATGTCGCCGATCTCGTGTGGCACGGCGGCCTTCGTCGTCATCGCGATCGTATTCCCGGGAGATCGCGATGGTGTCGAGTGCGCGACCGTCGGTTGTCGTGTAGATCTGCGCGTCGACGATATTGGCGCCGGCTGCGGCGCATGCGCCGGCGATAATCGACAGCAGCCAGGGATGGTCGACGGCCAGAATCGTGAGCTCGGTGACGCCGCGGGCTTCATCGAATCCGACATTGATCGCGAGCTTGTGCCCGGCCTCTTCCGATGCGCGCAGGAAACGCGCATGGCGAATCTTGCGGTCGAGCTCGACCTTGAGCCAGTAGGCCGGATAGTGCCGCAGAATATAGGCGTTGAGATCCTGCTCGGGCCACTCGGTGAAGGCACGGCGGAATTCGGCCTGCGCCGATGCTATGCGCTGTGCGCGATTGACCTCGGAGAAACCACCGGTCAGCACCGGCTCGGTTTCGTAATACAGCGTCCGGATCAGCTGCGCCTTCCAGCCGTTCCAGACGCCGGGACCGACGCCGCGGATATCGGCGGTGGTGAGAATCGTCAGCAGCTTCATCTGCTCAACGGACTGCACGACGGCGGCGAAATTCTCGATGGTCTTGCTATCCGACAGGTCGCGCGACTGCGCAACCGTGGACATGGTGAGATGTTCCTCGATCAGCCATGCGACGAGGTCCGTGTCCGCAGCGTTGAATCCGAGCCGCGGGCATAGCCGCCGCGCCACCTTGGCGCCGGCGATGGAGTGATCCTCCGGACGCCCCTTGGCGATGTCATGCAGCAACACCGTGATATAGATCACCGCCCGATGTTCCGGGCGGATCTTGCGCATCAGATCGCTGGCAACAACGAACTCGTCGTTGCCGCCGCGCTCGATCTCCTGAAGGATGCCGACACACCGCAGCAGATGCTCATCCACCGTATAGTGATGATACATGTTGAACTGCATCATCGACACGATGCGGCCGAAGGCACGAATGAAATGACCGAGTACGCCGGTCTCGTTCATCCGCCGCAACACGATCTCGGCATTGTCCGAGGTCAGTATCTCCATAAACAGCGCGTTGGCTTCGGCGTTCTCGCGGATCTCGGGCGTGATCAGCCGGAGCGAGCGCGTCGCGGTCCGCATCGCATCGGGATGGAAGGCCAGATTGTGCTTCTGTGCCAGTCGGAAGAACCGGATCAGGTTGATCGGGTCTTCCTTGAACACGTCAGGCGCAGCAAGGTTGATGCGGTTGTTGTCGATGATGAACGCATCGCTGTCCGGCAGCCGGCGGCGATGCATCTCGGGCCGCAGCTTGGCCATCATGCGCGTCAGCGCTGGCGCCGGCTTGGCCTGCTGGTCTTCGAGCTTGGCGCACAGGATCGCGGTGAGATCGCCGACTTCCTTGGCAATCAGGAAGTAGTGCTTCATGAAGCGCTCGACGTCCTGCATACCGGGATGCGAGGTATAGCCGAGGCGGACCGCAATCTCGCGCTGCAGGTCAAAAGACAGCCGCTCTTCCGGCCGTTTGGTCAGGAAGTGGATATTGCAGCGGACCGACCACAGGAAGTCTTCGCAACGCTTGAAGGTGCGGTATTCCTGCGGATCGAACACGCCCCGCGCCACCAGCTCCTTGCTGTCGCGCACGCGATAAACGTATTTAGCTATCCAGAACACGGTGTGCAGATCGCGCAGGCCGCCCTTGCCATCCTTGACGTTGGGTTCGACCAGATAGCGCGACTGGCCGCCGCGGCGATGGCGCTCCTCGCGTTCGGCGAGCTTGGCGGTGACGAATTCGGCGGCGGTGCCCTGCACGACTTCGGCGTCGAAGCGCGTGACGAGTTCGTCGTACAGAGCCTGATCGCCGGTGAGGAAGCGCGTCTCCAGAATCGCGGTGCGGATCGTCATGTCACCGCGCGCCTGGCGGATCGATTCATCCACCGAACGCGTAGCGTGGCCGACCTTCAGGCCCATGTCCCACAGGCAATACAGAATGACTTCGGCGACCTGTTCGCCCCAGGCGGTCTGCTTGTAGGGCAGGATGAACAGCAGATCGATGTCGGATTCCGGCGCCATCAGCCCACGGCCATAGCCGCCGGTAGAGACCACCGCCATGCGTTCGGCACCGGACGGGATTGGCGAATGATACAGATGCTTCGTCGCCGCGGCGAACAGCATGCGGATGATCTCATCCTGCACGTGGCAGAGCTGCTCGGCACAGCGTCGGCCGTGGCGGTCCTTTAACAGGACGGCCTCGGCGGCTTCACTGGCCTTGAGCAGTTCCGCCTTCAGCAGCTTGGCGACCGCGGCGCGAAACAAATCGTTCTTGCCGCGATGCTGCGCTGCAAGCGCATCGATCTCGGCGGTAATCCGCGTCGTGTCGAAGTCGGTTTCGGTTGTCGGTCTGTCTTGTGTAGCAACGCTGTCCATGAACAACCCGGATATCGGACGGCGCAAGCGCTGTCACGGTGATTGTAGCCCCACAGCTAGTCCATGCTGCCTTTTGCGCAATCCGGGCAACAACGTTCTCGCGGCGGTGTCCTTGGCGCATCATATCTTCTCGTTGACGAAACACCATAACTAATTGAAATTAAAGCACGTTTTCGCACACAGAGCGACCCCGGCATGGTGCCATGACGCCCGCAGGATGTAAGTCGCCTTCGAACCTCACGTTTCGACAGTCCATCAGGGAGAGACCAGAATGTTCACGATGTCACGGCGCGCTGTCGCCGGTCTGATTGCTGCGGCTGCACTGCTGCCCGGAGCTACCTTCGCCGCCGAGCCGCTCAAGGAAATCCGGCTCGATTGGGCGACCTACAATCCGGTCTCCATCATCCTCAAGCAGAATGGCCTGCTGGAGAAGGAATTCGCCAAGGACGGCGTGAAGATCACCTGGGTACAGTCGGCCGGCTCCAACAAGGCGCTCGAATTCCTCAATGCGGGGTCCATCGATTTCGGCTCGACCGCGGGCTCCGCCGCGCTGGTGGCAAAAATCAACGGCAACCCGATCAAGTCGGTCTATGTCTATTCGCGTCCGGAATGGACGGCGCTGGTCACCGGCAAGGACTCCAAGATCGCCTCCGTCGCCGATCTCAAGGGCAAGCGGGTCGCGGTGACCCGCGGCACCGATCCCCACATTTTCCTGGTCCGCGCTTTGCTCGGCGCCGGCCTGACCGACAAGGACATCACGCCAGTTCTGCTGCAGCATGCCGACGGCAAGGCCGCGCTGATCCGCGGCGACGTCGATGCATGGGCCGGACTCGATCCGATGATGGCGCAGGCCGAGGTTGAGGACGGCGCCAAGCTGTTCTTCCGCAAGCCCGACGCCAACACCTGGGGCATCCTCAATGTGCGCGAGCAATTCCTGAAAGATTATCCGGATGCCGCCCGCCGTGTGCTCGCCGTCTATGAGGACGCCCGCAAATATTCGCTGGAGAATTATCCCGAGCTGAAGAAGGCCTTTATCGGCGTCACCAAGCTGCCCGACGCCGTCGTCGACAAGCAGCTCAAGGAACGCACCGAGCTGACCCACAGCCGCATCGGCGCACCGCAGCGCGAGTCCATCCTCGCCGCAGGCTTGGCATTGCAGCAGGCCGGTGTGATCGACGCCAAAGTTGATGTGAAGGCAACGGTCGACGCTTTGATCGACGATCAAGTTCCACTGCCGAAGAGCTAAGCCTCTCGCACCTGCGAAGCCATCCTTCACCCTCCCTGCAAAGGGAGGGTGAAGCTTTTGACCACCTTGCAAACCAAATCGAGACGCGCTTCAGCTATGGCCATGACGCTCGACACGACCGCATCCGACGTCGCGGAGATCAATGAAAAATCCGCATCCAACAGGCGCTGGCAGCGTTTCGCGCGGCCGGCGCTGGGCATCGTACTGCCGCTGACACTCGCGCTGGCATGGGAGCTAGCAGTTTGGTCCGGCTGGTCGAATGGCCGACTCGTGCCGCCGCCATCGCGCGTCTTTGCCACCATCATGGAGCTCGCCCGAAGCGGCGAACTCTGGCGCCATATCACTACGACGCTGTCGCGCGTTGCCGCCGGCTTCGGGCTTGGCGTCGTCGCCGGAACGCTGCTCGGCGCGATCTCCGGCTATTGGGGCATCGCACGACGGTTGCTCGATCCCACCGTTCAGGCGCTGCGCGCCATTCCATCGATCGCCTGGGTGCCGCTGTTCATCCTGTGGCTCGGCATTTTCGAAACCTCGAAGGTCGCGTTGATTGCCGTGGGCGTGTTCTTTCCCGTTTATCTCGGCGTGATGGGCGCGATCCTCTCGGTCGATCGCAAGATCGTCGAGGTCGGCCGCACCTTCCGCCTCTCCGGCCCCGCCATGATCCGCCGCATCCTGCTGCCCGCAGTGCTGCCGGCCTATGTTGTTGCACTCCGCGTCGGCCTCGGGCTCGGCTGGATGTTCGTCGTCGCCGCCGAATTCATGGGCGCTTCCGAAGGGCTCGGCTATCTCCTGATCGACGGCCAGCAGCTTGGCAAGCCGGCGCAGATCCTCGCCGCGATCACCATCTTCGCATTGCTCGGCAAGACCACCGACTGGCTGATCGAATTGATCACGACGCCACTGCTGCGCTGGCAGGATGCGTTCCGTCCGGGCGGAGAGAGCTGATGCTCGCCCTAGACAAGGTCGGCAAGACCTATCCCAACGGCGTCCATGCGATCGAGCGCTTCACCGCGCAAATCCCGCAGGGCGAGATCGTTGCCATCATCGGCGGCTCCGGCTGCGGAAAATCGACGCTGCTGCGCGCCGTCGCCGGTCTCGACCGTGCCTCGACCGGCAGCATCCGCATCGACAATATCGATATCCGCGCGCCGCACGAGAAAATCGGCATCATCTTCCAGGAGCCGCGGCTGCTGCCGTGGCTGAGCGTCGCCGACAATATCGGCTTCGGCCTGTCCGACCTTCCCGTCGCCACACGGCGCGAGAAAGTCGCGCAGGCCCTGGCGCGCGTCGGCCTGTCCGATAAAGCCAAGGCATGGCCGCGCGAATTGTCCGGCGGTCAGGCGCAGCGCGTCGCCATTGCCCGTGCATTGGTGCCGCAGCCGGAAGTACTCCTGCTCGACGAACCGTTCTCAGCGCTCGACGCCTTCACGCGCCGCGATCTGCAGGATCATCTCCTCGATCTCTGGGCCGATACACGGCCGACGCTGATCCTTGTCACCCATGACGTCGACGAAGCTGTCGTGCTGGCCGATCGCGTGCTGGTGATGCGTCCGCGGCCCGGCCGGCTGTTCGCCGAGATCGATGTCGGCCTCGCCCGTCCCCGCGACCGTGCCTCACCGCTGTTCGACGCCGTGAAGCGCCGCGTGCTCAACGCACTGGATCGATCGCTGGATCGCGACGTGCCCGATAGCGCGCCCGCCGAGACCGTCGGCGCGTGGTGGTGACAACAGCACCGCGAGCTAATAAAAGCTGCAACTAACAAAATCTCAGGGAGAGATATCATGGACGCCACCGCGCTTCGCGCCACCCAGGCCCCCATCAAAGAGCTCTACAAGACCGATCCAAAGGCTGCCTTCATCACGCTCAAAGCCAAGGGCTCGATCGACAGTGACGGCATCGCCTGCAAGGTCGAGACAGGCCGGCAAATCGCCGCTGCCGGTCTGCACCCTGCAACTGGCGGCTCCGGACTTGAACTGTGTTCGGGCGACATGCTGTTGGAAGCATTGGTGGCCTGCGCCGGCGTCACACTGAAATCAGTGGCCACCGCGGTCGAAATTCCCTTGAAGTCCGGCAATGTGACAGCCGAGGGCGATCTCGATTTCCGCGGCACGCTCGGCGTCGACAAGGAAGCCCCGGTCGGCTTCGCCGAAATCCGCCTGCGCTTCGACGTCGACACCGACGCGCCGCAGGACAAGCTCGATCTGCTGCTGAAGCTGACCGAGCGTTATTGCGTGGTCTACCAGACCATCAAACATGGCCCGAAGGTTTCGGTGTCCCTCAACAGAGTGTAAGCAGGCCGGACGATCCACCAAGAAAGAGGAGGCCAAGCACCTCCTCTCGTCAGGCTGCCATGTCCCCCGAACTTGCCTTCCTCCTGACGCTCACTCTGCGCATGGCGATCACCGCCGCCTTTGTGATCACCGCCTCCATCATTACCGAACGATCCGGCCCGGTGATCGGCGCATTGGTAGCGACGCTGCCGATCTCGGCAGGACCTTCCTACGTTTTTCTCGCGCTCGATCACGACGCCGCCTTCATCGCGCAGGGCGCGCTGGCCAGCCTGCCGATCAATGGCGCGACGATGTTTCTCGGGCTGACTTACGTGCTGCTGGCACAACGCTACAACGTGATCGTCAGCCTCGGCGCCGCCGTGCTGGTGTGGTTCACCCTCGCCCTCCTGGTGCGGCAATTCGAATGGACTTTGCTTGGCGGTATCGCCGCCAATGTCGTGGCCTTCGGCATCTGCCTGCCGCTGATGGCGCGGTTTCGCCATGCGAAGATGCCGCTCATCACAAGACGCTGGTACGACATCCCGCTACGCGCCGCACTCGTCGCGACACTGGTCGCCACGGTGGTGACGCTGTCCTCGACCATCGGCCCTACCGGCAGCGGCATCCTCGCGCTCTATCCCGTGGTGTTCACCAGCCTGATGCTGATTCTGCATCCGCGGATCGGCGGCCCGCCCACCGCCGCGGTGATCGCCAATGGCGGCTGGGGCCTCATGGGCTTCGGCATCGCCGTCGCGGTCATGCACCTCACGGCACTACGCTTCGGCTCGGTGATCGCGCTGAGCATGGCGCTCGCCACCTGCGTGGTATGGAATCTCGGGTTGTGGACGCTGGGACGCAGGAAGATCCGCGCGGTCTAGCAAGCGGGTCGGAAAGCGGGTGGCAATCGACTCATTGCTGCACAAGTCTGTTCATATGAACGAACGGAGTGCGATGATGAGCTTCGACATCGAGGCCGTGCACCGGATTTTGGGCGGCAGACGAGACGGGGTCCGCAATCCCTTTCAAGTCATAGACCCGCCTTCGCCCAACGATCTGGATGCGACTGCGTTCGCGGCAAGCGTCGACCTCACCGGTTCAGCCGATGATGATAATGCACACCGCTGGCACGACGGGAATCAATCGGCCGCCGCCGATCTCGACGGCGACTGGTTCAGCCGCTGGAACGGTGGCGCCGATCCGACCATTCCCGGCGACGCCAACGACAAATGGAAGCACGGCGCCGCCCAACTGAGAATGACGGATGACCGGATCTATCTGCTGTTCACCTGGGACGATGGCCGTCGCATTGGCCTGATCGACGCCCGTCGCGACGGCGCGCGCAACCTGGCCGGCAAATACATCAATCTCACCGCACCCGAGATCGTGCGCCCATGGGCGGGACTGATCGTTGACACCAACCGCATCGACGGCCGCTGGACCAACGGCCGCCTCGACTTCCGCCGATAACTACTTCGGCAGTTTCGCCTTCAGCGCATAGAGCGCATCCAGCGCCTCGCGCGGCGACATTTCGTCGGGATGCAGCGCCTTCACGGCCTCCATCAGCAATTCCGCCTCCGACGGAGGGGCCGCCTCGACCGGTGCACGCGCTGTGATCGCGAACAGCGGCAAATCGTCCATTAATGCCTTGGCGCTTTGACCGCGATCCTGCGCTTCCAGCTTGGCCAGCACCGACTTCGCGCGCGCGATCACCGCGGGCGGCAGGCCGGCGAGTTTGGCCACCTGAATGCCATAGGAGCGATCCGCCGAACCCGGCAGCACCTCGTGCAGGAACACGACGTCGCCGTGCCATTCCTTGACCCGCACCGTGGCATTGAACAGCCGCGGCAGTTTCGCCGACAGCGCGGTGAGCTCGTGATAATGCGTCGCGAACAAAGCGCGGCAGCGATTGCTCTCGTGCAAATGCTCGATCGCCGCCCAGGCGATCGACAGACCGTCGAAGGTCGCGGTGCCACGACCGATTTCGTCGAGGATCACCAGCGCGCGCTCGGTGGCCTGATTGAGGATGACCGCCGTCTCCACCATCTCGACCATGAAGGTCGAACGACCGCGCGCGAGATCATCAGCAGCGCCGACGCGCGAGAACAGCCTGTCGACAATGCCGATGCGGGCGCGCGATGCCGGCACGAAACTGCCGATCTGCGCCAGCAGTGCGATCAGCGCATTCTGGCGCAGGAAGGTCGACTTACCCGCCATGTTCGGGCCGGTGATCAACCAGATCTGCCCGGACTTCTGCCCCGGCCCCGGCGACAGATCACTGGCATTGGCGATGAACGGCTGGCCGTCGCGGCGCAGCGCCTGTTCGACCACCGGATGCCGGCCCCCCTCGATGGCGAACAGCAGCGAGTTATCGACGTCCGGGCGGATATAATTGTCATCGACCGCCAGCTTCGCCAGTGCCGTCGCCACATCCAGCAGCGCGAAGGCATGGGCGGCAGCGCGCAGATCTTCCGAGGCCTCGGCGACCATCGCCGACAGCCGTTCGAAGATTTCGAGTTCGAGCCCAAGCGCGCGGTCGCCGGCATTGGCGATCTTGGCTTCGATCTCGCCCAGTTCGGACGTGGTGAAGCGCACCTGCCCGGCCAGCGTCTGACGATGGATGAAGATCGCATTCAGCGGCGGCTGCATGAGCTTGTCGCCATGCTGCGCGGTGACCTCGACGAAATAGCCGAGCACGTTGTTATGCCGGATCTTCAGCGCCTTGACGCCCGTGTCATCGGCGTAGCGCGCCTGCATCGACGCCACCACGAGCCGCGAGGCGTCGCGCAGATTGCGGGTTTCGTCGAGCACCGGCTCGAAGCCTTCGCGCACGAAGCCGCCGTCGCGCTTCAGCAGTGGAAGATCGTCGGCCAGCGCCCGCGCAAAGGTCGCGGCGAGTTCGCGCGATGGCCGGCGCAGGCCGGTCATCGCGGCGGTGATATCCGCTGGCAGATTGTCGATGGCGCCGAGACGCGCCAGCACCTGATCTGCGGCAAGCACACCATCACGCAGACAGGCGAGATCGCGCGGACCGCCGCGGCCGACCGAAAGCCGCGCCAGTGCGCGCGACATATCAGGCGCAGACTTCAGGGCCGAGCGCAGATCGTCGCGCAGCCCGCTGTCGGATACGAAACTCGTGACCGCATCGAGCCGGCGGCCGATGGCCGCTTCATCGGTCAGCGGCGCGGCAAGACGCTGCGCCAGCAGGCGCGAGCCGGCGGCCGTCACGGTGCAGTCGATCGCATCCAGCAGCGAGCCCTTGCGCTCGCCTGATAGCGTTCGCGTCAGTTCGAGATTGGCGCGCGTCGCCGGATCGATCGCCATGGTGGTGCCGACCGCTTCGTGGGTCGGCGGCGACAGCGGCACACGTTTGCCAACCTGGGTGCGCTCGACATAGGTGACACACGCCGCCGCAGCGGTCGCTTCCAGCCGCGACATGACGCTGAGGCCATCCATGGTGGCGACGGCAAAGTAATCGCACAGCCGGCGTTCGGCGGTGGCACCATCGAACACGTCACGGGTCAGCGACGTTACCGCCGGCAATTCGCGCAGCAACTGGCTGAGATCAGGATCGCTGTAGAGCGCGTCCGTAACCAGCACCTCATTGGGATTGATCCGCGCCAACGTCGCGCCGAGTTCGCCCGTCGCACATTCGGTGACGATGAATTCCGCGGTGGAAATATCTATCCAGGCAAGACCGATACGGTCGGCACCAGCCGAGCCCTTGCTGCGCGCAATCGCCAGTAGATAATTGTTGGCGCGGGCATCGAGCAGGTTTTCTTCCGTCAGCGTACCCGGCGTCACCACGCGGACGACGTCGCGGCGGACCACGCTCTTGCCGCCGCGCTTCTTCGCCTCGGCCGGATCCTCCATCTGTTCGCAGACGGCGACACGGATGCCGAGCGAGATCAGGCGGTGCAGATAATCATCGGCGCGGACCACAGGCACGCCGCACATCGGGATATCCATGCCCTGATGCTTGCCGCGCTTGGTCAGCACGATCCCCAGGGCGCGCGAGGCGACCTCCGCATCCTCGAAGAAGATCTCGTAGAAATCGCCCATCCGGTAAAACAGCAACAGGCCAGGATTGGCGGCCTTGATCTCAAGATACTGTTCCATCATCGGAGACACTTTTGCGGTGTCTTCCACACGGGGAGCGGGTTCTGGGGCGGTAATGGGCTGCTGGATCGTCATGGCGGCGGACGCTAGCAAATTTTGCTCCGCCGATCCCACCCGCGGCTGTCGCAAACCATAGTTTTCCCCACCGCGGCGAGGCAGTTGACAAGTCAACTACGATTTCATATCCGCAGTTCTCAAGGGAATTCCTGAATTCCCGCGGACAACGCTGCCACCCAGCAGCGGCATTTGACCGGGTGAGCGGGGGTTCTTAAAACCACCGCGAAAATCCGGCAATCGAGCGCGGATGCAGTCTCCAGGGAGAGAATTGATGAGCGATGTCTTCATTTGCGACGCCGTCCGCACCCCCATCGGCCGTTTCGGCGGCTCCCTTGCCAAAGTTCGCGCCGACGACCTCGCCGCCGCCCCCATTAAAGCCCTGATGGACCGCAATCCCGGCGTGGATTGGGCTGCCGTCGAGGAAGTCTATTTCGGCTGCGCCAACCAGGCCGGTGAAGACAACCGCAACGTCGCCCGCATGGCGGCGCTGCTGGCCGGTCTCCCCGATTCCGTTCCCGGCGCCACGCTGAACCGCCTTTGCGCCTCCGGTCTCGATGCCGTTGGCGCCGGCGCCCGCGCCATCCGCGCCGGTGAAATCGATTTTGCCATTGCCGGCGGCGTCGAATCCATGACCCGGGCGCCGTTCGTGCAGGGCAAAGCCACCGAAGCGTTTTCGCGCTCGGCGGAAATCTTCGACACCACCATCGGCTGGCGCTTCATCAACCCGCTGATGAAGGAAAAATACGGCGTCGACGCCATGCCGGAGACCGGCGAAAACGTCGCGCAGGATTTCCAGATCTCCCGCGCCGACCAGGACGCCTTCGCCATCCGCTCGCAGCAGAACGCCGGCAAGGCCATTGCAGCGGGTTACTTCGCCGAAGAAATCATCCCGGTGATGGTGCCCGGCGGCAAGGCCGGCCCGATCGCCGTCGACAAGGACGAGCATCCGCGCCCCGAGACCACGCTGGAAGGCCTCGCCAAGCTGCGCCCGATCGTGCGCAAGGACGGCACGGTCACCGCCGGCAACGCCTCGGGCGTCAATGATGGTGCCTGCGCCATGATCCTTGCTTCGGGCGCCGCGGTGGAGAAGCACGGCCTCAAGGCCCGCGCCCGTATTCTCGGCCTCGCCTCGGGCGGCGTCGCGCCGCGCATCATGGGCATTGGCCCGGTGCCGGCGACCAAGAAGCTGATGGAACGCCTTGGTCTGAAGATCAGCGATTTCGACCTGATCGAACTCAACGAGGCCTTCGCCTCGCAGGGCATCGCCGTACTGCGCCAGCTCGGCGTCAAGGAAGACGCTGACTTCGTCAATCCGCATGGCGGCGCGATCGCGCTCGGCCATCCGCTCGGCATGAGCGGCGCCCGCCTCGCGATGACGGCGGTGCACGGCATGGAGAAGCGCGGCGGCAAGCTCGCGCTGGCAACCATGTGCGTCGGCGTCGGTCAGGGCGTCGCCATGGCGATCGAGAAGCTGAACTAAAACTTAAGTCCACAAGCAAGCCGCCGCGGGATCCGCGGCGGCCAAAGGGGAAACCAGCATGACGCTAATCTATCCCGTCGAGAGCAATGCGGCGCACGCGCCGCGCCTCTCACCCGGCTACAAGAGCACCATCAAGCGTGCCCCGCAGAAGCAGCGCATCCTGATGCCGCACACGCTGTCGGAAACGACAGGACCGGTCTATGGCCACGAGACCGTGCGCCCCGGCGATCATGACCTTACCACCATGCATGCCGGCGAGCCGCTCGGCGAACGCATCATCGTCCACGGCACCGTGATGGACGAGGACGGCCGCGGCGTGCCGAACACGCTGGTCGAACTGTGGCAGGCCAATGCCTGCGGCCGCTATGTGCATGTCTGGGACCAGCATCCCGCGCCGCTCGATCCGAATTTCACCGGCGCCGGCCGCACCGTCACCGACGCCGCGGGCAACTACAAGTTCGTCACCATCAAGCCCGGCGCCTATCCGTGGGGCAATCACCATAATGCCTGGCGCCCTGCGCACATCCACTTCTCGGTGTTCGGCCATTCCTTCGTCTCGCGCCTCGTGACGCAGATGTATTTCCCGAACGATCCCTTGTTCCCGTTCGATCCGATCTTCAACTCGGTCACTGACGAAAAGGCACGCCTGCGCATGGTGTCGGATTTCGACCTCGACGTCACCGAGCCCGGCTGGGCGCTGGCCTACCGCTTCAACATCGTTTTGCGCGGCCGCAACGCGACCCCGACGGAGAATCACTGATGCCCGGAATTACCCCGTCGCAGACCGTCGGTCCGTTCTATGCCTACGGCCTGACGCCGAACGGCAAATACGCCTGGAACGACGCCTTCACCAGCAACCTGCTAACGCCCGACGTCACCGGCGACAAGATCCGCATCGAAGGCGTGATCTATGACGGCGACGGCAAGGTGGTGCCCGACGCCGTGCTGGAAATCTGGCAGGCCGACGCGCAGGGCCGCTTCGCCGATCCGCAGGACACCCGCGGGCTGCCGAATTCGAGCTTCAAGGGTTTCGGCCGCTCCGGCACCACCGATGCCGGCGAATATTCGTTCGACACCGTCAAACCCGGCAGCGTGCCCGGCCATGACGGCAAGCCGCAGGCGCCGCATATCGTGATGGCCGTGTTTGGCCGCGGCATGACCATGCAGTCGATGACGCGTATCTATTTCGAGGACGAAGCCGCGACGGCTGATGATGCGGTGATGAACCTCGTCCCGGCCGACCGCCGCGCGACGATCATCGCGAAGAAGACGGCGCCTGGCGTGTATCGGTTTGATATCCACCTGCAAGGCGCCAACGAGACGGTGTTCTTCGACGTGTGAGTTTTTAACCTCTCCCCGCCCTTTGCGGGGAGAGGTCGGAGCCGGCGCGCAGCGACGGCTCCGGGTGAGGGGCCGGACACGCAGCCGCGCCGCGCGCGGACTGCCAAGTCCCACTCTCCCTCCCCGAGATCTCAGCATCTCTCTGAGGAAATTCCGATCCGAAAATCCACGCATGAGGTGGACGCCGTACCATGCCCCTCACCCGCCGCGGAGACGCGGCGACCTCTCCCCGCAAAGAGCGGGGCGAGGTTAAAAGGAACTATTCCATCACTGCCGGATGCTCTTCCGCACCCGGCTTTGCCGCTTGCGCCCGCAGGTGCCGCATCCGTTCCGCCTCAATGCCTCATGATGCGCCCCGCCGTGCACAGAGCGTAAAAGGACAACAATCGCGCCAGAAATACTGCCAAAAAGCCGAGGCTCGAAAATTGTGCCTCGGCGTGTAACATGGCGGCGCCGACGCTTCCTCATCTGCGGGACGTGTACCACCATGACAGCAATCTCACCGCTACCAGTGGCGGATGCCGGACATCTCACCGCCGCGCTTCGCAAGTCCGGCGTGCTCGGCAACGGTCGCGTCCGCGATGTCATCGTGGAGCGCTCGTTCAACACGGTGCTGTCCAGGATCGACCGGCTGCGCCTGAGCTACGATGGCGGCGACACCGATGCACCGGGCTCCATCATTCTCAAGACCGTCGTCCCCGAACGCGCGGCGACGTTCTGGCATGCCGGCCGCAACGAAGTTGCATTCTACAACACCGTTGGTTCGGCCATGTCCGAGCATCTTGTGCCGCGTTGCTACGAGGCGGTCAGCGATGCCGGCACCAAGGCGTGGCATTTGCTGCTCGAAGACCTCACTGAGTCTCACTTTGTCGCCACCACCTGGCCGCAGCCACCGACATTCGCACAATGCGAGCAGATCGTTCGGTCTCGGGCACGCTTTCATGCGGCGTGGTGGAATGATGCGCGCCTCGGCGTCACAATCGGAACATGGCAGGAGTCCACCGAGCTGGATCAGCAGGTGCAGACGCTCACGCGCCAGTTGGAAAAATTCACCGAGCGCCAGGGCGATCGCCTGTCACCCGAACGGCGCGAGCTCTACGCACGGCTGCTCGACGCGGCGCCGCGCCTGCAGGCGCGCCACCGCTCCCACTCCAACATGACGATCGTCCAGGGCGACTCCCATGTCTGGAACATCTTTCTGCCGAAAGATGAGAACGGCCATGAAGCGCTGCAATTCGATTGGGATAGCTGGCGCGTCGACACGGCATCGGACGATCTCGCCTATATGATGGCGATGCACTGGTATCCCGACATGCGGCGGCGCTTTGAGCGACCTTTGCTCGACCACTACCACGCCGAACTGGTGGCGCGGGGCGTGCGCGACTACGACCGGCAAGCGCTGAATGACGACTACCGCCTGTCCGTGTTGTGGCAGATCACCACCCCGGCATGGCAGGAGGCCAATAACATCCCGCCGGTGATCTGGTGGAACAACCTTGAACGTATCATGCTGGCGGTCGACGATCTCGATTGCCGCGAGCTGCTCGACTGAGAACTGGCTTTATTCCATCACCGCCGGATGCTCATCCGCGCCCGGCTTCACCGCCTGCGCGCGCAAGGTCGCCTTTGACGAGCCGATGATCAGCGCCATCGGAATCGCACAGAGCGTCACCAGCATCACCATCTGATAATCGAGCCCGAAGGCGATAATCGTTGCCTGCAGCGTGACGATGGCGTCCATCACGGCGCGGCCGCTATCGGTGGCGAGGTTGATTGCGCTGGTTACATTGGGCATCTGCAGCGCGTTGTTGAACGGTGTGATGTGCTCGACCAGCACCGCATGGGCCATACGGGTGTTGGACGTCAGCTGCGCGATCACGATGGAAATGCCGATCGAGCTGGCGACATTGCGCAGCAGCGTGAGCATCGAGGTGCCGTCGGTGCGCAGATGATTGGGTAGCGTCAGGAACGCCACGGTAGATAGCGGCACGAAGACGAGACCGAGGCCAAATCCCTGCGCGATCGAGACGATCACGATCTCCGACACGCCGGTCTGGTCGGTCCACATCGACGTGAAGAACAGCGACACCGACATCAGCGCCATTCCCACCATGATCAGTGTACGCGCCTCGACATATTTCATGATGCGCCCGACCAGCATCATCGCCACGAAGGTGCCGGAGCCACGCGTCGCCAGCAACAGACCTGCCGTGAGGATCGGATAGCCGATCACGTTCTGCAGATAGGGCGACGACAGTGCCATGGTCGAATACAGCACCAGCCCCATGACGGCCATGAACACGCAGCCGCCAACAAAATTCTTGTCCTTGAAGATGGCGAACTGGATGAACGGCTTCGAGGTCGTGAAGGAATGCGCGAAGAAATAATAGAAGCCGATGACCGAGACGATCGCCTCAATGACGATTTCGTTGGATTCGAGCCAGCCGAGTTGCTCGCCACGGTCGAGCGCGAGTTGCATCGCACCGATACCGATGGCCAACGCGCCGAAACCGAACCAGTCGAATTTCAGTTCTGCATCGGTCTTGGTCTCGTCCATGAAGGCCAACAGACCAAACACCGTGACGATGCCGAAGGGCAGATTGACGAAGAACACCCAGTGCCAGGAGTAAGTTTCAGTCAGCCAGGCGCCCAATGAAGGTCCCATGATCGGGCCGAGCATCACGCCCATGCCCCAGATCGACATCGCCTTGGCGCGCTCATGCAGCGCGTAACTGTCGAGCATCACCGCCTGCGACAGCGGCACGAGTGCCGCGCCGAACACGCCCTGCAAGAGACGAAAGCCGACCATCTGGTTGATGTCCTGCGCGAGGCCGCACAGTACCGAGGCGACAGTGAAGCCCGCCGAACAGACGATGAAGATCTTCTTGCGCCCGAACCGATTGGCGATCCAGCCGACCGGCGCGGTCATGATAGCCGCCGCCACGATGTAGGAGGTCAGCACCCAGTTGACCTGGTCCTGCGACGCCGACAGCGTGCCCTGCATGTAAGGCAGAGCAACATTGGCGATGGTGGTGTCGAGCGCCTGCATGATGGTGGCGGTCATGGCGCAGATCGTCACCATGTTCCGGCGAAAGCCGGGGACCGCACTGGGAGATGGCGCCGACGTGGTCATCGGATCAGTCCTGACTTGCCTTGGCCGACTCCGCCTTGGCTGACGAAAGTCCGAGCAGGCCCGCCAGCGAGCGATGATGCTTGGTATCGATGGTGGTGTAGGTGCTCATACCAGCCTTCAGTCGCTTCACGAAGGGATCTGCATAATCGAGATAGATCCGCACCGGCACACGCTGCACGACCTTCACGAAATTGCCGGTGGCATTCTGCGGCGGCAGGATCGCGAATTGCGCGCCGGTGCCGGGGCTCAGCGAACCGACGGTGCCCTTGAAGGCATGGTTCGGGAACGCATCGACATCGATCTCCACGGTCTGGCCGACGGCGATGTAAGTGAAATCGGATTCCTTCAGGTTGGCATCGACCCATGGCCTGTTGTCGTCGATCACCGTGAGGATCGGCGTGCCGGCCATCGCGAAGCGGCCGAGCTGGATGTTATCGACCTGCGTCGCGACACCGGAGATCGGCGCCTTCAGCGCGGTGTGGTCGAGATTGCGCTGCGCCTGATCGAGCGCCGACTGCGCCTGCGCGTAAGGCGGGAATTGGGCCAGCGGCAGGTCGGGATTGCCGAGCAACTGGTTCATCGAGGTCGCGAGCTGCTGCCTCAGGAGTTCGAGCTGTGCTTTCGCGGTCACCGCCGCGGTCGCCGCATTATCGAGATCGAGCTGCGAGCCGAAGTTGCTCTTCACCAGCGTCGACTTGCGTTCGACGTCGCGCTGTTTGAAGTCGACGCCCTGCTGCGCCAGATCCTGCATCTGGCCATAGATCTTCACATTGCTGACGAGGTTGTCATAGGTGGTCTTTGCCTGGGCCAGCTTGGCCCTGGCATCGTCAAGCGCCAGCCGGAACGGGATCGGATCGATCTCGAACAGCACGTCGCCTTCTTTGACATGCTGGCCTTCGCGCACCACGACCTTGTCGACCTTACCGGAGATATCCGGCGTGATCAGCACCTTCTGCGCACCGACATAGGCGTCGTCGGTGCCGACATAACGGCCACCTGAGAGATAGAACGCAACGCCGGCAGCCAGAACCACAGCCGGCAACACGACCAGCAGCAGCGACCGGCGATAGCGCTTCAGGAAACCTTTCGCGCCCTCACGCTGCGTCGTCGCGGCGCCATCGGATCCGCCCTCGGGCGCATCCTTGTCGGGAAATTTCAGCACGGGCTCAGCCATAGACTTGTTCCTTGGTCTTTGTGACTGCGGGGTTCAGCGCAGCGCGGATATTGTCTTTGATGGTTTCGAGATGCGCGACCAGCTGGTGCATGTCGGCCTCGCTCACGCCGGCGAACGCGACCTGCATCAGGTTGCCGCGCAGCACCGCCAGCTTTGCCGTCAGCGGGCGCGCGGCCTCGGTGAGATAGAGGCGCTTGATGCGGCGGTCGGTGTCGTCATTGCGGCGTTCGATCAGACCGCTATCGCAGAGCTTGTCGATCAGCCGCGTCAGGCTGATCGGCGCCATTTCCATGGCGTCGGCGAGATCGGTCTGTTTTTGCCCCTCATTGCGCTCGACCTTGGCGAGCACCGCCCATTGGGCGCGGGTCATGCCGAACTGGCGCGCTTCCTTGTCGGCCAGCAGCCGCAACATGCGCTGGGTCTCGAACAAGGCAGACAGGAAATCGGTGCCGGTGTCAGGCTGGCAGGACATGGAGGCGCTCCGTAAACTTAGCTTATTATAAGCAAGCTTATGAATAACGCATCGGTGGACGATACGACGCAGCCCCGCGACTAGCGCATGGCTAGGTCTCCCGGGCCTCCGCACAATGGGCGGCACAGCAAAAAGCCCGGCACGAGGCCGGGCTTGAGGTCGTCAGGAGGATCGAAAGGATCAGTATTTGGCCACGACCGCGGGGCTGAAGGCGTAATTGATGCCGGCGCGGAAGACGTGGTCATGGAAGCCGACCGAGGTCTGGTTGGCCGTCCCTCCGAAATAGGTCGCCGAGCCCAGATCGAGATACAGATATTCGAGCTTGGCCGACCAGTTGGTGCCGAACTTCTTTTCCAGACCGGCGCCCAGGGTCCAGCCGACGCGGGTCTGTGATTCCGAAAACAGCGTGCCGGGAATCGTCACGGCGGCGCTGGCCGGTGTCGTGCCGGCAGAGCCCGGTCCGAAGATCTGGCCTGTTACTGTCGTCTGTGTCGAATACTTGACCTCGCCGACAGCGAGACCGCCGGTGCCGTAGAGCAGCAGATCCGGCGTTGCCAGCAGGCCGACGCGGCCGCGGAAGGTCGCAAACCACGGGAAGCTCCACGAGCTGTTGGCCGATGTCTGCGTCAACAGATTGAAGTCTCCGCCGGGCAAGGTGGTCCGCAGCGAACTCACTGGAGAGTTCGCGCTGCCACGTTCACCGGTCCCCTGGATATCGGCTTCGAGACCGACGACCCATGTGCGATCGAGCTGCCAGTTGTAGCCGATCTGGCCGCCGCCGAGGCCACCATTGACGTCCTGTTTGATCGGTGACGCGAAGGCAGTGCCCGGCAGGAAAGTAGCGTCGCCCTTGCCCCAGCTGTAGCCGCCGTTGAGGCCGACATAAAATCCGGTCCAGTTGATGCCGGGGTCCACCAGAACCGGCGCCTTGGCGTACATGCGGGGGGACAGATCCGCGGCGCCGGCGGTCGACGAAAACGCCATGATGGCGAGGCCTGCAGCGGCCAATACGGTGCGTTTCACCATCAGTCTCCTCAACAACAGATCAACAAAGGCAGGCCGAAGGTCCTGCTTCGATGATGTGTAGTTGAATGAGACATCAGCGACTTGGAACGGACGCGACGCGGCAGGACTGGATGAGACTGGCACCGCAATTCGTTCTGCTTGTTGCGTTCAGGCCACATGGCGCATCGCGAACTATCAAAGACAGAAATACCAGAAGGCGCGCTAGCGGCGATCAGTATGAACGTGATCCGGCGCTGGCACGACCAAGATGTAGTTCAATGCTTGCAGGACTGATCCTCGTGACTTCAGGGCCCGGTCCCGAAACGCCCGATTCATCAATCGCGGCTGCTTCCGAAAATCTGCAGACACCGCAGCTCCAATTCGGGCGCCTGACATTCAACGTCGAGTCCCCTCTTCCGACGGACACCCCGTTTTCAACCGATGCTGCGTTGCACAGGTTGCCCGGAGCGATTGTTTTTATCGGCACGGGATTTCCGGCGAACGATCGCATGCCGGATGCTGCGACTGCGTCATCGCCCGACGATGTCGTCTTTGCAGTCGTTCTGAAAGGTCGGGCTCGCGCATCGCAGCATGGCCGCGAAGAAATCATCGAGCAGAACCATGCGGTCTTGATGACAACCAGGGACACCGGTTGGCATACGTCATCTTGTGAGACGCAGCATCTGATCGTTCAGATCGACCGTGCTGCGCTGTCGATCAAGGTGCCGAATCTCGGCGCCTGGCTCATGCGACCTGTCCTCCTGGAGGCTCAGACGTTGCGGCTATTGATGGCGCATTGTCAGGAAGCAATCGACCTGGACGGGGCCGCCCCCACCCATCTTCAGCACCATGTCGTGGCCGATCTGTGTAGCCTGATCGCACTTCTCACAATCGGTTGCGAGAACCACTCCGAGACATCTCCACCTTCCAGCACCCGCATGCTGCGCTTGCAGGCGATCAAGGCAGCCATAGAAGCAAGCCTCGGAAATCACGGTCTCTCGGCCGAAACACTGGCGGCCGCTCAGAAAATCTCACCGGATTATGTCCGCAAGCTGTTTCGCGAACACGGCCTCAGCCTGTCGGAATATTTGCTCGAACGGCGTTTGGCCTATGCTCATGCACTGCTACTCGACCCATTGCGGGCCGATGAGCGGATCGGGAAGATCGCCGACGAGGCCGGCTTTAACGACTTGTCGTATTTCAACCGGACATTCCGGCGCCGATATGCCACCTCGCCATCGGATCTGCGCCGGGAGCGCAAAAGCTCCACCTGATCCGGCCCGGTATCGCCCACTCAACCTTTGCAATCGCCCGGCTGTCCCCCCATCTGCAGGGAACGCTCGTCATTTGGCGGGGCTGGATTCGGTGTAAGACTGGGCCCCACCGCCAAAAAGACGGGCACAATCACACCGAACGGGTTAAGCTACCTCCATATGGCAGTTCCGAAACCAACTTTCCCGGCTCCTGGCCACGATCACGACCGCTGTACGGCGGACGCGATGCATCATGCCGAGCATGTCTGTGCGGCCCGGTCGCAAAAGCTGACCCCGATCCGCCGGCAGGTGCTTGAAGCGCTGCTCGCAAGCCATCGGCCGCTTGGGGCCTACGAGATCATCGATGAGCTTGCCAAGACCACCTCGCGTCCGGCACCCATCACCGTGTATCGCGCACTCGATTTCCTGATGGAGAACGGCCTCGTTCACCGCATCGAGAGCCGCAACGCCTTCCTGGCCTGCGCGCACGACCACGGCACCGCCTCGATGGTCGCGTTTCTGATCTGCGACCAGTGCGGGTCGGTCGGCGAAGTGCCCGCAACGAAGGTTGCGCAGAGCCTGAATGATGCCGCACGGACGACTGGCTTCGTCCCGAAACTGTCTGTTGTCGAAATCACCGGAACCTGCGCGCACTGTCAGGCGTGACGATCCCATAACAACACGGCGACAAGCCGGGCCCGAGGCTTCATGTCTGCAGAAGTGATCATCAGTCCACCCGGCGGACGCGCACTCACCGCCGGCGCTATCGCCCTCGTGCTGATGCTGTGCCTGACCTGGGGCTTCAACCAGATCGCCATCAAACTGGTGCTGCACGATATCCCGCCCTACACGCAGGCGATGCTGCGCTCGGCCGGCGCGCTGCTGGTCATCCTGGCCATTGCGCGCGTGCGCGGCATCAAGCTGTTCGAACGCGACGGCACGCTGAAGGCCGGCCTGTTCGCCGGCGTGCTGTTCGGCATCGAATTCGTGCTGATCTTTCACGGTCTGCAATTCACAACGGCCTCGCGCGCCGCGGTTTTCCTCTACACGATGCCGTTTTTCGTCGCCTTTGGCGCCTATCAGTTCCTGGGTGAACGCCTGCGCCCGGTGCAATGGGCCGGGCTCGCGGTGAGTTTCGCCGGCGTCGCCGTGGCGATCGGCGTCCCGCAGCCCGACGTCACCACCGACGTACTGATCGGGGATCTGATGATCGTCGCCGGTGCGGGGCTGTGGGCCGCGACCACGCTGGTGGTCAAGATGACGCCACTCCTCTACGCACCGCCCGAGAAGGCACTGGGATACCAAGTCGGGCTGTCTGTCCCGATTTTGGGCCTGGCGGCGCTGCTGGCGGGCGAGACCCTGACCCGGGTTCCCGGTCCGCTGGCGCTGTCCCTGCTCTCGTTTCAGGCCTTCTGGGTGGTCGGATTCACGTTTTTGCTCTGGTTCGGGCTGATCAAGACCTATTCCGCCAGCAAATTGTCGGCTTTTACCTTCATCACCCCTTTGTTTGGCGTCGCGGCAGGCTATCTCATCATGGGCGACCACCTGACCCCCGCCTTCGGCCTCGCTGCGCTATTGGTCGTCGCCGGGCTGGTCCTCGTTAACCGACCGGTCAGGGCCTAGGCCACTAACACATTGCTGGATGTCATCTAAATCTGATATTCGAGACCCCATGAACAAGATTGAAATTCCGTCTGATATCGCCGGTCCGGCGCCCCGGCACCTCACCACACAGGTCATGGTTGGCAACGTCGCTGTCGGCGGCGGCGCCCCGATCGTCGTGCAGTCGATGACCAACACCGACACGGCCGACATCCAGGGCACCATCGACCAAGTCGCAGCGCTGTCGCGCGCGGGCTCGGAAATGGTCCGCATCACCGTCGATCGCGACGAGGCCGCAGCCGCCGTTCCGCATATCCGCGAAGCGCTCGACAAACAGGGCATCACCACGCCGCTGGTCGGCGACTTCCACTACATCGGCCACAAGCTGCTCGCCGAATATCCGGCCTGCGCCGCGGCGCTCGACAAATACCGCATCAATCCCGGCAATGTCGGCTTCAAGAGCAAGCGTGACAGCCAGTTCGCTGACATCATCGAGATCGCGAACAAGAACAACAAAGCCGTCCGTATCGGCGCGAACTGGGGTTCGCTCGATCAGGAACTGCTCACCAAGCTGATGGACGAGAACGCGCTGTCCGCGAATCCGAAGGACGTTCGCGCGGTGACGCGTGAAGCGATGGTGCAGTCCGCATTGCTGTCGGCGGCCCGCGCCGAAGAACTCGGCATGCCGAAGAACAAGATGATCCTCTCCGCCAAGGTTTCGGCGGTGCAGGACCTCATCGCCGTGTATCAGACGCTGGCCTCGCGCTCCGACTATGCGATCCATCTCGGTCTCACCGAGGCCGGCATGGGCTCGAAGGGCATCGTCGCCTCCTCGGCCGCGCTCGGCATCCTGCTGCAGCAGGGCATCGGCGACACTATCCGCATTTCGCTGACGCCGGAGCCCGGCGGCGACCGCACGGTGGAAGTTCAGGTTGCGCAGGAGCTGCTGCAGACCATGGGCTTCCGCACCTTCGTGCCTCTGGTCGCGGCGTGCCCGGGTTGCGGCCGCACCACGTCGACCACGTTCCAGGAACTGGCGCGTTCGATCCAGGATTTCATCCGCGACTCGATGCCAGGCTGGAAGACGCAGTATCCCGGCGTCGAGAACCTCAACGTCGCGGTCATGGGCTGCATCGTCAACGGCCCCGGCGAATCCAAGCACGCCAATATCGGCATCTCGCTGCCCGGCACCGGCGAAAGCCCGGCCGCGCCAGTGTTTGTCGACGGCGAGAAATTCCGCACCCTGCGCGGCCCCAGCATCGCGGCCGACTTCAAGGCGCTGGTGATCGACTATATCGACCAGCGCTACGGCGCCAACGCCAAGGCGCCGGAAGTCGTGAGCGCGGCGGAGTAATTCAAGCAGCTACTCCAAAATCAGCCGGCGACCGGGTCATCCGTCGCCGGCTTTTTTCGTGCCGTATGACGGACATGAAGGATCACGACTTCATCCAAGCCTTCGTCAACTGCATAGAAGATCGAAAACGGATAGCGCACGATCGGCAGCATACGGGTCTCGTCTTCGCTCGTAGCCACACCTGTGAACGGGAATTGTTCGAGTTGTGTGCAAACTCGCTCGATACGAGCCACAATTGCGCGTGCAGCCGCCTCATTGCGCTCGGATATATAAAGGAAAATCTCTTCGAGTTCGATCACGGCGGTCTTAGACCACCTGACTTTCATCAGCGAAAGCGATTGAAGAGAGCAGCAACTTCTTCTTCGCTAGCCAACTGGCCAGCTCGCATTTCAGCAAGACCGCGGAGCACGGCAGCCCGCTCTTCGTCATCCAATTGGTAGACACCGACGTGCTTTGCCTCGATCTCATTGAACGACGTCAAAAACTCTTCCTGCGCCTCTTCCGGCCAGGTGGCGACTTGTTCAAGGATGAGTTCGATATCCTGACGGGTCATCGATTATGTTTAGCACATTTTTGCTGCCATGGCGATAATTTCAATCTATAGTTTTATTTTAGGATACAGCACGCGAAGAGGCAGTCTTGCGTCTCGGCAATCGCTTATTCGGATTGCACCCGGGCCGAACGCTACGGTCGCCGGCGCCTTTTTCATTCTTGTCTCCTCAGCCTCTTGCAACGCTCAGATGTTTGGCCTGCCTGGCCGCTTCACGCGGCCTGACATCGCGCCATCACCGCAGACGCCGCCGGCAGTGCCCCCTCAGGTGCCGAAGCGGACCGGCAACGCTGCAGCTCACTGGGAACCACTCTTCAAAGCCCAGGTGGAGCGATGCTGGAAAAAGCCCGGTGGTGGCGGCAAGGAGCCGATCGAGGCGATCTTTGTGATCAAGCTGAAGCGCGATGGCATGATCGATGAGGCGCGCCCGATATCGATCACCTCGACCACGCCCTATAGCAAGGCGTATCAGATGAGTTGCATGCGTGCGCTCGAGAACTGCCAGCCCTACAGGCTTCCCGATGCCTATTACGACGAGTGGCGCTTCTTCGAGCCGGTCTTCACCGAGCGCATCCGCTGAGCGACGCTACAGCGGAATCCGCCGAAATTCGCGATTGGTCAGCCCCGCTTCTTCCAGATCCAGATCGCGCTCGATTCTCCTTCGGCTTTCGTCGGTGATCTTGCCGTCGCGGAGTTGCGCGTGGATGAATTTGCGCTCGGCCTTGATGAGTTCGCGCACCAGATCGATGCCGACCGCCGAGACGTCGACGTCGGGATCGAGCTCGCCCGGCAGCTGGTTCGAGCGGCTTTCATGGCGCGCGCGCAGCAGCTTCACGACTTCGTCAGACAGCTCACGATCGTCGGTCATGGCATCGAGCCGCGCCAGGGCTGTCGCCAGCGCCTCGCGGCGCGTAGCGAGTTCAGCCTCGTGCTCGGCGATATATTCCTCGCGGCCAATTTTGGTCACGCCGAGCCACTTCACCACGATGGGCAGGCACAGGCCGAATCCCACCAGCGTGATCAGAATGATGTTGAAGGAGACGAACAGGATCAGGTCGCGCGACGGAAAGCCTTCGTTCGAGACCAGCGTGAATGGCAGCGCCAGCGCTGCGGCGAGCGATACGGCACCGCGCACGCCGGTGAAGGCGACGACGAAGGTCCATTGCCAGTTCGGCGCAGGATCGCGCTTGCGCAGGTCTGCGCTGAGCCAGCGCGGCACATAGATCGCCGCATAGACCCAGACGAAACGCGCCACGATGATCACGACGGTGACGAGCACCGTGGCCAGCATGATATCGGCGAACGGAAACGCCTTCGATTTCTCGATTAGCGCCCGCATCTGGAAGCCGGTCAAAAGGAACAGCAGACCCTCGACCAGATAGATCACCAAATCCCAGAAGAAGATGCCCTGCAAACGCGTTGCCGCCGAGATCAGCAACGGGCCGTTCCAGGAGATGTAGAGACCGCAGGCCACAGTGGCGATGATGCCGGAGCCGCCGAAATGTTCGGGAATGAGATAGGCGACATAGGGCGTCAGCAGCGACAGCGTGATCTCGACCTGCGGATCGCGCGCGCGGTGACGCATGCGCAGGCTGAGCCAGCCGATGGCGAGGCCGAAGACGAGTTCGCAGGCGAGAATGGCGACGAAAGTGCCCGCCGCCTTCGGCAGCGAGAATGCCCCGGTGGTGATCGCTACCACCGCAAAGCGATACAGGATCAGCGTCGTCGCATCATTGGCGAGACCCTCGCCTTCCAGCACCACCAGAATCCGGCGCGGCAGGCCGATTTTGCGCGCAATCGCCAGCGGCGCCACCACATCCGGCGGCGCAACGATGGCGCCGAGCAGGAAGCCGACCGACCACGGCAGCCCGATCAAAAAATGCGTCGCGGTGGCGACGAGGCACGCGGTGAAGATCACGCATCCGACCGCCAGCAGCGTGATGATGCGCAGATTGGCACGGAATTCGCGCCAGCTCATGGCGACGGAGGCCGAATAGATCAGCGGCGGCAGCACGCCCAGCAGCACCACATCCGGCGGCAATTGGATCGAGGGCATGCCCGGCACGAAGGCCAGTGCAATGCCGGCCAGCAGCAGCAGGATCGCGGGGGCGATGCTGATGCGCTTGGCCAGCCACGCTGTACCTGCGAGCGCAGCGATCAAAACCAGGAAAATTTGAAACTTGGCTTCCACGCGGGCGATATCCTCTACAGGCCTAATTTGCCCGGCGCGGCGGCAAGGTCAATGCAGGCGCGTGCTGAAGTATCAGATCGCGCTTGCCGCGATATTGACCATCAGCGCCACCAGCGCGGTATTGAAGATGAAGGAGACGATGCCGTGGGCCGTGGCGGTGCGGCGGATGCTCTTCACAGTGATGCCCACGTCGGAGACCTGCGCGGTCATGCCGATGACGAAGGAGAAATACACGAAGTCCCAATAGTCGGGCTGTTCCTTCGTGTCGTCATCGCCAGACGGAAATGCCAACCCGCCGGGTTTAGCGCCGCGATAGAACTGATGGGCATAATGCAGCGAGAAGGTCGTGTGTACGGCGGCCCAGGACGAGGCGATGGTGACGATCGCCAGCGTCAATTCCCACGCCGTGCGATGGCCCTCGCCAAGTTCGAACACGATGGCCGCGATGCTGGCGAAGGCGCCTAAGGCTGCCACCAGCAGGATGATGAAACTGCCATCGTCCTGCAGGGCGGCGTTGCGGCGGATGTGTTTCTGGCCGCCACTGCGCAACATCATGCCGTAGACCAGCATGAGATAGAACGCGATGAACACGTCCCAGCCGATCAGGAGACGGGTCACCAGCCGCATCGACGATGGCAGCACGAAGAACGCGACAATGCCGATCAGGAGCGCAAGGAATGTGCGCGGGCGACCGTAAACGACGCGGATCGGCGCCGGCATCTTGCGAAAACGGACAAGGAGCTCGTCGAGATCCTTGCCCGCCTCCGACATGATCAGATCTTCCTTAGTTCTTGCGCTCGGCCACGAAGCGCGCGGCGGCGCGGAGCACGTCGCCCTTGGCGCCGAAGATCGACAGCGATGCGTCGGCGGTGGCGATCAGATCGGCGACGCGCTTCTTGGCGCCCTCGACGCCAAGCTGGGTGACGAATGTGGTCTTGTTGAGCGCAGCATCGGCACCGGCGGGCTTGCCGAGCGCAGCGGCGTCGCCTTCGACATCCAGCAGATCGTCGGCGATCTGGAAGGCTTCGCCGAGCGCGCGGCCGTAATCGTCGAGCGCCTTGTATTCCTTCGGCGTGGCCTGGCCGAGCAGCGCGCCGGCGATGACGCCGTAGCGCAACAGCGCACCGGTCTTCATCTGCTGCACGCGGGCGACGTCCACCGGACCCTTGTCCCCGAAGCGGCCTTCGCCGGCGAGATCGAGCATCTGGCCACCGACCATGCCGCCCAAGCCAGCGCAGCGCGCGAGGGCTCGGGTCAGCAGCAGGCGCACCGTCGCATCCGAATGGATTTCATCGCGGGTGACGATGTCGAAGGCCAGCGTCAGCAGCGCGTCGCCGGCGAGGATCGCGGTGGCGTCGTCGGTGGCCTTGTGCAGGGTCGGACGGCCGCGGCGCAGGTCGCTGTTGTCCATCGCCGGCAGGTCGTCATGGATCAGCGAATAGCAGTGGATGCATTCGAGGGCGGCGCCAACCAGCAGCGCCTGCTCGCGATGCACGCCGAATACCGCCGCGCTCTCGACCACCAGGAACGGACGCAGCCGCTTGCCGCCGCCGAGCGAGGAGTAACGCATCGCATCCATCAGCCGCTTCGGCCGGGCGATTTCATCGGGTAGCACGCCATCGGCGAGCACTTTGGTCAGTACGGCTTCGGTATCGTCCGCGGTCTGGTCCAGGCGCGAGGCAAAATCTTTGGTGGAAGCACCGGTCGACATTAAGAATAGCTCCAGAACAATTTGGCCGGACAATCCTCTATGGCAAAGGCCACGTCAATTGCGCCTGCGGCGTCCCGCCGCGATTGGTCGCGGCAAGCTTAACCGGCTTGAAAAGAGTGAGGAAACCCCTCTCTATCAGCGGCATAGCTCCGACCGGGAACGCCCCTCTTGCGCCTCATCCGCCGCCTCATCCTGATCGGAATCCTGCTTGTCGCATTGCCCTATCTGCTGACGCCGCTTTATGCCGTCGGCCGGCCGATTTCGGCGCTGATGGCGTGGCGCTGGATCACCGGTTCCCCCGTGGAGCGGACCTGGGTTGATCTCAAGACCATGTCGCCGGCGCTACCGCGCAGCGTGGTTGCGTCCGAAGACGCCAAATTCTGCAGCCATCGCGGTATCGACTGGGATTCCCTGCAAAATGCCATTGAGGACGCCCAGGACGGCGAAGTCTCGGGCGGCGGTTCCACCATCACCCAGCAGGTGGCGAAAAACCTGTTCCTGTGGTCAGGCCGCAGCGTGATCCGCAAGGGCCTCGAAATCCCGCTGGCCATGTGGGTCGAGCTGATGCTGTCCAAGCAGCGGATCCTGGAAATCTACCTGAATATCGCCGAAATGGGCCCATCCGGGCAGTTTGGCGCCCAGGCCGGCGCCGAATATGCCTTCAATCGGCCAGCCTCAAGCCTGTCGGCCCGGGAAGCCGCGCTTCTGGCGGCGATCCTGCCCAATCCGGTCACCCGCAGCGCCCGGACGCCGGGGCCGGGGGTGCGGCGGCTGGCGGCAACCTATATGGCCCGGGCACAGGCGGCGGAGCTGCAGCGGTGCTGGAACTAGGCTGTCATTCCGGGACAGGACCGGCGGCAAAGCCGACGGGCATGGGCCCGGAATCCCGACATGTGGCGATGAACATGTCGGGATTCCGGGTTCGCGTGCGGCTGGCGCCGCCCTCGCCCCGGAATGACAGGTTTGTGGCGCGAAATCCTCGAAAAATCCGACCGCCCCGCCCTAGCCATCGCGTCGTCATTCCGTTATAAGCCCGGCCTTATCAGCGATTTTGCCCGCGCGTTCTGTGCTGGCCGCCTGTCACCGGGCGCCGATCGAAACCATCTGCCAAGAACCTGCAAGGACTTTTCCTATGGCCGTTCCGAGAAGAAAAACATCGCCGTCGCGGCGTGGCATGCGTCGTTCGGCTGACGCGCTCAAGACCCCGACCTATGTCGAGGACAAGGACTCCGGCGAATTGCGCCGTCCGCACCACCTCGACCTGAAGACCGGCATGTACAAGGGTCGTCAGGTTCTGAAGGTGAAGAAAGAATCCTGACCACTGGATGGAGGGCAGCGCCACGTCAGGTGGCGCCGCCTTCGCTCGTCCACGTAAGGTCCGGGTCAAGCGGGTCGAAGCGCCAGCGGGCAAGTCGAGAAAGCTGTTCAGACAATAATTCTGAACTGGTCTTCCGCCCGAATTCGCTCCAACTCTGGAGCTAATGCGTTGTCCCGGTGATGCGCGCGCGTCACCTCGGTGATGTCGTCACCTTGGTGATGTCCTGCATCGCCCACATGCGTTCTGGTTCTCTCGCTCGCAAAGAAGGCCTTCGATGGCGTCGATCGGTTTCCCGCTGCTGCTGATTCCGGTGGCGATCTGCAACATCATCGCCTTCCTGATGCCCGACCTCGCGCTGTCGGGCCCGATCCCCCTCTTCCCGATCACGCTGATGTCGAAAGACATCTGGATGGTGACGCTCAACGACCTGCTCGTTGCGCTCAGCATTCTCTTGCTGTGGCTCGAGGTGATGCGCGCCGCGCGCCCGGCGCCGAAATATTTCACCGACCATTTCCTGTCGCTGCTGGTGTTCGGCGCTGCCGCAGCCGAATTCGTGATGCTGCCGAAATTCGGCAACGCCACCTTCTTCCTGATCACCCTGACGGCGATGGTGGATTTCCTCGCCGGCATCTCGCTGCGCGCCCGCCGTCCCCGCCGCGTCGCCGCGCCGGTCTATGCACCGGAGCCGGCACCGCGTTATGAGCCCGCGCCAGCGCCGGTCGCTCCGACGCCTCCGCCCGCTCACGTTCCGGCCGCGACGTCCGTCGCCGAAGCCGTGTTGACCGATCGCCCGGAGCCGAAGGTCGAGAAGCTCGAACGGATCGAGCCGAAACTTGAATCGCCCCCGGTCCCGCCGGAAGTCGTGGCGCATACGTCGCCGCAGATCACGTCACCGGATTTGCAGCCGGGTGGCGTGGTATCGCCGGAAGACAAGCCGAAGACGTAAGCGACGAACCTCTCCACTTGTCATCCCCGCCTAGCACGCCGAAGGCGTGCACGGGGCGGGGATCCATACACGCGGAAGAATTGTTGAAAGCGCCATGGATGTGGCTCTGCCGCCGTTTCAGTTTTGAAATGGGAGGCTATGGGTCCCCGCATTCGCGGGGACGACAGCGGAGAGTGTAGCGTCAGATCACTCGCTGCGTCCGACCGCTCGCCGATCCCGCAACATACATATTTGCCACCGCCCGATAGGCCGCCTCGACATCGGCGACAGCTGCACGACGCAGCTCCCGCGTTTGCGGTGCCTGTTCGGCCGTGGCGATTAGATGCGCAATGAAGGATGCGTCGGGCCGTGCCACGCGCGACGACACCGGGGTAGTATGCTGCACCGGCTCAAGCCGCGTCAGCGCGACGCTCTCGATGCCAACCGTCTCTTTCTCGACCACGAAATCGCCAGCGCGCCGCATCGGATGCGGCGTCGTGGCGTAAGCGCGGGTCGCGGAAATCGACATTGTTAACAGTGCTCGCGTCTCAATACGGGACGAGGGTTGCCCCTCCACCCTCTGCGTCGCAAGGGTCGTGCCGCGGCTCTCCACAACTCAGATCGGGGCCTCATCAGCCTTGCGAAGGCCTGCCCGGCTACACTTTCCTAAGTCTTTAGGAACTTTGACTAACGATTGTAGCGATCTGAGCCGTATTGTCGGGGGGCGAATCACCCGATGACGTCCCAAAACGAGGCGACTTTGACATCCGCTGTTTCCCAGAGCGCCGCGGGCACTTCCGAGCCGCAGGCAGCAGAGATTCTGGCCGCACTCGGCCAGGCCGCCTTCATCTGGGACATCGCCAGCGACCGGATCACCTGGACCGACCAGGCCGCCGCCATCTTCACCGACATTTCCCCCGCGACCATCGCCAGCGGCGCCGAGCTGGCGACTCTCATTGAGCCGCAGCGCGGCATTCGCACCGAGGCACTGGCCAAGACACTCGCTTCCGGCGGCGGCACCTACCGGATCGAATACGGACTACGCGCCTCGACCGCTGCCGCCGTGCTGTGGATCGAGGAGAGCGGCAATTGCCGCGCCGATGCCGCGGGCAAGGCCGTACGCGTCGAGGGCGTCGTCCGCATCAACAGCGAGCGCCATGCCCGCGACGAACAACTGCTGAAACTGGCGCAGCACGATCCCGTCACCGGCGAACTCAATCGCGCGCATCTTCTGGCGTCACTCGCCGAAGCCATCGAGGAAGCCACCCGCTTCCGCTCGTCCTTTGCCTTCATGCTAATCGGCATCGACCATCTGGCGCGGATCAACGACGCCTTCGGCTTCGATATCGCGGATGAAGTGATCATCGAGATCGCCAGGCGGATTCGTGCGCGGCTACGCGGCGGCGACGTGCTGGGCCGCTTCTCCGGCAACAAGTTCGGCCTGATCCTGAAGAACTGCACTGTTGACGATGCCACCATCGCCGCCGAGCGTTTTCTGGTCGGCATCCGCGACGACGTCATCCCGACGCAGTCCGGCCCGGTCTCGGTGACCGCCACCATCGGCGCCGTCAGCGTTCCCCGCTATGCGCAGAACGTCAACGAAGCCGTCAACCGCGCGCAGGAAACCCTGAACGGCGCCAAGCGCCGCCGCCACGGCAGCTTTGCTTTGTGGCGGCCGAATGTGGAGCGCGATGCCCAGCGCCGCGTTAATATCCGCGTCACCGACGAGATCGTGACTGCGCTGAACGAGCGCCGCATCGTCACGGCCTTCGAACCCGTGATGCATGCCGACAGCCGTACCCCCGCTTTCTATGAAGCGCTGGTGCGCATGAAGCAGGATGACGGTCAATTGCTGCTGGCGCCGGATATCGTGCCGGTGGCCGAGAAGCTCGGCCTGATCCGGCTGGTCGATCATCGCGTCCTCGAACTCGTCGTCGCCGAGCTCGCCGCCGCGCCGGATGTGCAGCTCTCGCTGAACATCTCGCCGGACACGACAATGGATCCGGACTGGTGGACCTCCATCGAGTCGATGATGCGTGCGCATCCCGGTGTCGCGCAGCGGCTGATCGTCGAGATCACCGAGACCGTGGCCATCCAGGACCTCGACGACGTCCGCGGCTTCGTCACGCGGCTGAAGAATTTCGGCAGCCGCATCGCCATCGACGATTTCGGCGCCGGCTACACCTCGTTCCGCAATTTGCGCAAGCTCGGCGTGGACATCGTCAAGATCGACGGCGCCTTCGTGCAGAACATCGCGCATTCCGCCGACGACCGCGCTTTCGTGCAGACCCTGATCGATCTGTGCCACCGGCTCGGCATCAAGACCGTCGCCGAATGGGTGCAGGACGAGGAGTCCGGCCTGCTGCTGCGCGATTGGGGCTGCGACTACATCCAGGGTCGCCTCACCGGCCTGGCGTCATCCACACGTCCGTGGCTGGACCCGGCATCGCTGCCGAAGCCGGCGGTGGGATGACGCACGCGGCGGCGCGCAAAGCGCATGCGCGCCCGGCCCCACACTGTCATTCCGGGTCGCTTTCTCAGCGAAGCTGAGAATGCGAACCTCAGCCACTCCAATGGGAGTGGCGGGGAATCTCGGTATAGTATGAACACATCGGGATTCCCCGCCATTCCAATCGGAATGGCTGAGGTTCGCGACCGCCAAGAGGCGTTCGCGCCCCGGAATGACAGTTGGGTACTAACGGGGGCTCTCATGACATTCATCGGCAATCTTCTCACCGCACTGGTCGCTGCGCTGCACATCTATTTTCTCGTGCTGGAAATGTTTCTCTGGCAGAAGCCGCAGGGCCTGAAGACCTTCAGGAACACGCCGGAGAAGGCCGAGATCACCGCGGTGCTCGCCGCCAATCAGGGCCTCTATAACGGCTTCCTCGCCGCCGGTCTGATTTGGGGCCTGCTGCATTCCGCACCAGCCTTCGCATTCCAGATCAAGGCGTTCTTCCTGCTCTGCGTCATCGTCGCCGGTGCATATGGCGCAGCAACGGTGAGCAAGCGTATCCTTTATGTACAGGCCGCGCCGGCGGCGCTGGCGCTGGTCGTGTTGTGGCTGGCGAAGTAAGCTCACAAAATCATTGTCGTTCCGGTGAATGCCGGAACGACAATGAGAGCTTCGCCTCACGATTCTTTTGCTGACTTAGCCAGCTAAATTCGGCGGCATCTTTTCATAAAAACATCGCCATCGCTGCCGCGTCATCGCGCCGACATCTCGTGCGCGCGTTGCGTTGCGCATGCTGCATTTCATTGTGACATGCGAATGTCAGAGTCGGCGCGACTCTCCGTAACCATCCTGCGCGCGTTTTGTAAAAGCGATGCAGAGCTGAGCTATCTAGATCGTCGTTAGGTGCACCGCGCGACGCGGTCACGGCATCAACGAGGATCAGTTCTCTTGTTCAAATTCTCTCTGCGCGCTCCAGCGATCCCAGGCTATTTTCCGCGCATCAGATTTGGCCTGCGTATCCAGATCGCATTGATCGGCATCATGGCTGTCGTGCTCACCGGCACGATCTGCCTCATCGGCCTCGCCTATGAGGCAGACGCGCAGCGCCAGTCGGATGAAGCCGTCAAGCTGCGCCAGCATGTCGTGGGTCTGTCGGCGAACTATCTGGAAGCCGGACAGGTCGCCAATGAATTTCTGCGCAAGCATGATGAGAAGCTGATCGCTGTCCATGGCGAGATCATCACCACAGCACTGGCGAATCTGTCGGCGATAGACACCATCGTCGACAAGCGCCCCGAGGGCGATGCGCTGAAACAGGGCTCGGCCCTACGCGCGGGTCTCAATGTCTATCAGACCCGCTTCAACAACATCGCCTCGATCCAGAAATCGCTGGGGCTCAACGAGACGCTGGGCCTGCAGGGCCGGCTGCGCGCTGCGGTTCACGACGTCGAAACGCGGCTGGCGCAGTTCGACCAGATCCGCCTGGCCAATCTGATGCTGATGATGCGGCGGCATGAGAAGGACTTCATGCTGCGCGGCGAGGAAAAATATGGCGACCAGTTCGACAAAAGGCGCGACGAATTTGCCGACGCGCTGAAGGCGACGGAACTGCCCGACGCAGTGCGCGATGAGCTTGCCGCGCTGATCAAGGCCTATGGCGAAAGTTTCCTCGCCTATTCGGTGACGCAGACCACGTTGAATGACGAAGTCGCCGACTTCGCGATGGTGTTTCAGCGCAACCGGCCGGCGCTGGATGGCCTCGTAGCCGCGGCCCAGGCCGAATACAACGCCGCCGAAGTGCGTGCCGCACAAACGCGCCAGATCCTGACCTGGACCATCGCGCTGGCGACGATCCTGATCGGCCTCGCCGCCGTCTATTTCGGCCAGCGCATCGCGCGCGCGATCGCGGATATGACGCAGGCGATGCAGACGCTGGCCTCGGGCGATTTTGCTGTGGTGCTGCCCGGCCTCGGCCGCGCCGACGAGATCGGCGACATGGCGCAGGCGGTCGAGACCTTCAAGCTGCGCGCGCAGCAGAAGGCGGCGGATGAGCTCGACGCCAAGCTGCGCGAGGAGCACCGCGCCGCTGAAGCGCGCAAGGCCGACATGAACCGGCTCGCCGGCGACTTCGAAAGCGCCGTCGGCCGCATCGTCGAGACGGTGTCGTCGGCCTCGGCCGAGCTGGAGACCGCGGCGGGCACGCTGACCTCGACCGCAGCGCGCTCGCAGCAACTGACCGAGGTGGTCGCGGCAGCGTCCGATGAAGCCTCCGCCAATGTGCAGTCGGTGGCCTCCGCCACTGAGCAGATGTCGTCATCGGTCAACGAGATCGGCCGTCAGGTACAGGCCTCCGCTGCGATTGCCGGCGAGGCTGTCGCACAGGCCGAGACGACCAACCGCCAGATCGGCGACTTGCTGAGCGCGGCCGACAAGATCGGCGAGGTGGTCCAGCTCATCAGCGCCATTGCGCGGCAGACCAACCTGCTGGCGCTCAACGCCACCATCGAGGCGGCGCGCGCCGGCAGTGCCGGCCGCGGCTTCTCAGTGGTCGCCGCCGAGGTCAAGGCACTGGCCGAACAGACCGCGAGCGCCACCGGCGAGATCGGCCAGCAGGTGTCAGGCATTCAGCATGCGACGAAGAACTCGGTGGCGGCCATCAAGGGCATCGGCAGCACCATCGGGAGGATGTCCGAGATCGCCTCGACCATTGCCGCAGCGGTGGAGCAACAGGGCGCCGCCACGGCGGAGATCGCCCGCAATGTGCAGCGCGCCGCGCAGGGCACCTCCGATGTCAGCGCCAATATCGCGGACGTCAAACGCGGCGCCAGCGACACGGGTCTGGCCTCGTCCCATGTGTTCTCGGCCGCCCGCTCGCTGTCCGGCGACAGCGCCCGGCTGAAAGCGGATGTGGCGAGCTTCCTGGCGTCGGTGCGGAGTGCGTGAGGGGCGGCGTTGTCTACACAGCATTGGCAAATGGAGTTAGCCGCCGGGAGCGCCGCGCTGCTCCTTCTCCCCGCCTGCGGGGAGAAGGGTGGGATGAGGGGCATGGCACGCAGCCGCGGCAAACCCTCGCCCTCGGATCGCACTGATCGTCCGAACCACGCCTACCGAATTTGCATCAACATCGGCGCTCCGCCCCTCACCCGCCGCGAAGACGCGGCGACCTCTCCCCGCCTAGCGAAGCTTCGCTTCGCCGGGAGCGGGGAGAGGTGAGGGAAAGTGCCCATCTCCTCGCCTTGCCAACGCGAAATCCTTGCCTCACACTCCCCGATAACGACGGCGCCCGCACGGGAACGACTGTCGAGTGACATATCATCAGGGAGGCAACGACATGAGAACTTCGCTTCTTCATCGCTTCGCCACGACGGCTAAATTTGTCGGGATGGCGGCCATTGCGCTGACAGCCACATCACTGCTGGCCACATCGGCACTCGCGCAGAAGAAATACGATCCCGGCGCCACCGATACCGAGATCAAGATCGGCCAGACCGTGCCGTTCTCGGGCCCCGCCTCGGCCTATTCGTCGATCGCCAAGACGCAGCTCGCTTATTTCAAAATGGTCAACGACCAGGGCGGCGTCAACGGCCGCAAGATCAACCTGATCCAGTATGACGACGCCTATTCGCCGCCCAAGGCCGTGGAACAGGTGCGCAAGCTCGTCGAGTCCGACGAGGTGCTGCTGACCTTCCAGATCATCGGCACGCCGTCCAATGCGGGCGTCCAGAAATATCTGAACCAGAAGCAGGTGCCGCAGCTGTTCGCCGCCACCGGCGCCACGCGCTTTACCGATCCGAAGAACTTCCCCTGGACCATGGGCTACAATCCCAACTACCAGACCGAAGGCCGGATCTACGCCAAATACATCCTGAAGAACCATCCGACCGCCAAGATCGCCATCCTCTGGCAGAACGACGATCTCGGCCGCGACTATCTCACCGGCATGAAGGCCGGGCTCGGCGACAAGGCCGCGTCGATGATCGTCTCGGAAGCGTCCTATGAACTCGCCGACCCGACCATCGACTCGCAGATCGTCAAGCTGAAGTCCTCCGGCGCCGACCTCCTGTTCAACGCCTCGACGCCGAAATTCGCCGCGCAGGCGATCAAGAAGGTGGCTGATCTCGGCTGGAAGCCGATCCACATCGTCGACATCAATGCGACATCGGTGGGCGCGGTGCTGGTGCCTGCGGGGCTCGACAATTCCAAGGGTCTCATCTCGACCAATTACGGCAAGGACCCGCTGGACCCGCAGTGGAAGGACGACGAGGGCATGAAGCGCTACATGGCCTTCATGGACAAATATTATCCCGACGGCGACAAGAACTCGAACTTCAACACCTATGGCTACGGCAATGCCCAGCTCATGGTGGAAGTGCTGAAGCGCTGCGGCGACGATCTCACCCGCGCCAATGTGATGAAGCAGGCCAGCAGCATTTCGGGCTTCAAGACCGATCTCGGCCTGCCCGGCATGAGCCTCTCCACCTCGCCCACCGACTACCGCGTCAACAAGCAGCTGCAGATGCAGCGCTTCAACGGCGAGCGCTGGGAACTGTTCGGCCCGATCATCGAGGATGACTCGGCGGGCTAGGCTGCAAACGACAAAGCCACGCGCGGGTATCCCTGCGCGTGGCTTTGAACTTAATTGCCAGCAACCAAAACTCCGTCATGCCCGGGCAAAGCGCGAAGCGCGGCTTCGCCAGATGTCCCGGGCATCCACGTCTTGCTTGAAGTGACAACGAAGGAAGGCGTGGATGGCCGGAACAAGCCCGGCCATGACGAGAGCCTGGTCGTGATTAAGCCGTCTTCGCAAACATCGTCAGCACGCCATCGGCGATATTGATCGCCACCACCTGCGCCGAACTCATGCCCTTTTCCTTGAGCGCATTGGCGGCCGCCGGCGAGGCGTCGATCGAGGCGCGCAGCGCCTTCAGATCCTCCTCGCTGGATTTCGACACCACCTCCTCGACCTGCTTCTTCACCGCATCCGGCAATTGCTTCACATCCACCACCTGGATGCTGGAGATCTTGGCGCTGGTCCGCTCGCCGGATTTGGCCGGTGCATTTTCAGCTGGGGTCGCAGCTCCCTGTGCGAGCACGAAACCCGGCGTGCCGAGCGAGAGAATGGCCGCGATGGCCGTCGCTGTGATGATGCGCATGGTTGGTCCTTTCCGGTTGGGAAGGAGCGCAGCATTAGCGGTGAAGTGTGCGGAAGGTCTGGAGTGGGTGTGGTGGTTTGGTGTGATCAATGCGGCGATGATGTGGGGCGTATGCAGCGATTGCTTTCCCTCCCCCGCCCTTGCGTGGGGAGGGTGGCCGGCCGTCAGGCCGGTCGGGTGGGGGTGCCCAATGCGGTCACCACCGTCTCCATCACACCATCTAGATTCCGATCCACCTCGAAATTCCAGAACCGCAATACGCGAAATCCCTCGCCGCGCAGAAACGTATCCCGCGCTTCATCCTTGCGCGTAGCTTCATCAAAATTATGCTGCCCGCCATCGACCTCGATCACCAGCAGATCGCGAAACGAGACGAAGTCCACGATGATGTGCCGGATCGGCGCCTGCCGGCGAAAGTGAAAGCCGAGCGGCTTGAGTTCACGTAGCTTCACCCACAGCTTCGCCTCCTGCGGCGTCAGGCTCTTGCGAAGCGACCGCGCGAATGCGTTTGCCACGCTGTCCTCACTTGCTGCACCACCCCACCCGTCACGTTGCTCGCAAGTGCTCGCACCGCGCCACCCTCCCCACTGCGCGGCTTCGCCGCTTGAGGGAGGGAGAAGAAGCAGCCCGCCTTCTATAGACGCTTCTGACAATGTGATTGGTGTCACCAAATATAAGTCATTCCAGATTGGATGTATCTAAATTACGTTGCCTCGCCATCGTCAAACAGATTCACGGTCGAATAAAATTTCGAGATCATACGTTCTTGCCAATTCGCATAGGTCTCGTTCGTCGAAACGTTAATCCAATCGGTTCTGCCGTTCCTACTTGTTCCCATAACAGCTTGCGCTGCTGCGCTGGGGGAAGTGAAGGCAACATCCTCAGCGAAATGTAGAACACCAGTTTTTTCGTCCTTTACTAATTTTCCCGTTTTTAGCAATTGATCCCTATACGCACGAACATTCGAAGCGAGCGACGGCGCTTCTTGGGCGCGCGCTTGAGATCCCGACAGAATAATCATTTGCCCATCGATTTCGACTGCCTCTGCCTGAAGGCCGCCTGCATTCATTCGAAACTCTGGCCGCGATTCGTTTGAGAGATTCTGAAACACCATCTCCAGAAGGATTGGAGCCCTTCTCCTTTTCTCCGACAGCCACTGAAGGAACTGAAATTCCACTCGCTTCGAGACGTCGGGCGTTGGGCGAAGAAATTCTGCTCCAAGTACGGGTAGCAAAACTTGGAGGCGAGCTACAAAATCGTCCATATCGGCGAGGTCAGATTCTGGCAGACGGTCAAACTCGGGTTCGCTCTTGTTCGCGAGTGTGGCGCGCCCTTCATGTTTTACGATTCGAATGATTTCGCTTTCAAGATAACGCGCGTGAGCCTTGGTCAAATTGAGATCTTTGCTAGTGATGACGCATGCATGTTCCCAGAAATCCTTATCGTCATCCTTGTTATGGCTAGAGATACGAATTCCGACGTTATCTCCCTCGCCGACGTACACCATGATCTGTATCTTTCGGATCAGGCCCTATTAGGAGATATGCACCTGTTCTCTTTGCTTCAGGGCGAGCTAGAAGGGTCGCGATACTGGACCGTGGTGCGAATAATACATGACCGGTCCAACTCATGATTTCCGCAGTCCGAATCCCGTCGGGGACGCCGTCAACCAAGAAGAGCTTTATCGTTCGTCCGGCTAGATTTCCCATTGTGTGCTCAATTTCCTCATCACCAAGCTTGCTCCATAGCCGAGCACATACACGCTGGGGTTGACAATTAGTTTATTCTGACTATATTCCTTTCCGTCCTACTCACGAGGGGCGCTTCTCGAGGGCGCTTTCGAAGTGGAGTTTGGATGCGGCGCCTGCGGACGTGCCTCGCAAGCACGGACTCGGGAGGTCGGGGGTCACCGTCCGGGCCCACTACGGGGCTCTGCCGGAAACGGCTGGACGCGGTGCGGGTGAAGGCAGGCGAAAGCCTGTCCGGAACAGAGGACTTATTAGTCCTGCCCAGTACCCGGAAGCGCGGTCCCTCGAACAGAAAAACCGCGATGGCGCGCCGAAAGGCGATGCGCGGATCGCAAGGGCCTTCGCAAGGCCGGAGCGAAACGCGAGAACGACCAAGTTGCGCCTTTCGGCGCGTCATCCCCCTCATTCACGAGGGGGAAAACCGGTCCACCCGCTTTGCGCTGAGGCGCGATACGGACGGCGCGTGGGCGGTGAGATTTTTCCAGGGAATGGCGTGGCTGTTTGACAAGTGAAGCGGTGAGCGAGAGTGCGAAGCACAGCGCGTGTGTTGCGTAGTGCGGCCACACAATACTCAGCTGTCATCCCCGCCTAGTGCGCCGAAGGCGCACGCGGGGCGGGGATCCATAGACACGTGCAGAGATAGTCAGGGCGAGAACGTCGCAGCCTTCATCGCGCACCACAAACTCGGAGGTTATGGGTCCCCGCCCCGCGCGCGCCTTTGGCACGCTAGGCGGGGATGACAGCAGAGTTTGCGGAAGCCACCGTGTGCAGCATTCCGCACGGCAACAGTGCGCATCACGGCATCAGTGCCCCCAACCATGGAACCTTGTTTCCCTTACGTTAACTTCTGCGTAACCGCCCCTTAAACCGCGGAGGCTAGGCTCGCGGTATCGGGTGGCGTGGTGTTTGCGTATGGCGTGGGGCAAGAAAAAGAGCGGGCGCAAGGAGCCGACCTTCGGGCTCGGCGCGGCGCTGTCCGATCTGCGCCTCACGGCGGATGATCGCGTGCCCGGCGGCGGCGATGATCGGCCGAAGAAAACGCCCAAGCAGGCGCCGAAGCGTGAGTCCAATAATGGCGGCGGCGACAAGCCGCGCAAATCCCGAACATCCAGCAAGGCGCGCAGCTCGGGCGGTTTCGGCAAGGGCATCAAGCGGCTGTTCTACTGGGGCGCGGTGCTGGGCCTGTGGGCGGCGATCGCTATTGTCGGCGTCGTGATCTATGTCGGCGCGCATCTGCCGCCGATCCAGTCGCTGGAAATTCCCAAGCGCCCGCCGACGATCCAGATCGTCGGCATGGACGGCACGGTGCTGGCAACGCGCGGCGAACAGGCCGGCGCCAATGTGTCGCTGAAGGATCTGCCGCCCTATCTGCCGAAGGCCTTCATCGCCATTGAAGACCGGCGGTTCTATTCGCATTACGGCATCGATCCGATCGGCATCGCGCGCGCAGCGGCGACCAACCTGATGCATCGCGGCGTGTCGCAGGGCGGCTCGACGCTAACGCAGCAGCTCGCCAAGAACCTGTTCCTGACGCAGGAGCGCACCATGGCGCGCAAGCTGCAGGAAGTGGAGCTGGCGTTCTGGCTGGAGCGCAAGCACAGCAAGGCCGAGATCCTGGAACTCTATCTCAACCGCGTCTATTTCGGCTCCGGCGCTTACGGCGTCGAAGCCGCGGCGCAGAAATATTTCGGCAAGCCGGCGAAGAACGTCACCGTCGCGGAAGCGGCGATGCTGGCGGGGCTCGTAAAGTCGCCGTCGCGGCTGGCGCCGAACCGCAATCCGGAAGGCGCCGAGGCGCGCGCCAAGGTGGTGCTGGCGGCGATGCAGGACGCCGAATTCATCACCGCAGCGCAGGCCAAGGGCGCGGCCGGCGTGCCGCAATACAACGTCAAGCCGGTCGGCGCCGGCACGGTGAATTATGTCGCCGACTGGATCGGCGAAGTGCTGGACGATCTGGTCGGCCAGGTCGACGAGAGCATCATTGTCGAGACCACCATCGATCCCAAGCTGCAGAGCGTGGCCGAAGCCGCCATCATCGACGAGCTGGCCGCCAAGAGCGTGAAGTTCAACGTGACGCAGGGCGCGCTGGTGGCGATGACGCCGGACGGTTCGGTCCGCGCCATGGTCGGCGGGCGGAACTACTCGGAGAGCCAGTTCAACCGCGCGGTGACCGCGAAGCGCCAGCCGGGATCGAGCTTCAAGCCGTTCGTCTATCTCACCGCCATCGAGGCGGGGCTGACGCCGGAGACGATCCGCCAGGACGCGCCGATCGACATCAAGGGCTGGAAGCCCGAGAACTACACCCACGAATATTTCGGCTCGGTGACGCTGACCCAGGCGCTGTCGATGTCGCTGAACACGGTGGCCGTGCGGCTCGGCCTCGAGGTCGGCCCGCAGAATGTCGTGCGCACCGCGCATCGGATGGGCATCGCCTCGAAGCTGGAAGCCAATGCCTCGATCGCGCTCGGCACCTCCGAAGTGTCGATGACCGAACTGGTCGGCGCCTATGCGCCCTTTGCCAATGGCGGCCTCGCTGTGTCGCCCCATGTGGTGAACCGCATCCGCACGGTGGAAGGCAAGAAGACGCTGTATACGCGGCCGGCGGAGACGGCGAGCCAGGTGATCGACGCCCGCGCCGTGGCTGCCATGAACACGATGATGCAGCAGACCATTCTGTCCGGTAGCGCCAAGAAGGCCGAACTGCCCGGCTGGTACGCGGCCGGCAAGACCGGCACCAGCCAGGATTTCCGCGACGCCTGGTTCATCGGCTACACCTCGCAGCTCGTCACCGGCGTCTGGCTCGGCAATGACGACAACTCGCCGACCAAGAAGGCCACCGGCGGCGGATTGCCCGTGGAGATCTGGTCGCGCTTCATGAAGACGGCGCATCAGGGCCTGCAGCCGCAGCCCGTGCCGGGCCTCGCGCCGTTGAATTCGTTCAGCACCAATCCGATCGGCCAGGCCCTGTCGAGCCTACTGCCCGGATCGAGCGCACCGTCGCCATCAGCGCCACCGGAACGCGGCTATGTGCCAAGCGCCCCCGTCTATAATGGCTATCGCCCGCAGCCGCCGGCGCCGACGCAAACCAACTACCCCGCCGCGCGCCAACAGCCGCAGCAAAACGTTCGGCCGGAAGCGTCGAGCGGGCTCGATGGCTGGCTGACGGAGCGGTTGTTCGGGAGATAGCGAGCGAGCGTCCCGGACACGCGATGCACAGCACCGCGGCTGGGACCAAGAGCTCAGTCCTGCACACCGAAGCGATGCAGGTCGTTGCCATGAGTATCGAGCCAGGCCTTGGCGCGTTCGGTCGCCGGGCAGATCCGCCCGACCACGCGCCAGAACTTCACCGAGTGGTTCATCTCGACGAGATGCCCGACTTCATGGGCGGCGAGATAGTCCAGCACGAAGGGCGGCGCGAGGATCAGACGCCAGGAGAACGACAGCGACCCCTCGGTGGTGCACGACCCCCAGCGGCTCGACTGATCGCGGATCGAGATCCGCTTCACCTTGACGTTCAGCTGCGCGGCATAGCGGTTCGATGCCTTGACGAGATCGGCCTTGGCTTCGCGCTTGAGGAAATCGTGGATACGTCGGTCGATATGCTCGACATCGCCGGCGACGCAGATGATCTTCTCGCCGCTGTCGCGGGTCTCGGTCCACACCGTCCCCCGCCCCGCACGGTGCACGATTCGATGCGGAGTTCCCCGCAGCGGAACCGTTGTGCCGTGCTCGAATGGTGCTGCCTTCGGCAAACGGCCAAGACGCGCGGCGATCCAGGCGCCATGACGCTGTGCAAAGTCCTTTGCATCGGCCAATGACCCACGCGGCGGCATGGTCAGGATGGCTTCGCGCTCGCTCGGATGAATGCGCAGCGTATAACGCGTCGCACGGCGGTGCCTGCGCAGGCGTATGGCGAAGATCTGGGAGCCGTGTTTGACGGCAAGCGTGTCTGGTTCGGTGGGGCGGCGGTAGAGAAGTGCGCGGAAGGCCATGTCAGTAGTCCCGGTCGTCAGTAGATCGACCGGATTCTGCCATAACCGCCGCCACGGGAATTGCTCGGCGCAAAAACAAATCATTTGCCCAATATACGGGGTCAAAAGGCGATTTGTCCCCTACCGGATGGGGTCCGGAACAGGAATCTCAGATTCAAAAGAACGCCGATTTTCGGAATCTAGGAGTGAATCGCGCACCGCTGCTAGAAATAGGCGGAAAATCCGGTTTCCATGCCTATTTTCAAGGGCTTAGAAAGCCCGCCGCAACAGCTCACAGGCGACGATCTCGCGTTTCAACGATGTTGTTTTCGATTCATCGATGTTGATCGCGCGCATGCGATGACGATGCATCGTCATCGCATGCGCGCGTGTTGAATCACTCAGCAGCAGCGGCGCGATGTCGTGCGCTTGCTGCGCTCAGCATGAAGTCAGACACGCGCGGCACGATTTCAGATTTGAATCGCGATCCATTGAACACGCCGTAGTGTCCAACGCCCTTCTGAACGTAATGTACACGACGCTCATCGGGGATCGAACTGCACAACATATGCGTCGCTTCGGTCTGACCGAGACCCGAGATGTCGTCGTTCTCGCCTTCGACGGTCATCAGCGCAACGTTGACGACCTTCGAGGGATCAACAGGCTTGCCGCGATGGGTCATCTCTCCCTTCGGCAACGCGTGTTTGACGAACACCGTGTCGACCGTTTGCAGGTAATACTCTGCTGTCAGATCCATCACCGCCAGATATTCGTCGTAGAACTCGCGATGCTTGTCGACGAGATCGCCATCGCCCTTCACAAGATTCTCGAACAGCTTCTTGTGTGCTTCCACGTGGCGGTCGCGATTCATGCTGATGAAGCCGCTGAGCTGCAAAAAGCCTGGATAGACGTCGCGCATGATGCCTGGATGCGGAAACGGCACCTTGGTGATCACGTTGTTGCGGAACCAATCCATGCCCTTTTCGGCAGCGAGATTGTTCACAGCAGTCGGATTGCGGCGCGTATCGATCGGGCCGCCCATCAACGTCATCGAGACGGGCACATAGGGATCGTTCTCGGCCTCCATCACCGACACGGCGGCGAGCACCGGCACCGCGGGCTGACAGACCGCGAGCACATGGACGTTACCACCGAGCACGTGGAACATCTCGATCACATAGTCGATGTAGTCTTCGAGATCGAAGCGGCCCGCGGCCAGCGGCACCTGACGCGCATCCGACCAGTCGGTGATGTAGACCTCATGGGTCGGCAGGAAGGCTTCGACGGTACCGCGCAGCAATGTCGCGTAGTGACCGGACATCGGCGCCACGATCAACACACGTGGCTGCGGTGCGCGCAGCGGACGCGGATGCTTGCGATCGAAATACAACAAACGGCAGAACGGCTTTTCCCAGACCGAGCGGATCTCGATCGGCGTGCGTACGCCGTTCACTTCAGTATCGTGGAGACCCCATTCCGGCTTGCCGTAGCGACGTGTGGTGCGTTCGAACAATTCGCAGCCCGCGGTCACCGACTTACCGAACTCGGTTCGCGAGAACGGGTTCAGCGGATTCTGAAACAGCATCCTGGTAGCGTCTGTCATCGCGCGCGCCGGATTGAGCGACGCGTAGGCCATCTCATACATCCAGTACATCGGGGTGGTCAGAGCCGGGCTCGTCTCGGACGGCAGGGCTGGCGGCCTGCCAAATTCACCTATCGGCATCTGTCCTCACTCGTTTAGCATCCGCTTTTGCGCTGCAGTATATACTGGTGTCTGCGTAAGAAAGCGTCAATGCGCCGCACGCATGGCTTTCAGGCCATTGGCGGTAAAAACGGCGGTTATCCCTTGATAAATGGTCTTATTCGCCGCCGGAGATCAGCGTTCCGGCGCGCCTGGCGCTGTTCAAAAGCCCAAGAAATATCGCGAATGAAACAATAAACAGCACGACGTTGATCGCCAGCGCAGTCAACATCAGGTCGGCGCGGAAGGTGTGATCGAACAGCAGCGCCCGCATGCCCTCGAACACATAGGTCGGCGGCAAGGCCCAGGCGATATATTGCAGCCAGGCCGGCAACACCGAGACTGGATAGTAGACGCAGGCCAGCGGCATCAGCCCGAACATCAGCGTCCAGACGATGCTCTCGGCGCCGAGGCCGTTGCGCAGCACCAGACCCGACACGAAGATACCGAGCGACCAGCTGGTGAAGATCAGGTTGCAGAAGAACGCGATCAGCGGCAGGCCGAGCGCGAACAGGTTGAATTTGAAGAACATTGCGAGAATCACCATCGGGATGATGCCGATGGCGAGGCGGATCAGGCTCATGATCATCAGCGAGATCAGAAACTCGATCGGCTTCAGCGGACTCATCATCAGGTTACCGAGATTGCGCGCCCACATTTCCTCAAGGAAGGAGATGGAGAAGCCAAGCTGGCCGCGAAACAGGATGTCCCACAGGATCACTGCGCCGATCAGCGTGCCGCCGGCCTGGGCGAAGAACCCGGCATTCTGCGAGATGTAATTCTGCAGGAAGCCCCAGGTGATGATCTGCAGCGCCGGCCAATAGACCAGTTCCAACATGCGCGGCCACGACGACACCAACAGATACCAGTAGCGCAGCACCATCGCATTGATGCGATACATGGCGATGCCGTGTGACCGCTCTACGAGGCTCATGGCGCCTGCTCCCGGTCGCGACCGCGCGCGACGTCGAGGAACACGTCTTCCAGCGTCGTACGGTTATAGCGCAGCAGAATCTGCTCCGGGGTGTCGTCGTCCTCGATGTGGCCCTTCTTCATGATGATGACGCGGTCGCATAGCCGCTCGACTTCCAGCATGTTGTGCGACGCCAGAAGGATCGTGGCGTTGTGGTTGCTACGATAGGTCTCGATATGTCGCCTGATCCAGTCGGCCGTATCCGGGTCGAGCGAGGCCGTCGGCTCATCGAGCAGCAACAATTCCGGCTCGTTGATCAGCGCCTTGGCAAGCGCAACACGGGTTTTCTGGCCTGCGGAGAGCTTGCCGCTGGCGCGGTCGAGAAAATCGGTGAGGTCGAGATCTTCAGCCAGTTGCGCGATGCGGCCCTTGAGGTCCGGCACGGCATAGAGTTTTCCGAACACGGTGAGGTTTTGCCGGACCGTGAGCCGCATCGGCATATCGACGTAAGGGCTTTCAAAATTCATCCGACCGAGTACTTCGGCTGATTGCGCCGGCATCGCGCAGCCGAGCACCGAGACCCTTCCCGAGGTCGGCAGCGTCAGCCCCATGATCATGGCGATGGTGGTGGTCTTGCCAGCGCCATTGCCGCCCAGGAGGCCGGTGATACTGCCGCGCGCGATCTTGAACGAGATGTCGTTCACGGCGCAGTTGGTCTTGTAGAATTTGACGAGATGAGCGACGTCGATCGCCGCCGCAGCATTGCGATCAACCGTCGCCGCATGACCTGACTTGGTGCCTTCAATCGTCATTGCTGCCGTTCCATGCGGCATTGTGGCGGCGAAGGCAAGCTTGGGCGCTTCAAGTGGCCGCAGCCCGCATGGGTTTGTGGTCATCGCCTGAGACGTCTAATGTCCTGATATGACCGATATTTCCGCCTCCGACTTTCGCCAGCCGCGCCGTTATGTTCGTCTCGACACGATCCTGCGTTTGCGCTGGCTCGCTGCGCTCGGCCAGTTGGCGGCGATCTTCGTCGTAGTCCAGGGCCTTGAATACGACGTCGCGATCATTCCCTGCGTGACGATCATCGGCCTGTCGGCGACCCTCAATCTCGTGCTGCAGACGCTGTTCAATCCGGTCCACCGGCTGGAACCGCTCTTCGCGGCAGCCCTGCTCGCGCTCAATATCATCGAACTCGCGGGCCTGCTCTACTGCACCGGCGGATTGCAAAACCCGTTCTCGTTCCTGTTTCTGGCACCGGTGCTGATCTCCGCGACAGCATTGCCGACACGGTTCACCATCGCGCTCGGCGTTCTCGCGGCAGCCTCTGCCACCGTGCTGGCCTTCTTTCATCTGCCGTTACCGTGGGACTCCGCAGAACCGCTGGTGCTGCCGCAGATCTATCTGCTCGGCGTCTGGTTCTCGATCCTGACCGCCATCGGCGTAACCAGCCTCTATGCGTTTCAGGTCACCGAGGAAGCCCGCAAGCTTTCAGACGCACTCGCCGCCACCGAACTGGTGCTGACGCGCGAGCAGCATTTGACCCAGATCGACGGTCTCGCCGCCGCAGCCGCGCATGAATTGGGAACGCCGCTCTCGACCATCTTCCTGATCTCCCGGGAGCTTGAGAAGAACATTCACAACAACCCGGAACTCGCCGACGACCTGAAGACCGTCCGCGAACAAGCGCAGCGCTGCCGCGAGATTCTGTCCAAGATCACGCAGCTGAATTCGAGCGGCGCGCCATTCGACCGCATGCCGCTCTCGCAGCTGATCGAGGAGGCCGTGGCGCCGCATCGCGACTTTGGCATTGCCATCAAGATACGTATCGCCGTCGCCAACGCCCCCGAACCGGCCGGCATGCGCAATCCGGCGATCCTCTACGGCGTCGGCAACATTCTGGAGAATGCGGTCGATTTCGCGCGGGAGCAGGTCGAGGTGAACGCCTGGTGGAATGCGGAAAGTATCGTGATCTCGATCTCGGACGATGGCCCGGGCATTCCGCCGGACCTGCTGAAGCGAATCGGCGAGCCCTATCTGTCGCGCCGGCGCCCCGCCGAGGAGGGCGAACATCGCGGCCTCGGCCTCGGCGTATTCATTGCGCGCACGCTGCTGGAGCGCACCGGCGCCAGAGTCACTTTCAGCAATCGTGTCTTTCCGGATCACGGCGCGGTGGTGCAAATCTCATGGCCGCGCGACGCCTTCGAGACTGCGGACCAATTGGCCGATGTGGACTGATACAAGTCTCACTACCGCGTGAAGGCAGCCGACAGCTGCACTCATTGACAGCTCGACGCGTTTGAGCCAATTTTATCTTGGTTGATACGACCTGCCGGTTGCGCCCTGAACGGGACGGTGAACGTATCACTTCCTTTGCCGACACCCTTTGTCCGAGCGACCGGGTCAGCAACGCAACCACCTGATGCCTCCTGGTTCGCTCATGCAAAGGACGAAACAGATGCGCGATTTTCGCGATGCAAGGGCTATGGCACAGACCCTGCGCGAAAACCTCACCACCAAAGCCATCACGATCAGTCACAGCGAAAGCCTGGAGTTGATATCGAGAATATTGGGTGTCGCTGACTGGAATACCTTGTCGGCGATGCTGCAGGCCGGTCGAACTTCGCGGGAAACGCCGACTATCAAGCTTCAAAGCGGAATATCAAGCTACCCGGCCATTCCGCTGAGAGATCTCGTTCCATTCCCGACAGCGACCTACCCGCTTTTTGTCGGACGGGAGAAAACAATACTCGCTCTGAAATATGCCTTCGCGCGACAGCGGGAGGTCGTGCTTGCTATTCAAAAGAACGAAACTGTTGACGAACCTGGCTTCGAGGACATCTACGACATCGGCGTTCTCGCCCAGTTGCTTGAAATTCAAAGGCTCGATGACGGCACGCTCAGGGTTCTGGCACAGGGACGTCAACGCGTCGTGATTCGGCGTTTCGTAGGCGAGACCGGCTCGTATAGAGTCGACGTTGCAGGCGTGAGTGAGGGTCCTATTCCCGATGAACCCGAACTGATCCAGCAGGCAGTCAAACGGTTCGAGAGCTACGTTTCGGCTCATGACATGCGCGTGCCACCGATTTGGCCGCCGCTGGAGAGAACCCTCGACCCCGGGCGGGTTGCCGACGTCATCGCCTCGCATATCGTCCTGCCGATCAGCGAAAAGCAGAAGCTGTTAGCAACCCTCGATCCAGTGAAGAGGCTGAAAGGTGCCAACGCCCTTATCGACCTCTCGACGCTGCCGCTTTCGCCCGCGCTTCACGCGACACGGCGACGCGCTATCGACTATGCCGACCAGAGAGGCCATCAATATGCAACGTTGGAGCACCTGTTGCGCTGGTCGACGACGCCGATGCCGCGGCAGTGCTGCGGGATTGCAATGCCGATTTCGTCACGTTGAAAGCCGACCTGATCCGCTACCTCGATAAGGAACTGAAAAATCTCATGATCGAGACCGGCAAGAATGGCCAGCCGACGGCTGCATTTGAGCGTGTGTCCCAGCGTGCTGCGGTTCACGCGCAGGAGCTTGGATGGTCTGAGGTGAAAGGGTCAAACACCTTGCTGGCCATCTTTCCCGAGACAAGAAGTCCGGCTGCCCGCCTGCTGAGCGGACAAGGCATCACCCAGGGACTGGTGGCTGCCTCGATCACTGGAAACACAGGATCGGCCTGAGACGTCCGGACGTCTCTGGAGTATCGTTCGCAAATGCCGGCTTGGGACGATGTTGATCGCCCGGCCGGCAACTGTGTGATGCGCCTTGGCTAGACCGCCGGATCGGGAAACGCCGCAGCCTGCTGCACCGCGCGGCGCTTGATGAAACCGGCCATGACCAGCGCCACGAGCCCGAGAACGACCGGCGGGAAAACCACAGCATTGACTGTCGACCAGCCGTAATTCGCCAGCAACTGGCCGGACGAGAATGAGCCCACCGCCATCAGACCGAACACCAGGAAGTCGTTGACCGCCTGCACCTTGTTGCGCTCCTGCGGCCGATGGGTTTCCAGCACCAGCGCGGAAGCGCCGATGAAACCGAAATTCCAGCCGAGGCCGAGCACGACCAGACAGATCCAGAAATGCATCGCGCTGATACCTGCGATGCCGATCACCGCGGCGATCGCCTCCAGCGCCAGCCCTGCGGCGACGACCTTCGATGCACCGAAGCGCGCGATCAGAGATCCCGTGAAGAAGCTCGGCCCGTACATCGCCACGATGTGCCACTGCAGGCCGAAATTGGAATCGCTCAGCGTGAGCCCGCAAAGCTTCATCGCCAGCGGCGCCGAGGTCATCACGAGGTTCATCATCGAATAGGACACCACGCCGCAAATTGCGGCTGCGATGAAGCGCGGTTGCCGCACGATCTCCAGCAGCGGCCTACCGCCATGCATGTCCGCGGGCGCAGGCTTCGGTGCATCCACCGTGGAGAGCAGCGCCATCGCGATCAGGGCAACCACCGCCTGCGCTGCGAAGCTCGCGGCAAACTGATAGGGCGACCAGATATCCATGGTCCATTGCACGAGCTGCGGACCGAGCACGCCGGCGAACACGCCACCTGCCATCACCCAGGAGACGGCCTTCGGGCGATAGGACGGGCTGGCGCCATCGGCCGCGGCGAAGCGATAGGACTGCGCGACAGCGCCGTAGAAGCCGCCGAAGAATGTCGCGCAGCAGAACAGTGCGAATGATGCTTTCAGGATCGCGATGGCGCCGAGCAGCCCGCAGATCGCACCGGCGCCACTGCCGATGATGAAGGCGACGCGGCGACCATAGGCGCGGGAGATCATGCCGACCGGTAGTGTTCCGCAGGCAAGGCCGACGACATAGACCGAGATCGGCACCGTCGCGAGCGACACGCTCGGCGCCAGCGTGGCGCCGACGATGGCGCCGGTGGCAAAGATGACAGCCGAATTGGCGCCGCCCAGCGCCTGCGCCGCCGCCAGCCTGATCACGTTGGAGCGTGCGCGCGCGTCATCGTGTATCTCTGGGGTAGCCGCGTCGATCATGGGGAAATCCGCCCGGATGTGGCCCGGTTCGTCCCGGGGCCTTCGTTCCGCGCAACTATGACGACGGCCCTGCGGCAGATCAACACACGCCAGCGCGCACGCACCATGCGCTGATCAGTCGGGCGACCGATCGAAGACCAGAATCAGATTGTTGGCCGGCATCTCGATGATCTCTGCCAGCCCGAGGCCGACGCCCTGCGCAACGCGCTCGAGCTCCTCGACATCGCGCACGCCCCATTCAGGATTACCGTCGCGCAGGCTGGTGTCGAACACGGCATTGCTCACCGCCGTATGTTTGCCGCCGCGCTTGAACGGGCCGTAGATAAAGAGACGCCCGTCCGGCCGCAGATATTTTGCAGCGCCCGCGATCAAACCTTCCGCGACGGGCCATGGCGCGATGTGGACGACATTCGCGCAGAACACCGCGAGGAGAGCGCCCGGGCCGTTGCCGTTCTCCATCTCCGGGCACCATGCCGGATCGGTCAGATCAATCCGCAGCGGCGGCCTGACATTGGTCAATTGCGCCGCATGGGTGCGCCAGGCGGCGATGCTTTTCAGATGGGCGTCGTTGAGATCGCTCGGCCACCAGGTGATGTCGGGCGTTTGTCCAGCGAAGTGAATGACGTGCTGGCCGGTGCCGCTGCCGACTTCCACGACATCGCCGCAAGCCTGCTGCAGGAAAGTCGCAAGAACCCGCCAGATCGCCTCGTGGTTGCGATGGAAAGCTGCGGCATCGAGCCGGCCATCATCTTCCACACGTCGGCCGTCCCGACCGAATTCGACCACATATTCCGCCATCAGGCCCTCACTGCTGCGGGCAGTATCCCGAAGTTGCGTTCACGAACAAGAGAAGAAAGAGGTCGTCCAAACGCCGCCAAATGGGTTAATATTCTGACGAATACCAGATCTGAAGAAGGATCGACCACGCAGAATCGGTGCGCCCATGATCTTCCGTCAGTTGTTCGACAGTGTGTCCGGCACATATAGCTACCTGCTTGCCAGCCGCCACGGCGGCGAGGCGCTGATCCTCGATCCTGTTCTGGAAAAGGTCGATCGCTATTGCCAGTTGCTGCGCGAGCTCGACCTGAAGCTTGTGAAGGCGGTCGATACGCATCTCCATGCGGACCACGTCACCGGCCTCGCCGAACTGCGCGATCGCACCCATTGCGTCACCATCATGGGCGATCAGAGCAAGGCGGACGTCGTCGCCATGCGTGTCAGCGACGGCGACAAGGTGACGATCGAGGGCATCGAGCTCGACGTGATGTATACGCCCGGCCACACCGATGACTCCTACAGCTATCTAATGGGCGACCGCGTCTTCACCGGCGACACGCTGCTGATCCGCGGCACCGGCCGCACGGATTTCCAGAACGGCAGCGCGCGGGCGCAGTATGATTCACTGTTCAACCGCCTGCTCAAGCTGCCCGACGAGACGATGGTATTCCCTGCGCACGACTACAAGGGCGACACCGTCAGCACCATCGGCGAAGAGAAGCGCTACAATCCGCGGCTGCAGGTGAAGTCCGTGGAGGACTACATCGAGCTAATGGGCAAGCTCAACCTGCCGAACCCGAAACTGATGGATGTGGTGATCCCGGCCAATATGAAGGTCGGACTGAAGCCGGACGCGCTGAAGAAGCAAGGCCTGGCGCTGTCTCCGCGGGAGGCCATTGCCCATCTCGGCGATCCCGCCATCCTGCTGGTTGACCTGCGCGAGAGCGGCGAACGCGCCAAGCACGGCGTGCTCGCCGGTGCGCTGCATGCGCCCTACCCGTCGATATCGGACAGCCTCAAGCCCGGCGGCATGCTGCGCGAGGTCGCCACTGCCACCAAGCGCCGCATCGTGTTCTTCTGTGCCTTTGGGGAACGCTCGGCCATGGCGGTCACTGCCGCGAAGGATGCGGGGATCGACAATGCCGCGCATCTGGACGGCGGCATCGATGCGTGGAAGAAAGCTGGCGGCCCGGTGCTGGCTGCATGATATAGCGAGCAAGGCGGACCAACCCGCCACTCGACAGGGGGAGACTACAATGGCGTCGACACGATCGGCTGCGCCAATGCTGCTGGCAATGGTGTTCGCACTCTCCCTGCAACCGGCCTCCGCACAAACCGCAGCACAGCCCCCAGCACCAACATCTGCCGGCCCCGTCGATCCAGCGTTGATGCAAGACCTCGTGGTGGCGAACCGCGTCCTCACCGACCTCAATGTGATCGATGGCTTCGGCCATGTCAGCATGCGCCACCCGACCGATCCCAATCGCTACCTGATGGGGCGCTCCGTGGCTCCGGCCCTGGTCACCGCCGACGACATCATGGAATACGACCTCGACTCCAATCCCGTCGATGCGAAGGGACGCGCCAGCTTTCTCGAACGCTTCATCCACAGCGAAATCTACAAGGCCCGGCCCGACGTCAAAGCTGTCGTCCATACGCATTCGCCCGGGATCATCCCCTTCAGCGTCAGCAGCACGCCGCTGCGGCCGGTGTTCCACCTCGGCGCCTTCCTGTTTCCCGACGTGCCGGTGTTCGAGATTCGAGACAGCGCCGGCATGAGCAACATGCTGGTCAGCAACGCGCAGTTGGGCAAGGCGCTGGCCAGTACGCTCGGCGACCGCAGTGTCGCGCTGATGCGGGGCCATGGCAGCGTCGTCGTGGCGGGCACGATTCCGATGGCAGTGTTTCGCGCCCATTACAGCAACGTCAATGCGCAGCTGCAGTCGCAGGCGCTCGCGCTTGGCGGATCCGTGAGCTATCTGCTGGGCGAGGAAAGCCAGAAAACGCTGGCTGTGATCGACCAGATCCATGGCCGGGCCTGGGATCTGTGGAAGCGCGCAGCGCTGGAAAAGATGACGCCCAAATAGCGACGCCGCATCAGGCCTCGTGAACCCGTACCTCGATGTCGTCATAGCCTTTGACGCGATAGACGATCACCGAGATCATCCAGCTCAGGATGAAAATCGCGATGATGAGATAGCCGAGCGCGCCGAAATTCTCGTTCAGCGCCTCGATGCCGTCCCAGAAGCTGCCCGACAGGTCGAGCTTGCGGCCGATCAGACCCAGCGCCTCGACACCGCCGATCACCAGCGCCACGATCACCGACACCAGCGTGATGATCATGTTGTAATACAGCTTGCGGATCGGCTTCACGAAAGCCCAGCCATAGGCACGCACCATCAGCACCGAGTCCGTCGCATCGACCAGCGACATTCCCGCCGTGAACAGTGCGGGAAACACGAGAATCGACCACATCGACATGCCATCGGCGCTTTGCGAGGCGGAGATACCCAGAAGCGCGATTTCAGTCGCGGTGTCGAAGCCGAGGCCGAACAGGATGCCGAGCGGATACATGTGCCAGCTCTTCGAGATCACCGCGAAGACCGAACGCAGCATGCGGCCGATGACGCCGCGCTGCGAAAGCAAAACATTGAGATCTTCATCGATGAAACGCTCACCGCGCTTCACCGCCTTGAACAGCCGATACACCGATACGAGAATGAAGATATTGGCCACTGCCACGATCAGCAGGAAGAAGGCCGAAACGCTGGTGCCGATAAGGCCACCAATTTCCTTGAAGTTCGCAAATTTGTCCTGCAGCGCCGACACTGCCAGCGCCACGAAGACGGATGCCACGACCACTACGGTGGAATGGCCGAGCGAGAAGAACAGGCCCACCGACAGCGGCCGCTTGCCGGACTGCATGAGCTTGCGCGTCACATTGTCGATGGCCGCAATGTGGTCGGCGTCAACGGCGTGGCGCAGGCCGAAGGTGTAGGCGAGCAGCGCGGTGCCCAGCAGAACCGGCTGGTCGCGGAAGGCGATCAGGGCCCATATCCAGGCCAGCACATTGGCCGGGATCAGAATGGCGTAGATAGCGATGATGCGGCCGCGCAGGTTGTCGGCGCCATCGTTGAATAGTGTGCGGATCATGGAGATTCTTGCAGTCCGGATTACCACCGGATTGTCTCAGGAAGGCCTGACGGACGCAACCTGGCCTCATTCGCGTCGAATTCGCCGCATTTCCGGCACAAAGCGATTAACTGCAGCGGCCAGTTAGGTGGCAGCAGGGGTGCCGCTTCCTATATCTACGTGATAAGAATGACACAGAGTTCGCTGCGCGCCGATCGCGCGGCCTAACCCGAGGCGTTGATGGACACCGAACAGGAACAGAAGACACCCGCAGAACTGAAGGAAATCCGGCTCGCCCGCAAGGCGGCGCAGGAAGCTGAAGGCGTGAAGGCGATGGCCGACATTGCGGCCGCCGATGTCGCTATCCGCAAGCGGACCGAGGAACTGCGCGCGCTTCGCCTTGCCAGGGAAGCCGAAGAACTGGCCAACCCGCCCGAACCCAAACCGAAAGCTACCAGAAAAAAGAAAACGAGCTGATGCCAACTGACGACAAAGCGACGAAATCCGAACGCGACGCCGCGGCCAAAGCGGTACTCGACAACATGGCCCGACTGAAGGCCATGCGCCTTGCCCGCGAAGCGGTATCGCCCCCCGCGCCGGCCAAGAAGAAGACCGCAACGAAATCGGGCAAGACGTCTTCGAGCAAGACATCGTCAAGCAAATCGACGGAAAAAGCACAGGCCCTGGCAGCGTGGCTCGCCGATCAGCGCAGCGGCGGCCGCAGGACCTGACTATCGCAGGACCTGCTTTCGCAGGGTCTGATCTATCTCAGGCCGCGCTCGGCGCAGGCCATTCGATCATGGTACGGGTCTTGGTCGCAGAATCGTAGACCTGGATCTGAAGCATCTGAAACTGGTTCTTCAGCTTCATGCCGGCTTCTTCCGCGGCTTCGACCGTATCGTGATGGGATTTGAAATGGCCATCCACCACCAGTGAATAACCTTCGGTCGGCGCCCTGTCGGCGCGAACGAATTTGCGCGCCTGCGGTTCTTCGAGCTCTAACTTCGGTTTTTTCATCGTCACTCCAGAACAAGATCTCGCCCGATTTCAAAGCGGGCAGGATCTGCCCCCGTTTACACGGTCATGCGGAAAAACACAGGGCAATTGCGGGATTACGGCAATATCTGCTTCAATCACGGTCAGAATGAGGTCAACACAAGCAATCCGGCGGGGAAAATGATGAGCGGACGAGTGGGCGGAGCCCGCGACGACAAACCGGCCAAGGACGACAAGCAAAAACCCGTCCCCGCGCCGCCGCGGCCTGACGACGACGAGGAAGACGGCGATATCGCCACACCGAAACGCGATCGCGACGACGAAGATGTCTAGCTGTGCGAAGGCATCGCTACATAAGACATCGGCGCGCCACGACTGACGCGCCGATAAATTTCAGATAGCGACGAGTCGTTAAGCTGCCTTGAGGCCGACATCCGGCAGCATCGGACGGTGACGCAGCGCCTTGGTCATGATTCCCTCCACTTCCGCTTTTTCATGCGGCAGCAGCGCCAGACGTGGTGGCCGGGTCAGTGCGGTACCGCGGCCCATGATGTTTTCGCACAGCTTGATGCACTGGACGAGATCCGGGCGCGCATCGAGATGCAGCAGCGGCATGAACCACTCATAGATCGCCATCGCCTCTTGGAGTCGTCCGGCCTTGGCCAGACGGAACAGCGTCTCGCCCTCGCGCGGGAACGCATTGGACATGCCGGACACCCAGCCGACGGCGCCCATCGCCACGCTCTCAACGATCACGTCGTCGAGGCCGGCGAACAACACGAAGCGGTCGCCGACCATATTGCGCGTGTCGATGAAGCGGCGTGTATCGCCTGACGAATCCTTGAAGCAGACGACCGTGTCGACATCGGCCAGCGTAGCGAGAATGTCGGGGGTGACATCGTTCTTGTAGATCGGCGGGTTGTTGTAGAGCATCACCGGCAGATCGGTGGCGGTGGCGACCGAACGAAAGTGCGCGGCAGTCTCGTGCGGCTTGGACGAATAGACCAAAGCGGGCATCACCATGATGCCATCGATCCCGACGCGTGCGGCTTCCTTCGCGGTATCCACGGCAAAGGCCGTGGTGAATTCGGCGATACCGCAGAGCACGGGCACGCGGCCCTTCGCGACCGACTCGGCCGCTTCCATGATCGCGATCTTTTCCTTGCGCTCCAGCGAGGTGTTCTCGCCGACGGAGCCGCAGATGATCAGGCCGGACACACCGTCGCGGATCAGGCCGTCCATGACCTTCGCGGTGGCGTCGATGTCGAGCGACAGATCGTCATGGAATTGGGTAGTGACTGCGGGGAAGACACCTTCCCAGGAAATACGGGGACTCATGGCAAAACTCCGTGTGATGCCGGCGCGCATAGCGCGCCGGTTGATGAGGACGATGGGGTGGAATTGAGGATCAGATCGTCGCGCCGACCTTGCGCAGCTCGGCGAGCACAGGCGCTTTGGGCAGCCAGATCTTGTCGAATTCGGCGATGACGGCTTCGGTATCCTTGACGGCCACCTGACGCACCGGCACCGACGTGCCCTTGAAATTCTCGATCAGTGCCGGCTCGCCAGCAGCCAATTCGTCGATCTGCGCATCAAGCGTCGACTTCACCGCCTTGGTGATCAGCTCCTTGTCGGCGGCGGGCAGCGACTGCCAGACGCGGCCGGACACGACCGCGGCCATCGGCATGAAGACGGCATTCATCTGCAGGATCGACTTCGACACCTTGTCGAAGCGCTGGTTCCAGGAGAATTCCAGATCGGCTTCAAGACCATCGACCTGGCCGTTCGACATGGCGTCGAACACCTGCGGCGTCGGAATCGGCGTCGGTGCGGCGCCGAGCGATGAGTAGAAGTCGCGATAGACCGGCGTCGGATTGATACGCAGCTTCATGCCCTTGATGTCAGCGAGCGTGTTGAGATCCCTGACCGCGAAAACCGCGCGCATGCCGGTGATGCCCCAGCCGAGGCCGATGGTGCCGGTTTCCGCAGGAAGCACGTCGAACAGTTTGACTGCCGCCGGATGACGCACGAATTTCGCCACGGCTGGCGTGGAGCGCACGATATAGGGCGCGTTGATCGCCGCGATATGCGGCACGCGCGAACCGAGTTCGGCAGCCTGAATAAAGCCCATATCGAGCGCGCCGGTCTGCAACTGCTGCATCATCGCTGCTTCGTTGCCGAGCTGGCCGGAGTGAAACACCGTCATGGTGAGACGGCCCTTGGTCTCTTCCTTGAGTTGATCGGCGAGCTTCAGCGCAGCCTTGTTCCAGGAATGGCCGTTCGGCGTGATCAGGCCGAGACGCAGCTCCTTGGCCTGCGCCAATGCGAGCGACGGCGCAAACACCGAAGCAGCTGCCGATGCGGCGAGGAAGCGACGACGTGAGATGGTCATGACAGAGGCTCCTTGATGGGTATGGGGCTTACTTGATGAGGGCGAGAGACAGATACGGATAGAGGGAGAGCAGCACCAACAGGATGCAGGAGATGAAGAAGAACGGCAGCGTCACCATGAACATCTTGCCGGGCTTGGCGCCTGTGACGGCGGCGGCGACGAAGAAACAGAGTCCGACCGGCGGCGACAGCAATCCGAGCACGAGATTGATCACGACGACCACGCCGAAGTGACGCGGGTCGATGTGGTAGATCTCGGTCGCCACCGGCAGCAGGATCGGCACGGTCATGATCAGGCCGGGCACGCCGTCGATCACCGTGCCGATGACCAGCAGGATGACATTGCAGATCAGCATGAAGCTGATCGGATCCTTGGCAACAGTCTGGATCCAGGCGGCGGTCTCCTGCGGCACCTTGCCGAAGATCAAGACCCAGGAAAACACGGCGGCCGCGGCCACAAGAAACAGCACGATCGCCGAATAGATACCGGAGCGCAGCATCATCTGCGGTAGCTGCGACCACTCGAATTCCTTGGTCCAGTATTTGCCAACAACAGCAGCAGCGACTGCGCCGACCGCAGCCGATTCTGTCGCATTCGCAAGGCCGCCAAGGATGGAGCCGACGATGACGATGGGAATCAAAAGTGTCGGCGAGGTGCGCAGGATGGTCATCACACGCTGTTTCGGCGTCTGATAGTCCGCACGCGGATAGTTGTAGACGTAGCCCATCAGCGCGATGACGACACAGAACATCACTGTGAGGATGACACCGGGAATGATGCCCGCGATCAACATGTCGCTGACCGACACCTGCGCCAGCACGCTGTAGACCACGAACATTACCGACGGCGGAATGATCGGGCCGAGCATGCCGCCGTAGGCGGTGAGACCGGCAGCGAAGGTCTTGTCGTAGCCTTTCTTTTCCATTTCCGGGACCATGATCTGCGCCATGATCGCGACCTGTGCGGTCGCCGAGCCGAGAATGGAGGAGATGAACATATTGGCGAGAATGTTGACGTAAGCCAGTCCGCCCTTCAGTGAGCCGACAAAGGCCATCGCCATGTCGACGATGCGCTTGGTGATGCCGCCGCCATTCATAATCTCGCCGATCAGGATAAACAGCGGGATCGCGATCAGACCGTAGCTGTCGACGCCGCCGAACAGTTGCAGCGGATAGGACTGGAACAGCACCGGATTGCCGGACGCCATGATGTAGACGAAGCCGGCGAGGCAAAGGCAAAGACCGATCGGCACGCCGACCAGCATGATCACCGTGAATGCGGCGAAGGTGATCATATCAGTTCACCCCGTCGAGTTCGGAGAGCTGGAAGCCTTTCGGCGGCACCTTGGCGACGAGGCCGAGGTCCTCGAGCAGATTCTGCAATGCCATGGATGGTGATCGACACCGCGAAAATGGGCAGCGTCAGATAGAGGACCCATGTCGGCCAGTTCAGCGTCTGGGTGCGCTCGGTGTAGAGAAAATTGAAGGTCTGGCCCGCGAACTTCTTCGCGTCGAAGCCTGCTTGCGCAAGGCCGATCGGGTCCATCCAGAGCATGCAGGTGACGATCAGGCCGACACCGAACACGATCACCGTGCTCGTGGCGATAATCTTGAAGATCTGCTGACTTCTGGCCGACAGACGTTCGGTCATCATGGTGACCGCAAAGTCGAGCCGCAGGCGGGTCATCGCGGAGGCGCCGATGAAGGTCAGCCAGACCACCGAATACACCGCCGACTCATCGATCCAGTAGATCGGGAAGTGCGAATAGCGGGTGACGACATTCACCAGGATCAGCGCCGTCAGCAGATACATCAGGCCCATCAGAGCCAGCCGCTCGAAGGCCAGCAGCCCGGCGGACGCCACCAGGATGACCCGGCGGGCTCCGATGGCCGGGGCCGTCGACATCGTCTGGTCACTCATAAACTGCCCCCGCTGTCACGATTGTGATATGATTTTTGGATCGTATAATTTATACAATTTCCCTGTCAAACGCTGATTTGCACAAATTCGCGCCTTGAGGAGTTTTTGTGCGGCAGCGAAGACGGGACGAGATCTGAGATCAATCCGGCCGAAATCCAGAGAAAAGGCTCGATAAATCAATGAGCGCGCCGCTAAAGCACCGCACCCTGTCGGCCATGATCGCGGATCAACTCCGCCAGGCCATCCTCGACGGCACCCACCCGGCTGGCGCGCAGTTGCGCCAGGACGCCTTGGGCGAGGCCTATGGCGTCAGCCGGATTCCGGTGCGGGAAGCCCTGTTTCAGCTTGAGGCCGAAGGGCTGGTGAAGATCGTCCCGCAGAAGGGCGCCATCGTCTCGGAACTGTCGCTCGACGAAATCAACGACGTGTTCGATCTCCGGGTCATCCTCGAGCCACGGATGCTGGCGCAGTCCGCGCCGCATTTTGTCGACAACGACTTCGCTGCACTCGACGACATCCAGCACCGCTTCGAGAAGGCGATTGCCGCCGGCAATATCAGCGAATGGGGACAGCTCAACGCCGATTTCCACATGGCGATGTATGTCCGGGCGCGGCAGCCGCGCACACAGACGATCGTGATGGCGCTGCTGCAAACCAGCGACCGCTACACGCGCATGCAACTCTCGACCACCACCGCGATGGGCATCGCTGAGAAAGAACACGCCGAACTCATCGCGCTGTGCCGCAGCCAGAAGATCGATGACGCCTGCCGTTTCCTTGAACGTCACATCGAGTCGGTGCGCGCAGACCTTTTGCGCGTCATCGGCCGCACCATTCCGAAGAGCGGCGCGGCGTAGACACGCCGCTCAGATCGCGTTGATCGCGGTCTATGCGAGCTCTTGCTCCACCAGCCCGGCGAGATAGCTCGCGCCGATCGGTAAGAGATCGTCGTTGAAATCGTAGCCGGGATTGTGAACGGGCACGCCGCCCTTGTCGGCGGTGCGCTGCCCGAACATCAGATAGGCACCACGGTTGCGTTCGAGCATGAACGCGAAATCTTCACCGGCAAGAATTGGATTGCCTTCGCGCAGCACCTCGGTAACGCCCGGCACCGCCGCCGCGGCTTCTGCCGCGCGCACCGTCTCGTCGGCCGTGTTGATGGTGGCCGGATAGGCGTGGCGATACTCGATCTCCGCCGTGCCGCCGCAGGCCTGCGCGGTCAGCGTCACCGCGCGCATGAACAATTCCTCGACGCGTTCGCGCACCTCGGGCTTCAGCGTACGTACCGAGCCGCGCAACTCCACCGTCTCGGGCAGAACGATGTCCGAGGTACCGCCATGGATCTGGCCGATGCTGATGATGGCGGATTCCAGCGCATCGATCTGGCGCGACGGAATCGCGTTCAGCGCATTCACCACCTGCGCTGCCATGGCCACCGTATCGATACCCTGATGCGGATGCGCACCGTGCGAGGAACGGCCACGCAGCGTCACCTTGAAATAATCGATCGCCGCCAGCGCCGTGCCGGTCAACGCCTTGACGGTGCCGAGCGGCATGTCCGGGCTGTTATGGATCGCATAGATGGAATCGCAGGGGAAACGCTCGAACAACCCGTCGTCCATCATCGCCTTGGCGCCAGCGAGCCCTTCCTCGGCCGGCTGAAAGATCAGATGCACCGTGCCGGCGAAATTGCGCGTCTCGGCAAGATATTTCGCAGCGCCAAGCAACATCGTGGTGTGACCGTCATGGCCGCAGGCATGCATGCGGCCGGCATTCTGCGAGCGGTGGGCAAAACCGTTGCCCTCCTCCATCGGCAGCGCGTCCATATCAGCGCGCAAGCCAATGGCCCGGTTGCTACCCGCCGCCTGATGACGGCCACGGATTACGCCGACGACGCCGGTGCCGCCGAGGCCACGATGCACCTCGATACCCCACTCCGACAGCCGCTCCGCCACCAGCGCACTGGTGCGCTCCTCCTCAAAGCCAATCTCCGGATGCGCATGGAAATCCCTGCGCCATACGGTCATTTCCGGGTGCAATTGGTCGAGACGTTCGCGCGGGGTCATATGCTCTCACCTTTGGACTTGTCCTGCGCATAGGCTAGCCCGACGACCATGCCCTCGCAACCAACCGGCCGCACACACTGCGCGCGCCACACACTTCGGCGCTGAACCCGGGGTGACATTAAGCGGAGATGCGCGTCACCACATGACATCGTGGTCGATCGGCCTGTCTGTGAATGCTGTGCGTTCTGGAAAATGGCACGCCATTCAGAATAAAACTTCGCCCCCCTATGTTTTTGAAATGGATATGTAATTTCGATTGATACCTCATGCGATCCCCGCATGCGCACAAATGGACAGCAGCCCCCGGTTTGGGGAAGAACCATTGCGGCGCTCGCGCAGTCACCACCGACAGCGCGGGCATTCTGATTTATCTCGCGAGAGAGTTGGTCACCGATAACGAATTGCAGCTGTCGGATGGGAGGCCTATGCTGAGCCTACAACCACGCAGCCGCCCATCGCACGGCGAGAGTCTGCAGACAAAGACCTTACGATGGATGGCTTGCATTTTGCCCCGGAGGTCACGCCATGACCATTGCTCCCACCCTGCAGAAATACCTGGCCGCTGAAAACATCCAATACGAGGTGATCCCGCACGAACTCCGCATGACGTCGTCCGGCACGGCTGAGGCATGCCACATCTCGGGCGATCGCCTCGCCAAGGGCATCGTGTTGCGGCGCGACGGCGAATATATACTGGCCGTCTTGCCCGCATCGCATCACCTCCGCCTGTCGGACCTGAGAACATCACTCGGCGACAATGTCCACATGGCAGATGAAACCGAGATCCATCAGCTGTTCCGCGACTGCGCACACGGTGCAGTTCCTGCCGTCGGTAAATGCTACGGGCTGGATATCATCGTCGACGACAGCATCCAGGCGCAGCCGGAGGTCTATCTGGAAGCTGGCGATCACGAGACGCTGCTTCATATGGGTCACGCGCAGTTTGCGCGCCTGATGGCCAACGCCCAGCACGGCCGCTTTAGCGCGCATGACTGAGGATTAGTCCGACGATCCGCGGCGGCCGTCGCAGACCCAAATGGAAAGATCGTACCGCTGCTTAATTGTCGATGCAGCGGTGCGACGCCTCTTTACGTCTCATGCCCTGCATCGAAATCGTCTTCGAAACGCAAATGCTTGACGCTGCGGCCGCGGCGCCGCACAAGCTTCAGGGCCTCCACTCCGATCCTGATATGCCTTTCGACATAGTTCGCGGTCACCTCCTGATCCGACGCTTCGGTCTTCACACCCTCGGGAATCATTGGCTGATCGGACACGAGAAGCAGTGCGCCAGTCGAAATGTGATTGGCAAATCCCGCAGCAAAGATTGTTGCGGTCTCCATGTCGATCGCCATGCTCCGTGTACGACGCAATATATCCCTGAAGCGATCATCATGTTCCCAGACACGACGATTGGTCGTGTACACGGTGCCGGTCCAATAGTCGTGACCGAGATCGCGGATCATGGTCGACACCGCACGTTGCAACTGGAACGCGGGCAGCGCAGGAACCTCCGGGGGCAAGTAATCATTTGAGGTGCCTTCGCCCCGAATAGCCGCAATCGGTAGAACCAAATCGCCAATTTTATTTTTGCGTTTCAACCCACCGCATTTGCCGAGAAACAACACGGCTTTCGGCGCGATGGCACTTAACAGATCCATCACGGTCGCAGCATTCGGGCTTCCCATGCCGAAGTTAATCAGAGTGATACCATCGGCAGTCGCATTGGGCATCGGTCGATCTGCGCCCTTTACCAAACTGCCATACGCCGTGGCGAACCATTCGACGTAGTTGTCGAAGTTGGTCAAGAGAACATACTCTCCGAACTCAGCAAGCGGCGTGCCGGTGTAACGCGGCAACCAGTTTTCTACGATATCCTTTTTCTCTTTCATTCCCAATGATCTCGTCCGGAGGTGTGCAACACCGCCGCCTGCCAAACTAGTGGATAGGACCGCTCCCTGTCCAATGAGACACGTTTGGATTATTTGGGTTCCATTTCCACTTGCAACCGTGGATGGTCCCGGCCTTGCGTCGAATGCGCGCTGTTCAGGAGCGTGGATTGAAACAGCGGCCGCGTTTGTCCGGTCTGATCGCGCAGGCATGATTTTTTCTTCTGCGACCTCGCACGTAATTGATTGTATAGTTGGAGGACATGGAGGGAGGCGAGACATACTGCATTGCATCAATTCACCTGAACTCTAGGAATGGAGGTTCGCCATGAAAGTCAAAGAGGTGATGCACAAAGGTGTCGATTGGGTTAGCCCCGACACTCCTGTCACCGAGCTCGCGAAATTGATGCGGGGGCATGACATTGGCTGCGTTCCGGTTGGCGAGGACGACCGCCTGATCGGGATGGTGACCGACCGCGACATTGTCTGCAAAGGGCTCGCGAGGAACAGCTTCGATGCCGGCCGCGCGACGGCACGCGATGTGATGACCGAAGGTATCCATTGTTGCCGGGAGGACGATGACCTCGCAAAGGCAGTACATCACATGGAGAAACTGCGGGTCCGCAGGCTACCGGTGATCAACAAGAGTAAACGGATGGTCGGTATCGTCAGTCTGGGCGACGTCAGCCATTCTGCGTCAGGTGATTTGTTGTCCGAGTGCGTCAAGAGCGTTTCGGCCCATCACTGAAACACGGCCAGCGCTCCTCTTGCGATCCGGCGGAGGGGCGCGGGCCGTCGGCATGATCGTCGAACAGTTCGATGACAGAACTTTGCTCATCGAGCCGCGATGAAGAAGGCCGTGCCTACGCGGTCACGCCATTATATTCGGAGGCGAAGCAAGGGCGTGGATCGAAACCGCGAACTTCTTATGTCATTGAGACTGCCTGATAATATCGACGATTCTTCTCGTCTTGCGCAGCCCTCACATTGGTTTCGACAGCGAGCGGCGGCTCGCCAATCCCCGTCGTATTGAGATTCTGCCAGGACCCCCCACATCATCTTGATAAGGGAGGCCAGGCTGTGCAGACCGTACAGGCCACTCTTACGGCGACAATTGCGATTGTCGCTCTGGCTGTCTCCCCCACCACGCCTGTCTCGGCGGAGGGGAGTGGAAAACTTGTGCTGACGATCGCAATCGACGGAGCGATCGGACCGGCAACCGCCAGCTACGTGAAAGACGCTCTCGCCAAGGCAAGCGAACAGCGCGCCGAAGCTGTCATTCTGCGCCTGAATACGCCGGGCGGTCTCGTCACCAGCATGCGTGAGACTATCGCCGACGTGCTGGCATCGCCCGTTCCTGTCATAGGTTATGTTGCTCCGCCCGGGGCACACGCCGCCAGCGCCGGCACTTATCTCCTCTATGCAACGCATATCGCCGCAATGGCGCCGGGCACCAATCTGGGCGCCGCGACGCCCGTGCAAATGGGCAGTCCGGTGCCAGGCCTGCCGGGCAGCACCCCTGACAAAGACGGCAAGGACAAGAAAGATAGCGCCCAGCAAACGGAGCCGAAGGATGCAATGATGGCGAAGGCGACGAACGACGCTGTCGCCTTTATCCGCAGCCTGGCCGAGTTGCGAGGACGTAACGCCGATTGGGCCGAGAAGGCTGTCCGGGAGGCAGCTAGTCTTTCCGCCAGTGTTGCGTTGCAAGCGAATGTTATCGACCTCATTGCGCGCGACCCGGTCGAACTGCTCAGACAGGTCGATGGTCGCGTCGTGGAGCTTCCCGGTGGCGACAGACGGCATCTGGCGACAACGGATGCGACGATCGAGACGATCGACTCCGGATGGATCGACCGTGGTTCTTGGCCTCGGCGGAGCCATTGCCCTGGTTCTTGGTGGGTTGATGTTGTTCAGGATCGAAGTGCCCGGATACCGGCTGTCATGGACGCTCGTCAGCATCGTGACGGCAATGTTCATCGGACTGCTTCTCATTGTGCTCGGCTCGCTCCGGCGCGCCCGCAAAGCTCCGGCACGAATCGGCGCGCAGGCCATGCGCGGCCTGCCCGCCGAAGTTCTCGACTGGAATGACATCGAAGGTCACGTCTTCACGCAGGGTGAGCGCTGGCGAGCCCGCGGCATGGAAACATTCAAGCCCGGAGAGACGGTCGAGATCGCCAGCATCACGGATCTGACGCTGATGGTGCGTCGCCGGCCAGCACTCAGCGCCGACGAGGGAGGTGTACGATGATGCTCGATTACATAGCCTATTCGCTGCTCGCGATCATCGTGATCGCCTTTCTCTCCTCCGCCATTCGCATACTGCGAGAATACGAGCGCGGCATCGTCTTCACACTCGGACGCTTCACCGGCGTGAAAGGTCCGGGCCTCATCATCCTGATTCCGTTCGTGCAGCAGATGGTGAAGGCCGATCTCAGGGTGATGGTGCAGGATGTGCCGCCGCAGGACGTCATTTCCCGCGATAACGTTTCCGTCAAGGTGAACGCCGTTCTCTATTTCCGCATCGTCGACCCGGAACGTGCTATCATCAAGGTCGGGAATTACATGGTCGCAACCAGCCAGTTAGCGCAGACCACGCTGCGCTCGGTGCTCGGCAAGCATGAGCTGGATGAAATGCTCGCAGAGCGCGACAAACTCAACGCCGACATTCAGGAGATCCTCGATCAGCAAACCGACGCGTGGGGCATCAAGGTCACCAACATCGAGATCAAGGATATCGACCTCAATGAAAACATGGTGCGTGCCATCGCCAAGCAGGCCGAGGCGGAGCGGCTGCGGCGGGCGAAAGTGATCAATGCGATAGGCGAGCAGCAAGCCGCCGAGAAGCTCGTCGAGGCCGGCCGGATCCTTGCTCAGGAGCCGCAGGCGATGCAGCTGCGCTATTTTGCGGCGTTGCACGACATTGCAGGCGAGCGATCATCGACTGTGGTCTTTCCGTTGCCGATGGATCTACTCAGCCATATGACGCCGCGGCCACGCGAAACATCGTGACTTCCTTCTTGTGCTTCAGCGCCAACTGAAGCTGTCGGCTTGAGTTTGCTATGACCACCCGAACGAACCATGACTTGCACCGGCTTGCTCATCCCAACCTATCGTCAATGAGTATCCTCGGCGCGCTCGTCGACGGGCACATGTGACGGGTGTCGTGCGTCGCCGCGCCGGTTTTGTGGGCGCACATACATCGTCATCGCTTCCGGGAGCTCCGCCTTGACTTTCAGAGCGGCGACAAGCGCGTCCTCGGCGTCCACGACAACATGGCCCGCCTTGCCCTTTAACTTGAATCCAACGGTAAATTGCATCTGCGCACTACCTCGTCTTCACTGCAATTGTGTCCCGCCTACTTTCCGCCAGCGGGCGCCATCTCGACCTTCTTTCCCGTCGACATGTCATTTGACCGGCGCGTGGCATCTCGCGGACGTGCCTCCGGTCCGCAATCAGCCTAGCGACTTGATGATCTCCCGGTAAGCCGTTTCGGGAAACGCTTTCAATGTGTGCGTTCGAATGTTTCCCAGCATACCCAGCTGCAAGTTGAAGCGCGCGGCGACGGCATCGTCCGGCGCTTCGTAAACCGCGACGATGTCATAGTCGCCCATGGTCAGAAAAAACGATTTGAACTCTCCGTCCATGTCCTTGAGAGCTTTCTTCGCCAGGTCGAGACGACGTGGCGAGTCCTTGACGTGTTGGATACCTTGATCAGTCCAGTTTGCAAGCATGATATATGTGGTCATGGAAGTCCTCCTTGCGCACGAGACCCCCGCTCATCTTCACGCCCCAGTCTTGAAGAAAATGATCCGACTCAACAGCGTGTAGTCCGATTCAAACACCATGATCCCGACAAAAACCAGCAACACCAATGGCGGGAGCAGGATGGCATAAGCCAAAGCCAGACGCTCCCACGCCATGTGCATGAAGACCGCAACAATCAAGCCCGCCTTCAACATCATGAACAGCACGATGAGAGACCACCTCAGATACCCCTGCAGGTTGAAGTAGTCGACGAGGTAAGAGCATGTACTCAGAACAAAAAGCCATCCCCAGACCACGAGATAAAGCTTGATCGGATGCTGATGTCCCTCGGCATGGGCCGCGGGGGATGTAGGGGGCGTTGCATGTAGCGTGACTTCAGCCATGTTTTCCCTCACCAAAGATAGAAAAAGGCAAAGATAAACACCCATACCAAATCGACGAAATGCCAATACAGGCCGGTGATTTCGACGATCTCGTAGTTTCCCTTCCTGCTTGTGAAAAATCCCCGATGTCCGGTCTCGAAATCTCCGCGCCAGACCTTTCGCGCAATGATGATCAGGAAAATCACGCCAATCGTTACGTGCGTGCCGTGGAATCCTGTAATCATGAAAAAGCATGAGCCGAATTGCTCCGCCCCCCACGGATTTTCCCAGGGCCTCACCCCCTCCATGATCAGCTTGGTCCACTCGAAAGCCTGCATTCCGACAAATGTCGCACCGAACGCAGCTGTCGCCAGCATCAGCATCGCCGTTTTGCGGCGATCGTGGCGGTAGCCGAAATTGACGGCCATAGCCATTGTCCCGCTGCTGCTGATCAGCACGAAGGTCATGATGGCAATCAGAATGAGCGGGATGTGTTGTCCTGCAATCGTCAGAGCGAAGACTTCACTCGGGTTTGGCCAGGGCACCGTCGTGGACATGCGCGCCGTCATGTACGACAGCAGGAAGCAACCGAAGATGAAGGTATCGCTGAGGAGAAAGATCCACATCATGGCCTTTCCCCAGGATACATTCTTGAATGCCCGTTGATCCGAGGACCAGTCGGCGACAATACCTTGCCAGCCTGCGGTCGTCGTTCGGCGCTTTTCGATGTTTGCCAGCACAGTCTCTGCCATCGCATCGATGCCTTTCCTATGTCAGCAACTGGCGACAGATGGTGACGAATTCGTCCGCCCAGCCTGTCAGCAGAGCGAGCAGGATCAACCAGACCAGGAGTAGGAAGTGCCAATACATCGTGCACAATTCCACACTCAAACGCAGTTGCGGGATTTCAACACCGCGCCATGCCTTGACGATGGTTCTGCCCAAAGCCACGAGACCGCCGAGCAAGTGCAATCCATGGACCGCGGTGATCAGATAGAAGAAGGCGTTGGCTGGATTGGCCGCCAGAAAGTAGCCCCCGATGTTGAGCTGGTGCCACACCAGCAACTGACCTATCAGGAACACAACGGCGGAAACGCCGCTTGCAAGCAGGCCGGTCAGCACATTTTCGTTGTCGTCGCGATCTACGGAAACATGCGCCCATTGCAGCGCGCCACTGCTCACGATCAGAACACCGGTGTTGAACCACAGCAACCCGGGCACGGGCAGCGACCGCCAGTCGATCAATTGCATACGCATGGAGTAAGCGCTGACGAAGAGCGCAAATAACGACCCGACGACCGCGAGAAACACACCCAAACCTATTTTCGCCGCCGGCAACGACATCGAACTTCCGCCGGGAAAATCGCCAACCGCCCCCTCCTCCAGCCAGGGCTTGGCCGCAAGCCGTTGCTGCGAGAGCCACCATCCCGCAATGGCCGCTATTCCAGCCATGAACAGGACGATGGCCGTCATGGATGCGCTCCCTTCGGCGTCAAGCTGGCCGGCGGTTCATTCTGGGGGATGAAATCCCGTGCTGCGCCGGGCACGCTATAGTCATAAGCCCAGCGATAGACGACCGGGAGTTCCTTGCCCCAGTTGCCATGTGCCGGCGGTGTCTGCGGCGTTTGCCACTCAAGCGTGGTCGCGTTCCACGGATTGCCGCCGGCGTCCTCGCCCTTGGACAGGCTCCGGATCATGTTGAACACAAATACGAGCTGGGCAAAGCCGACGATGAGCGCAGCGATACTCATGAATGCATTCAGATCATGGGCAGACGCCGGGACGAATGCCGTCCCGCCGATGTCGTGATAGCGGCGCGGCACACCCAGCAGCCCGAGATAGTGCATGGGGAAGAAGATCGCGTAAGCTCCAAGGAACGTGACCCAGAAATGGAAGCGCCCCAGTGTCTCGTTCAGCATCCGTCCCGTCACTTTCGGATACCAGTGATAGATCGCGCCAAACACGACCATGATCGGCGCAACACCCATGACCATGTGAAAATGGGCGACCACGAACATCGTATCGGACAAGGGAACGTCCACGACGACGTTGCCGAGGAACAGGCCAGTCAGGCCGCCATTGACGAACGTGATGATGAATGCCAGCGCGAATAGCATCGGAATGGTGAGGTGAATGTCGCCACGCCACAGGGTCAGGATCCAGTTGTAAACCTTGATCGCCGTGGGGATCGCGATGATGAGGGTCGTTGTTGCGAAGAAAAATCCGAACTTCGGATTCATGCCACTGACATACATGTGGTGCGCCCACACCACGAAGCTCATCGCTCCGATTCCGACAATCGCCCACACCATCATGCGATAACCGAAAATATTCTTTCGCGCATGAGTGCTGATGAGGTCAGAGACAATGCCAAAAGCAGGTAAAGCAACGATATAGACTTCGGGGTGGCCGAAAAACCAGAACAGGTGCTGGAACAGCAGCGGACTGCCACCGCCGTACTTCCCCAGCTGACCCATCTCCACGAGCGTTGGCATGAAGAAGCTGGTGCCAAGAAGCCGATCGAACAGCATCATCACTGAGGCAACGAACAAGGCTGGAAATGCAAGCAATGCCATTACGGTTGCTGTGAAGATTCCCCACACCGTCAGAGGCAGCCGCATCAGCGTCATTCCGCGCGTGCGCCCCTGCAGCACCGTCACGACATAATTCAGGCCGCCCATGGTGAAGCCGATAATGAACAGGATCAGCGATACCAGCATCATGATGATGCCTGCTTCCTGTCCCGGGCTTCCGGACAGAATGGCCTGCGGCGGATACAGCGTCCATCCAGCGCCAGTTGGCCCACCCGGTACAAAGAAGGTCGCAACCAGCACCAGCACGGCAAGCAGATAAATCCAGTAGCTCAGCATGTTCGCGTAGGGGAACACCATGTCGCGAGCACCGACCATCAGCGGGATCAGGTAATTCCCGAAGCCTCCGAGAAACAGCGCTGTGAGAAGGTAGATCACCATGATCATCCCATGCATGGTGATGAATTGGAGATACTGGCTCGGATCGATAAACGAAAACGTTCCGGGGAAACCGAGCTGCAGCCGCATCAGCCACGACAGCACCAGCGCGACCATACCGATGGCCATTGCCGTCATCGCATACTGGACCGCAATGATCTTGGCATCTTGCGAGAAGACATATCGCGTCCACCAACTTCTTGGGTGATAGAGATCGACCTCACCCACTTCGGCCGGCGGAATTCCTGCGAGTACGTCAGACGGGACATCAACCATTAGAATGTCCTCCCGGATTTATCCTCTGATCGTCGCTCATCGTAAGTGTTACAACGTGCAACGCCGCCGCGCCGGTCCTGCTATTTGCCGCGGGTCTTGTAAGTCGCCTTCGTGATGGGTCGGTGGCCGGATAACGCTGCGAATGTCTGCTGCTTCTCCAGCCATGCATGATATTCGCTCTCTTCCTGGACGATGACGTTGCTCCGCATTTGCGCATGCGCGATGCCGCACAATTCCGCGCAAAGAACCTCGAATGTTCCTGTGCGCGTAGGAGTAAACCAGAAGTATGTGACCGAGCCCGGCACCATATCCATCTTCGCCCGGAACTCAGGCACGTAGAAATCGTGCAGAACGTCGATTGAGCGGAGCAATACCTTGACCGGCTTCCCGATCGGGAGATGCAAATCGTCGTTCTCGACCACGACGTCGTCCTGACCGTTAGGATCGTTCGGATTCAAGCCTAGTGGATTCTCGGCACTGACGTTGCGGGCATCGACCGTCCCGAGCCGGCCGTCTTTTCCGGGCAGCCGGTAGCTCCAGCGCCACTGCTGGCCCATGACCTCGATCTCTGTTGCATCAGACGGCACCGTCACAAACTGATGCCAGACAAGCAAACCGGGCGCCAACATCGCTCCGACACCGATCGCAGTCCCTATGGTGAGCCACCATTCCAGCCTTTTGTTTTCGGGCTCATAGGCCGCTTGTCTTCCTTCCTTGTGATGAAAACGAAAGATGCAATAGGCGATGAATGCGACGATCGCGAAGAAGACCGCCCCGGTGATCCAGAACGTCATGGTGATCGTGTCGTCGATGTAACTCCAGTTCGATGCGATCGGCGTCCACCACCATGGACTTAGGAGGTGAAACAGCACCGAAGCGACTGCGACCAACAGCAGTATGAATGCTACAGCCATCCCTTGTTCATCCTTGCCTCTAGAGGCTGCGGACAAGACTTAGAAAAGGGCGCAGTTCACGTCTGCATCGATGGCTGATTTCGAGCTCGCCATCACAATGCTGGCCGCCTTGCCCTCTAACCGGTCGCAACATCGAATTCGAAAAGTTGCGATCGCTGGTGTCGTCGAACTACGGGCACTTGCCACTACAGGATGTTCCCCGGCAGGCTTGATTGTCAATAGACCGGCTTATTCCTCACGACGACGATAGCACCACGATCGAACCGTTGAGCAATGGCACGCGCAACGGATTCCCATATCGCATTGCAATACACGACGTGCGTCCGCATGACAGACAAAGTGATGCGTCAATTGCCATCAGCCACGCGGTGAAACGTAAACCTTACAAAGGAAGAATTCACCGAACAGTGCGTGCTATTCTTTCCGGATTGCGCTAAACTTGGTGCACAGGTTGCGACAGGTTTTGCTCGGCAAAGCTCTCTTCGTTGAACTTGGCCGTCTTCCAGAACCAGTCGCGATTTCTGCGCACGAAGGCGAAGACTCGTCATTTGAAAATGACTCGATCTCGCCGGTGCGAACGCATGGGAGATCGTGACCATGGCTACTCCGTATTCTGACAAGATCTCGCAGACAGTACCGGGCGCTTCCGATAGCGTCGCCGCCCCCGTCATTCGCAAGATCGGCTTGTCCGATCTGCATGATGCGTTGCGGCTGGGCTGGGAGGACTTCAAGGCGGTCCCGAGTCACGCCATTATTCTGTGCATTATCTATCCTGTTCTCGGGCTTGTGTTGGCCAGAATGACCCTTGGCTATTCGGTGTTACCGCTGCTTTTCCCACTAGCCGCCGGTTTTGCGTTGATTGGTCCTTTTGCAGCCCTCGGTCTCTATGAACTCAGCCGCCGCCGCGAACGCGGCGAAGAGGCGTCGGCGTGGCATGCACTCGGCGTGCTGCGCTCGCCGTCCTTTGGAGCCATGCTTGGCCTCGGCACGCTCCTGCTCATTCTGTTCGTGGTCTGGGTGACCACTGCGAATGCGATTTACGTTTCCAAGTTCGGCAATGCCCCTGCGGCCAGCATTCCTGATTTCGCATCGCGCATCTTCACAACCACAGAGGGGCACCAACTGATCGTCCAGGGCTGCGGCGTCGGACTATTGTTCGCTATCATGGCCCTGTGCGTTAGCGTCGTGGCGTTTCCGCTGATGCTCGACCGACATGCGAGCGTGACAGACGCAGTTCAGACCTCGCTGCGGGTCGTGATGAAAAATCCTGTGACGATGGCGGCATGGGGTCTGATTGTGGCCGCGCTGCTGGTGGCCGGTTCGCTGCCGTTATTCGTCGGTCTCGCCGTTGTTCTGCCCCTACTCGGTCATGCCACCTGGCATCTTTATCGCAAGGTGCTGGAGCCGGACCCGAATCCTCGGCAGGACCCTCCCCGTCCGCCGAAAGGGCGGCGCTATGCGGCCGATTTTCCGGTCTCTCTCTTCCCGTGGGGCCGCGATAAGCCGTAGGTCGAAACAAACGACCGGAGACGCAGGTTCACAACCATACGGCTGCGGTTTCGATCGCTCGCATGCGGTTCCCTGTCGCGTGAGATTCTGACGGGCTCGCGACAGGCTCGCTGAAGAAGAGCAGCAAAAAGATATTTGTGTCGGCTTCACAATCAGTCGAAGCACCCCGCCCGCGCGGATGAAATCCAGCCCGGACGAGGGGCGATCCCGGATATCCCCCGGAAGCGGACTCCGCTCCCGGCAGGGTGTCCGCCCACTATCTATTAAGAGAACCCAAACAGCTTTGCCGGATTTGTGACCAGTATCTTTTCCAGCAAGGCATCGTCCGGCGCGTAGCGATAGAGCAATTCAAGCAGGTCGGCGTCATTCGGCGGCTGGACGACCGATACCGGGTGGGGCCAGTCGCTTGCCCAGACGCAGCGATTAGGCGCGGCTTCGAGATAGGCTTGCGCGATGGGAATGACGTCGTCCCAAGGCGGACCTTTCTTGGACGTCTTTTCACCAAGCGAGAGCATCACCCAGAAATTTCCCTTCGACAGCAGATCGAGAACCGCACGCAAGTTCGGATCGTTCTTGCCGAGCGTTGGATCCGGGCGACCCATGTGATCGATGAGGACCGGCACCTTGAGAGACGCGATCTTGTCGAGATTGGCGACAATGCCGTCCTTCTCCGGCTGGAATTTAGCGTACCAGCCGAGTTCGGAAATACGTGCGATCGCGCGCTCGTAGTCGCTGTCCGAAAGCACGGCGCCGAGCTCCTTGCGGAAGCTGAACCGCGCGCCGCCGACGCCGGCGTCGTTCAGCTTGGCGAGATACGCATCGTCGCGCTCGGCGAAAACCAGTGCATTCGCGCAGGCCTTGTAGTTCGGCCCCATCGCCGCCAGCCCGTCCAGAACCACCGAATGATCGGCGCCATATGTCGTCGTCTGCACGATGATGCCGCGCTCGATACCAAGCGCCTTGTGTACCCGAAGCGCAGCCTCCCAGGTCGCCATCGGCATCTGATAGGCAGCGCCGGGCCGGACGGGATAACGCTCCACCGGACCGAGCACATGGAATTGACTGTCGATGCTCTTCGGCGGCGGCTTGCGGGATGGCGTGCGCGGGGTCGGATCAAATGGAAGATAGTCGGGCATCTGTCGCTCCTTTAATCGATCACCGCAGTGAAATCGCATTGCACCAGGGCGCCGCCGTCCATCTCCATGGAGAGCGCATGACGGGCCGGACGCGAATGTTCGTCCGGAAACATCTTGAGCCACTCGACGTTGACCGGCCCACGATTGCTGCGATCCTTGAGCCAGACCGTCATCTTGATGATGTCGTCAGCGCTGCCGCCGCCGGCTTCCACGATCGCCTTCATATGCGCGAACATGTTGGCGCACTGGCTTTCGAGATCCGGTGGCATCTCGCTTGTCCTGGGATCGCGGCCGAGGATGACGCCGGACATCAGCAGATTGTTGATGCGGCAGGCATTGGGGATCGGATTTGCGTGCTTGAATTCGCCGATATGAACGCTGCGGCGGCGCTTGGAAGATGTCATGGCTGCAGTCTCCGGAAACGGTCAGACGAATTGGCACGACACCGAGCCATACGGCCCGTAATCGGCATGTATCGTATCGCCGCGGCTGACCTCGATCGGACGCGTGAAGGATCCGGCGAGCACCACCTCGCCTGCAGCGAGATATTCGTCGTGCGGCGCAAGGCGATTGGCGAGCCACGCGATGCCGTTTGCCGGATGGTTCAACACGCCGGCAGCGACACCGGTCTCCTCGATCTGGCCATTCCGAAACAGCAGCGCGCTGACCCAACGCAGATCGACATCCAGCGGACGAAATGGACGACCGCCGACCACAAGCGCGGCATTCGCTGCGTTGTCGGAAATCGTGTCCACCACCGTGCGAGGCTTCTTGGTTTGCGGATGCACGCGGTGCATGCGCGTTTCCAGGATTTCGAGCGCCGGTGTGACGTAGTCTGTCGCGTTTAGCACGTCGAAGATCGTACAATCCGGTCCGCGCAGATCGGTCTTGAGCACGAAGGCCAGTTCGACCTCGACGCGCGGCGCGAAGAACCGCTCATAAGGGATGGTGCCGGCATCCTGATAGAACATGTCGACGAACAGCACGCCGTAATCCGGCTCGGAGATGCTGACCGCATTCTGCATCGCCTTCGAGGTCAGGCCGATCTTGTGGCCTTTGATCACCCGCCCGCGTTCGAGCTGCAGCGCCGTCCAGGTCCGCTGGATCGAATAGGCATCCTCGATGGTGAGATCGGGATAGTCGGCGGTCAACATGGTAATGAGCGTCTTGGTCCGCTCCGCTTCGTCGAGGCGATGCGCCAGCGTATCGATGACCGTCTGATCAAGCACCGTTATTTCTCCTCTGCGACGACGTTGCGAAGAATGCCGATCTGCCTGGACTCGACATCGACGACATCGCCGGGCTTGAGCCAACGCGGCGGCGTGAAGCGGGCGCCGGCGCCGGTTGGTGTTCCGGTTGCGATCATGTCGCCGGGCTTCAAGGTGGCGAAGGTCGACAGATAGGAAATCAGAAAGTCGAAGGTGAACATTAGCCGCTCGGTCGAGTCGTTCTGACGCTCCTCCCCGTTCACTCGCGTGACGATATCGTGGGTCCCCTGCGGATCGCATTCGTCGGCCGTGACGATCCACGGCCCGACGCTGCCGGAGCGATCAAAATTCTTGCCCTGGGTGACGTTGAACTTGCCGTGGTGCAGCCAGTCCCGCACCGAGCCTTCATTGCAGAGCGTCATGCCGAAGATGTGCGACCAGGCATTCTCGCGCGTGATGTGACGGCCTTCTTTGCCGATGACGATCACGATCTCGCCTTCGTAATCGAGTTGCTCGGAGATCTTCGGCTTTTCGATCGGCTGATCGGAGCCCACCACCGATGACGGGTTACGGACGAACAGACTCGGATATTTCGGCAGATCCGAGTTATCCTTGTATTCGGCGTTGCGGTCCTTGTAGTTGACCCCGATGCACCACAGTTTCTCCGGTGCCGGGATCGGCGGCAGCAAGACCAGATCCGACAATCGATGATCGGGCTTGCGGCCGGCGCTCACCTGCTTCGCCTTCGCCAGCCCGTTGCCGGCGATCAGGCTGCGCAGATCGGGAAACTCCGATCCAAGCAACGCGCTGAGATCGATGACGCCGTCATCGGCCACCACACCGTAGTGGCTGCTTCCACCGGTCAAATAGCTGCATAGTTTCATGAGGGCCTCTTGAACAATTCACTGGATCGATTGCCGCCGGGATCGCGCTGCTGGAACGGTTGCTCGAGTTGCGCCCGCGGCGTTGTTCCAATTACTTCGATGTCTGGAATACGGACTTCAACGTGAAAATCTCACCTAGCCGCGCGTAACGCGGACCGGCGATGCGGGCGATCGGATCGAGGCTCTCGGTCTCGATCTTGTCGTTGGCGAGCAGATCGTCCTTGATGTGAAATGCGACCACTTCGCCGACGATCAACCGGCTGCGGGTATCCCCGAATTCGAGGCATTGCCGAAACCGGCATTCCATCGCGATAGGCGCCGCCGTCAGCCGCGGCACCGCGATATGATCGCTGGGAGTCGTCTCGAGACCGAGGACTTCGACCTCGCTCACCTCCGGCGGATGTTCGGCGGAGCTTTCGTGCACCGCCGACATCAACGGCGAATCCGCGATGTGAATGACGTATTCTTCGCGATCCAGGATGTTGCGCGCCGTGTCCTTGTAGACGCCTGATTTGCGGCCGACGCTGATTGCCAGCATCGGCGGCTTAGGCGAGACGAAGGTGAAAGCACTGAAAGGCGCAAGGTTGACAGTACCTGCCTGCGACATGCTGGTCACCCATGCGATCGGTCGCGGGACGACGATGCCGGTGAGCAGACGATAGGCCTTCTCGGCGCCAAGTTCAGCGGGATCGATCTTCATTCGTCAATCCGCCTTCACGTTGGCCTTGCGCACGACCGGAATCCACTTGGCGTCTTCACGATCGAGATAGGCTCTGAACTCACCTGGCGTCATCGGGAGTGCTTCGGCGCCAAGTTTTTCGAATTTGTCGATCACGCCTGGTTCTTTGAGGATCTCAGTCAGCGCTTTGTTCAATTTATCGACGATCGGAACGGGAGTGCCCGCCGGAGCAACGAGCCCCGTGAAGGTCTGGCCGTCGAAATCCGGATAGCCGAGCTCGGCGAAAGTGGGCACGTCGGGAAGCGTCTGCAGTCGATGTGGGCTTGTGACCGCCAGGGCGCGCACCATTCCACTCTTGATATATTGAAGGCTGACCGACAGTTGATCGAATGCGAACTGAACCTGCCCGCCGAGCAGGTCATTGGTCGCGGGCGCGTTGCCGCGATAATGCGCCGTCACCCAACGAATCTCGAGCTTGGACTGCATAAGTTCGCTGAGCAGGTGATTGGTCGTGCCCGGCCCCGGGGATGCCATCGTCAGCTTGCCCGGATCGCGCTTCGCGAGTTCGAGCAATTCGGCGAACGACGTCGCCTTCACGGAAGGATGAACCTCGAGCACCAGCGGCGTCATCGAGATGCTCGAGATCGGCAGGAAGTCGCGCTTCCAGTTGTAGGCGTCGCGCTTGTTAATTTCGGGAGCGAAGAGAACCGGACCATTGGCGCCGACCATGAGCGTGTAGCCATCATTCGGCGCTTTCGCCAGCGCTTCCCCGGCGATCATGCCGCCAGCGCCCGACTTGTTTTCAATCACGAAAGGCTGGCCCAATTTTTCTTGCAGCCGATCCGCGACGATGCGCGCCGCGCTATCGACATTGCCGCCGGCCGGATAGGGCACGATCAGTTTGACAATGCGCGCGGGCCATTCCTGGGCCGTCGCCGCGCCATTAACCAGCGTCGCGGCAATGGCTGCAGCGATCCATAGCGACTTCATCATTTCCTCCCGCCAGATGCGACTTTCACGCCGCAGACCGTATGTTCGACGCCGATTAGGACCAGCGCTCTTGCGGCGAACCATTGGTTTCAAGCGCTTTACTTGTCGATGCCAATGTGCGGTTATTGTCCACATTATGGACAGTGGATTGCCGACAACGCTCGATCCGGAGCCGCGACAAGGCGCACAGGCGATCCGGCGCGCGCTCTTCCTCCTTCGCGTGCTTGCAGCGGGCGGTGAGAGCGGATTGCCGTTGAAAGAAGTCGTCCAAGCGACGCGTCTATCGCGCCCGACCGTACACCGGATCGTCCATGTCCTGATGGAGGAGGGGCTCGTCGAGCGCCACGAGCGCTCGGGTCGCTATGCAATCGGCACGCAGGTCCCTGAATTGGCACTCGCTCGCCCATCGCGCTCGCCATTGCTCGCAGCGGCGGACGACATTTTGCGCAAAACGTCGCAACGGGTCGGTGATACATTGTTTCTAACGGTGCGCACCGGCAACGACACTTTATGCGTGGATAGGAGAATTGGCTCATATCCGATTCAGGTACTCTCGATCGCCGTGGGTGCGCGGCGGCCGCTCGGCGTCAGCAGCGCAGGCGTTGCCATCCTGGCCGCGTTACCGGCTCAAGAGTCACGCAGGATCGCTGCGACGAATGAACCTCGATTCGCGGGATATCGGACCGACCGGCAGACCGTGTTGTCAGAAATCGCCGACGTCCGGCGCAGGGGCTATGGCGTGCGCGAAGTCGGATTGGTCCAGGGCACGAAATCGATTTCGACCTGGATCAAGACAGCCGATGGGGATCCGGCGGCGGCCCTCACCATATCGGCCGTCCGAACACGGCTCGGCCCGCGACGCGAGCAGGAAGTTGTCGAAACGCTTTTGAAGGCAGCTTACGAGATCGAGCAGAAAATCCGACAAGCGAGCACGCGTCGCCCAGTCCAAGGCAAAGGTCCGCTTGCGACATAGGCAGCGATTGAGCAGCCAATCGACGGCGAGCTGCTGTAATTTGAACGGAAAAGTCTGGCGCGCCATTCGGAATACAGCCACGAACTTATACATGATTGAAATTGCTTGCGATTTCATAAGACGTCCCATGACGAGAGGCTCGTCGGCATCGATTCCGGCCTCAAGACACACCTCACAACTCCGCGCGCCAGGGCGGCTCCGGGGTGCTAACATAGTCGAGACCGTACGACCGAAAATTTCACCTGTGCGATTGAAACGCGGTCGGGAAACGATGGCGCACGAAGAGATGCACTCCAAAAACAACGGCCGACCGTAATTGCGGTTAGTTGGCTGGGACGTGGAGGATGCTATGGCGTGGCGTGACGACAAGGCCCGGGCAACTCTGATCCGCGACGCGGCGGGAAGCGTGCAGCCGGGCAAGGCCCCCCGAACCTTTGCCGAGCTTATGTTCGGCTACACCAATGTTGAGGACCTCGCCAGTTACGATGCCTCCTCGCTTGCCTTCCTGGCGGAGCGAGCCTGGGAGCATGTACAGCGGCGCACGGCGGGTCGTGCCGATATCCGCGTCGTCAATCCGACGATGCCGGACGGGCGCGAGATGTCCGTGCTCGAAATTCTCAACGACGATATGCCTTTCCTGTTCGATTCCATCATGGCGGAGCTCGCCGAGCAGGGCATCGAAGTCACCCTCGTCGCTCACCCCATCATCGCGGTGGAGCGCGATGACCAAGGCAAACTCCTGCACTTCCACGGTGAAGCACTGCCGGAAGGGGCAAAGGGCGCGCGCGAGAGCCTGATTCATCTCCACATCACCCGCCTCGACGCCGACACCGACCGCGAGAGGCTGATTGACGGCCTCACCGGGACGTTAAGCGACGTGCGCGCCAGCGTCGCGGACTGGCGCGTCATGCGCGACCGCGTCGAGAACGCGATCAAGACTTTCTCTTCCAATCCACCGCCGCTGCCGATCGACGAGGTCGCCGAGGCCAACCAGTTCCTGCAATGGCTGTGCGCGGACAATTTCACCTTTCTCGGCGTGCGCGAGTATCGCTTCTCGCCCGACAGCGATGCGTCGGACGACATCACGACCGCTGAGGGCCTCGGCATCCTCCGCGACCCCGATGTAAAGGTCCTGCGCCGCGGCAGCGAAATGGTGGTGATGACGTCGGAAATTCGCGAGTTCATGCGCGAGCCGACCCTACTCATCGTCATCAAGGCCAATGTGAGTAGCCGCGTTCATCGCCGCATCCGGATGGATTATATCGGCATCAAGCTCTATGCGCCCGACGGCCGGCTCGAAGGTGAATTGCGAGTCGTCGGCCTGTTCACCTCAGGCGCCTATACGCGCTCGGCACGACAGATCCCCTATGTTCGCCACAAGGTATCGCGGGTGCTCCAGCGCGCCGGCTTCGATCCGAACAGCCATTCGGGCAAGGCGCTGATGCATATCCTCGAGGAATATCCGCGAGACGAACTATTCCAGGTCGACGTCGACACCCTCTTCAATTTCGTCATGGAAATCCTGATCCTCTATGAGCGCCCCCGCGTCCGGGCGCTCGCTCGGGTCGACAAGTTCGATCGCTTCGTCTCCATCCTCGTCTTCATTCCGCGCGACAAATACGACACTGATGTGCGCATGCGCGTCGGCGCCTTCCTGTCGCAGATCTACAAAGGGATGCAGGCGGCCTCCTACGTGTCTTTCCCCGAAGGAGCATTGACGCGCGTTCACTACATCATCGGACGCTATGAAGGTAAGACTCCTGCCGTCGAGCGCGCCACGCTGGAAGCCGGGATCAGCGCCATTGCCGCGACCTGGGCCGACAAGCTGAAGGCCGCGCTGACTGCGTCTACCGATGGCATGCGGGCACGCATGCTCGCCAATCGCTATGCCCAGGCCTTTACCGGCGGATATACCGAGGTTTCCACGGCCGAACAGGCGATTGCCGATATCGCCACCATCGAAAGGCTCACGCCAACCCGCCCGGTGACGATTTCGGTTCATCGCTTCGAGGGCGAGGACGATCCCAGGCGCTTCGGCCTGAAGGTGTTCTCGGATGCCGCGCCGCTGTCGCTGTCCTATCGCGTGCCGGTGATCGAAAATCACGGCCTGCGCGTGGTCGATGAACGTACCTATCAGATCGTGCCCGGTGCCAGGCCGGAGCCGGTGTGGCTGCACGACATGACGATCGAGACCAGCGACGGCCAGCCGATCGAGATCAACCGGGAATTCAGTCATCGGCTCGAAGCCTCGATCATGGCAGTGGTCGGTGATCGCGCCGAATCCGACGGATATAACGGGCTGATCCTGCGCACGGCCCTGGGCTGGCGCGAAGTCTCGACCATCCGAGCGCTGTCCCGCTATTTGCACCAGATCCGCGCGCCGTTCAGCCAGGATTATATGTGGGAGACTCTGCGCAAGAACGTAGCGATCACCGCCAACCTCGTCGCGCTGTTCCAGACCCGCCTCGATCCACGCCTCGCCCTTACTGATTCCGAGCGCTCGGCCAAGGAGACCGCCCTCCTTGCCGATATCGAGGAGCAGCTCAAATCCGTCGCATCGCTCGACGAAGACCGCATCCTCCGCCGTTTCACCAATCTGGTGCAGTCCACCATCCGCACCAACTTGTGGCAGGTCGGCGAGGACGGACATCCGCGTCCGGTGATCTCCTTCAAGTTCGACGCGCGCGGAATCGAGGACCTGCCGGCTCCGAGACCGCTCTACGAGATTTTCGTCTATTCTCCCCGCGTCGAAGGCATTCACCTGCGCTTCGGCAAGGTTGCGCGCGGCGGACTGCGGTGGTCCGATCGGCCGCAGGATTTTCGCACCGAGATCCTCGGCCTGGTCAAAGCCCAGCAGGTCAAGAACGCCGTGATCGTGCCGGTCGGCGCCAAAGGCGGCTTCGTGCCCAAGCGCCTGCCGCCGCTCTCCAGCCGCGACGCGTGGCTCGCGGAAGGCACCGAAGCCTATCGCATCTTCGTTCGCTCGCTGCTCGAACTCACCGACAATCTCGACGGCGACGACCTCCTCCCGCCCGACTCGACCTTGCGGCACGATGGCGACGATCCTTATCTGGTCGTCGCCGCCGACAAGGGCACCGCCACCTTCTCCGACATCGCCAACGCGATTTCGGCCGAGAAGAACCATTGGCTCGGCGATGCCTTCGCCTCCGGCGGCAGCCAGGGCTACGACCACAAGAAGATGGGGATTACGGCGCGAGGCGCCTGGGAGGCGGTCAAACGCCACTTCCGCGAGCTCGGCACCGACATTCAGACCATGCCTTTCACCGTAGTCGGCGTCGGCGACATGTCCGGCGACGTCTTCGGCAATGGCATGCTGCTCTCGCCGGCGACGAAACTCGTTGCGGCCTTCGATCACCGCGACATCTTCATCGATCCCTCTCCCGATCCGGCGATCAGCTACGCCGAACGCAAGCGCCTGTTCGACATGCCGCGATCGAGCTGGCAGGACTACAACAAATCGCTGATCTCGCAAGGCGGTGGCGTGTCCTCGCGCTCCCTCAAGGCGATTCCGCTCGCACCGGAAGTGCGCAGCCTGCTCGATCTCGACAAGCCGCAGGCAACGCCCTTCGAGGTGATGACGGCGATCCTGAAGGCGCGCGCGGACCTCCTGTGGTTTGGCGGCATCGGCACCTATATCCGGGCATCGGAGGAGAGCGACGATCAGGCCGGCGACCGCGCCAATGATCCGATCCGCATCACCGGGACCGACGTTCGCGCCAAGGTGATCGGCGAAGGCGCCAATCTCGGCGTCACCCAGCGCGGCCGCATCGAAGCGGCGCAGACGGGCGTGAAGCTCAACACCGACGCGATCGACAATTCGGCCGGCGTGAATACGTCCGACGTCGAGGTCAATATCAAGATCGCATTGGCGCGCCCCGAGCGCGAGGGACGCCTCAGCCCGGCTGACCGTAACACGCTGCTTGCCGCGATAACCGACGACGTCGGTGCGCTCGTTCTACGCAACAACTATCTGCAGACGCTCGCGCTCTCGCTCGCTGAACGCAAGGGCGTGGCAGAGACCGGCTTCCTCACCCGCCTGATGCAGTCGCTCGAGCAGCGCAGCTTGCTCAGCCGTGCAGTCGAATTTCTGCCCGACGACGCCGCGATCGCCGAGCGCACGAGGCGCGGGCAGTCCCTGACACGGCCTGAACTTGCCGTGTTGCTCGCCTACGCCAAACTGACGCTCTACGACGACCTGCTCGGCACCAGCGTGCCGGACGATCCTTATCTCGCTCGCGAGCTCTCGAGGTATTTTCCTGGCCAGGTTCAGGACAGATTCCCGACAGCGGTAGAGTTCCATCGCCTCCGACGCGAAATCATCGCGACCAGCCTCGTCAATACGGTCATCAACCGCGGCGGCCCGGCGTGTATCGTGCGCCTGATCGACGAAACCGATGCCGATATCACCACTATCGTCATGGCCTATGTGGCGGTCGATGAATCCTACGGGCTCAAGGGGCTAAATGATGCGATCGATACGCTCGACGTCTGCATCGAGGGGCAGTTGCAGTTGTCCCTCTATGAGGCGGTCCAGGACCTTCTGCTTTCCCGCATGGTCTGGTACGTGCGCAATATTGATTTCAAGGACGGCCTCGAGGCGGTGATCGCCCGTTTCGGCCCAGGTATCCGCGAGATCAGAGCCTCTCTCGACAACACCCTGCCACCGGACTTGCAGGCCGCGCGCGGGAAGCGCCGGCAGGAGCTGACCGACGCCGGCGTCCCGTCCGGCCTCGCCGGCGAACTGGCCGATCTCGACACCTTGGTCTCGGCGCCGGACATCGTGACGGTCGCCGAGCGCACCAGCCGCAGTATCGGGGAAGCCGCCGCGACGTTCTTTGCCGCCGAGGCCAATTTCCGTCTCGACCGGATCATCGCTGCCGCGCGCAGCGTGCCGGTCAGCGATCGTTTCGAACGCCTCGCCATCGACCGCGCCGTCGACCTGATCGCGGCTGCCGAAAGAGGCCTTGCCGCGGATATGCTGGCAACCGGCCAATCCGGCCAGCAGGCTGCGGAGACCTGGCTTGCAGCTCATCCCGAGGCGACGCGCATCCGCCGCGCAGTCGAGGAGATTGCGGCAGGCGGCCTGACGCTCGCCAAGCTGATGGTGGCGGCAAACCTGCTGGGGGACCTGGTCAAAGGCTGAGGCGTGCGAGGCAGCGATGTGAAACTCTAGAGAGCAATGCTAGCGCAGGTTGTTAGCCGGCGAACGGAGGGACCCAATGATCCACGCTACTTGCCATACCGCTGATAATGTCCGCTGCATCGAGTTCGATGCCACACCCTGGTTCAGCGAGGCTAACGCTCCGAGCATTATCGATTTGGCCCAACGAGGATGGGCCAGCACAGCGATTGCAGACTCCCTCGAGCGCCGACAAGGATACGAACGCTTGCACGACCTCGTTGAGTATGCAGCGAAGCGACTGCAACCGGAATCCCTGGAGGACCCCACTTGGGAAACCTTCGAGTGCGTCGTCGATGGACCCGAGGCCGTAGCCTGGCTCGAGAAAAACCGGCCCGACGTTGTGGCAAGGATCCCGTAAGCTACGAGAAGCGCAGCAATGGCGACGATGATTGGCGCATCACAATGAAGCGGAAATGGCGCGCCCGAAAGGATTCGAACCTCTGACCCCGTGATTCTGTAGTCACGTGCTCTATCCAGCTGAGCTACGGGCGCGTGCCGCGATGTGTGGGGCCAAAAGTCAGAGCCGCCAACACCGGATGCGTTTCGGAAACGATGTTTGCGAAAGCGGGCCATAGCTACCGGGTCGAGCCCGGCTTGGCAAGCGCCCTGAGCCGCTTATTTCACTCCCGTGACATACCCGGAAAAGACGGCTCAGGCCCGCGCGCGTTCTTTGCGGATGCTGTGCAGTTCCACCGGCCTGTCCGGAAGGCTGATCCGGAAGGTTGCACCCAAAGTGCCTTCCACAAGGTGAATATCGCCGTCATGGGCGCGGACCAATTCGGCCGCGATCGCGAGGCCCAACCCGCTACCGCCGGGGCGGGACGAGCCCTGAAATGCTTCGAACAGGTGGTCGCGCGCCCGCTGCGGGACGCCGGGGCCGGTGTCGGACACTTCGAGAATGGTGACAGCGCCTTCGCGGCGGCCGGTGATGCGAATCTGCTGCGGGGCGACGTCGCTCTGCGGCTGCCCCTCCAGCGCCTGGGCCGCATTGCGGACCAGATTGAGCAAAATGCGAAACAACTGGTCGGGATCGGCATCAATCATCAGCCCGCGCTCGATGGCGTTGACCCAGCCGATCGACACGTCGGTCGCAAGCCCGGCCGATTCGCGGACTTCGTTGACCACCGGCTCAACGAGAATCATCTTGCGATCGGGGGCAGCTTCCTGCGCGCGGCCATAAGAGAGTGTCGACTGGCAGAAGGCGATGGCGCGCTCCAGCGAGCGCATCAGCTTCGGCGCGAAGCGCTGCACGCGCGGATCGGGCACGCTGGCGAGCTGATCTGACAGCAATTGTGACGACGCAAGCAGGTTGCGCAGGTCATGATTGATCTTCGAGACCGCGAGGCCGAGCGCAGCGAGACGACTCTTCTGATGCAGCATTGAAACGAGATCGCGCTGCATGTCGGACAATTCGCGCTCCGCCACGCCGATTTCGTCGGCGCGCTGGCTCGGCACGATAATCCGCGCCGAGCTCTCGGGGTTTTCATGGAAAGCGACGAGATTGGCCGTCAAATTCCGCATCGGCCGCACGAACAGATAATGCAGCGCCAGATAGACCAGCCCCGCCGAGAGAATCGCCAATCCCAGCGACACCCACAACAGATTGCTGGAGAAACGATACATCGCCTGCCGCAGCGGCAATTCATCGACCACTACTTCAATGAATTGCGCTCCGCCGGGCGCCGGCCCGATGATGCGCATCGTCTGATCGCCAGTTTCCAGCATGACCTCGAACGCATCGACGATCGCCGACCACACCGTCATCGACCGCATGTCGATGTCATGATCGATCTGCGCCGGCAAATCAGCGCTAGCGAGCAGACGGCGCTGCTGGCCCATCTTGATGGCCACCGCACGGGCGCCGATGCTGCTCAGGATCTGCCGCGACAGCGATTCCGGGACCATCCCAAGCGGCGCAGCGTCCAGCACCAGTGCTGCCGTATTGGCCGCGGCCAGCCTGTCGTTCAGCCTGTTGATCCGGAAATTAGCGATCGAGGGCACATAAATGAGAATTTCGGCAATCAGCACCAGCGGAATGGTGAGCAGCAACAGCTTGCCCGACAGCCCCAGCCGTCGCATGGGGCCGAGCCTGAACGCGGGCTCGATGGGCTTTTCGCCGGCCGAAGACACAATATTGGCCTCTGATCTCACGGTCTGACGCTGAACTATTGAGCGATACGGGTCCAACGACGATTTGTTACGATGATGTTTGCGACCAGTTCTTAAATTTGTCCGCTGAGCGAACACGCTTAAGCCATAGAGCAATTTCACAACCGCCAACAACCTGAAAACACCGGGAAATTGGGATTAATCCCGTGGTTCCAGGAATTTGGCGGATCAGAGCACCGCTACAGGGCAACGTTGACGAAAACAGGACGCTCCCGTATAAGCCCGCCAACTGTCCGCGATGACCCGGTTTTAGATCGGGTGCGGCTCGTCTTTGGGCCCGAAATGGCTCGTTGAGCCAACATCTTAGGACTTACCTCAAATTACTCGGCGAATTGCCCGGTCAGCGGAGAACGACCCGTGAAGCGGACTTATCAACCCAGCAAATTGGTGCGCAAGCGCCGTCACGGCTTCCGCGCTCGCTTGGCGACCGTTGGCGGCCGCAAGGTTCTGGCTGCGCGCCGCGCACGTGGCCGCAAGCGCCTCAGCGCCTGATCGGATCTCTTCCGAGAGTTCATCATGGACCGGTTACGGCAGCGGGCGGACTTTCTCGCCGCTGCCAATGGGCCGCGGGTGAACAGCCCTGCCTTTGTGATGCAAACCCGGCGACGTGACGACGACGGCCCGATCAGGGTCGGCTTTACCGTGACCAAAAAAAACGGAACCGCCACCGAGCGGAACCGTATCCGGCGCAGGCTTCGCGAACTGGTGAAGCGCGTCGATGTCTTATCCATGCGACCCCACAGCGATTATGTGCTAGTCGGCCGTCGTGTCGCGCTCCAACGCGATTTCATGATGATGCTCGACGACCTCCGCTCGGCGCTGCACCGCCTCGATCGGCAATCTTCTAAGACGCAATCTTCTAAAACCAGCGTGACCTGACGCTTTCAGCCTGCGACAAGCGCGCAGCCGGAAGCGAGAGCCGCACCCGCATTTGAATGACGAGACCTGAACGATGACCGACAATCGCAACACCATCATTGCCGTCATTCTGTCCGGCCTGGTGCTGATCGGCTGGCAATATTTCTACAACATCCCGCAGATGGAGAAGCAGCGCGCACAGACCGCGACGCAGACCCAGCTCGCCAACCCGACCGCACAGCCAAACGCCACGCCCGGCAGCACGACGCCGACCGCGAATTCCACCGCCGCAGGCGGCGCACCCACGAATGTGGCGCCGGCCAACGCTCCGATCGTCAGCCGCGATAGTGCCATTGCAGCATCGCAGCGCGTCAAGATCGACACGCCGCGCATCTCCGGTAGCATCGCGCTGAAGGGCGCGCGCCTCGACGATATCTCGCTGACCAAGTTCCGCGACACTGTGGATCCGAAATCGCCGGCGATCGTGTTGTTCTCCCCGTCGGGCACGGCCGCGCCTTATTATGCCGAGTTCGGCTGGGTCGCCGCCGCCGGTGCAAACACAAAAATCCCCGACCAGAACACCCAGTGGCAGCAGGAAGGCTCCAACGCCCTGACGCCGACCACGCCTGTCGTTCTGAAGTACAACAATGGCGACGGCCTCACTTTCACCCGCACCATTTCGATCGATGACCGCTACCTGTTCTCGGTCAAGGATGACGTCAGCAATATCAGCAACGCGCCGGTGACGCTGTATCCGTTCGCGCTGATCTCGCGCCACGGCACACCGCATGTCGAAGGCTATTACATCCTGCATGAAGGCCTCGTCGGCTATCTCGGCGACCAGGGCCTGCAGGAATACGGTTACAAGAAGATCGACGAAGCCAAGGCGGTGAATTTCAAGGTCACCAATGCCTGGCTCGGCATCACCGACAAATATTGGGCTTCGGCGCTGCTGCCCGACACCAATGCGCAGCTGCAGGCCCGTTTCTCGTCGAACCTGACCGGCACCCAGCGGACTTACCAGACCGATTATCTGCAGGACGCGCAGACCATCGCCATCGGCGGCACCGGCACGGCCAATGCCCGCCTATTTGCCGGCGCCAAGGAAGCGGCCACTGTCGGCATCAACTTCCCGTTGGCTGTCGGCCTCGGCGGCTATAATCAGGCGCTCGGCCTCAACCACTTCGACCTTCTGATCGACTGGGGTTGGTTCTACTTCATCACCAAGCCGATGTTCCTGGCGCTCGACTGGTTCTTCCACCTGTTCGGCAACTTCGGCATCGCCATTCTGCTCGTCACCGTACTGGTGAAGATCATCTTCTTCCCGCTGGCCTCGAAGTCCTACGCCTCGATGGCGAAGATGAAGGCCGTGCAGCCGCAGCTGGCGGCGCTCAAGGAGCGCTTCCCTGACGACAAGATGAAGCAACAGCAGGAGATGATGGAGATCTACAAGAAGGAGAAGATCAACCCGATCGCCGGTTGTCTTCCCGTCATGTTGCAGATCCCGGTGTTCTTCTCGCTCTACAAGGTCCTGTTCGTCACCATCGAAATGCGCCACGCGCCGTTCTTTGGCTGGATCAAGGATCTGTCGGCGCATGATCCGACCAACCTGTTCAACCTGTTCGGCCTGATCCCCTTCGATCCGACGACGATTCCTGTGTTCGGTCACTACCTGGCGCTCGGCATCTGGCCGATCATCATGGGCATCACGATGTGGTTCCAGATGAAGCTCAATCCGACGCCACCGGATCCGACCCAGAAGATGATTTTCGACTGGATGCCGCTGATCTTTACCTTCATGCTCGCCGGCTTCCCGGCAGGCCTCGTGATCTACTGGGCATGGAACAACACTCTCTCGGTGCTGCAGCAGGCCTACATCATGAATCGTAACGGCGTGAAGGTCGAACTGTTCGACAACGTGAAGTCGACCTTCGCGAAGAAGAAAACGACCTGATCAAACCAAGTGGCTGACGTCCCCGGCGCAAGCCGGGGCGCGTAGCCGGAAAGACTTCGCATGACCACTGACACCGATGCGAAGCTGATCGAACAGGGCCGCCTGCTTTTCGCAGGCGAATGGACGTTCATCTGGGCGTCGCCCTCGATCGAGACGTTGCCGCCAATGGCAGGGATGGAAGTGGCCTTTGCCGGCCGCTCCAATGTCGGCAAATCCAGCCTGATCAATTCGCTGACCGGCCGCAACGCGCTGGCCCGGACCTCGCATACGCCAGGCCGCACCCAGGAGCTGATCTTCTTCGAAGGTCCCGATGGCTCCGACTTCCGGCTCGTCGACATGCCCGGCTACGGCTATGCCTCGGCGCCGAAGGTCAAGATCGCGTCCTGGACCAAACTGATCTACAATTTCCTCCAGGGCCGAGCGAGCCTCGCGCGCGTCTACGTCCTGATCGACTCCCGGCATGGCCTGAAGGATGTCGACCTCGACGTGCTCAAGTCCCTCGATCGTTCGGCGGTCAGCTACCAGATCGTGCTGACCAAGGCTGATCAGGTGAAGAAGAGCGAACTCGAAAAGACCTTCGAAGAGGTTCGCGCCGAGTTACGGACTCACCCGGCAGCCTTTCCGGACGTGCTGGTTACATCGTCGCGTACCGGTGACGGCATGGCCGAATTGCGGGCTGCAATGGTCCGCCTGTTGAACGAGCGCAACTGATGACCCGCTTTAGCCTGTTTCGCATTCTTGTCATCCTGGCCGGTGTGATGGGCGCCGACGGCGTCATTCTCGCCGCCGCTTCGGCGCACCAGCCGGACGCGACGCGGCTGGCCTCGGCCTCCTCGATGCTGTTGTTTCATGCCGCCGCCATTCTCGGTGTCGTCGCCCTGATCGAGCGTGGCGTCGCCCATCTGCAGATCGGCCTGACGGCGGCCTTCGGCTTTGTCATTGCTGCCGCGATTTTCGCCGGCGACCTGACCCTGCGCCAATATGTCGGTCACGGCTTGTTCACCATGGCCGCCCCGACCGGCGGCACCCTGCTGATCCTAAGCTGGCTGGCGCTGGCGGTATCCGCAGCTTGGCCGCGCCCCACCTGACGCCGGGCCACTGGACAGAGCAGCGATGCTTTGCGCGGCGGCAATCAATCGGCTAGAACGCGCCGCAGATTGCTCACCGTGAGATCCGCTTCATGACCGACGCGCCCATCATCAGTGCTCTCGACCAGGCCCGCATCCTGTCGGAGGCGCTGCCCCACATGCAGCAATATGACGAAGAGACGATCGTCATCAAATATGGCGGGCACGCCATGGGCGCCGAGGATACGGCCCGCGCATTTGCCCGCGATATCGTCCTCTTGGAGCAGACCGCCATCAATCCGGTGGTCGTGCATGGCGGCGGCCCGCAGATCGCGCAGATGCTGACGCGCCTCGGCATCAAGTCCGAATTCGCCGCAGGATTGCGTATCACCGACGCGGCGACGATCGAGATCGTCGAGATGGTGCTGGCAGGCTCCATCAACAAGCAGATCGTCAGCTACATCAACGAAGCCGGCGGCAAGGCCGTCGGCCTATGCGGCAAGGACGGCAACATGGTCACCGCGTCGAAGGCGACGCGCACCATGGTCGACCCCGATTCTGAACATCGAGAAGGTGGTCGATCTCGGCTTTGTCGGCGAGCCGGAAAAGGTCGATCTTACGCTGCTCAACCAGCTGATCGGCTATGAGCTGATCCCGGTGCTGGCGCCGCTCGCAGCAAGCAAGGATGGCAAGACCTTTAACGTCAATGCCGATACCTTTGCCGGCGCCGTCGCAGGCGCGCTGAAGGCCAAGCGCCTGCTGCTGCTCACCGACGTGCCGGGCGTGCTCGACAAGTCGAAGAAGCTGATCCCGGAACTGTCGATCAAGGATGCCCGCAAGCTGATCGCTGACGGCACGATCTCCGGCGGCATGATTCCGAAGGTCGAGACCTGCATCTATTCGCTCGAACAGGGTGTCGAAGGCGTCGTGATCATCGACGGCAAAACCCCGCATGCCGTGCTGCTCGAACTCTTCACCAATCAGGGCACAGGCACGCTGATCCACAAGTGATGGACGCACCACACCACACGTCGTCATGGCCGGGCTTGTCCCGGCCATTCGCGTCTGGCTGGTGGACGCGGAAAACATCGTTGACGCTTCTCGCCAGCGTCATCTGGCTATTTGCCAGCACGGCCGCCCGCGCCGATCTCAAACTCTGCAATCGCATGAGCTATGTCGTCGAAGCCGCCATCGGCATCGACGACAAGAGCGCCACCGCGACGCGCGGCTGGTTTCGCATCGACCCCGCGCAGTGCCGCGTCGTCGTACAGGGCACGCTGACGGCCGACCGCATCCTGCTGCATGCCCGCGCGCTCAGCATCTATGGCGCCTCACCCGTGGCGCAGAACGGCACCGACAACCTCTGCATCGCGCCGGATAACTTCGTCATCGCTGCTGCCCGGCAATGCCGTGCCGGACAGTCACAAGTGCCATTCACGATGATCAAGCCGACGCAGACCGACGACGGCAATATGATCGCCTATCTCGCGGAAGACAGCGAATATGACGACGAGCAGGCCAAGCTCGCTGCCATCCAGCGTCTGCTCGTCATCGCGGGCTATGACGCAGCGCCCATCGACGGCGTGGACGGGCCGAAGACCCAGAGCGCGCTCTCGTCCTTCCTCAAAAGCCGCAGTCTTCCGGCCGATGTGGTTTCGACGCCGAATTTCTTCGAGACCATGATCGCTGCGGTACAGGCTCCCTCTGCGACCGGCCTCACCTGGTGCAACGACACGTCCTACAAGGTGATGGCGTCAGTCGCGACCGACGATGGCAAGGGCATTGTCAGCCGCGGCTGGTATCGCATCGAGCCGGGCAAATGCCTGCGGCCCGACGTGGTCGGCCAGCCCCGCCAGATCCTTAGTTTCGCCGAGGCTGTCGACGACAATGGCCGCGCCATCAAGCTCAACGACAAGCCCCTGAGCTGGGGCGGCGTTCGCATGCTGTGCACACGCGAGAGTAAGTTCGAGATCCGCGAACACAATGACTGCAATACCCGCGGCCTCACCAGCGCCGGCTTCGCCATCGTCGACATGTCGGGCGGCGGCAAGACGCTGCGCTTTGCGACGCCGTGACGACCGGACAACAGAGACAATCAATGACCCTGCCGACCAAATCGCCGCGTGCCTTCAACCATGTCGAGACATGGGTGTTCGATCTCGACAACACGCTGTATCCGCACCACGTGAACCTGTGGCAGCAGGTCGATGGCAAGATCCGCGACTTCGTCGCGAACTTCCTCAGGATTTCGCCCGACGAGGCCTTCAAGGTTCAGAAGGATTATTACAAGCGCTACGGCACCACCATGCGCGGCATGATGACCGAGCACGGTGTCCGCGCCGACGACTTCCTCGCCTTCGTCCACGAGATCGATCATTCGCCGCTGGAGCCCAACCCGGTGATGGGCGCCGCCATCGCGCAATTGCCCGGCCGCAAGCTGATCCTGACCAACGGCTCGGTCGCCCATGCCAGCGCGGTGCTGGAGCGCCTCGGCTTCGCCGACCAGTTCGAAGCGATCTTCGACATCATCGCCGCCGATCTGGAGCCGAAGCCCGCGCAGCCGACCTATGACAAGTTTCTTCGCCTGCACGGCGTCGATCCGTCCAAGGCCGCCATGTTCGAGGACCTGTCGCGCAACCTCGTAGTGCCGCACCAACTCGGCATGACCACCGTGCTGATCGTGCCCGACGGCGCCAAGGAGGTGGTGCGCGAGGACTGGGAGCTGGAAGGCCGCGACGACGACCATGTCGACCACGTCACCGACGATCTGACAGGTTTTCTGGCGGCGCTGAATGCGGCGCGGTAGGGCGGGATGGCCGCCCGCGCGTCTTGACTCTCCCCGGCCAAATCCCGACAAAAGCTTCAAGAAATCACCCTTTACCCACGATCTGCCCAAGGAAATTGCGATGTCGCTGACCGCCCTCGAGTCCACCATCAATGCCGCCTTCGACGCGCGCGATAACGTCAACGCCTCGACCAAAGGTGAAGTCCGCGACGCCGTCGATCAGGCGCTGAACCTGCTCGACAAGGGCGAGGCCCGCGTCGCCGTCCGCGCCGACGACGGCAAGTGGACCGTCAATCAGTGGCTGAAGAAAGCCGTGCTGCTGTCGTTCCGCCTCAATGACATGGCGCAGATCTCTGGTGGTCCCGGCGGCGCGGCCTGGTGGGACAAGGTGCCCTCGAAGTTCGAGGGATGGGGCGACAACAGCTTCCGCGACGCCGGCTTCCGCTCCGTACCGGGCGCTATCGTGCGCAAGTCGGCCTTCATCGCCAAGAACGTCGTTCTGATGCCGTCCTTCGTCAATCTCGGCGCCTATGTCGATGAGAGCTCCATGGTCGACACCTGGTCGACTGTCGGCTCCTGCGCCCAGATCGGCAAGCGCGTGCACATTTCGGGCGGCGTCGGCATCGGCGGCGTGCTGGAGCCGCTGCAGGCCGGTCCGGTGATCATTGAGGACGACTGCTTCATCGGCGCCCGCTCGGAAGTCGCTGAAGGCGTGATCGTGCGCAAGGGCGCGGTACTGGCCATGGGCGTGTTCCTGGGCGCATCGACCAAGATCGTCGATCGCGAAACTGGCGAAGTGTTCGTCGGCGAAGTGCCGGAATATGCGGTGCTGGTCCCCGGCAACCTGCCCGGCAAGCCGATGAAGAACGGCCAGATCGGCCCCTCCACAGCCTGCGCCGTGATCGTGAAGCGCGTCGACGAGCGCACCCGGTCCAAGACCAGCATCAACGAGCTGCTGCGCGACTGATTGTCGTTCGGGCCGGTTTGCGCGTAGCATCGCGCAGACCGGACCGATCGACAACTTGGGGGCTGCCATGGAATGGACCACGCTGCTTTTCAGCTTCACGGGACGGATCAATCGCGGCAAATACTGGCTAGCCATCCTGATCTACCTGGTCATCTGGATCGCCTTCATCGCCGCTGCCGTGATGTGGCTCGGCGGATTCGACACCGACCGGCTGTTCAGCATGGTCGGCGCGGCCATCCTGCTGTGGCTGGCGGCCATCGTCCTCATCGTCGCCGGCACATTGTCCGGCATCGCCACCGGCATCAAGCGACTGCACGACCGCGAGAAGAGTGGATGGTGGATCCTGGTGTTCTGGCTTGGGCCGAGCGTCCTCAGCGGCATCGGCAGCACCAGCAGCGCGAGCACCAGCTTCGTCTTTCATATTGCCAGTTTCGCGGTGACCATTTGGGCGATTGTCGAGCTTGGCTTCCTGCGCGGCACCGCCGGGCCGAACGAATACGGTCCCGATCCGCTTGCCGAACCTGCGATTGCACAGAGGGTCTGAGCCTCATCGACCGCGCGTTCCGCTCCGCGATCGAACCGAAGTCCGCCCGAGGCGACCAACTATCCTGAGCCGCGCCATCGCCGTGCTCCGGAACATCGCTTATGGGCTATCAATGGCTTCTGTTCGGCTTTGACGGCCGCATCAACCGCGCCAGAGTCTGGCTCGCGGCGCTGATCATGCTAGGCTGTATGATGTTGCTAGGCTCTGCGGTGGTTGGAATCGGCAAGCTGTTGGGAATGCCGATCAACTCTTACAGTTTCAGCGCTAGCGACATCTTCGCCGTCGTCGATCCCGCATCCTATCGTTCGATGCCACCGACCAACTTGATCCTGCTGATCATCCACGCGGCTGCAACACCGCTATTCCTGTGGATCTATGCAGCCATCTCGATCAAACGGCTACATGATCGGGACCGAAGCGGCTGGTGGATGGTTCCGTTCTTTGTCGTGCCCGGCCTGTACAACCAACTTGGTGGCTGGCTGGGCGACTCGATCCCCGCTATCGCGCTGGCCATAGTCGTATTCATCGTCCCCCTCTGGGGGGGCGGTCGAACTGTATGTTCTCAAGGGAACGCATGGCGACAACCGGTTCGGCGCCGACATGCTGGCCCCCGCCGATCCGGTCGATACGCGGCCGGCCTGGGACCAGCAAAGTGAGCTCGAATTTGTCCCGCATCGCGCTGGCCCATCGGCGGGACCTCATGTTAATCGGGGGACATGAATGATGTTCTGTCCATCGCCCAGGCGCTGCTGCGCTGCCCGTCCATCACGCCCGCGGATGCCGGCGCCCTCGGCGTGCTCGAGAGCCTGCTGACGTCGGCCGGCTTCGAAGTCCATCGCGTCACCTTCAGCGAGGAAGGCAGCGCCGACATCGAAAACCTCTATGCGCGTATCGGGACTTCCGCGCCGCATATCTGTTTTGCTGGCCATACCGACGTGGTGCCGCCCGGTGATGAAGCGGCGTGGACCCATGGCGCCTTCTCCGGCGACGTGACGAACGGCCTGCTCTACGGCCGCGGCGCGGTGGACATGAAGGGTGGCATCGCCGCGTCAGTCGCCGCCGTGCTGGACTATCTGGCGGCGAATGAAGGCAAGCCGCAAAAGGACGGCGGCGGTTCGATCTCCTTCCTGATCACCGGCGACGAAGAAGGCATTGCCGTCAATGGCACCGTGAAGCTGCTCCAATGGGCGGCCGAACGCGGCGAAAAATTCGATCACTGCATCGTCGGCGAGCCCTCGAATGTCGAGGAGATGGGCGACACCATCAAGATCGGCCGCCGCGGTTCGCAATCCGGCACGCTGGTGGTCGATGGCGTGCAGGGTCATGTGGCCTATCCGCATCGTGCATCGAATCCGGTGCCCGACATCGCCGCACTGATCACGGCGCTGAGCAGCGATCCGCTCGATCAGGGCAATGCGCAGTTTCAGCCGTCCAATCTCGAATTCACCTCGGTGGATGTCGGCAACAAGGCGACCAACGTCATCCCCGCGCAAGCGCGAGCGAAGTTCAATATCCGCTTCAACGACCATCACACGCAGGCGTCATTGCGCGACCTGATCGATGCACGCGTCGCAACTGCCGCCGGCAATCGCATTCGCGCGCATGTGATCTGGGAGCCGAGCAATTCGGACAGCTTCGTCACAAAGCCCGGCGCATTTACCGATACAGTCGTCGCCGCGATCAAGGATGTCACCGGCCGCACACCGGATCTCAACACGGGCGGCGGAACCTCGGATGCGCGCTTCATCAAGAACTACTGCCCGGTGATTGAATTCGGCTTGGTCGGGCAGACCATGCATCAGATCGACGAACACACGAAGGTTGCCGATCTGGAGAAGCTCACCCAAATCTATCGTGGCGTGTTGGATCGGTATTTCGCATGAACGGCAAGATTCTCGTCCTCACCGCGCTCGAAAGCGAGCTCGACAAATCGCGCGCGCCTGCCGAGATCGAGGTGATTTTCACCGGCGTCGGCAAGATCAACACCACGATCGCGACGCTTCAGGCGGTGCAGGCCATGCAGCCCAAGCTCGTCGTGAACTACGGCACCGCCGGCAAGCTAAACACCAAACTCAACGGCCTCGTCGAGGTCAGCGACGTGATCCAGCGCGACATGAATGCTGAGCCGTTGGCGCCGCGCGGCCGCACGCCCTTTGCGCCCGATCTCGACCGCCTGGTCTCGGGCCAGCGCGGCGTGATCTGCGGCAGTGGTGACAGTTTCGTCACCTCCACCGATCCTTGGCTGGTGACGAACAATGTCGATATCGTCGATATGGAACTGTTTGCCATCGCACAGGTCTGCCTGCGCCACGGCATTCCCTGGCGCGCCTTCAAGTTCATCACCGACGACGCCAATGATTTTGCGCACGAGCATTGGACGGCGAATGTCGCGAATGGACAGGATCTGTTCTGGGACGCGATGAAGGGCGTGAAGGTCTAGTAATCGACCTTTACCAGATACAGCCCATCCGGCGGCGCCACGATGCCGCAGGCGCTGCGGTCCTTCGCGGCAAGCGCCGCAGCCAGGTCGTCCGGCGCCCAGCGGCCGTTGCCGACCCAGACCAGTGAGCCAACCATCGAACGCACCTGGCTGTGCAGGAACGAACGTGCGGAGGTCGTGATGGTGATCGCCTCACCGTTCTGCACCACATCGAGCTGATCGAGCGTGCGGATCGGCGACTTGGCCTGGCATTCGGTATCGCGAAAGGTCGTGAAGTCGTGTCGCCCGAGCAAGTGCTTCGCGGCCTCGCTCATGGCAGCGACATCGAGCGGACGCGGCACGCGCCAGACCCGGCCGGCATCGACGGTGAGGTTCGCGCGGCGATTGGTGATGCGATAGACGTAGTGGCGTTTGACGGCTGAGAACCGCGCCTCGAAATCATCCGGCACGATGTCAGCGGACAGCACGCCGACCGGATGCGGCCGCAGATGGGCATTCATGCCATCGCGAAAACGACCGGGCACCAGCACTTTCGGCACATCGCAATGGGCGACCTGACCGAGCGCATGGACGCCGGCATCGGTACGCCCTGCGCCGTGAACGCGGATCGGCTCGCCGCAAATGGCTTCCGCGGCTGCTTCCAAAGCGCCCTGCACGGTCAGCGTCGCGTTGGCCTGCACCTGCCAGCCGGAGAATGGCGCGCCGTCATACTCGATGATCATCTTGTAGCGCGGCATCAGAGCATGATCCCGAAAAGTGGCCACCGGTTTTCGGACAAGATCATGCTCATGAAAGGCGCAGCGGCGGTTTCAGCGGCGTGCCACGCAGAAATTCACTGGCCTTCATTGGCTGCTTGCCGGCGCGCTGCAGATCGATGATCCGGATCGCGCCCTCGCCGCAGGCGATGGCGAGCTGATCGTCGATAATCTCGCCAGGCGCGCCCGCGCCCTTTGCGAGCTCGCAGCGCAGAACCTTCACGCGCACCGCTTCGCCCTCGATCGGCATCTCGCACCAGGCGCCGGGGAAAGGCGACAGACCGTGGATATGCCGCAGCACGTCGCGCGCCGGCTTCGACCAGTCGATCTTGGCCTCGGCCTTGTCGATCTTGGCAGCGTAGGTGACGCCGTCTGCACTCTGCGGGGTCAGGCTCAGCCGTCCCCTTTCTAGCGCACCCATGGCACGCACCATCAGGTCGGCGCCGAGCGGCGCCAGCGCATCATGGAGGTCCAGCGCCGTCATCGCATCGGTGATTGCCAGACGCTCGGCCATGGCGACATCGCCGGTGTCGAGGCCGACGTCCATCTTCATCACCATGACGCCGCTCTCGGCGTCGCCTTCCATGATGGCGCGATTGATCGGCGCGGCACCGCGCCAGCGCGGCAGCAGCGAGCCGTGCAGGTTGAAGCAGCCTAGGGGCGGCACATTGAGAATGTTCTGCGGCAGGATCATGCCATAGGCGACGACGACCGCAGCCTCAGCCTCATGTGCACGAAATTCGGCTTCGGCTTCCGGCGTGCGCAGCGTCTTCGGCGTGAACACGGGAATGCCGAGTCGCTCGGCCTCGCGGGCCACCGGCGTCGGCTGCAACTTCATGCCACGGCCGGCCGGCTTAGCCTCGCGGGTATAGACGGCGACGATCTCATGGCCATGGGCCACGAGTTCGAGCAACGTCGGCACAGCGAAATCCGGCGTGCCCATGAAGATCAAACGAAGCGACATGTGGAACTTCCAGCAAAGAGCACCAGCCTATCCGTCATGGCCGGGCAGCGCGAAGCGAACTTCGCTAGATGTCCCGGCCATCCACGTCTTTCGGTTGCTCGCTTCAAGACATGGATACCCGGCATTCGCCGGGCATAACGAAGGAAACGTCGGAGAATTTACTCAGCCCGCTTCGCCAACTTGGTGAACTTCTTCAGCACGCGGTCGCGCTTCAGCTTGGAGAGGTAGTCGACGAACAGCACGCCATTGAGATGGTCGATCTCGTGCTGAATGCAGGTCGCGAACAGGCCAGAAGCCTCTTCCTCGATGGTCTTGCCGTCGAGGTCCATGTAACGGATCCGCACTGTCGCCGGGCGTTCCACTTCCTCGTAATATTCCGGAATCGACAGGCAGCCTTCCTCATAGACTGAAAGCTCTTCCGAAGCCGAGATGACCTCCGGATTGATGAAGACGCGCGGCTTCTTGCCGTCCTCCTCATCGTCCTTCTTGGCGATGTCCATGGTGATCAGCCGCAGCGGAACCGCGATCTGGATCGCCGCCAGCCCGATCCCGGGTGCGTCATACATCGTCTCGAACATGTCGTCGGCGAGCTTGCGCACCTCCGACGTCACCTTCTCGACAGGTTTGGAGATCAGCCGCAACTGTTTGTCGGGCAGGATAATGATTTCACGAATGGCCATGGCGGCGATTTAATCTGCGCGCCGGTCCGGGTCAATCCGCTGGAAAAGCTGGACTTTGAAGGACGTTAACTCCTCGCTAACCATGAAAATTAAGGCGAGGTTAACCACGCCGGTTAAGGTCCGCTTGACCACATTTCTTAGGCTTGGAAATTCATCTTTCATTAACCATAAATGTTCCCTCTTCGTTCGCGCGACCGACCGAATCGGCTACAAGGTTGGGATGAACGAGATTCTTTTCATGATCGGCGACATGCCGGTCACCGCCGGCGTGGCATTGATGGGCTTCTGTGCTCTGGCGCTGGGTTTGCTGCTCACCATCGCCATCATCATCGCTCGCTCCGGTAGCCGCGGCGCCGCCATGGCCATGGCCCAGGCGATCCGCGCCGACGAACTGGAAGAACGCCTCAGCGAAGTGCTGAAGGCGCAGAACGAGGCCAACGGCCGCGTCGACGCCATGGGCCAGGCGCTGGCGGGCCGTCAGGCCGACATGGCACGCGCGGTGTCCGAGCGGCTGGACTCGGTGACCCATCGCGTGGGCCAGTCGATGGAACAGACCACTCGCAACACCATGGAAAGCCTGAGCGCGCTGCATGAGCGGCTGGGCATCATCGACAACGCCCACAAGAATCTCACCGACCTCACCTCGCAGGTGACGACCTTGCGTGACGTGCTCGCCAACAAGCAGTCGCGTGGCGCCTTCGGTCAGGCGCGGATGGAAAGCATCGTCAAGGACGGCATGCCGAACGGTGCCTATGCGTTCCAGCACACGCTGTCGTCGGGCAAGCGGCCGGATTGCGTGATCTTCCTGCCGGACCAGCGCCCACTGTGCATCGACGCAAAATTCCCGCTGGAGGCCGTCACAGCGCTGCATGACGCACGCAGCGACGACGAGAAGAAATACGCGGCGCAGCGCCTGCGCGCCGACGTGATGAAGCATGTCACCGATATCGCCGAGAAATATCTGGTCGCCGGCGAGACGCAGGATACGGCGCTGATGTTCGTGCCGTCGGAATCCGTCTATGCTGAAATCCACGACGGTTTCGATGACATCATCCAGAAAGCCTATCGCGCCCGCGTCGTGCTGGTGTCGCCGTCGCTGCTGATGCTGGCGATTCAGGTGATGCAGCAGATCCTGAAGGACGCGCGGATGCGCGACGCCGCCGACCAGATCCGCACCGAGGTACTGAATCTGGGCGACGACCTCACCCGCTTGCGCGATCGCGTGATGAAGCTGCAGACCCATTTTGGGCAGGCCAATGAGGACGTCCGCCAGATCCTGATTTCCGCCGACAAGATCGAGAAGCGCGCCGGCCGCATCGAGGAACTGGATTTCAGCAAGAGTGAACCCGCAACGGAAGTGACCCCGGCGATCGCCAAGACCGCCGCCCCCGACATGTTCGCGCCGCTGCCGCGCAAGATTCAGGCGGGGGAATAGGCCACAGGCCGCTTCCCCCCGAATCTGCTAACCCTTCCCCATGACCAGCGCGCCTGACTCGTCCGAAGCCGCCCTCGCCTTGAAGCCCCGTGCCACCTGGCGCGAGAGCATGGTGGTGTATCTGCAGCCACGGGTGCTGATCGTGCTGCTGCTTGGCCTGTCGTCGGGTCTGCCGCTTGCATTGTCCGGTTCCACGCTGCTGGTGTGGATGCGCGAATCCGGCGTCGATCTCGGCACCATCGGGCTGTTCGCTCTTGTTGGCACGCCCTACACGCTGAAATTCCTCTGGGCGCCTTTGGTCGATGCGCTGCATGTGCCGTTCTTCACGCGACAGTTCGGCCGCCGCCGCGGCTGGCTGGTATTTTCACAGCTGCTGCTGATCGGCGCGATCCTGCTGCTGGCGCTGACCGATCCGGCGCGCTCGCCGCTGTTCGTAGCCCTTGGCGCCCTGCTGGTCGCTGCCATGTCATCGACGCAAGACATTGTCGTCGATGCGTTTCGTGTGGAGAGCCTGCCGGAGAGCGAACAGGCGGCCGGCATGGCGTCCTATGTCGCGGCCTATCGCATCGGCATGCTGATCTCCACCGCCGGCGTGCTGTTTCTGGTCAGCGCCTTCGAGAGCACGGGCATCGCGCGCTCCACCGCATGGATGTGGGGCTATGTGGCGATGGCTGCGATGGTGCTGATCGGCACGGTCACAGCGCTTGCGGCCACCGAGCCCGAGCAATCCGCACAGGCCGAAGCGGCCACGCGCGGCGAAAGCACCTTCACGCGCGTGTTGCAGGCCGCAATCGGCGCGTTCTCCGAATTCCTGGCGCGCAAGGACGCCTGGGCGGCGCTGGCGTTCGTGGTGCTGTTCAAATTTACCGATGCGTTTTCTGGCACCATGACCGCGCCCTTCGTGATCGATCTCGGTTTCACGCGGAATGACTATGCGGCCATCGTCAAAGGCGTCGGCCTTGCCGCGACGCTGATTGGCGGTTTCGCTGGAGGTTTTGTCGCGCGGCGCTATTCGCTTGCGGCGAGTTTGTGGATCGGCGCCGTGTTGCAGGCGGTGTCCAATCTCGCCTTCTCGTGGCTCGCCATCGTCGGCGTCAATCAATGGGCGCTGGCACTGGCCATCTCGGTCGAGAATTTCACCAGCGCCATCGGCACGGTGATCTTCGTCGCCTATCTCTCCGCGCTCTGCAAGAATCCGCTGCACACGGCCACGCAATATGCGCTACTCACAGCGCTCGCTGCGGTCGGGCGGACCTATCTGTCAGCAGGCGCAGGTTACGTTGCGCAAGCGATGGGATGGCCGATGTTCTTCGTCATCAGCGTGGTGGTCGCGGTACCGAGCCTGATCCTGCTGATCCGGCTGCAGCGCCGCGCGCATTTCGAGATGCTGGGGCCGGTGCGGGTTTAACCGAAGCGAACTCAGTTCGGCTTCGTCACCACGCTCCATTTCGTCACGAGCGCTTCACTCATCTGCCCGGCCTGCTCGGCGCAGGTGACTTCAGCAACCTTGAGCGCCACTTCCTTGCCGACAAGTTTCTTCAGCTGCGTGGCTTGCGCGTCATTGGCGACGACGATCTCGAAGGTCTCGGGGCCGGTCTCGAGGTTGCACAGACCGGCGGGGGCCGGCAGCCGGCGGGGCTCACTGACCACTTGATACACATTGGTGCGCTTGCCCTTGGCGTCACGGCTGCGCATGGCATTGAGTTGCCCGGTCAGCACATCGCCGATCTTCATCGTCTTCGGTGCCACCGGTGTCGTTGGCGCAGCCGGCGTTTCCGTCGCGCCGCTGGCAGCCGTCGCAAACAGGCCGGCCGCGCAAATCGCCGCCGCCCAGATCGGCAAAGCCTTCAAGTCATATCGTGTCATCAATGCTCTTCCAGTCTTAAAACAGCGTCCGCTGTCGCATCGCCGCCGACAACGTGCCTTCGTCGAGATAATCGAGTTCACCACCAACCGGCACGCCATGGGCCAGCCGCGTCACCTTCACATTGGCCTCCTGCAGGAGGTCGGTGATGTAATGTGCCGTGGTCTGCCCATCAACCGTCGCATTCAGCGCCAGGACGATTTCACTCACTTCTGAATCATGCGCACGTGATATCAGTGCGTCGATGGTCAGATCCTGCGGGCCGACGCCGTCGAGCGGCGACAGCGTTGCACCCAATACATGATACTTGCCCGTCGTCGCATGGGCGCGTTCGAGCGCCCACAGGTCAGCGACATCTGCGACTACGACGATTGTCGAGGGATCGCGGCGCGGGTCCGTGCAGATCGTGCAGGGATTCTGCGTGTCGATATTGCTGCAGACCTTGCAGACCTGAATACGGTCGATCGCGACCTGCAAGGCACCGGCCAGCGGCGTCATCAGCGCCTCGCGCTTCTTGATCAGATGCAGCGCGGCACGCCGGGCCGAGCGCGGGCCAAGCCCGGGCAGCCGCGCCAGCAGTTGAATCAGGCGCTCGATTTCCGGACCGGCCGTGGACGCCATCTCAGGTAAGGCCCATCCCCGGCGGCAGACCGAGGCCGCCGGTCAGCGCCTGCATCTTCTCTTGCATCGCAGCTTCCGCCTTGCGGCGCGCATCGCCCAGCGCGGTGACCAGCAGGTCTTCCAGTATCTCGACTTCATCGGCTTTCATCAGCGACGGATCGATCTTCACGGCCTTCACTTCGGTCTTCGCGGTCATCCGCACTGACACGAGGCCGCCGCCAGAGATACCTTCGACCTCGACATGGTCGAGCTCGTCCTGCATCGCCTTCATCTTCGATTGCAGCTGCGCTGCCTGTTTCATCATGCCGAGAAAATCAGCCATGAGCTTTCCTTCGCAATTCGATTAATCGTCGTCGTTGAGACCGTCGGACGCATCGTCGCTGATCAGGTCACTGTCACTACCGCTAAATTCCGGCGGCTCGGGGGCGATGACACGCACTTCGACCTTCGCACGAGGAAACCGTGCGAGTACTTCCTTCACTCGCGGATCGGCCTCCGCCGCGCGCTGGCGCTCGTTCTTCTGCTCGAGCTGCTGCTCACGCAACGTCGCCTGGCCCTGTTCGTTGGACACGATCACGGCCCAGCGTCGGCCCGTCCATTGTTCAAGCTTGCGCGACAGATCGTTGATCAATGTGCGCGACGCCGTACGCTCCATCGCCAGCTCAAGCCGTCCGTCCTCGATCCTGATCAGGCGTACATCCGCTTCAAGCGCACCGCGCACCATCAGGTCACGTTTCTCGCCGGCCAGTGCCACGAGCTCAGCGAAAGTCGAAATCTTCAGCACGGCCGCGGGCGGCGCGTCTGCCATGCCGACTTGCGGTCGCGGCGATGGTTCTGCGCTGCCGCGCTGCATGGTCGGACCACGCGACGCACTCGCCGACATCGTCGGCATGGCGGATGGCATCTGCGCTGACGGCAAGGATGCCGACGGAGCGGACGATGGCGCGGCACGGCCTCCACCATTCGTTGGGATCATCGGCGACGTCCCGCCATTCTGATCGAGCATCCGGATCGCTTCATCCGGCGTCGGCAAATCGGCAACGTAAGCGATGCGCACCAGCACCATCTCTGCGGCGGCGGCGGGACGCGTCGCTCCCTGCACTTCCGTGATGCCCTTGAGCAACATCTGCCACATGCGCGACAGCACACGCATGGAGAGCTTCGAGGCGAAATCGCGTGCGCGCAGACGTTCGGTCTCGCCAAACGCGACATTGTCGGCGGTTGCCGGCACGATCTTCACGCGGGTGACGAAATTGACGAATTCGGCAAGATCGCTCAGCACCACGATGGGATCGGCGCCGACATCATATTGTTCACGAAACTCGCGGAAGGCACTGGCGATGTCGCCGCGCGCCAGCGAATCGAACAGGTCGATCACCCGGGTGCGGTCGGCAAGGCCGAGCATCTGCCGGACCGCATCGGCGCGCACGGTGCCTGCGGCATGCGCAATGGCCTGATCGAACAGCGACAGTGAATCGCGCACCGAGCCTTCGGCGGCGCGGGCGATGATGCCCAGCGCTTCCGGCTCGACCTCGACATTCTCTTTGCCCGCAATGTTCGACAGATGCGACATAAGCACGTCGGCATCGACGCGGCGCAGGTCGAAGCGCTGGCAGCGCGACAGTACCGTCACCGGCACCTTGCGGATTTCAGTGGTGGCGAACACGAACTTGGCGTGTTCCGGCGGCTCTTCCAGCGTCTTCAGGAACGCGTTGAAGGCCGCGGTCGACAGCATGTGGACTTCGTCGATGATGTAGACCTTGTAGCGCGCGCTGGAGGGCGCATAGCGCACGCTGTCATTGATCTGGCGGACATCGTCGACGCCGGTATGCGACGCGGCGTCCATTTCGAGAATGTCGATATGCCGGCTTTCCATGATCGCCTGGCAATGGATGCCGGGCGTCGGCATGTGGATGGTCGGGCCTTTGACCGAGCCATCCGCCATTTCATAATTCAATGCGCGCGCGAGAATACGCGCCGTCGTCGTCTTGCCGACCCCGCGAACGCCGGTGAGAATCCAGGCCTGCGGAATGCGGCCGGTCTCGAACGCGTTGGAGACGGTGCGGACCAGTGCTTCCTGGCCGATCAGATCGTCGAAACTGCCGGGGCGGTATTTGCGCGCGAGCACGCGATAGGGCGTGGCGGCAGCAGGCGCCGGGGCAGCGCCCATATCGAAACCGGTCTGGTGATCATCGGGAGGGGACGTGCCAGCGTCGGTCATCGAGGAATCCGCAATGTGTTGTCTCGTAAAGCCGGCTTGCGGAACATCTGGCGCATCATAGGCGGAACGGGACACAGGTTCCGGCCTTCGATGCTGCCTCACTCATCGAACAAGGCGCCCACCGAGCAAACGACCCATGTGCAGGACGCTGAATTTGCTCGATAAAACAAGTAGGAGACTGACGAGCGACCCGATCCGGATCTCGTTAGGGCTGCTTCCTTCCGGACCTGACCCGATTGGCGAGTGGCTCGTCCACCGCCAATCTCCCGGTGCTTATTTGGGGCCAAAATGGTCGGAAAGCAAGCGCGGCGCGTGTCGCAAGTCCGCCGCAAGATTTGCGCAGGAAAGTCGCAAGAAAACGTGGTCCAGACGCGCAAAACCGGCCATGACGGGAGTTGTCTGCGCAGCCGCTTCCTGCGACGCTGTGCGCCTTAATCGAGAGTCAGAATGGCCGCTCCCTCCTCCTGGTCGCTGCACGAGCAGCTGCAACAAGACACCATCGACATCGGCGACCTCCCCCTCAGCCGCGTGCTGGTGGTGAAGGACGCGCACTACCCCTGGCTGATGCTGGTGCCGCGCCGCGCCGACACGACCGAGATCATCGATCTCGACGAGGTCGCGCAGGGCCAGTTGATGACCGAGATCAACCGCGTCGGCCGCGCGCTCAAAGAAACCACCAAATGCGACAAGCTCAATGTCGCCGCCCTCGGCAACATGGTGCCGCAGTTGCACGTCCACATCATCGCCCGCCGCAAGACCGATGCCGCCTGGCCGCGGCCGATCTGGGGCGTGATGCCGCCACTCGCCCATGACGCCGCCGAAGTGCAGCGCTTCATCTCAGAACTCCGCCGCAAGATCTGGCTCGGTTGACCATCATGACAAGCACCATGTTTCCGCTCGGCCATCCGGCCTTCGTCTCCAACACGCTCGATCGCGCCGCGCATCTGCGCTTCAGCGACGAGAAACTGTTCGCACTGGAGGGCAAAAGCTCCTCGCGCGCTTATGTGATCTATCGCGACTCGCTGGTCATGAAGAAGGATGGCGATGCCCAGCGCGCGCTGCTGACCATCGACGAAGCGCTGAAGTTCGGCGCCAATCCCGGCACTGTCTTTCTCGGCCTGCGTGATGGCGATGCCGTATTCGGCATGGGCATCGGCGCACCCGCCGTGGAAAAGCTGCTGACCCGCGACGATGTCGTCGTCAGCGAACTCCGCGGCATGGCCATGCAGGGCGTGGTGCCGCCGGAGCAGCTTTCGGCGGTTGCACAGGCCAAGTCGCTCGTCTCATGGCATCAGCGCCACGGGTTCTGCGCCAATTGCGGCGCCAAGTCGTCGATGGCCGAAGGCGGTTGGAAGCGCGTCTGCCCGAGCTGCAAGACCGAACATTTCCCGCGCACCGATCCTGTCGTCATCATGCTGGTGGAGAAGGGCGACAAGTGCCTGCTCGGCCGCCAGAAGCAGTTCGCGCCGGGCATGTATTCGTGCCTCGCCGGTTTCGTCGAAGCGGCCGAGACCATCGAGGACGCAGTGAAGCGCGAGATCTTCGAGGAAGCCGGCATCCGCTGCACGGACGTCACCTATTACATGACACAGCCCTGGCCCTACCCGTCATCCCTGATGATCGGCTGCTCGGCCCGCGCCATCAGCGACGAGATTACCGTCGACAAAATGGAACTTGAGGACGCCCGGTGGTTTGACCGTGACGAGGCGATGCTGATGTGGAAACGCGAACACCCCGACGGGCTCGCGGGACCACATCCATTCGCCATCGCGCATCATCTGCTCGGTCGCTGGCTGCATCCCGACCAAGCCTGACCTGCAAGTCTGACTTTACGGGGGAGTTTCTCATGAGTGCCAAGCCTGTCCACGTATTGTGCATCGGCCTGCCGGTTCGCGACCTGACCTTTGCCGTCGAATCCGTACCCGGGCGTGGCCAGAAATTCCCTTCCCAACGGTTCGCCCAGATCATCGGCGGCAACGCGCTCAACGCCGCCATCGGCGTCAGCCGGCTGGGCGGCCGGTCGTCAATGACCGGACCGATGGGCGACAAGAGCGAAACCGCCGACCAGTTTCTGTTCGACGATCTTGCCAAGGAAGGCATCGACTCCGCGCATCTGGTGCATATGCCGGGTCTGGTGACACCGATCTCGGCCGTCATGATCGACCCTTCGGGCGAGCGCACCATCGTCACCTTCCGCGATCCCGAACTCTGGAAGGTGAAGTTGCCCGACCACGACGTGCTGCTGAAGGACAGCAGCGCCATCCTGGTCGAGAGCCGCTGCGCGGGCTTTGCCACCGAGCTTTGCATCGAGGCGCGCCATCGCGGCATTCCCGTCGTCGTCGATATCGATAGCACGCTGTCACAGCGCGAGGGCCTGCTGACCGCTTCCTCGCACCTGATCTTCTCGGACGATGCGCTGCAATCGACCGCTGGGATCACCGACAATCTCAAGGCGCTGCAGAAGATGGCAACGCTGACCTCGTCCTTCCTCGCCGTCACCCGCGGCCCCCGCGGTACGCTTTGGCTCGACGAGCAGGGACATCCGAAGGAAACTCCGGCCTTCCCGGTTCACACCGTTGATACCCTCGGCGCCGGCGACATTTTCCATGGCGCCTTCGCGCTGGAATTCGCGGGCGGCAAGTCGGTACCGGAGGCGCTGCGCTTCGCGTCCGCCGCCGCGGCCCTGAAATGCACCCGCTATGGCGGTGCTTTTGCCTGCCCGCAACGTGCTGAAGTCGAACAGCTTTTGAGGGAATCCAGGGTCGGCGCCCTTAGCTGAGGCCGCGCAGGGCTTGCTTTGGAAGAATGTTCTATATATGAGGTTACATTACCCCATAATTAGAACAAAGTTCTTCCCATGACCGATGTCGCCGACCAGCCCCTTGAATCCACCCGCCGCCTCGATGCGATCGATCGCAAGATCCTGACGGTGCTGCAGGAAGACGCCTCGCTATCGGTGGCCGAGATCGGCGACCGCGTGGGGCTTTCGTCGACACCGTGCTGGAAGCGCATCCAGCGCCTCGAGGCCGATGGCGTGATCCTCCGCCGGGTGGCGCTGGTCGATCAGAACAAGATCGGCCTCGGTATCTCGGTGTTTGTCTCGGTGGAGAGCGGCGACCATTCCGACGCCTGGCTGAAGAAATTCGCCGATGCCGTCAGCGCCATGCCGGAAGTCATGGAATTCTACCGGATGGCCGGCGACGTCGACTACATGCTGCGCGTGGTGGTCGCGGACATGCAGAGCTACGACATTTTTTACAAGAAGCTGATCAGTGCCGTGGCGCTGAAGAACGTCACCTCTCGCTTCGCCATGGAGAAGATCAAGTCGGTCACGGCGCTGCCGGTGCCACCGATGCCGGCTGCTTGAGGAATACCGTGCTGTCGTCGCCCAGTCGGACCGGGCGACGGCGCCGAGACAGATCAATCATATATTTCGATTGAATCAACAATAACGATCAATTAGATTTATTGATCGAACGGCATGAGGATGTGGCCAAACCGGAGTTTGGCCCATGACCGTTCTTGCCCAAGATGCGAACCGCACTAGCCCGCTTGCTGCTCGCAACCTCCCGCTTCTTCCCGGATTGGCGCTCACCGCCGCAATCGCCGGCGCCGCATTCGCCTTGCGTGAGATGCCCTATGTCGGCCTGGCCAGTCCGATGATCCTGGCCATCGGCATCGGTATCGCGATCCAGAACACATCCGGCACGCCGGCTGCAGCCAAAGCCGGCATCACCTTCTCCATGCGCAGCATCCTGCGCTTCGCCATCATCCTGCTCGGCCTGCAGATCACCGCGGCGCAATTGCTCGAGGTTGGCGCCGTCGGTTTTGCAGTGATCGCAGCGACGCTCATTGCAACCTTCGTCTTCACCACCTGGCTCGGCCGCACTATGGGCATCGACCGCCAGCTTGTCGAACTGATTGCCGCCGGCACATCGATCTGCGGCGCCTCCGCCGTGATCGCGACCAACACCGTGACCCGCGCGCCCGATGAGGATGTCGCCTATGCGGTCGCCTGCGTCACCATCTTTGGCTCGATTGCCATGTTCGTCTATCCGCTACTCGGTAGCGCGCTGCAGCTCGACCCACATCATTTCGGACTTTGGGCTGGCGCATCGATCCACGAGATCGCGCAGGTGGTCGCGGCCACCTTCCAGCAGAGCCGCGACGCCGGCGAATTCGGCACCGTCGCGAAACTCGCGCGCGTGATGATGCTGGCACCGGTGGTGATCACACTTGGCCTGCTGGCGACACGGCGCACACGTGCCATCGGCGCGGAATCCGGCAGCGCCAAGGTGCCGATGCCATGGTTCGCCTTCGGCTTCGTGGCGATGGTGATCGTCAACAGCCTCGTCAACGTCCCGCATGCGGCCATGACAGTGATCGTGCCGGTCACGACCTTCCTGCTGACTATGGCGCTCGCCGCAATGGGGCTGGAAACCAATATCCAGAAGCTGTGCGCCAAGGGCCTGCGCCCGCTGCTGCTCGGCGCCGCAGCCTTCCTCTTCATTGCCAGCTTCAGCCTTGTACTGGTGAAAATAGCTACATGATGGAGATGCCATGACGCTCGAACAGCTCCGGATCTTCGTCGCCGTCGCAGAACACGAGCACATGACGCGGGCTGCCGAGAGTCTGCATCTCACCCAATCCGCCACCAGCGCCGCCATTGCGGCGCTGGAGACGCGCTATGCGACGCAACTGTTTCACCGTGTCGGCCGCCGCATCGAATTGACCGAGATTGGCCGCGCCTTTCTGATCGAAGCCCGGGCCGTACTGGCACGCGCCGCCGCCGCGACGACCGTGCTCACCGATATGGCCGGCATGACGCGCGGCTCCCTGGCGCTGGCCGCGAGCCAGACCGTCGGCAATTACTTTCTGCCGCCTGTCATGGCGCGCTATCGCCAGCGCTTCCCCGGCATCGACCTCAGCCTGCGCATCGGAAATACCGAACAGGTGGCCGACTGGGTGCGCGATGGCGAAGTCGACCTCGGCATCGTTGAAGGCGCGGTTGACGATCCGGCGCTCGCGACCCAGCCCGTGAGCGACGACGACCTCGTGCTAGTGGTCGGCCGATCGCATCCATGGGCGAAGCAACACACTGTCGTGCCGGGTCAGTTCGCCGAGACAGACTGGGTGCTGCGTGAAGCCGGCTCCGGCACGCGCGCCATCGCACAATCGGTGCTGGAGCAATCAGACATCGCGCCTGACCACATTCGCGTTGCCATGGAGCTGCCGTCGAACGAAGCCGTCTGCGCCGCCGTCGTGGCTGGCGCTGGTGCAAGCATCATTTCACGCTTGGTTGCCGCCGCCTTGATCGGCACCGGCGATCTCATCGCCATCAAGGCCTCGCTGCCGACACGGCGCTTCATCCAGCTGCGCCACAAGGAGCGCTATGTGACGCAGGCGACAAGGGAGATGTCGGAGATGATGGGGGCGCGATGAGTAAATCGTTACACGTCGACTATCAACCTGGAACGCTGTCATGCCCGGGCCTGACCCGGGCATCCATCTTTACGAGCAAGCGCGAACGGAAGATGAATGGCCGGGTCAAGCCCGGCCATGTCGTGGGGAGAGGTCCGCGCGCAACGGGAAGATCGGACGCGCTGTCACGCGAGGAAGAGTGCTAAATCGTCTGGTTATACGCACCGACTTCCGGATGCGTCCGCAGCACCACATTCATGGCCTCGAACATGTCGTGCATCCGCGCTTCGGAGACCGGGCTTTCGACCACGACCACGAGTTCCGGCTTGTTGGACGATGCGCGCACAAGACCCCAGCTGCCGTCCTCGCAGGTGACGCGCACGCCGTTGACGGTCACGAGATCACGGATCGCTTGTCCGGCAACCTTGTCGCCTTTCTTCTGCGCATCCTCGAAATGCTTCACCACCGCAGTGACGACGCCGTATTTGGTCTCGTCGGCACAATGCGGCGACATGGTCGGCGACGACCAGGTCTTCGGCAGCGCGTCCTTGAGATCGGCCATGGTCTTACCCGGCGCGCGGTCCATCATCTCGCAGATCGCAATCGCCGACACGAGGCCGTCGTCATAGCCGCGCCCCACCGGCGCATTGAAGAAGAAGTGACCGGACTTTTCGAAGCCAGCGAGCGCATTCAGCTCATTGGTGCGGCGCTTCATGTAGGAATGGCCGGTCTTCCAATAGGTCGTCTTCGCATTCTGCTTCTGCAGCACCGGATCGGTCACGAATAATCCGGTCGATTTCACGTCGACCACGAAGGTCGCATCCTTGTGAACCGCGGACATATCGCGCGCGAGCATCACGCCGACCTTGTCGGCGAAGATTTCCTCGCCGGTGTTGTCGACGACGCCGCAGCGATCACCGTCACCGTCGAAACCGAGACCGACATCGGCCTTGTGTTCGAGCACTGCATCGCGGATCGCGTGCAGCATTTCCATGTCTTCCGGATTCGGATTGTATTTCGGAAAGGTGTGATCGAGCTCGGTATCCAGCGGGATCACCTCGCAGCCGATCGCTTCCATCACTTGCGGCGCGAAAGCACCGGCGGTACCGTTGCCGCAGGCCACGACGACCTTCAGCTTGCGCTTCAGCTTCGGGCGGTTGGTGAGATCGGCGATATAGCGCGCCGGATAATTCTCGTGGAATTGATAGGAGCCGCCAGCCTTGTTCTTGAACTCGGCATTGAGCACGATTTCCTTGAGCCGGGTCATCTCGTCCGGGCCGAAGGTCAGCGGCTTGCTGGCGCCTATCTTCACACCGGTCCAGCCATTGTCGTTATGCGAGGCCGTCACCATGGCGACACAGGGCACATCGAGATCGAACTGCGCGAAATAGGCCATCGGCGTTACCGCGAGGCCGATATCATGGACCTTGCAGCCGGCGGCCATCAGGCCCGTCATCAGCGCGTATTTGATCGAGGCGGAGTAGCCGCGGAAATCGTGCCCGGTGACGATTTCCTGTTTCTGGCCGAGTTCTGCAATCAACGCACCGAGCCCCATGCCCAGCGCCTGAATGCCCATCAGGTTGATTTCCTTGCCGAACAGCCAGCGCGCGTCATATTCGCGAAAACCCGTGGCCTTTACCATCGGCTCGGATTCGTAAGCGTAGGTATTCGGCACGAGCAAGGGCTTCGGCTTCGGAAACATCGCGGGACCTCGCATCTATTGGGATCAATCTCGAATGCGCAGGCTTAGCCTTTGCGCACGCCTGTGGGAAGACGCATGGGCATTCAAGGATGCGAGTTTGTTTAGAATTGGGCTGCGGCGTGAATGCGTGGGGATATGAGGTACTACTGTTCGAGTACCATCCGGCCATTTGCATATTCGAAGCGTTTCAACTTCGAGAGAAACGACAGGCCGAGCAGATTCTCGGACAGTGCCTCATCGGGCAGCACCATCGCATCGACATCACGCACGGTCAGCTCGCCGACCTGCACGACAGCGATTCGCGCGCGCGCAGCCTTCAGCGTTCCGTTCGCCGTTGTCACCGTGGCGTTATAATCGGCACGCGAGGGACGCAGGCCAAATCGCGCCGCCGACTTTTCATTCAATGCGATGACGGACGCGCCAGTATCGACCATGAAGCCGATGCGCTGGCCCTCGATACTCCCCTCAGTCTGGAAGTGACCGCGCGCATCGCGCGCAATCGACAGGCTGCGGACACCGGCCTTTGCGTTGCCCTCTGTGGTGGGTGCGGGGGATGACGCCTTCGCCATAGCCGGCGTCGTCGCCGTCATCTTGTCGGCCATCTGCGCCATCACGGTGCCCAGACCGATCAGGATCGCCGCGAAGAACATGATACTACGCATACGCAACCTCACTGAACGTAATCAGGGGAACCGCGAGTTCATCACACGGGCTCACCACCGTCCGTTCAGGACGGTCTTACAGACTGCTATTTTCGCGAAAAGGATGAGCGAAGCGTTAATGAGCGGCACTTTGCCTGATGATCACGTCCCGCGCGGCTTTACGCGGCGCGTCGGCAGTGCATTGGCGGGGTCTTCCGGCCAGGGATGGCGCGGATAGCGGCCGCGCAGGTCGGAGCGCACATCGAGGTAGCTGCCCCGCCAGAAGCCCGGCAGGTCGCGCGTCACCTGCACCGGCCGCTGCGCCGGCGACAGCAATTCCAGCACCAGCGGCACCTTGCCCTTGGCGACCGAGGGATGGGTGTTCAGCCCGAACAATTCCTGCAGACGGACGGCAATGGTCGGCCCCTGCTCAGCTTCATAATCGATCGCCAGCACGGTCCCCGTCGGCGCCTCGAAATGCGTCGGCGCTTCCTTGTCGAGCCGCGCGCGCAGATCCCAGGGCAGCAGGCCCATCACGGCATCTGACAGATCGCCGGCCGAAAAATCCTTCAGCGAGGTCTTGTCGAATAGCGCCGGCATCAGCCAGCTCTCGCGCGCCGCGGCGAGCGCAGTGTCGGACAGATCGGGCCAGGCGTCGCCTTCCGACGCGCGCAGGAACATCACGCGCCCCCGCCACTGCTCCAGCGCCTTCGACCATGGCAAGCGGTCGATGCCCGCGGCCACAAGACCGTCGGCGAAAACACGCGCGGTGTCTTCGGACGGCTTCAGTGTGAACGGCGCTTCCGAGAGCGTGATCGCATGCAGCACACGCTTGCGGCGCCCGCGCAGCGACATCGACGCACGATCGAAACTGACATCGTCGGTATTCTCGATCTGATCGGCGAAACGCGTTTCGATATCGGCCTGCGCGATCGGCGCCGCCAGCAGGATACGGCCATTGGCGGCGGTGCCGGTGAGTTCGGCCACCGCGATGTAAGGCGCGCGCGCCAGTGCGGCGCTTTGTTCGATCGACGCCCCGCGTCCATTGGCGAGCACAAAACTGCCATTGCCGCGGTTCCTGGCGACTCGGTCCGGGAAAGCGAAAGCAAGCATGGTGCCGGTGGAAAGCTCCTCGTTCTCTTGGGCTGAAGAAGATTTTTCCACCTGATCAGCCCAGCGCTCCGCGAGCTGCCGAGCGCTACCGACGCGCTGCGAACGGTCGCGGCGGAATTGATCGAGGCGGTGGTCGAGATCGACGCTATCGCCACCAAGACCACGTTCAGTGAGGATGGCAGCGATCTCGGCGGCCTCCTCGCCATAACCGAACCGCGCCGAATCCACGATCATGCGCGCCAGTCGCGGCGGCAGCGCCAGCGCGCGCAGCGCGTGACCTTCCTCGGTGATGCGGCCATCGCCATCCAGCGCGCCGAGTTCGCCGAGCAGGCCGCGCGCTTCCTTCAGCGCCGGCGCGGGCGGCGGATCCAGGAAGGTCAGTTGCGCGGGATCGCTGACGCCCCATTGCGCAAGATCGAGCACCAGCGTCGACAGATCGGCGCTGAGAATTTCCGGCTGCGTGTAGGCCGGCAGCGACGCCGTCTGCGGCTCGTCCCACAGCCGATAACAGATGCCGGGCTCCGTACGTCCTGCACGGCCGCGGCGCTGATCGACGGCGGCGCGCGAGGCCCGCACGGTTTCCAGCCGCGTCAGCCCAATGTCCGGCTCATAGCGCGGCACGCGCGCGACGCCGGAATCCACGACGATGCGCACGCCTTCGATGGTCAGCGAGGTCTCGGCAATCGAGGTCGCCAGCACCACCTTGCGCTGCCCCTTGGGCGCCGGCTGGATCGCACGGTCCTGCACGCCGGCATCAAGTGCACCGAACAACGGCACGATCTCGATGGACGCGTCGTGCACGCGCTCGGCGAGAAAATTCTGCGTGCGGCGGATTTCCGCGGCGCCCGGCAGGAACGCCAGCACCGAGCCGGGATCGGCACGCAAGGCGGTCGCGATGGCGTCGGCCATCTGCCGCTCAAGCTGGATGTCGGGCTTGCGGCCGAGGTAGCGCGTCTCCACAGGATAGGCGCGTCCCTCGCTGGCAATGACCGGCGCTTCGCCAAGCAGTTTCGCGATGCGCGCGCCGTCGATGGTTGCCGACATCACCAGGATGCGCAGATCCTCGCGCAATCCGGTCTGCGCATCTCGCGCCAGCGCGAGGCCCATATCGGCATCGAGCGAGCGCTCGTGAAATTCGTCGAACAGCACCGCCCCGATAGTCTTCAGCTCGGGGTCATCGAGAATCTGCCGCGAGAAGATGCCTTCGGTGACGACCTCAATCCGGGTATTGCGCGAGATCTTGGAGCCGAAGCGCACCCGATAGCCGACAGTCTCGCCGACGCGTTCGCCCAGCGTCTTCGCCATCCGCTCGGCGCTCGCCCGGGCGGCGATGCGCCGCGGCTCCAGCATGATGATCTTCTTGCCCTGCAGCCACGGCGCATCGAGCAGCGCCAGCGGCACGCGCGTGGTCTTGCCGGCGCCCGGCGGGGCCACCAGCACCGCGGCATTGCCGGCCTCCAGCGCGCCCGACAGGTCGTCAAGCACAGCATCGATGGGCAGGGATGTATCGAAGGTTCGGGTCAAATCAGGCTCTGCAATGGTCCCGGCTGTCATACGCGGCAGCGGAGCGGCGGACCATCCCACATTCCTTAACCTGCGTTAACCACCCCACCAAACTCGCACTGCCGCGACCATTTGCGGGGCTTATTCTTCGGCTAGGGAAAGGCAATTGAAACCGATCTCGTCTCATGATCCGGCCAAAAGAAGCGCCGAACAGGGGATACCGATGACCACCAGTGGCACCTTCGCCGTCGCCGATCGCGCGGCGCAGTCGGGGACAGAGCGAATCGACTGGGTCGATTACGCCAAGGGGATCTGCATCATCATGGTGGTGATGATGCATTCGGTGCTGGGCGTGGAACTAGCCGCCGGCCAGACCGGCTACATGCATCTGCTGGTGGCCTTTGCCAAACCGTTCCGGATGCCGGATTTCTTCCTGATCTCGGGGCTCTTTCTGGCCCGTGTCATCGACCGCGACTGGCGGACCTATCTCGACCGCAAGGTCGTCCACTTCCTGTATTTCTACGTGCTGTGGGTGACCATCCAGTTCGGCTTCAAGGCGCCCGGCTTCGCCGCCGAACATGGCTGGGCCTACGTCGCCAACCTCTATCTGACCTCCTATATCGAGCCGTTCGGTACGCTGTGGTTCATCTATATGCTGCCGGTGTTCTTCATCGTCACCAAGCTGGCGCGGCGCGTGCCGCCGCTGCTGATCTGGGGCATCGCCGCCGCGCTGGAGATGGCGCATATCAGCACCGGTTGGACGATGATCGACGAGTTCTGCGCGCGCTTCGTCTATTTCTATTCCGGCTATCTGTTCGCAACGCAGGTGTTCGCGTTGTCCGATCGTGCGCGCGCCAAGCCGGCGATGGCATTGATCGGCCTTGCGGCCTGGGCGCTGGTCAATGCCGCGCTTGTCTATGATGGCTGCAGCGAATGGCCCGTGATCTCGCTGATGCTCGGCTTTGCCGGCGCGGTCGCCATCATCGTGATGGGCACGCTGCTGGCGAAAATGCAGTGGCTCGGCTTCATCCGCTTCTTCGGCGAGCATTCCATTGTCATCTATCTCGCCTTCTTCCTGCCGATGGCGACATCGCGCGCGCTGCTGCTGAAATTCAGCCCGTTCGACATCGGCACGATCTCGCTGCTGGTGACACTCTGCGGGGTCATCGGCGCGCTGGTGATCTGGAGGCTCGCACTGATGGTTCGTGCGAACTTCCTGTTCGAGCGCCCGACAGCGTTCTGGATCGCACCGAAGAAGAAAGGCGCGACCCTGCAGGCGGCGGAGTAAAACTCACACCACCTTGGGCGACGTGCCGTCATTGAGCTTTACGCCGTCCTTCATGCCCTTAATTTTGGCGCGGAAACCTTCCGCATCGCCGAAATCCGCAAAGCCGACATAATGCGGATGTGGGCCGAGCACGCGGCGCGCATGCTTGATCGGGCACCAATAGACCTCAGTGCGCGCGGCGACTTCGCGCACGAAGGCGGCGGCGCCATTGCAATAGGAGCAATAGGCGCAATTCACCTTCTCGATGATGTTGAGATAGGCGAGATGATGCCGGTCGAACACCAGATAGTCGCGCCGCCGCACCTTGGGGATACCATAGATCGGAAAGCAGATTGCCTGATAGGCCATCACCGAGAGATCGATCAGCACGAAGGGGATGATCAGCGAATAGATCACCGGAGCCGACAACACGATCAGCGGATTGGCGCTGAAGAGGTATTTCGACGCGCCCACCTTGATGGCGCGCTGCAGCTTCTCGATATCCTGCTCGAACACGATCTTGCGCCGCTCGAAACGGAAGCGCAGCTCTTCCCGCCGGCGGGTCAGCTCGGCCTCGATCTCGGCCTCCACGCCCTTCATCTTGTCCATCAGTTCGGCGAACTCGGGCATGACTGGTCCTTCGATTGGCAATGACCGGCGCAAGGACACATGGAACAGGGTGCGGCGCAAGCCGGGCGGCATCACAAAAACCGGCGGGATGACTGGCTGACAGACTGTCATTTCCGGCGAAAATCCTTAAGTTGCGGCCATGCCGAAAACCTCAGAAACAGCCGCCGCCAAGCCCGCCACCGTCAAGGCCCTCGCGAAGGGCGACCATGTCTTTCTGGTCGACGGCTCGTCCTATATTTTCCGCGCCTATCACGCGCTGCCACCGCTGAACCGCAAATCCGACGGACTGCAGGTCAATGCGGTGCTGGGCTTCTGCAACATGCTGTGGAAACTGATCCGCGACATGCCGCCGGACAACCGGCCGACGCATCTGGCGATCATCTTCGACAAATCGGAAGTGACTTTTCGCAACAAGCTCTACCCCGAATACAAAGCCCACAGGCCGCCGGCGCCGGACGACCTGATCCCCCAATTTGCACTGATCCGCGACGCCGTCCGCGCCTTCGACCTGCCGAGCATCGAGCAAGGTGGTTTCGAGGCCGATGACCTGATCGCGACCTATGTCCGCGAAGCCGGTGAACGCGGCGCGACCGCTACCATCGTGTCCTCTGACAAGGATCTGATGCAGCTCGTGACCGAGCAGGTCACCATGTACGACACCATGAAGGATCGTCGCCTCGGCATTGCCGAAGTGATCGAGAAATTCGGTGTGCCGCCGAACAAGGTCGTCGAAGTGCAAGCGCTGGCCGGCGACAGCGTCGACAACGTGCCCGGCGTCCCCGGCATTGGCATCAAGACGGCTGCGCAACTGATCACCGAATATGGTGACCTCGAAACGCTGCTGAACCGCGCTGGCGAGATCAAGCAGCCGAAGCGCCGGGAATCGCTGATCGAGCACGCCGAAAAGGCGCGCATCTCGCGGCAGCTTGTGCTGCTCGATGACAAGGTTGCGCTCGACGTGCCGCTCGATGACCTCGCGGTGCACGAGCCCGACGCGCGCAAGCTGATCGCGTTCCTCAAGGCGATGGAATTCTCGACGCTGACGCGGCGCGTTGCCGAATATGCGGAGATCGATCCGGCCGATGTGGAGGCCGACAGCGCGACGAAGAGCAGATCCGCGCCTTCCGCTCATAAGGCTGGCGGCGATCTGTTCGGGAACACCGAATCTACACCCACTGCAGCTACACCCGCTGCGAAAAGCAAAACAGGCGCAACTGGCCCAGTGAGCGGTAGCGCCCATGCGACCGGTCCAGGCAGCAAGGACGTGCTCACCCCGATCTCGCTGGCCAAGGCCCGCGCCGAAGCCGCACGCAAATTGCCGGTCAAGCGCGACGCGTATCAGCCGGTGCGCACGCTCGCCGATCTCGACAAGTGGATCGCGCGTATCCTCGATACCGGCCATGTCGCATTCGAATGCAAGGCGTCGTCGATCGATCCGATGCAGGCCGACATGGTCGGCATCGCGCTGTCGCTCGGTCCGAATGATGCCTGCTATGTGCCGCTGGCCCATCGCCAATCCGGCGACGGCGCTGGCCTGTTCGCCGCCGATCTCGAGCCCGACCAGATCAAGCCCGCCGATGCGCTTGCAGCGCTGAAGCCGGTGCTGGAATCCGCCGGCCTGCTGAAGATCGGCTTCAACATCAAGTTCACCGCGGTGCTGCTCGCACAACACGGCATCACGCTGCGCAACCATGACGATGTGCAGCTGATGTCCTATGCGCTCGATGCCGGGCGCAATGCCCATGGACTCGATGCGCTCGCCGAGATCTGGCTCGGCCATGCCATGCTGACCTTTGGCGAACTGATCGGCTCCGGCAAAGGCAAGCTGACGTTCGAGCAGGTCAAGATCGACCGCGCCACGGCCTATGCCGCCGAAGACGCCGACGTGCTGCTGCGGCTGTGGAATGTGCTGAAGCCGCGGCTTGCGGCCGAGCACATGACCACCGTCTATGAGACACTGGAACGACCGCTGATCTCGGTGCTGGCGCGCATGGAACGTCGCGGCATTTCCATCGACCGTCAGGTGCTGTCAAAACTCTCGGCCGACTTCGCGCAGACCGCTGCGCGCATCGAAGCCGAAATCCGCGAGATCGCCGGCGAAGAGGTCAATATCGGCAGCCCGAAGCAGCTCGGCGACATCCTGTTCGGCAAGATGGGCCTGCCGGGTGGCAGCAAGACCAAGACCGGCGCGTGGTCGACCTCTGCGCAGGTGCTCGATGACCTCGCCGAACAGGGCCACGAATTCCCGCGGAAAATCCTCGACTGGCGCCAGGTGTCGAAACTGCGCTCGACCTATACCGACGCGCTGCCGAATTATGTGCATCCGCAGACCCATCGCGTCCATACGACCTATGCGCTGGCGGCGACCACCACGGGCCGCCTCTCGTCCAACGAACCGAATCTGCAGAACATTCCTGTTCGTACCGAGGACGGCCGCAAGATCAGGCGCGCCTTCATCGCCGCGCCCGGCCACAAACTGGTGTCCGCCGACTACTCGCAGATCGAATTGCGCCTGCTGGCGGAGATCGCCGATATCCCCGTGCTGAAACAGGCCTTCCAGGACGGGCTCGACATTCACGCGATGACGGCGTCGGAAATGTTCGGCGTGCCGGTGAAGGACATGCCCGCGGAAATCCGCCGCCGCGCCAAGGCGATCAATTTCGGCATCATCTACGGCATTTCGGCCTTCGGCCTCGCCAACCAGCTCAGCATCCCCCGCGAGGAAGCCGGCGCCTATATCAAGAAGTACTTCGAACGTTTCCCCGGTATCCGCGCGTATATGGACCAGACGCGCGACTTCTGCAGGGAGCACGGCTATGTGCAGACCCTGTTCGGCCGCAAATGCCACTATCCGGACATCAAGGCGAGCAACGCCTCGATCCGCGCCTTCAACGAACGCGCCGCCATCAATGCGCGCCTGCAGGGCACCGCTGCCGACATCATCCGCCGTGCCATGACGCGAATGGAGGATGCGCTGGCAGAGAAGAAGCTGTCAGCGAAGATGCTGCTGCAGGTGCATGACGAACTGATTTTTGAGGTGCCCGACAACGAAGTCGCGGCGACGCTGCCGATCGTGCAGCACACCATGCAGGACGCGCCATTCCCTGCGGTGCTGCTGTCGGTGCCGCTGCACGTCGACGCCCGCGCGGCGGACAACTGGGAAGAGGCGCATTAGTTTTACCGCCAGAAACAGCATCGCAGATGGATTTCGACTATCTGCGATGCTGAATCCGGAATGGTTCAACGCCATCGCATGGGCTACACAACGATCATCCCCAGCCTGCGATCGGTCCCATGCCCCATCTCACATCCCTGCTCGGTTTCGCCCTCGTCTCGCTCGGCATGGTGCTGACGCCGGGGCCGAACATGATCTATCTGATCTCGCGCTCGATCACGCAGGGGCCGGCGGCCGGGATGGTGTCGCTTGGCGGCGTGGCGCTCGGGTTCATCTTCTACATGCTCTGCGCGGCCTTCGGCATCACCGCGCTGCTGTTCGCAGTGCCCTATGCCTATGACGCGCTGCGTCTTGCCGGTGCGGCCTATCTGCTGTGGCTGGCCTGGCAGGCATTGAAGCCGAACGGCCGCTCGCCGTTCCAGGTCAAGAAGCTGGCGATCGACAGCCCACGCAAATTGTTCGTCATGGGTTTCGTTACCAATCTCCTCAATCCGAAGATCGCCATGCTGTATCTGGCGCTGCTGCCGCAGTTCATCGATCCCACGGCGGGCAGCGTGCTGACGCAGTCGCTGGTGCTCGGATCGACGCAGACCATCATCAGCGTCGGCGTCAACGGGCTGATCGCGCTCGGCGCCGGGTCGATCGCCCTGTTTCTTGGCGAGCGACCGACCTGGCTCAAGCTGCAGCGCTGGCTGATGGGCACGGTGCTGGCCGGCCTCGCCGTGCGGATGGCGCTGGAAACGCGGAAGGCGTGATCTTCCTAACCTCGCCCCGCCCTTTGCGGGGAGAGGTCGCGCGCACCTTTGCGCGCGGGTGAGGGGCAAGGCACCGGGCCTGCCTCACGGTCTATCGGATCGGAAAGTCGAACCACGCGTTGAGTAATCCTCGAGTAGCACGGACGTTGTGACGTCAGCGCCATGCCCCTCACCCCAGCCCTCTCCCCGCAAAGGGCGGGGAGAGGGAGCCGACCTCAATCCAGCTTCGCGTCCATGCCGCGCTTCACGCCGGGCCGCGCCATCAACGCATCGTACCAACGGCCGACATTCGGGAAATCGGCGAACGACACCTTGTGGCGCTCATGGCGCCAGGCCCAGCCGAGGACGGCGAAATCGGCCACTGACAGCGCGCCGGCGACGAATTCGTGGTCGGCCAGGCGACGATCCAGCACGCCGTAGAGCCGGCGCGTTTCGTCGGAATAGCGCTTCAACCCGTAGGCACGCTGGCTTTCGTCCTCCAGCGCGATGAAATGGTGCACCTGGCCCGGCATCGGGCCGAAGCCCCCCATCTGCCACATCAGCCATTCCAGCACCGGGATGCGCTCGCCGAGAGACTTCGGCAGGAATTTGCCGGTCTTTTCGCCGAGATAGAGCAGGATGGCGCCGGATTCGAACACGCTGACCGGCTTGCCATCCGGCCCGTCAGGATCGACGATGGCCGGGATCTTGTTGTTCGGGCTGATTTTCAGGAATTCGGGCTTCATCTGCTCGCCCTTGCCGATATGCACTGGGAAGACCTTGTAAGGCAGGCCCATTTCCTCCAGTGCGACGGAGATCTTGCGGCCATTCGGCGTATTCCAGGTGTGCAACTCGATAGTCATGCGATTCCTCTTCCGGTCTTGCCCGATCTTGTTGCCCGGTCTGTAGCATCGTCCCAACAGGCGGTAAAACGGCCCGAGAGTGTTGACGACGCCCGTCCTGGTCTGGAATGTGCCGGAAAGCGCCGATAGATTGCGCCCGGTTCAACACAGAGACCGTTTCAACAGAGACATGCCATTGACCAAATCAGCCGCCCGCGCCCGCCTGTTCGAGATCATCCGCGACCGTTCGTTCGGTTACGGCGAGATCACGCTGGCTTCGGGCCGCAAGAGCAATTTCTATTTCAACCTGAAACCCACGATGTGCCACCCGGAAGGCGCGGCCCTGCTGGCCGAGCTGACCTATGACGCGCTGCGCGACGACAATCTCGATTATGTTGGCGGGCTTGAGATGGGCGCCGTGCCGCTGGCCGGCGCGCTGGCGCAGCTCTCCTGGCTGAAGAACCATCCGATCGCGGCCTTCTTCGTCCGCAAGAAGCCGAAGGAACACGGCGCGCGCCTCGCTGTGGAAGGTCTCGCCAAGGGCGAGACGCTGGAAGGCAAGCGCATTGTCATCGTCGAGGACGTCACCACCACCGGCGGCTCGGCGGTGAAGGCGCTCGACGCCGTGCGCGAGGCCGGCGGCGAAGTCGTGCTGGTCTTCACTATGGTGGACCGCGACGAAGGCGCCGCCGAGACCTTTGCCAAGGCCGGCGTGGCGTTTCGCTCGCTTTACAAGGCCGGCGAATTTCTGAAGGGTTGACCCTTCATCGGCTCCGTTCGCGCATTCGCGCGCAAGGACGCAGTGAGAGGTCACGTTTTGCTTCGCTTCATCGCCCTCGCCGCTTTGCCCCTTGTTGTCACGCTTGCGCCCGATATGGCACATGCAGCCGAGGGCGGCCTCGATGGCACCAGGCTGTCGCTGCTGTGGGCATTACCATTTGCCGGCATCCTGCTGTGCATCGCCACCGGACCGGTGCTCTATCATCATCTGTGGGAGCATCATTACGGCAAGTTCGCTGCCTTCTGGGCTGCGCTGGTGATCGTGCCGCTGTTCTTCGTGACTGATGCAACGACCGTAGTGCACACGCTCTCCCACACCGTGCTGCTCGAATACATGCCCTTCATTCTGCTGCTGCTGGCGCTGTTCACCGTGGCCGGCGGAATTTATGTTGAAGGCAACCTGCATGACAGCGTCTTCACCAATACGGCGCTGCTGGGATTCGGCACGCTGATCGCCAGCGTGGTCGGTACCACCGGCGCGTCGATGATCCTGATCCGGCCGCTGATCCGCGCCAATGACGATCGTCGCACGAACGTCCACGTCGTGGTGTTCTTCATCTTCCTCGTCTCGAACATCGGCGGCTCGCTGTCCCCGCTCGGCGATCCCCCGTTGTTTCTCGGCTTCCTCCGCGGCGTCGATTTCTTCTGGACCACGGTGCACATTTTTCCGGAAACGCTGTTCGCGGCCGGCATCGTGCTTGCGATCTTCATGGTGCTCGATGTCTATTTGCATCAGCGCGAAGGCAACTTTCCCAGGAAGAAAGATCCGACGCCGGATTCGCCGTTGCATCTGCACGGGAAGATCAACCTGCTGCTGCTGCTCGTGATCATCGGCGCGATCCTGATGAGCGCGAGCTGGAAGCCCGGCATCACGTTCACCGTGCTCGGCACGCCACTCGCATTGCAGGATCTGCTGCGCGACGTGATCTTCGTGCTGGTGACATTTGCGTCGCTGTGGCTGACAAAGATCGAGCACCGCAAGGCCAACGATTTCAAATGGGGCCCGATCCAGGAAGTCGCGCTGCTGTTCGCCGGCATCTTCATCTGCATCGTGCCTGTGATGGCGATGCTGCAGGCGGGCGCGCAGGGGCCGTTTGCACCGCTGGTTGCCCTGGTGAGCCATGCCGACGGTACGCCGAACAACGCGGCCTATTTCTGGCTCACCGGCATCCTGTCGTCGTTCCTCGACAACGCCCCAACCTATCTGGTGTTCTTCGAACTCACCGGCGGCGATGCCAAGACGCTGATGACGACGGGGGCGGCGACGCTGGCGGCGATTTCGGCAGGTGCAGTGTTCATGGGCGCCAACACCTATATCGGCAACGCCCCGAACTTCATGGTCTATGCCATCGCCCGCGACGCGGGCATAAAAATGCCAAGCTTCTTCGGTTACATCCTGTGGTCGGGTGCGGTGCTGATCCCGGTCTTCCTGGTGATGACATGGGTGTTTTTCATCTAGCCCGCTGCGCTGGTTACCATTCATTTACCATGACGCCCTAACATGACACCGCACCGGAGCGTTTTCGCTCGGGCACTGACATGCGGTCGCGGAGCTGGCGTTGCGTCACAATCGAACATCCTCGCGTGTCGTGCGTCCCCTGGTGCTGCTGGCGGCGATGAGCCTCGTCGCACTGACCCCGCAGATGGCATCTGCGCAAAATTTCTTCGACTTCCTGTTCGGCGGCAACCAGCCGCAGAAACAGCAACAGCGTCGTGGCGCGCCACCGGCCGAGAGCAATTTCTTCTCGGATCCGTTCGGCCTCAACACGCCGGCCGAAGCACTGCCACCCCAGCGCAGCGCATCTATCGGCGGCTCCGGTCCCGCCTTCTGCGTGCGCACCTGCGACGGCAAATATTTTCCGCTCGGTCGCGGCATGAGCCCGGCGCAGATGTGCCAGGCATTCTGCCCGGCGGCGACCACCAAGGTCCTGTTCGGCAGCAGCATCGAAAGCGCCTCGTCGAGCACTGGCGAGCGCTACAACGATCTGGAAAACGCCTTCGCCTATCGCAAGGCACTGAAGGCCGACTGCACCTGCAACGGCCGCGATCCCTCCGGCCTCGCGCCGGTCGATGTCACGCTGGACACTTCTTTGCGTCCCGGCGATGTCATCGCCACCACCAACGGCCTCGTCGCTTTCTCCGGCGTCCGCACCGGCAACACCCAGACTGCGGAATTCACGCCGGTTGCGAATTATCCCGGCCTGACCTCGGACGTCCGCGCACGCCTCGGCGAGATGAAGGTCGCACCAGTCTCCGCCGAAATGATCACCGACGAAGCGCCCATGTCGGAAGCCGCGCGTGATGCAGCGCCAGCAACGACCGTCGTACCGAAGAGCGCGCCGGCTGCCCGCGCCAAGCGCGCCGAGCTTCAATAGATCATCGCCCGACGATGACGCCGATCACGTTCGGCGCCGAGAGATACTTCTCCTCGATCTCGGCACGCGCCGCCGCGCGATTCTCCGGCGTCAGCAGTCCGCGCTTCTCGGCGAGGATCATCCAGCAATAGCCCCACCAGTCGGTGAGCATGCCGTGGTCGTCGACAAGGTCGTAGCCCTGTTCCGCGGCGAAAATCCGCGCATGCGCCTCGTCGAGCTGGTCGAGCCAGGCGTGATCTTCCAGCGAGAACAGGTCATCGCTGATGTCGTCCGTCGTATAGCCCCAGACCGAGAGGCAAACGGTGTTGAACTCGCGATCGATCTGATCGTCATCGATGGGATGCCGGCGCGCCATCAAATGCAGCCGCGACAGCGACCGCGCGAAGTCGGCTATGCGGGTGAGAGCAAACTGATCGAAGGCAATGGTGGACATCTAGTCCTCGCGAGCTTGAACAGACCATAGATATTGTAGGCGAAGGCAACGAATCACCTCGGAATATCAATAGCTTACTAATTTGTTCTTAATTTGTTCCAGTTTTTATAGATCCGGTTCTCGCGTGCCTGCCCAAATCCCGGGCAGTTCCATGGCAAAAGCTCGCCACCCTCACGGGTTCCGGGAGCAGCCAAATGCGCGTATGATTTTGGTCAGTGACACAGCTCAGGATGGCCGGTTTGTCAGATCAATCAGTCCCAGCAAAATTCCAGCCGGAGAACATGCCTGTCGATGAACTGGCGCTTGCCGACATCAAGAGCGCCATTCTCGTCAAGCTGCGGCTGGCAATCGGCAAGGAAGCCGCCTTCGCCACCAAGCACGACTGGTACAAGGCTGCCGCACTGACACTGCGCGACCGCATGGTGCATCGCTGGCTGACCTCGGACAAAGAGAGCTACGATGCCGGCCGCAAGCGGGTCTATTACCTCTCGCTGGAATTCCTGATCGGCCGCCTGTTCACCGACGCGCTGAACAATATGGGCCTGCTGCCGCTGTTCGAAGCCGCGCTCGGCGATCTCGGTGTCGGCCTCGACGAACTCAGAAAATGCGAGCCCGATGCAGCGCTCGGCAATGGCGGCCTCGGCCGCCTCGCCGCCTGTTTCATGGAGAGCATGGCAACGCTCGGCATTCCGGCTTTCGGTTACGGCATCCGCTACGACTTCGGCCTGTTCCGTCAGGTCATCTCTCACGGCGTGCAGCAAGAATATCCCGACGAGTGGCTCGGCTTCGGCAATCCGTGGGAGCTTCCGCGGCGGGAAGTCACGTATAACGTCTATTTCGGTGGCAGCATCGAAACCGTCGAGGACGGCAGGGGCCGCAAGCAGCTCATCTGGCATCCCGGCGAGACCGTCGAGGCCGTTGCCTATGACACGCCCATCGTCGGCTGGCGCGGTCAACATGTGAACGCGCTGCGACTGTGGTCGGCGCGCGCGCCGGATCCGCTGCGGCTCGACGTGTTCAACACCGGCGACTATGTCAGCGCCAGCGCCGAGCAATCGCGCGCCGAGGCCATCTGCAAGTTTCTCTATCCTAACGATGAGAGTGCCGCCGGCCGCGAATTGCGTCTGCGCCAGGAATACTTCTTCGTCTCCGCCTCGCTGCAGGATCTGGTGAAGCGTCACCTCCATTCCGACGGCAATCTGCGTGGCCTCGCCAACAAGGCGGCGGTGCAGATGAATGACACGCATCCGAGCCTCGCCATCGCCGAGCTGATGCGCATTCTGGTCGATCAGCACAATATGCGCTGGGATGCCGCCTGGCAGATCACCAACGCGACCTTGTCCTACACCAACCACACGCTGCTGCCCGAAGCGCTGGAGACCTGGCCGGTCGAACTGTTCCAGCGTCTGCTGCCGCGGCATCTCGAAATCATCTACCGCATCAATGAAGCGCATCTCGACCGCGCCGATGCGACGCGTCCCGGCGACACCGCCTATCGCGCTTCGGTCTCGATCATCGACGAGACCTCCGGCCGCCGCGTGCGCATGGGCAATCTCGCTTTCATCGGCTCGCACCGCATCAACGGCGTCTCGGCAATGCATTCGGAGCTGATGAAAGAGACCGTGTTCCACGACCTCAACCAGCTTTATCCTGGCCGTATCACCAACAAGACCAACGGCATTACTTTCCGCCGATGGCTGATGCTGGCCAATCCGAAACTCACCGACCTGTTGCGCGCAACCTGCGGCGAAGCCGTGCTCGACGATCCCACCCGGCTCATCAAGCTCGAGGCCTTTGCCGGCGACGCCGCGTTCCAGCAGGAATTCCGCAAGGTTAAACATCACAACAAGCTCGCACTCGCGCGCGTGATCGGAGAGAAGCTCGGCGTACAGGCCGATCCCTCGGCGCTGTTCGACGTGCAGATCAAGCGCATCCACGAATACAAGCGGCAGCTACTCAACCTGGTCGAGACCGTTGCGCTGTATCAGGCGATCAAGGACGAGCCGGGCAAGGACTGGGTGCCGCGCGTCAAGATTTTCGCCGGCAAGGCGGCGGCGAGCTATCGTTACGCCAAACTGATCATCCGCCTTATCAATGACGTCGCCGAGGTCGTGAACAACGACACCACGATCGGCGGCAAGCTGAAGGTCGCGTTCCTGCCGGACTACAATGTCAGCCTGGCGGAAGTCATCATTCCCGCAGCTGATCTGTCCGAACAGATTTCGACCGCAGGCATGGAAGCCTCCGGCACCGGCAACATGAAGCTCTCGCTGAACGGCGCGCTGACCATCGGCACGCTGGACGGCGCCAATATTGAAATCCGCGACAATGTCGGCCCGGAGAATATCGCGATCTTCGGCATGACTGCTGCCGAAGTGGTCGAGCGCCGCGCCAAGGGCCTGGACGCCTCCGACGTCATCAACAAGTCGCCCAATCTCGGCCGCGCGATCCAGGCGATCGAGACCGGCGCGTTCTCGCCGGATGATCCCGGCCGCTACGCCTCGGTCGGCCACGCGCTGCGCCACCTCGATCACTATGTGGTCTCCGCCGACTTCGACTCCTATTACGAAGCCCAGCGCGGCATCGACACGCGGTGGAGGGCCGGCTCAGCCTGGAGTCGCGCCGCGATTCTCAACACCGCGCGGATGGGCTGGTTCTCGTCGGATCGCACCATCCGCGAATATGCCGACGATATCTGGGGCGTGCCGGTTGCTGGCGATCTGCCAGGCACACCGAGTCTGCAGGCGCGAAAGGCAACGTAAGCGCGACGGTGCTCACGCGCGATACGCAACGAGCACCGCGCCGCAGGCGATCAGGATGACGCCCAGCCAGTTCGGCAGCGACAATTTCTCGCCGAGAAACAACACGGCAAACACTGCCACGAACACGACGCTGAGCTTGTCGATCGGCGCCACCTGTGCGGCATTGCCAAGCTTGAGCGCGCGGAAATAGCAAATCCACGAGGCACCGGTGGCGAAGCCCGACAGCACGAGGAACAACCACGTCTTCGGCGAGACCGCTGACGGCGATTGCCAGTTGCCGGTGACATAAACCATCATGCCGGCGGCAAAGAGAATCACGATGGTACGGATGAACGTCGCGAAGTCCGAATTGACGTTCTCGATGCCGATCTTGGCGAAGATCGCCGTGAGCGCCGCAAAGGCCGCGGACAGCAGCGCCCAGAACGGCCAGGAGAGCATGACGTTTTTCATTTGAAGTGTCCTTGCCTGTCAGCCGTCGTTGCGAGGTCAAGGAAAGCTGGCTAGCCAGCTTTCCTCTTAGCCCTTGCGACGAAGCAATCCAGTCTTCGCGTTCTAGCTGGTCGTACATCGCATTCCGACTAACGGTTTCGTCATGCCGGGCTTGTCCCGGCCATGACGACTGACAGGTTCCGCGTGACATGAAAAAGGCGGCCTTACGGCCGCCCTTTCGCATTCATAATCGCTACAGCGAATTACTCAGCTGCCAGCTTCACATCAGGCGCGGCGGCGCGGACGTCCGCATCGACCTGCGCTTCGAACTTGGCGAAGTTCTTCTGGAACATACCGACGAGCTTGCGCGCAGTGGCATCGAACTCGGCCTTGTCCTTCCAGGTGTTCACTGGATTGAGGATTTCCGACGGCACGCCATCCAGCGCGGTCGGGACCGCGAAGCCGAAATACTTGTCGGTGCGGAATTCCACATTGCGGAGCGAACCGTTCAGTGCGGCGGTCAGCAGCGCGCGGGTCACCTTGATAGGCATGCGCGAACCGACGCCGTACTTGCCACCGGTCCAGCCGGTGTTCACCAGCCAGCAGTCGACATTGTGCTTGGCGATCAGGTCACGCAGCATGTTGCCATAGACCGAGGGATCGAGCGGCAGGAAGGGCGAGCCGAAGCAGGTCGAGAATTCCGGCTCCGGATCGTTGCCGAGGCCACGTTCAGTGCCTGCGACCTTGGCGGTGTAGCCGGACAGGAAGTGATACATCGCCTGCGCCGGCGTCAGCTTGGCGATCGGCGGCAGCACGCCGAAGGCGTCGGCGGCGAGCATCACGACGTTCTTCGGCTGCGGCGCGCGGCCGGTGCGCGAGGCATTCGGGATGAAGTCGAGCGGATAGGCCGAGCGGGTGTTCTCGGTCTTCGAACCATCGTCGAAATCCGGCAGGCGGGTATTGGCGTCGAGCACGACGTTTTCCAGCACCGCGCCGAAGCGCTTCGATGCCGCATAGATCGCGGGCTCGGCTTCTTCGGAGAGTTTGATGGTCTTGGCGTAGCAGCCGCCTTCAAAATTGAAGATGCCGTCCTTGCCCCAGCCGTGCTCGTCATCGCCGATCAGCGTGCGCTTTGGATCTGCCGAGAGCGTGGTCTTGCCGGTGCCGGACAGGCCGAAGAAGATCGCGCTGTCGCCATCAGGGCCGACATTGGCCGAGCAATGCATCGGCAGCACGCCCTTGGCAGGCAGATAGTAGTTCAGCGTGGTGAAGACCGACTTCTTCATCTCGCCGGCATAATAAGACCCGCCGATCAGGACGATCTTGCGGGAAAAATCGATGGCCACGACGTTTTCCGAGCGGCTGCCGTGACGTTTGGGATCGGCCTTGAAGCTCGGCAGGTCGATGATGGTGAGTTCAGGCACGAAGTCCTTCAACGCAGCGGCTTCCGGGCGGATCAGCAGCGTGCGGATGAACAGCGAGTGCCATGCGAGTTCGGTGAACACGCGGGTCTTGATCTGGAAACTCGGATCGGCGCCGCCATAAAGGTCCTGCGCGAACAGGGTCATGCCTTCGGCGTGCTTCTTGAAATCGATATAGAGCGCTTCGAACTGCTCTGGCGTGATCGCCTGATTGCCAGCCCACCACATCTGTTCGGTGGAAGCGTCCTTGACGGTGAACTTGTCCTTCGGGCTGCGGCCAGTGAATTCACCCGTGTCAGCACAGAGCGCGCCATCGGACGACAATTCGGCTTCGCCATTACGCAGCGAATATTCGTAAAGCTGCGGCGCGCCGAGATTCCAGTTCACCGCTTTGAGATTTTTCAGTCCGAATTTGTCGGCGCCATAGGCACCGTTGTGTACGCCCGTCTCTTGCACGGAATATTCCTCCTTGAGTCCGCATATCCGACCTGTGCAACTGTCTTCAATCGCACGTCAGCAGCGGTAGCCGTCATTATAACCACCGAGGCCGTAACCCGGCGATCTAATAGTGACGAAGATGTGAAATGCCAAGCTGCTGTCCGCATATTTGGTTTATTCCAGCACGGCACTTGATACCGCTCAATTACTCAAAGCGCGGGCCTGCTCTGCGAGTTCCTTCAGGATTTGCCGCAATGCACCCGGAGTGACAATCCGCCGCGGAAAGTCCAGCCGGATCACCGTCGCGCCGTTCTGCAGGTCCATGCCATCCGGATCGCATCCGGTGCACCGCCAGTCGCCTGCGTCCGCATGGAGAAGCTTCGTTGCATAGAGATTGAGCGCATCGAGATGATCGGCGTTCATATGAGCAACAGCGCCCTCCTCGGCCTCTAGCATTCCTTCAGCATCGGTAAGATCGGTCAGGAATTGCTCCGGCTTCAGGTCGTTGATACGGCCAAAGCCGGCCACCAGATGGGCACTCTTCGGCTTGATCCGGAAGAACGAAAAATCCTTAAAATCCACAAAGACTTGCGCGGATGGATGGACGCTGAGATAGCGCCGGCGCAGCAGCGATTTTTCACTGTCGCTGGCCTCCTGCGCGATACCTCCGAGCATGACGCGCGAGCCCTCCAGGGGTCCCCCGGCGCCCGCTCATCCAGCATCAGCGAGACGCGGGCATCGGCCAGGATATTGCGGGTATGGAGCGCCAGCCGGGAAATCAGGAGAATCGGCGACCCGTCCGGGTGGCTGGCGACATTGGCCAGCGCACAATAAGGATCGCCGGAACCGACAGCCAGGGTGGCCAACGCCCCCTGCCGACTGCGCCGCAACAGCGACCGGGTGACGCGCGAGGGGTCGAAATCAGGGGTCGGTTGCATCGGTAAATCCCGTATTTCATTGCAAAAAGTAGCTTCTTCTTCTTTGGCGGGAGGTCTATACATCTATGGAACCCACGCGTCATTCAAGCGTTCAGGGAACTCGGCCACACTTCAGCCCAGCTTGCATTGCTCGTTGACTGTGTTCTTAAGGCCACCTCATACGGCGGATTGTCGAATTCTGCCGGATAGCCCATCCCGCTTCGGAAAGTAGGCTCATGCCAACTATCGCCCTGGTCGACGACGACCGTAACATTCTCACATCCGTATCGATCGCGCTGGAAGCCGAGGGCTACCGCATCATGACCTATACGGATGGTGCTTCCGCACTCGATGGCTTCCGCACGAGCCAGCCGGACCTCGCAATCCTCGATATCAAGATGCCCCGCATGGACGGCATGGAGACACTGCGCCGTCTGCGCCAGAAGTCCGATCTGCCGGTGATCTTCCTGACGTCGAAGGACGAGGAGATCGACGAGCTGTTCGGCCTCAAGATGGGTGCCGACGATTTCATCCGCAAACCGTTTTCGCAGCGTCTGCTGGTCGAGCGCGTCAAGGCCGTGCTGCGCCGCGCCGCGCCGAAGGACCCGACTGCCGCTCCGAAGGAGACCGACGCCAAAGCGCTCGATCGCGGTTTGCTGCGGATGGATCCGGAACGTCACACCTGCACCTGGAAGAACGAGCCGGTCACGCTGACCGTCACCGAGTTCCTGATCCTGCAGGCGCTGGCGACGCGCCCCGGCGTCGTGAAGAGCCGCAACGCGCTGATGGATGCCGCCTATGACGATCAGGTCTATGTGGACGATCGCACCATCGACAGCCACATCAAGCGGCTGCGCAAGAAGTTCAAGGTCGTCGACGACGACTTCGAGATGATCGAGACGCTGTATGGCGTCGGTTATCGCTTCAAGGAAACCTGATCCGTAGAGGTTCCCGCGGCACGGTTGGGGCCTGACGGCTCAGCCGTGCTGCGCTAGAATGCGCATACGCACACGCAACAATGAGCGCGGCGTGGCGCATCGCAGATATCGACAACAACCGGGCAGTTTCGCATTGCTGGATCGTACGCAGCCTGATGAAAGCCTGGACGCCGACGGCACGTCGCCGCATGCGACAGGCGGCGATGCCGATCGCACGCGTCGCGGCTGGCAGCGCCCGCTCGACTGGCTGCGCCGCGCCCGGCAGTTCTTCGTTGCGCTGACCTTTTCGAGTCTGACGCGTCGCATCGTTTCGCTGAACCTCGCCGGCCTCTGTGCCCTCGTCGCCAGCATTCTCTATCTCTCGCAATTTCGCGCCGGCCTGATCGACGCGCGTGCGCAGAGCCTGCTGGTGCAGGCCGAAATCATCGCCAGCGCCATCGCCGCTTCGGCCACCGTCGAAACCAATACGATCACGATCGATCCCGATCGCTTGCTCGATCTCAAGCCCGGCGAAACCTATGGCGTGCCGGACGAACTCTCCGGCCTCGATTTCCCGATCAATCCCGAGCGCGTCGCGCCGGTGCTTCGACGGCTGATCTCCCCGACCAAGACTCGCGCGCGCATCTACGACCGCGATGGCGTGCTGATCCTCGACAGCCGCAGCCTTTATGGCCGCGGTGATGTGCTGCGTTTCGAACTGCCGCCGCCGACCACCGAAAAGCCCGGCTTTGCCGAACGCACAATGATCGCAGTCCGAACCTGGCTCAATCGCGGCGACCTTCCGCTGTACCGCGAACTCGGCCCGGAAAACGGCAATGGCTATCAGGAAGTGCAGCAGTCGCTCGACGGTCTGAAGAGCAGCATGGTGCGCATCAACGAACGGGGCGAAGTCATCGTCTCGGTCGCCGTGCCGGTGCAACGTTTCCGCGCCGTGCACGGTTCGCTGATGCTGTCGACCCAGGGCGATGACATCGATCAGATGGTGACTGCCGAACGTCTGGCGATTCTGAAAGTCTTTGCGGTCGCCGCCGTGGTGATGATCGTGCTGTCGCTGCTGCTGGCATCAACCATCGCCGGTCCGGTGCGACGTCTTGCCGACAGCGCCGAGCGCGTTCGCCGCCGTATCCGCACCCGTGTCGAGATCCCGGATTTTACGCGCCGCCGCGACGAAATCGGCCATCTCTCCGGAGCGCTGCGCGACATGACCGACGCGCTTTATAACCGCATCGAGGCGATTGAGATGTTCGCGGCCGATGTCTCGCACGAGCTGAAAAATCCGCTGACCTCGCTGCGCTCTGCGGTGGAAACGCTGCCACTGGCGAAGAACGACAACAGCCGCGGTCGCCTGCTCGCGGTGATCGAACACGACGTGCGGCGGCTTGACCGGTTGATCTCGGATATTTCCGACGCCAGCCGTCTCGACGCCGAACTGCAGCGCAACGACACTGCGCCCGTCGATGTCCGACGGTTGCTGACCACGCTGACCTCGGTCGCCAACGAAACCAAGCTCGGTCATGACGTCGGCGTTGAAGTCCGCTTCGAAGGCGCTGCTGGTGATGCGTTTTCGGTGCCCGGCCACGACTCCCGCCTCGGTCAGGTCATCACCAATCTCGTCACCAATGCGCAGTCGTTCTCGACGCCCGGTGGCAAGGTGCGGATCGTCTGCCGTCGCCTGAAAGGCAAGATCGAGATCGTCGTCGATGACGATGGCCCCGGCATCGGACTGGATGCACTCGAACGGATCTTCGAACGCTTTTACACCGACCGCCCGCATCAGGGCTTTGGCCAGAATTCGGGTCTGGGCCTGTCGATTTCCAAGCAGATCGTCGAAGCCCATAGCGGTACGATCTGGGCCGAGAACCGCATCGGCCCGGCCAACGCCGACGGCGAGATCCCGGTGCTGGGTGCGCGCTTCGTGGTACGGTTACCGGCCACATGAGCGCGGATGGCAAAAGCATCCATGCCTCCGCCGTACTGGTCGATGACCGCGCCGTCCTGATCAGGGGGCCGTCCGGCTCCGGAAAATCGCGGCTGGTCTTCGATCTGATCCTCGCCGCTCAGAGCGGGCAGGTTCCCGAGGCCATGCTGGTCGGCGACGACCGGGTGCATCTGGATGTCAGGGACGGAAAACTGTGGGTACGGCCGACACCCGAACTGGTCGGGCTGCTTGAGATCAGGGGGCTCGGAATCCGGCGTCTGGACTGCGCTACCGGCGCCATTGTCGGGTTGGTGGTCGATCTCGACGCCACCGACGCCGCGCGCCTGCCAGAGCCGGAAGCGCTCAGAATCACACTGGAGGGCGTCGAATTGCCCCGAATCCCGGTGGGGGCGGGCTTTTCGCCACTACCATTGGTCGTAGCTACACTTACGACAATCGATGGTTTAGCCGCAGTGCGACCTTTGGACGATTGCTCGAAGGGAATTGGTAACCATATTAGTCCCACTATCGCCACCGAATAGACCCGCGCTACTTCCCGCCGCATCCGTGCAATTTAAGGGAGATTCGCGAAGAGCCCTCTTGCATAGGGGCTCTGGATGGTCAAAGTGGCCCTTTCGTGCGGTGCACCAAAAGCACCCACGAGGAGTTTCCGATGATTGGTCTAGTACTTGTGACCCATGGGCGCCTTGCCGACGAGTTTAAGGCGGCGCTTGAACACGTAATGGGTCCGCAAAAACAAATTGAAGCCGTGACGATCGGCGCCGAAGACGATTCCGATTTGTGTCGCAGCGACATTATCGAAGCGGTCAATCGCGTCGACAGTGGCGATGGCGTTGCCATCCTCACTGATATGTTCGGCGGCACGCCATCGAATCTGGCGATCTCCTGCATGAGCCGTCCGAAGGTCGAGGTTCTTGCCGGTATCAACCTGCCCATGCTGGTGAAGCTCGCAAAGGTGCGCGAAGAGCGCACACTGCCCGATGCGATCGCCATGGCACAGGAAGCCGGCCGCAAATACGTCACCATCGCCAGCCGCGTTCTCGCCGGCAAATGAGCGAAAGCCCAGACGATACGACGGTGTCCGGCGGCGTCTCCCGCGAGATTCCGATTACCAACAAGCGTGGCCTTCATGCGCGCGCCTCTGCCAAATTCGTGCAGATGGTCGAACGCTTCAATGCCGACGTCACGGTGACACGCAATGGCGAGACCGTTGGCGGTACATCCATCATGGGCCTGATGATGCTGTCCGCCGGTCCCGGAACCAGCATCATGGTCACCGCCAAAGGCGCCGAGGCTCAGGCGGCGCTGGATGCGATCACCGAGCTTGTGACCAACAAGTTCGGCGAAGAGTAGCGGTTCGCCGAAAGCTGCTTCGTCAGCGAACGGCTATTTCATCGCAACAGGCGCCACCACATAGACATTCCACCGCGTGGTCGTGCCGACATTGCCCTTGAAGAAGCGCCGCGTCGACATCACGATGCGTTCGGCATTCGGCAGATTGTCCTTCATCCACGCTTCGCAGCGCTCGAATTTCCAGTCACCCACCAGGCAGATTCCGATGAAGCCGTTGCGCTTCGCTTCCTCCATTGACGTCACGCCTGACGGCCACGGCTCATAAGGCGTCAGCGGCAGCGGATGATCGGGACTGTAGAACGTCATCTGCTCGGCGACATCGACGAAGCCCACCACGTTACTCCAGCGCGTATGGAAGCGCTTGTGCCAAACCTCGGTGAGTTCACGCGCAAGCTGTGAGTAGGAGATATGAGCGAAATTGCCGTTGGCATCGCGCGGCAGTGAGGCGATGGCGATCTGCGGCGCGGCGGCGAGCGTGACCAGCGACAGGACGAGCCAGATCGCGGCGAGCCGTACCAGCGCGACCCGCGGCACCTTCAGCGATGGAATCGCGATCACGGCCAGCGGCACCAGGAAGAACAGCGAGATCCCCCAATCCGTCTTAATGTAGATGTCAAACAACAGCGCGCCGATCGGCGGGCCGACAGCGACGATGGCCTGGATCAGCCAGATATTCAGGGCCCGATCCTTGCGCACACCGGGATTAGTCGTCAGTGACCACGGCCGCTTGACGAATGCGCCGGAATCGCGCGCCAGCGACGCCCACCAGCGTGGGCCCCAGGCCAGCACCGCAGCGGCCAGACCCAGCGGCAACAGCAGCAGCGCGATATTGTGGCCGACATAACCCCATGCCAGCTGCAGACTCTCCCAGCGTGACGAGATCTTGTAGGTATCGCCGGCGTAGCGAAATGGCGCGTATTCCACCTGCCGCACCCAGTCGAAATGCGGGATCATCGCCGCCGCCATCGTCGCGATGGCGATCCATGGTGCCGGCGAGCGCAGGAACAGCATCCGCTGGGGATGGATCAGCGCGGCCAGACCGATGGCGCCAATCATCGTCACCACCCAGTATTTCGTCATCAGCGCCAGCGCAGCGGCGAGGCCAAGCAGGAAGCCCGAGCGAATCGAGCGCTTCTCGAACGCATGCAAATAGGCCAGCACTACCAGCGGCAAAGTTACCAGTTGCAGCAGGTCCGGATTGTACTTGAAGCCCTTGAAATTGAAGATCGGATAGATCGCGACCATCAGCAGCACGAAAAAGGCGCGGCGGCGATCGACCACGCGCAGCGCGATCACCCAGCAAAGGACCATGCCAATGCCGACCGTGACCATGGCGAGCAGATAGGTCGCCCAGTCCACCGGCGGGAAAAATTTGAACCAGACACCCGAAATCCAGCCCGACAGCGGCGGATGCTTGCCGTAGCCCATCAGGAACTTCTGCCCCCAAGCGTAACCCTCGGAAACGTCGAAATGGATGTCCTGCGCCGCCTTCACCTGGGTCAGGATCGCGGTCCACAGCACCACATGGGCGATCGTGAAGCCGAGCACCAGCAGGACGCTCAATTGCGGATCACACGCCCAGGCAACGAGCCGCGCAGCGCCGCGGCGGCCGATCGACAGCAAGCCCCGGCGTTTGGCGGGGGTGGAGGAAGCGATTGTACTCATGGGGCCCTGCCTAGCGTGTTTCGGGCCGGAGTAAAATCAGGATGCCGTGACGGAAACAGGGCCGGGAATCAGGCCGAAACCCGCATTAAGGTTGCCGCATCGGGGCCTGAATGCTATCCCGCGCGCATGACAACCTCCCCGATTTCGAACGTCCGCAACTTCTCCATCGTCGCCCATATCGACCATGGCAAATCGACGCTGGCCGACCGCCTGATCCAGATCACCGGCGGGTTGCAGGCGCGCGAAATGAAGGAGCAGGTGCTCGATTCAATGGATATCGAGCGCGAACGCGGCATCACCATCAAGGCGCAGACCGTTCGCCTGCATTACAAGGCCAAGGACGGCAAGGATTACATCTTCAACCTGATGGACACGCCCGGCCACGTCGACTTCGCCTACGAGGTCTCGCGGTCGCTGGCCGCCTGCGAAGGCGCGCTGCTGGTGGTCGACGCCTCGCAAGGCGTGGAAGCGCAGACGCTCGCCAACGTCTATCACGCACTCGACGCCAATCTCGAAATTGTGCCGATCCTGAACAAGGTCGATCTGCCCGCGGCAGAACCCGAGCAGGTGAAGAAGCAAATCGAGGACGTCATCGGCATCGACGCCTCTGACGCGTTGATGATCTCGGCAAAAACGGGTCTGGGCGTGCCTGACGTTCTGGAAGCCATCGTGCACCGGCTGCCTCCACCGCAGGGCGACCGCGAGGCCACGCTGAAGGCGCTGCTGGTCGATAGCTGGTACGACGTCTATCTCGGCGTCGTCGTCCTCATCCGCGTCGTCGACGGCGTCATGAAGAAGGGCCAGCGCGTCCGCATGATGGGCACCAACGCCGCCTATGATGTCGAGCGCGTCGGCTACTTCACGCCGAAGATGGTCAATGTGGACGAACTCGGTCCCGGCGAGATCGGCTTCATTACGGCCGCCATCAAGGAAGTCGCGGACACCCGCGTCGGAGACACCATCACCGACGATCGCAAGCCGGTCACCGAGATGCTGCCGGGCTTCAAGCCCGCGATCCCTGTGGTGTTCTGCGGCCTGTTCCCGGTCGATGCCGACGACTTCGAAACGTTGCGCGCCGCGATGGGCAAGCTGCGCCTGAACGATGCGAGCTTCTCGTTCGAAATGGAGACCTCGGCCGCGCTCGGCTTCGGCTTCCGTTGCGGCTTTCTCGGTCTGCTGCATCTGGAAATCATCCAGGAGCGCCTGAGCCGCGAGTTCGATCTCAACCTGATCGCGACCGCGCCGAGCGTGATCTACAAGATGCATCTCACCGATGGCGAGGAGATCGAGATCCATAATCCGATCGACATGCCGGATGTGGTGAAGATCGCCGAGATCCAGGAGCCGTGGATCGAAGCCACGATCCTGACGCCCGACGAATATCTCGGCAGCGTGCTGAAGCTCTGCCAGGAACGCCGCGGCAATCAGAAAGAACTGACTTACGTCGGCGCCCGAGCAATGGTGAAATACGAGCTACCGCTCAACGAAGTGGTGTTCGATTTCTACGATCGCCTGAAATCGATCTCGAAGGGCTACGCCTCGTTCGACTATCATCTGACCGACTACAAGGCCGCCGATCTCGTCAAGATGCAGATCCTGGTCAATGCCGAGCCCGTCGACGCGCTGTCGATGCTGGTCCATCGCACCCGCGCCGAAGGCCGCGGCCGCGCCATGGTCGAGAAGATGAAAGAGCTGATTCCGCCGCACATGTTCGTCATTCCGATCCAGGCAGCGATCGGCGGCAAGGTGATTGCCCGCGAAACCGTCCGCGCGCTGCGCAAGGACGTCACCGCGAAGTGCTATGGCGGCGACATCAGCCGCAAACGCAAACTTCTGGAGAAGCAGAAGGAAGGCAAGAAGAAGATGCGGCAGTTCGGCAAGGTCGACATCCCGCAGGAAGCGTTTATCGCGGCGCTGAAGGTGGATAGCTAGAGCCGTCAGCGGATCTCCGCGCTGTTCAACGCGTAGGCCCCACGCAGCCCATCCAGCTGTTTGCCCGTGAGCGCCATCACCTGACGATCCAGCACCATCGCCTCTGGACCACCATTGTAGGCCGTTCCCAGATAGGTCCAGAACGGCGCGCAGGCCGTGTCAGGCGCCAGCCGCTTTTTGCGGCCTTCATAATCGATCACGGTCATCGGCACATCGGGCGCAAGTCCCTCGACCCGACTGGTGTAGTATCCAGTGAGAATAACGCCTGAAATTCGCGTCCCTTCGGCAACAGAGATGCGCCAGATCGCAGGCTCATAGGCGTTTAGCACCAGAACTACTGCACCGGGTTTGCTCACTCGCAGATCGACGGGTTCGGGGTTACGTTTGCTCCCGGCGGAATGCCTGGCGCCCTTGGGCTCGTAGATCGACACGGCCTCCATGGCGGCTTCAGCAGGAACTTCCATCGTCCGGCAAGCCTGGATGGCATCGGCCGCAGGCAGCTTTGCAAGTTCACGAAGCGCGCTCGCAGCGGAACTGCCGAAACAGCTCGACCCGTCATCGGCCATCCTGAATCCATCCATGAAGGCGAGACACCCGTGCCCGATCGCGCCACGCGGCGGCGGTACATTGGCGAGCACGAGGAAGTTCTTCAAATGCGCACCGTGCAGTCCCGCGGGCAGCATCAGATCGCGCGTGATCACATAAGCGAAATTGACGCTTAGGCGAAAGTTGGGGCTGATCTTGCTGCGGTAAGGCTTGCTGAATCCGTCGGCAAACGCATCGACCTCGGCTCGCTTCGCCACGCGGATCGCGCCCTCACGTTCAAGCTGGACCAGCCCGGCCATGTCCGGATAGGTCTCCGGCACCAACACCTCGGCACGCGTCACCAGCGACGCCGGGTCGAGGAGGCGGAACCCGCCGGCATAATAGGTCAGCAGATCCTCTTCCGCTTTTGTCTCGGTCCGGCGCGATGCACCTTCTTTCGGCGCGTTGGTGAAGGAGACTGCTGGAAGCGCGACCGCATTCGCACCGTACTGATAGGCAAAACGCTCCGGCGCACGACCGAAGTAACGCTGCAGGGCGACCGCAACTTTGGGATCGCCGACGTCGCCGGTCGGCATGTCCAGGCCCGGGCAACGCGTGAGCTTGAGAAGATCAACATTGGCTGCCGGCAGACCACGCACGGCGGTGCGGTCGCGCGACGCCGGTATCACGATAGCACGCGCAATGCGGGCCACATCGCCTTCGAAGTCCCAGATCACCGAGTCATTGGCCTGCAGCAAGACGGTAATCGGCTTCGCACCACGGTCGACGAAAACACGGACGATGGTCGCCCGACCGTTCGGATCACCCAGTTGAACATTCGCCAGCGTATCGCCCTGATAGACTCTGACTGCGAGAAACTGGTGCTCGCCATTGACGGGCGCAATTTCGCAATCCGGCCCGAAGGCAGCGAATGGCGGCAGCGGCGGCGGCACGGATTGATGAAACGGGAGTTGCTCCGGACCAAGCTTGTCATATGCAGCTGCTCCTGCTGCCACCAACGCAACGCCGAACACACTGACGATAACGGCCTTCCAGTTCATCGCACCACGCTCCCCACGACCGCCCCTACAGTCGCAAACAAGCTTCAATAGGGAGTGAGAGAGGTGGCTGCATCTCGCCGATCCGGATTAAACCTGCTTTAACCTCGATGAGTCGCGCGAGGCGCAATCGCGACGTCGAAGCTACCCTCATCACGAAGAGCGCAATGGCGACTGCGGCACGCGGCACAAATTGTCCTCTTGCCTCCCCGCTCGCCTCCCCTCATGCTGCGTCCCACGACGCCGAAAACGGCGCGTATGAAAATTTGGGGAGGATTGAATGATCGCGCACCGCACGGTTGCGGCTACGACGTTTGCTGTTTCGCTGCTTTTCGGCGCTTCCGCACTGGCCCAGCAGGCCAACACGCTTCCGCTCAAGATCGGCGTGCTCGCCGACTTCGCCTCGGTCTATGCCGACATCGGCGGCCAGGGCAATGTCGAGGCGGCCAAGATCGCCATCGAGGAATTCGGCGGCAAGATGTTCGACAAGCCGATCGAGCTGGTCACCGCAGATGCGCTGAACAAGGCCGACGTCGCCGCCACGATCTCGCGCAAGTGGTACGAGGCCGAGAATGTCGACATGATCATCGACATGCCGACATCGGCCACCGCGCTGGCCGGCATGGAAATGTCGAAGCAGTTCGAGAAGATCATGATCGTCACCGACGCTGCGTCGTCGGACATCACTGGCAAGTCGTGCTCGCCCTATACCGCGCACTGGACCTACGACACCTATGGCAACGCTCACACAGTCGGCAGCGCCATCGTCAAGCAGGGTGGCGATTCCTGGTATTTCATCACAGCGGACTATCTGTTCGGCCATTCCATCGAACGTGACACCGGCGACGTGGTGCGCGCCGCGGGCGGCAAGGTGGTCGGCAGCTCCAAGCATCCGCTGAACACGGCGGACTTCTCGTCCTTCCTGCTGCAGGCGCAATCGTCCAAGGCCAAGATCATCGGCATGGCCAATGGCGGTGGCGACACCATCAACACCATCAAGCAGGCGTCGGAATTCGGCATCGTCGCGGGCGGCCAGAAGCTCGCGGGCATCGTGATGTTCATCTCCGACATCCACTCGCTCGGCCTGAAGATGGCGCAGGGGTTGATCATCACCGAGGCCTATTACTGGGATCTCAACGATCGCACCCGCGCCTTCGGCAAGAAGTTCTTCGACAAGATGAAGCGGATGCCGACCATGAACCAGGCGGCGACCTACAGCGCCACGCTGCATTATCTCAAATCCGTGCAGGCCGCAGGTACCCGTGCCACCAAGCCGGTGCTGGCGAAGATGCGCGAGATGCCGGTGCGCGACGCCTTCACCGATAACGGCGTCCTGCGCGAGGATGGCCGCATGGTGCACAGCATGTTCCTGCTCGAGGTCAAGAAGCCGGAAGAATCCAAGGCGCCGTGGGATTACTACAAGGTGCTCGCGGAAGTCCCCGGCGATCAGGTGTTCCGTCCGATGAAGGACGGCGGCTGCCAGTATGTGAAGAAGGACTGAGGGTCTTTCGCATCAGCAACAAAGGCCGTCGCCCGGCCTGGCGCGCAATTGCACGTCTGGCCGGGTGGCACGCTAGTTTTCATCGCATTTAGACAATGGCACTCGTTGCCGGCTTCGCAGCCGGGGTCCTTAGCCAAAACAGCGCCAGAAACGCGAGCGACGTCAGCCCGCCTGTGAGCGCCAGCGCGACGCGCGGGCCACCGTGATCCAGCACAAGGCCGAACAGCAGCGGCGCTGCACCCTGCAGGATGCGCGCCGGCGCGGCCAGCCAGCCGGTTCGCATGCCGTATCCGACGGCGCCGAACATGGCCAACGGAAGCGTTCCGCGCGCGATCGTGAACAGGCCATTTCCGGCACCGTGCAGAAGGGCGAATGGAAGCGCCACGGGCGCTCCGAACAGGATCAGCAATCCGGCGCCGACGGGATGCAGGCCCGCGGCCAGGCGCGCGGATATCATCGCCGACGCATGTCGTAGCAGACCGAATTCTCCGATCCGGGCCGCGACTTGCGCAGGCCCCATCAAAGCCCCGGCGAGCACGGCCTGGGCCGGCGTGGCCCCGAGCGCTTCCAGCAGGCGCGGCATATGCGCGGCAAAGGCGGTGGTGACAAACCAGGTCGCACCGAAGACGCCCGCCAGAACGATCATCGCCCATGGAATGCCTGATGTCGGGACGGCAGGCTCATCCAGATGCGCATGCGGCGGCGCCTTCGGAACGAGAAAGCGGTTGAGCGGCAGACCGATGACGATGTGCAACGCGGCCCATGCGAAGCAGGCGCCGCGCCAGCCGAAGGCATCGATCATCGCAGCACTGAGCGGCCAGCCGATGGTGCTCGCAAAACCGGCGAACAGGGTGATGCCGGTGATCGCACTGCGGGCCTGTCGCCCCCACAATCCCGCAACCGTCGCAAACGCAGCCTCATACAGGCCGAAACCCATGCCGGCGCCGATGACCAGCCAGGCCAGGGCCAGCGAGATCGGTCCCGTTGCGACTGCAAGCAAGGCCAGCCCCGCCGCAAACATCAGATTGGTGGCGACAAGGACGTCCCGGCCACCGCTGCGGTCGATCATGCGGCCGGCGAGCGGGCCGAGCAAACCCGACACCAGCAGCGCCACGGAGAACATGGCGAAGAACCACGTCCTGGACAGATGCAGGTCGTCGCAAATGGGATCCGCGAACACCGCCGGGACGTAGTAGCTGGAAGCCCATGCCAGTGTCTGCGTCGTACCGAGCGCGGATACGACTTGCCAACGAACGACTGCCACCTCAGTTCACTGCTCCCCGCTCGTACCAGCCCCGTGTCGCCTTCACGATGTGAACCACGGAGAGCATCACCGGCACCTCGATCAGAACGCCGACGACCGTTGCCAGTGCCGCGCCCGATTGGAAACCGAACAGCGCGATCGCGGCGGCCACCGCGAGCTCGAAGAAATTCGATGCGCCGATCAGGGCGGAAGGGCCGGCCACACACCAGGCGACACCAAGGCGGCGGTTGAGCCAGTAGGCGAGACCGGCATTGAAATAGACCTGGATCAGGATAGGGACGGCGAGCAGTGCAATAACCATCGGCTGCCGTGTGATCTGTTCTCCTTGCAGACCAAACAACAGCACCAGGGTCAGCAGGAGCGCGACCAGCGATACCGGACCGAGTAGCGACAGCGCCTGCGATAGCGCCGCCTCACCTCCCCTCCCCAGCAATGCGCGCCGCCAGAGCTGCGCGATCGCCACGGGTACGATGATGTACAGCAGAACGGACAACAGCAACGTCCCCCAAGGCACGGTGATGGATGACAGTCCGAGCAGAAGGCCGACGATCGGCGCGAAGGCGACCACCATGATGGCGTCGTTGAGCGCGACCTGTCCGAGCGTGAAGTTCGGCTCGCCATCGACCAGATTCGACCAGACAAACACCATCGCCGTACAAGGCGCCGCAGCAAGCAAAATCAGACCAGCCGTATAGCTATCGATCTGGTCCGCGGGCAGATACGGCCTGAACAGATGGCCGATGAACAGCCAGGCGAGCAGCGCCATCGAGAACGGCTTCACCAGCCAGTTGATCCCGACGGTCGCGGCGATGCCGCGCCAGTGCGCGCCAACGTGACCGAGCGCTCCGAGGTCCACCTTGAGCAGCATGGGAATGATCATCAGCCAGACGAGAACAGCCACCGGCAGATTGACCTGTGCAATCTCCGCCGCGCCGAGCGCATGGAAAACGGCCGGCACCCATCGGCCCAGCAGAATGCCGACGACGATGCACAGGCCCACCCAGATCGTGAGATAGCGCTCGAACAAGCCCATGACCGGAACGGAAACCGGCCTGCCGATGGCCTCACTGGTCATGACGTTGTCCTGTGATCCGCTGACCGCTCGCATCCACGACCCGGTCGCCATCCTCTTTCGAGAACGCTCCAAGCTGCGGAGTGGGCATGATGTCCAGAACCGCTTCGGATGGCCGGCAGAGTCTTACGCCCAGCGCGGAGACCACGATCGGGCGGTTCATCAGAACCGGATGGGCTTCGATGGCGTCGAGCAGTTGCGCGTCGGTCAGACTGGTGCCGGAGAGGCCCAGCTCGGCATAGGGCGTTCCCTTCTCGCGCAGGACGTCGCGCACCGACATGCCGGCGCGCGCGAGCAATTGAACGATCATGACCCGCGACGGAGGGGTTTTCAGATACTCGATGACGTGCGGCTCGATGCCGGCATTACGAATCATCGCCAGCGTGTTGCGCGAGGTGCCGCAATCCGGGTTGTGATAGATGATGACGTCGACGCTATCAGGCACGTGACAGCTCCTTGCCATCCGACGTGCATGCGGACGCCGTGGCCGGCATACAGATGTCGGGATGACCCGCGCAGCAATCCCGCATCAGGAACTGGATGAGGCCCGACAGCGCGTCGTAATCGGCGGTGTAGACAATCGAGCGGGCCTCCCGCTTCGCGCTGGCAAGGCCGGCCTGGGTCAGCTCCTTCAGATGGAAGGACACATTCGAGGCCGACACGCCTGCAGCCTCCGCGACAGCGCCGGCCGGCATCCCGACAGGACCGGCCTGCACGAGCAGGCGCACGATGCGAAGCCGTGTCTCCTGGGACAGAGCTGCGAAAGCCGACAGGGCTTGACGTTCTTCCATATTTCAATAATCCTAAAAATATCGAATCATGGAGTAACATCGATGCTGGACCTTGCCAAGCCGGAAATTCCGCCTTCGCCACAGATCACCACCGACGACATCAGCATCGGAGCGCTCCTCACCGCCTGCGACGCGGCACCGGCATTGCCTTTGGTGTTCACCTATGGCGGACACAGCATTCGGCCGGGCTACCACGTCACCGAAGTCAAGGCGGGCGCCTTTTCCGCGCTTGATTGCGGCGGCAATCCCGAAGCGTGGTCGGAGATCTTCGTGCAGTTGTGGGATATCGTCGAAAGCGACCGGACCCATATGACCGCCGGAAAGTTCGCGGCCATCATCCGGAAAGTCTCCGACCATGTCGCTCTCGATGCCAATGCGCGACTGACCTTCGAAGTGAGCGATGGCGTCGCGCCGATGCAACTACACTGCGCGGATACACCGCGCTTGGAGGGCGACAATCTCACGGTGGCGCTTGCCCCGCGTCCGGCGAGTTGCAAGCCGCGCGACCGCTGGCTGGAGGCGCAGAACAAAGCCAGCGCATGCTGCGCGCCGGTATCGTCCAAAAACACGTGCTGCCCGTAGACGCCGCCGTTCAGACCGGAGGCCTGCGACCGGGCTCTCAACGATCGCGCACGGTAGAGCCCGCGATCATCATCCTTTGCCGCCTTCGGTCGTTGTGCTGCGTCGATCCGCGAGGCGACCAGTCTCTTTTGGCAAAGCTCCTGGCGAGGAACCGGAATGCGCTGACGCCTGGGCTTGCGACAGCAACCATGCCCGGAATGCTTGCAGGATTCCCGGCTTTCTCCTCCGGACAGGCGAAATAGTACGAACCGACGCTTTTCAGCGTCAGGCTCGACAACACCTTCAGCTTGCCCGATCTGAGTTGATCGGAGATCAGGAATTCGGGAAGCAGAGCGACGCCAAGACCGGAGCTTGCCGCACTGATCAGCGTGGACTGGATATCGAAACGCGGCCCGCGGATCACATTCGTGCCGCCAAGCTCCGCGGCATCGAACCACCGACGCCATGCATCGGCGCGTGTGACCAGATGCAGAAGCCGCAGTTCGGCGACCTCGCCCGGCGGCAATTCGCCGCGCCTGCCGATTAGCGCCGGAGATCCGACCGGCAGCAGAATTTCGTCGAACAGATAGTCCGCCTGCGTGCCGGGCCAGTCCGACTCGCCGAAGTACAGCGCGCCATCGAGCGCGGTTTCGCTGAAGAAGAAGCGCGTGTTGCGCGCACTGATATTGACGGCGACGCCCGGATGGCGCGCATAGAAGTCCGGCAGGCGCGGAATGAGCCATTGGGCGCCGACGGTGGGCAGCGCCGCGACGTCCAGAACCATGCCGTCGGCCTCATAGCCCATGATCTCGAGCGCATCGCGCTCGATCCGCTCGATCGTCTGCGCCACGCGGGTGCTGTAGGCCGCCCCTGCCCGCGTTAACGTGATCCGCTTCTTGATGCGATGAAAGAGCTTCACGCCGAGCTGCGTCTCCAGCTGCGCAATCTGGCGCGACACCGCGCTTTCGGTCAGCGCGAGTTCGCTGGCGGCGCGCGTGACGCTGAGGTGCTTGGCAGCCGCGCTGAACGCCATCAGCGCGCCGAGGCTCGGTATTCTGCGGCGCATAGTTCATTCCAAAAACGCAAGATGTCCGCAGATTAAATTGTTTGCACGCCTAAGCACAAGGCAACAATCTCCCCGCAGATGACAAAAGTCGTGGTGGGCAGCACCTCAAGACATGCAGACTGCAGCGCGGTGCCCCGTGCAGGCGCTTCGGTCAACAACTTCAAGGAGCACATCAGTGGCCGTCAACAAATTGCACGATGAATTCCATACGCTCGACATGGAGAGCGGCTGGCAATTGCCCGAGGGCTACGATCCCGCCTCGGGCGCGCTGGAGAAGATCCTGTCCGGATCGCTCGATACCGCGAACAAGCGCGGCAGCCGGACGCGCCTGCTGAAGTTCCCTCCGGGTCTCTTCACCAAACAGCAGATCGTTCACGACCACTGGGAAGAAGTCTTTCTCGTCTCCGGCGACCTGATCGTTGGCAACGACGAGAACGGGCAAGGCGGCACGCCGTTCGCTGGCTACACCTACGCCGTCAGACCGCCAGGTGCCTGGCATGGTCCGTTCAAATCCGAGGGCGGCTGCCTGCTTCTCGAAATGCACTACTACGATCCCGCCTGAGAGCGAGAGACGATGACGGCAGCCCCTTTCGGGGGCAGCCGATCAGCGCCGATGCTCCCTGAAATCCCCGCAAGAGGTCTTGATAGAATGAGTAATGCGAAGCTTCCCGTCATCATCGCTGGTGCAGGGCCGGTCGGCATGGTGGCTGCCGCAGATCTGGTGCGACAGAACATTCCGGTTCTGGTGCTCGAGAAGAACGACGCGCTGAGCAGCGAGTCGCGCGCATCGACATTCCATCCGCCCACACTGGACATGCTCGACGATCTCGGTTTCGCCAGCACGTTGATTGCACAGGGACTGAAAGCGCCGACGGTGCAGTACAGCTCGTCCGAGGACGGTGTGCTCGGCACATTCGATTTCGCGGCGATTTCCGATCTGGTGCGGCATCCGTTCCGCCTGCAGGCCGAACAGTTCAAGCTCACGCGCATCATTCTGGACGCCCTGTCCGGCAATCCATTGTTCTCGATCGCCTTCGGCAGCGAGGTCAAATCGGTCGAGCAGACCAGCGATGCCGTCAAGGTGGTGGTCACGGCCAACGGCCACGACACGACACATGAATGCGCCTGGCTGATCGGCGCCGATGGCGCGAACAGCATCGTTCGCCGCAGCCAGGACATGGAATTCGAGGGTTTCACCTGGCCCGAGCGCTTCCTCGTGATGACGACACCGGTCGATTTCACCGCGCTTCGCCCGGGCGTCTCGTCGGTCAGCTATGTCGCCGATCCCGAACGCTGGTACTTCCTTCTGCGTATCCTCGGCGCATGGCGCGTAATGATGCCGGTGGCCGCGGAAACATCCGATGAGGAAGCACTGTCCGAAGCCTATGTGACGGAGTCGATCCGGCGGATCGTTCCCGCAGAGCTGGACGCCCCCATCCTCCATACGACGCTCTATCGTGTGCACCAGCGCGTCGCCGCGAATTTCCAGAAAGGCCGCACGTTTCTGGCCGGTGACGCCGCTCATATCAACAATCCCCTCGGCGGCATGGGCATGAATGGCGGCATTCATGATGCCTTGAACCTGACCGCGAAGCTGGGTCCGGTCATCAATGGTACGGCCGATGAGCGCATTCTCGCCGATTACGATCTGCAGCGCCGCACGGTCACGATGCAGGCTATTCAGGGCGACACCATCCGCAACAAGAAAAACCTCGAAGCGAAAGACGAAGCCGATCGCGCGCGTTTCCGCGACGACATTCGCGCAGCAGCCGCCGATCCGGAAAAGGCACGAGCGCTATTGCGCCGGATCGCGATGCTCGACTCGCTTGAGCGGGCCGGTGCGTTGCATGTGGCTGAGCACCGCCCGGGGTGATCAGCAACTCTCTCTGAGACGATGTCGACGGCAACCGGTCACTCGGCTGGATAAGAACCGCGGCAGTGGAAGCGCCAGTAAGCCTGGAGGAGCCAACACCATGGTTCCCAAGATGTCATGCAGGAGTTTCAGAATGCCAAGCAAGGATTTACGGATGAAGTGGACGACGTTTCTTTTGGCGGCGCTGGTAGCGCCTGTCGCCTTGGGCGTGCCCGGCGCGGCAGCGGCCGGCTTTCCGGAAAAAATGATCACAATCGTGGTCCCTTATCCGGCTGGAAGCACGGCGGACGCGATTCCACGACTGGTGGCTCCGCTGATGTCGAAGTCGCTCGGCGTCACCGTGATCATCGAGAACCGCGGCGGCGCCAACGGCTCGATCGGGGCGGCTCGCGTCGCCGCTTCGCCAGCGGATGGCTATACGATTCTGCTCGCGACAACCGGCATGATGGCGATCAATCCGTGGATCTATGAAAAGCCCGCCTATAATTCCGAAAAGGATTTCGCGCCCATCACCAATGGCGCCTCGACGCCGAACATCCTGGTCGTCAATCCGTCGGTCAAGGCGAACTCGCTGAAGGAACTGGTGGCGCTGGCCAAGGCCGAGCCGGGCAAGCTGACATTTGCGTCAGCAGGTATCGGCAGCACGAGCCATCTGTGCGGCGAGACACTGAAGGTGCTCGAAGGCATCGATGCCGTCCACATCCCGTATCAGGGCGCGGCTCCGGCACTTCAGGACGTCATCGGTGGTCAGGTATCCATGATGTGCGACAACCTGTCGAATACGGTCCAGCAGGTGCAAAGCGGAGCATTGAAGCCCATCGTCGTGACCGCCGCTGAACCAAGCAAGCAGTTGCCCAATGTGCCGACGTCACCGCAGGCAGGCTATCCCGATCTCCTCGCAGGCAACTGGTACGGTTTTGTCGCTCCATCGGCGACCCCCAAGGACGTGATCGAGAAGCTCAACACATCGATCGTGGAGGCTTTGCGAGATTCAACCGTTTCGGCTCGCCTGGAAGGCCTTGGTTTGACCGTGATCGCGGACAAGCCCGATCAGTTCGGAGCGGCTATCGCCAAGGATTCTGCGCGGATGGAAAACATCGTGAAGCGCTCGAAAGCGAAGATTTCCAACTAGGGAATCTTCCGCGTGCAGAGGGGCACAGACGAGGCAATATCAGCGTGCCGGCGCGGAACCTTCTCTTGATTATCTCGCTGTCGCACCTCGGCCGGAATATCGCTCCGCCATGTACCTGCCCGGTGAGGTGCCGAGCGTCTTGCGGAACATCGTCACGAAGCTCGGTACGCTCTCATAGCCGAGGTCGGCAGCCACCTGTTGAATCGAAGCGCCGCCGGCCAGCCATTGTACAGCCAACATGACGCCAAGTTGCTGGCGCCAACGTCCGAAGCTCATTCCCGTCTCGCGGCCGATCAGCCGCACAAGCGTCCGCTCGCTCAGGCCCGCTCGCCTCGCCCAGCCCTCGAGCGAGCTGCGCTCCGCCGGAGCGGCCATCATCAGGTCAACCAAGGCGCGCAGCCGCGGGTCGGCCGGCATCGGCAGATGCAAGTCTTCGACCGTGGCAGCCGCGAGCTCGTCGAGCAGCACCGCCATCAACCGTGAATTCGCACCGTCCTCGTCGTAGAACAGCGGCAGGCTGGCGGCACGGAACAGCAATTCGCGCAGCAGCGGCGTCACGGAAACCGAGCAGCAGCGTTGCGGCAGGCGCGAGTCGATGTCGGCCGCGACGAACGCGCTGTAGCCTTCGAGCGAGCCCGTCGCCTTGATGGCGTGGAGCGCGCCACTTGGTATCCAGACCGCGCTGCGCGGAGGTACGATCCACAATCCGCCTTCGACCCGGCAGCTCAGTGCACCGCGCTGCACGAGCATGATCTGACCCTTGGCATGGCAGTGCATGTCGAGCTCGATCGTGCCGACCTTGTTCGACGCCACGCCATAGGTGACCACCGGGCGCGCAACGTCGTCGGGCTCGATCCAGTCGGACGCAACGGAGCTGTCTGTGAGAATGGGCATGGTTCGACCTAGCATGCGTTTGGCGCGAATGGATAAGAACTTGTCCAGACTTGGTAATGACGCCAGAGCCGCCGCGCTCTATCCCGCACGGACCGGTCGAGGCCGACCCGGCCGCGACGACCACCGAAAGAGGCACTCATGACTTCACTGGACAGCGTGCGGGTTTCAGAAACCCTCGACCAACTCCATGCCGACGCCGATGCGACGGATTGCGACTTCATGGCCAGGATGATGGCGCGGTTCGAGGCATCGGGCGAGACGGTGGAAGATGCGGTCGGCAAGCTGATTGCTGAGGAACGGGCGGACTACCGAACGACGTATCGCGGTCACGCCGATCATTTCCTGGCCATTTCATCTGCCTATGGCCGCTTCCTCTACGCCATCGCTCGCGCCCGGCGGGCGACCCGGATCGTCGAGTTCGGTACGTCGATGGGGATCTCGACGATCTACCTCGCGGCTGCACTTCGCGACAACGGCGGCGGAAAGCTGATCGGCTCCGAGCTTGAGCCCACGAAGGTGGCAAGGGCGCGGGCCAACCTTGACGCGGCGGGCCTCGCCGATCTGGCGGAGATCCGCGAAGGCGATGCGCTGGAGACGCTCAAAGAGGTCGGCGGCGAGGTGGATGTCCTGCTGATCGACGGCGCATTCTCGCTTTACCTGCCGGTGCTCAAGCTGATCGAGCCGCGCTTGGCGTCCGGAGCCGCGATCCTCGGGGAGAATGCGTTCGCGCAGGATTATCTCGACTACGTCCGCAATTCCGCCAACGGCTATCTGTCCCAGCCGCTTGCCGTCGACGAAGGTCGCGGCAACGAATTCACCGTGCGGGTCGCCTGATGCCGGCGGAGAGCGTTAAGGGACGTCTCGATGGTGTGCTGCGCCGTATGCTCATGCGACGCGCGACCATCTCCGCATGCAGACCGATCGCCGAACGGTTTCACCTGATCACACTTGAAGGTCCAGCGCTTCAAGGCGTGTCCTGGGCGCCTGGCCAGAAGGTGCAGATCGCGATGGCCGCCCCATTCGTCACACGGACCTATACGCCGATCGAATGGGACGCGTTGACCGGACGGACCCGCATTCTTTGTTACGTACACGGCGAAGGTCCCGGGAGCGCCTGGGCTCGGGACGTCAAGCCCGGCCACGAATGCGACGTCTTTGGCCCGCGGAGTTCGATCGACCCGCATCCTGCATCGGGACCGCTCGCTGTGTTTGGCGACGAAACATCGATCGGCCTCGGCTATGCGCTATCCGGTCGGTATCCCACCCGATCCGCCGCGCTTCATTTCGAACTCGACGACACAGAAGCCGGCAAGCACGTGCTGAAGCATCTTGATCTTTCGGGCGTCGCTCTGTTCGAGAAACGTACGGACGATGCGCATGTCGAGCAGATGGCGGCAGCCCTTCCATCGCTCGTGGCTGCCGGGGCATCGTTCGTGTTCGCCGGAAAGGCCGCGACCGTGCAACGGCTGCGACAGAGCCTCAAACAGCTGGATGTCACAACTCCACGCATCACGACCAAGGCCTATTGGGCACCCGGCAGGGTGGGCCTCGACTGAGTGTCGCCATCGCACGCGGACGTCGCCGATATTTGCCTCTGGGCGGAGAGCCGACGTTTGGTGGCCGAATGAGCCCGTTGCCTGGATCGCTCCCTGCAGAGCTTCAAACTATCCATTGACTTTAATCCTATATTGGATTACTGTCGCTGAAGCCTGATCGATTGCTGCGTGCTCATGACACACAGCATCGATCAGACTGCAGCGGCGGCCCCGGTCATCCGGGCAGTTGCTGGTGGAGCGCCGGGAGGCGCAGCGTTCGCTCGGCGGGCTTCGCACCCCCACCGATGTCGTAACGCGTGCGTCTCTCCTGCGGGATTCGCAATCCCGCCGGTGCTGACGTGCGGGCCGGCCCTCGCAAGGCCAGCCTCAAGGGGTCTCGCAAACCCCTGGCGCCTCCCGGCGCTCCATTCTCGCAATGGGAAACGGGATGAAGGGTTGTCCGCACCCTCGCCGAAGCGGAGACCGGCGCGTGCCTTATGCGACCTGCGCGCGGACGGACAGTTCCGCGTCCGGCGCAGCAATGGCCTGAGCGCGCAGCAGCTCGATGATCTCCTCGTTCGGTCGCGCGCGGCTGAAGAGGAAGCCCTGCCCTTCATGGCAGCCTTCGCTGCGCAGGCAGGCGAGTTCGGATTCGGTCTCGACGCCTTCCGCCGTGATGGTGACACCGAGGCCCATGCCGAGGCTGATGATCGAGCGCACAATCGCCTGCGCATCACGATTGGAGCCGAGATCGCGCACGAAGGACTGGTCGATCTTGATCTTGTCGAACGGAAAGCTTCTGAGATAGCTCAGCGACGAATAGCCGGTGCCGAAATCATCCATGGATATGCGAACGCCGAGCGCGCGCAACGCGTGCAGGGTCGCCAGTACCTGATTGCTCTTTTCCAGCAGCAGCGTCTCGGTGATCTCCAGTTCAAGCCGCCGTGGCGGCAATCCGGAATGCTTCAGCGCATCCATCACCACCGAGAGCAGATTGCCGACGCGGAACTGCAGCGGCGACAGATTGACTGCGACGCGCACTTCATCGGGCCAGCGCGCAGCCTCGTTGCAGGCACGGCGCAGTATCTGCGTGCCGAGCGCATTGATCAGGCCGGTATCTTCTGCGACCGGGATGAAATCCGCCGGCGAAATCATGCCGCGCTCCGCATGCGGCCAGCGCACCAGCGCCTCGCAGCCGGTGATGCGGCCGGTCTTAAGATCGATCAGCGGCTGGTAGAATGGCCGCAATTGATCGTCCTGAATCGCAGCACGCAGATCGATTTCGATCTTGCGCCGCGCTTGCGCGCGAGCGTCCATGCCGGACTCGAAGAAGCTGAAGGTGCCGCGCGAGTCGTTCTTGGCGCGCGACAACGCCATGTCGGCGTTCTTGAGCAACCGCTCGGATTCGTCGCCGTCGCTCGGCGCCATCGCGATGCCGATGCTGGCGCCGATGACCACCGAATGACCGTCGAGCAGATAGGTTTCACCGACGGCGTCGAGCAGCCGCCGCGCCAGCAGCACCACATCCTCGGGACGATTGATGCCGGTCTGGATAATGGCGAATTCGTCGGAGTTCAGCCGCGCCAGCGCATCTTCCTCACGCAACGACGACCGCAGCCGCCGCGCCACGCCGCGCAACAGCTTGTCGCCGATACCATGGCCGAGCGTGTCGTTGACGCCCTTGAAGTTGTCGAGGCCGAGAAACAGCACCGCGACCTTCTCGCCGGTGCGCCGCGTATGTGCGAGGACCTCGTCGAGACGCTGACGCAGCAGGTTGCGATTTGGCAGGCCGGTGAGGCCATCATGATGCGACATGAAAGCCAGCCGCATCTCGGCACGCTTGCGCTCCGTGATATCCATCAGCGCCAGCATCACGGCTGGCTCCTCGTTGTAGACGAGGTGCCGCGAATAGATCGCCAGATCAATCAGCGAGCCGTCGGCCTTGACGTGTTTCCAGGTCCGCGCGGCCTGCTCGTCATTGGCATGATCGCCGACCCATGGCGGGGCGGCCTCGAAGGCCTGCAACTGGCGGATGGTGAGCTTCTCGAACTCCGGACGCGTGTAACCGTAATGCTCGATCGCGGCGTCGTTGACGCTGAGGATGCGTTCGTCATCGAGTGCGCACACGATCATCGGCACCGGATTGCTCTCGAACAGCAGGCGGAACGACGCCTCGCGCTGTTTCAGCTCGGTGATGTCGACGCGCAGACCAACGACACCGCCGTCTTCGGTGAGCCGCTCTTCGATCAGAACGACGCGGCCGTCGGCCAGAACCTGTTCGTGACGTTCACCTGGATGGAACAGTTTGGCGACGCGTTCCGCGATCCATTCGTCCTCGCGACCGATGGCTTCAGGATAGTCGCCGCGCTCGACACCGACGCGGATCGTGTCCTGCAAACGCGCGCCGGGCACGAACTGATCCGAGCTGCGGTTGTAGATTTCCGCGTACTTCTTGTTCCAGAGGATGTAGCGCCCATCGGAATCGAGAAACACGATGCCTTGCGGCAGGATGTCGATCGCCTCGCGCAGACGCTCATGAGATTTGCGGGCTTCCGCGATCGCCGCCTCGGCCTGGGCACGCTGGCGCACGATCTCGCGGATGGGACCGCTGACAAGACCCTTTTTGGGCGCCAATTTCGGCTCAGCCGCCATCGCCCGGCTCGGCCGGGTGATCCGAGACGCCAGTCCGGCTTTCGCTTTCTTTTTCGCTTCGGGCCGGAACTTCGGCATCAATGATCCACTCGCAACGCGCGTGTGACAATCTGTGCAAGAAGTGTCTGAAAAAACGGTATCAATGCCCGTTCATAGCAACCGATTACCGTCAGAATTGCGCGCCTGTACACATCCCGTGCCTTCACAACAGGCAAAAGCCGTGGACCTATGGTTACTCATGTCTGGACAGCAGCGGGTCACGCGCGATCATCCCCGCCAAGTGAGAGCCGCAAGCGGCTCGAAATGCTGATAAAACGACTGAACTGGTGGCAACAGTAGGACTGGCAAACCCAGACGCAAAAAAAAGCGCCAGCGTCAGACATGGTTATCCGCGCGTTAAAATCACGCGTCCCGCAGGTCACTCACCTCATCGACAGCTTCAGCTATAGTCGCAAGATGAGCCTTCGTCTGATTCTCAGCCTCATATCCCTGCCGGCCGTCATTGCTTCAACGTCGCTGGCGTTGGCGCAAACCATAGGCAGCGTCGATCCAAAACCGCTGCCGCCGCTAACCAATCCGAACGACCCGACCATCGGCGCCAAGGAATTGTTTGGCCGCAAGGTACTGCCAACGAAATCGCCGGTGCGCGTGGTCGGCTTCTACGCCAAGGGCTGCATCGCAGGCGCCGAAGCCCTGCCGATCAACGGACCGACCTGGCAGGTGATGCGGCTGTCGCGCAATCGCAACTGGGCGCATCCCCAACTGGTCGAGCTGCTGGAGCGGCTGTCGGCTAAGGCCAACAAGAATGCTGGCTGGCCAGGCATCCTCGTCGGCGACATGTCTCAGCCCCGCGGCGGGCCGATGATCACAGGTCATGCCAGTCATCAGGTCGGGCTTGATGCCGATATCTGGCTGACGCCGATGCCGAACCGCCAACTCTCACGTAACGAGCGCGAGGAGATGTCGGCGGTGATGATGGTGCGGCACGACCGGCTCGACATCGATCCGACCACCTGGACACCGACCCATCTGCCGGTGATCCGCGCCGCGGCGATGGAGCCCAGCGTGGAGCGCATCTTCGTCAACGCCGCCATCAAGAAGGCGCTGTGCCGTGAAGCCAAGGGCGACCGCAGCTGGCTGTCGAAGGTGCGGCCGATGTACGGCCACGATTATCATTTCCATGTCCGCATCAAATGCCCGGTGGGCAGTACCGAATGCGAAGCCCAGCCACCGCCAAACGAAAGCGAAGGCTGCAGCGCCGGTGACCTCGCTTACTGGTTCAGCGATGCCGTGCTGCACCCCAAACCGCCGCCGGTTCCGCCCAAGCCGAAGCCGCCCATGACGCTGGCAGAAATGCCGGCCGCGTGCCGACAGGTTCTGACGGCACCGTGATCGGCCGACTGGCTATCGCATTGTCGTGAAACCGGGTTAGAACACGCCATCGTTGTGCCGTAAGCCGACGATCAACAATGGGCGCCCCTCCCGAACTCCCTGTCGTATCAGCCGTGGCTGTAGCTGCCCGGCACAATCCTGCGAGATCCAACATGCGCATCAGTGCACGCAACCAGATCAAAGGTACTGTCCTCGAAGTCACCAAGGGCGCGACCACATCCCATGTCCGCGTCGACATTGGCGGCGGCCAGGTCGTGACCTCGTCGATCACCAACGAAGCCGTTGACGATCTGGCGCTCAAGGCCGGCGGCAAATGCATCGTCGTGGTGAAAGCCTCCGACGTCATGATCGCGGTGGATTGATCATGCGTGCGCGTCTGATTGTCGCGCTCACCCTGCTGGGTTCGGCGCCCGCATGGGCTGCCGAGCCAAGCGGCTGTGACAAATTCAAGTGGCCGATCGACAAGGAGCGCGCTGCACTGACGGCACAGGATCGCCCCAAGATTGTCTCAGGTGCCGAACTCGCAATTCCCGCTGCAGCGACACTCGATCTGAAGACACCCGCCGAGGCGAAGCTGCCGTCGTCACCGGAGCGAAAGCCGAAAGACGGCACATTTGCAGGCTTTGCGCGCTTTCAGAAGGCGCCGAAGGCCGGCACATACACCGTCAGCCTGTCGTCGGCGGCGTGGGTCGACGTGGTCCAGGATGGCGAGATCCTGAAGCCGATGGAATTCAGCGGCGCAACCGACTGCGCCGGCATCCGGAAGACCATCAAGTACGATCTCGCGGCAGGTTCGTTCGTGATCCAGGTCAGCGGCGTGACCGAGAACAGCATCAGTCTGGCCGTGCTGCCGTCCGAGTGACGATGGTTCTGCTTTTCGCGACCTGAGCCCTTGGAGGTCTTCGTGTCGAGGGGCCTTTACCCTCTTGGCCAGCCTGATATTATTCCCCAGCGATATCCCTGCGGACCGTAAGTCCGCGGGATTGCCGGAACGGCGCTTCCGCCTGTCGCATGTCCCACCCAACCAACGCCTGAGTTGCGCGCACTTTGCGATGCGCTCACGCATGGAGCGCCACATGAACCATTTTACCGGACTTTTCGCTGCGTTCTCGATCCTGCTCGGATCGACCTTCACGCCTGCCCATGCGCAGGACAAAGCCCTGACCGTGTTCGCCGCAGCGTCGATGAAGAACGCCCTCGACGAGCTCGATGCCGCCTACACCGCCAAGACCGGCGTGAAGATCACCGCCAGCTATGCGGCTAGCTCGGCGCTCGCTAAGCAGATCGAACAGGGCGCACCGGCCGATGTCTTCGTGTCCGCCGACACCGACTGGATGGACTACGCCATCGGCAAGAAGAACATCAACGTCGCCACGCGCACCGACCTGCTCGGCAACAGCATCGTGCTGATCGCCGCAAAGGACGCCAAGCTCGACAACGTGACCATCGGTCAAGGCTTCGATCTCGCCAAGCTCGCCGGCGACGGTAAGATCGCTACCGGCGATGTGAAGTCCGTGCCCGTCGGCAAATATGCCAAGGCGGCGCTGGAGAAGCTTGGCAGCTGGAGCGCGGCCGAGTCCAAATTCGCCATGGCCGAGAGCGTACGCGCTGCGCTGACGCTGGTCTCACGCGGCGAAGCCCCGCTCGGCATCGTCTATGCGACAGATGCCAAGATCGATCCGGGTGTGAAGATCATCGGCACCTTCCCGTCGGACTCGCATCCGGCGATCATTTATCCGGTCGCGGCGACCACCACCGCGAAGACCGAAGCTGCCAACTATCTGGCCTTCCTGAGGTCATCGGCCGCAAAGACGGTTCTTGAGAAGTACGGCTTCACGTTCCTGGTCAAGCCGACGTCCTGACACGTGTCCGACATCTCCCCTGAAGAATGGACGGCGATCCTGCTTTCAGTCAGGGTCGCCGTGATCGCGACATTGATCTCGACGCCGATTGGAATCGGCGTCGCCTGGCTACTCGCGCGGCGTGACTTCTGGGGCAAGCAGATCATCGACGCCATAATCTATCTGCCGCTGGTGCTGCCGCCCGTCGTCACCGGCTATCTGCTGCTGTTGCTGCTCGGTAAACGCGGCATTCTCGGCGCGTGGCTCGCCGAACATCTCGGCATCGTCTTCGCCTTTCGCTGGACGGGTGCCGCGCTCGCATGCGGCGTGATGTCATTTCCTCTGCTTGTGCGGCCGATCCGGCTCTCGATAGAAGCGGTTGACCGGCGGCTCGAGCAGGCGTCGAGCACGCTTGGCGCATCGCCGTGGAAAGTATTTGCAACGGTGACCTTGCCGCTGGCGCTGCCCGGCGTCCTGGCCGGCATGGTGCTCGGCTTCGCCAAGGCCATCGGCGAATTCGGCGCCACCATTACTTTCGTCTCAAACATTCCCGGCGAGACCCAGACGATTTCCTCCGCGATCTACTCGTTGATCCAGACGCCCGACGGTGACGCGGCAGCCTCACGTCTGGTGATGATCTCCATCGGCATCGCCGTACTGGCGCTTATCGCTTCGGAATGGTTCGCGCGCCGCGCGACGCAACGACTGCACGGAAACTGATCGTGCTGCGCGTTGATGTGTTCAAACAACTCGGCGAATTTTCAGTCGACGTCGCCTTCACCAGCGAAGGCCGTGTGACGGGCCTGTTCGGCTCCTCGGGTGCGGGCAAGACCTCGCTGGTCAGCATGATTGCCGGCCTCGTGCAGCCGGATCGCGGCATCATCGCCGTGGATAGCGACGTGCTCTATGACAGCAGCGCGCGCGTCCACGTCCCGCCGCATCGGCGCCGCATCGGCTATGTGTTTCAGGATGCGCGACTGTTTCCGCATCTGAGCGTCGCGCAGAATCTCGATTACGGTCGCCGGATGAACCGTCTGACACGCGATCCCGCTGAGGAAACACGCATTACGGAGATGCTTGATATCGGACATCTGCTCGATCGTCGTCCTGGCGGCCTCTCGGGCGGTGAACGCCAGCGCGTGGCACTGGGACGTGCGCTGCTATCGCAACCGCGGCTGCTACTGCTCGACGAACCGATGGGTGCGCTCGACGATGAGCGGAAGGCGGAGATCCTGCCCTATCTCAAGCGGCTGCGCGATGCAGGCGATGTGCCGATGATCTTCGTCAGTCACGATGCCGACGAGATGCGGCAACTGGCGACGCAGGTAGTGATGCTGAAGCGTGGCCGTGTCGCGGCCTTCGGTGGCACCGAGATCCTGCCGCGTATCATCCCGGCAGCCTGAGCCAATCAGGCGCCGGACAGCGTGGTCCAGCCTCGCTTCAGTTTCGCCTTGAGGGCTTGCCTGCGTGTCAGCTTGGGCGGCGCGGGATCTTCATCTTCGGGCAGACGCAGGCCAACCACATTGACGCGTCCGCCACCAAGACTGCGCGCTACAAGATCAATACTGTCGATCGGCAAGGCGGCGCCAACGGTCGGCGCATGATCGAGATGGATATCGAAATAATCGGCCAGCGTCAGCGATGCCTGGGCTGGATCGACGGCGATGCCATAGATCGCCGCAAGATCGCCAAGAGTGATTTCGCCAGACACCATGAAATCACCAAGCAGATGCGGGTCCGGCGCTGTACTCGGCGGCATGTCGACAAAGAAGCGATCCAGCGCCTCGGCCTTTTCCGGCGGCGCCAGCAGATAGATGTAATCGCCGGCCGTAACAGGCTCAGCCTCCGCCGGAGTCAGGATGCGCTCATCGCGAATGACCAGCGTTGGCTTCGACCACGACGGAATGAGGTTGCGCTTCAGGTAAAGGCTCTTCGGGCGCACGGCATAGCCGACCAGTTGCTGTTCGAGCTGACCTGGCAAATCGAGTTCGATACGGCGCGGCCCCCTGTCGGTGCGCGGCAGAGCGACATGCAGCTTCCGGGCGGCAAAAGCCAGCGTCCATCCCTGGAACAGCAGCGAGATGATCACGACCACGAAAGCGACGTCGAAATACAGCGACGCCTTGGGCAGACCAACCAGCATCGGGATCGAGGCGAGGAAGATTGCGACGGCACCGCGCAGGCCGACCCATGACACGAATACCTTTTCGCGCCAGTTAAAGCGGAAGGGCTGCAAACACAGGAATACGGCAACCGGACGCGCCACAAACATCAGAGCCAATGCAACGCCAACCGCCGGAATGATGCTCCCCACCAGCCGCTCCGGCGACACCAGAAGACCGAGCATGACAAACATCACGATCTGCGCCAGCCACGTTGCTGCGTCGAGGAACGTCACCACCGAATTGTGCGCCCGTGTCGGACGGTTGCCGATGATAATGCCGGCAAGATAGACCGCCAGAAAGCCCGAGGCGTGAGCGATCTGGGCCAGCCCGAAGATCACCAAAGCCGCTGTGCAAACGAAAGGCGCATGCAACCCTTGGGGCAGCGCCACGCGATTCATCGCCAGGACGACCAGCCGCCCGCCGACGACGCCGATCAGGGTGCCCAGCACGGCTTCCTGAACAAACTCCATTGCCACATGACCGGCAGAGGCGTCCCCCACCGACAGAAGCTTGACCAGTGTCAGGGTCAAAAAGACGGCGAACGGATCGTTCGTTCCGGACTCAACTTCGAGCGTCGCGCCAACCCTTGGCCTAAGGCGCAGGCCTTGCGCGTGGACCAGCAGAAAGACAGCCGCCGCGTCGGTGGAAGCCACCACTGCGCCGGTCAGCAGCGCCTGGGTCCAATTCAGGTCGAGGGCATATTTGGCGACCGGCGCAGTGATCAACGCCGTCAACAACACGCCAGTCGTGGCCAGCACCATCGACGGGGCCAGCACCGCACGAATGGCCTGAAATCGTGTCTTCAACCCACCGTCGAAGAGGATCAGCGCGAGTGCAACCGAGCCGACCACATAGGTCGTATGGACGTCGTCAAACCGCAGTCCACCGGGGCCCGCTTCGCCGGCCACCATGCCGATAAACAGGAAGAACAGCAGCAAGGGCGCGCCGAAGCGAAGCGCAAGCAAGCTGGACAGGATCCCGGCCATGACCAGAACTGCGCCGAGAAGGATGGCAATGCTGACGGAATCAAGTGACGCCATGAGGCTCCGAGGCCGGAAATACTTGTAAATCCATGCTTATCGTCGTCATCCCGAGACGCCAAACGTTTTCTGCGTGATACCTATTTACAGGTATATTTCTCGGGAATTGCTCAAAGCAGAAGCTCCGCTCGATGGCGCCGACGTGGTGCTTGTGTGAATCTCTGCCCGTCCGAATCAAATACGCCGTCCAGCAATGATTCCACACCACACGATACGTTCACGACAACGAGAGCTGCGCGATGCTTGACCTGACCGACACCCACGAATTCGTGCTGGCAACCGCACGATCGTTCGGCGCCGAGGTGACCTCGCCGTGGTTCTACCTGCAGCTCGGACTGATGATGGCCGGCGGTGGCATTGCCTTCGCCATCGGGGCCGCAATCCGCTCGCGGGTCGATATGACCTCGCTGGCGATGGGCTGGCCGGCGCCGCTACGCATGTTCATGCGTATTCTCGTCGGCAGCGCGGCCACCGCGGCCTTTGCGATCCTGATGACCCTTGACCGCGTGATCATGCTGAGCGTGACATGGCCGAGCCGCAGCTATTTGCTGTCGGTGGCCGCAAAGCTTGCACTCGCGTGGCTCGTGATCCGGCTTGTCACCAGCGTGATCCGTAACGAATTCCTGGTTCGGCTGGTGTCGATCTCGGCCTGGTTCGTGGCGGCCCTTAGCATTGTCGGCCAGTTGCAGCCGACCATCACCATGCTGGACGCGAACGGGATCGATCTCGGCGGCCTCCGGCTGACCCCGCTACTCTTGATCAAGCTCGGCGTCTTGCTCGCAGTGGCGCTGTGGCTCTCGAACATTGCCAGCAATTTTCTGGAAGGCCGGATCAGGCAGTCCCATGACCTCACGCCCTCGATCCAGGTCCTGCTGATCAAGCTGGTGCGCCTGCTCTTGATGGTGTTCGCCGTCGCTCTCGTCATGGGTGCGGTCGGCATCAACCTCTCGGCCCTCGCCGTATTCTCCGGCGCGGTCGGTGTCGGTATCGGTTTCGGCCTGCAGAAGATCGTCGCCAATTTCATCAGCGGCGTGATCCTGCTCGCGGACAAATCGGTGAAGCCCGGCGACCTCGTCACCATTGGCGACAGTTCCGGCCGTATCAGTGCGATGAATACGCGCTACATCTCGGTCGCCGCGGGCGACGGCCGCGAGTTCCTGATCCCCAACGAGGACCTCATCACCCAGAAGGTGGTGAACTGGACCTATACGGACAAGGACACGCTGGTGAAGGTCAATTTCAGCGCCAATTACGATGCGGATCCGCGCGTCGTCTGCAAGCTGGCTATCGACGTCGCAACGGCATCGCCACGGGCCAATACGGCCAAGACGCCAAACTGCATCCTCACCGAATTCGCCGAAGCCGGTATGAAATTCTCGCTGACCTTCTGGATCGATTCGCCCGACGGCATGGATGCCGTGAAGAGCGAGGTGATGCTGGGACTGTGGGATGCCTTCAAGCGTGAGGGCATCCGCGTGCCCTATCCGGTCCGCGAGCTGAAGATCCGTGGCGGTGCACTGCCGGTCGAAACCATTGTCGAAGTCGCATCCGGTCCGGAATAGTTCCGATGAAGCTACAGGCCGATCTGGTTCCGGCGACGCTGCTGCGGCGCTACAAGCGCTTCCTTGCCGATGTCGAGCTCGCCGATGGCAGCGTGATCACCGCCCATGTCGCCAATCCCGGCGCGATGCTCGGCCTGCAGGCGCCGGGCGCGCTGGTCTGGCTGTCGAAGTCGCCGAGCAAGACCCGCAAGTTGCCCTTTTCGTGGGAGCTGATCGAAGCCGATTTCGGCAACGGGCCCGAGCTGGTCGGCGTCAATACGATGCACCCCAATGCCATTGTCGCCGAGGCGCTGGCCGCCAATGCGATCCCCGAACTTACCGGCTACGACATCATCCGCCGTGAGGTGAAATATGGCGCGGCATCGCGGGTGGATTTCCTGCTGGAACACCCGTCACGGCCGCCCTGCTATGTCGAGGTCAAGAACGTCCACATGATGCGCCAGCCAAGTTTGGCCGAATTCCCGGATTCCGTCACCGCACGCGGCGCCCGCCATCTCGACGAATTGGCTGCCATGGTCGCCACAGGCGCCCGGGCCGTAATGCTGTTCGTGGTCCAGATCGGCTCGTCCACGGCTCTTGCACTGGCGCGCGATATCGACCCGGCCTATGGCCGCGCCTTCGACAAGGCCCGCGCCGCAGGCGTCGAAGCCATCGCCTATACCTGCCGGATCGACCACGGCAGCATCGTTCTGGCCGGCCGAGTGCCGATTCAGCCATGAATATGGTTGGCGTGGGGACCGAGCAATGAGGTCCTGGAGGGGCTGCTTTGGCTTGCGCTGACCGCCCCAGCCATTAAATTGGGCCCTCAAATCACGCATTCCCGTCGCATCCTGCCTGGCAAGATCACCTGATGAGCTACGTCGAAGCCTCCGAAACCTCCCAGCGCAAAACCGGTCAGATCAAGCTGCATGGTCCCGCCGCTTTTGCTGGCATGCGCAAGGCCGGCGCGCTGGTGTCGCAGTGTCTCGACGAGCTGACCGATCTGGTGAAGCCGGGCGTGCTGACCTCGGCGATCGACGACTTCGTCCGCGAATTCGCCTTCAGCCATGGCGCCTTTCCGGCCACGCTAATGTATCGCGGCTATCGCTATTCGACCTGCACGTCGATCAATCACGTGGTCTGCCACGGCATGCCCGGCGACCGCGCGCTGAAGGAAGGCGACATCGTCAATGTCGACGTCACCTTCATCGTCGAGGGCTGGTATGGCGATTCCAGCCGCATGTATGGCGTCGGCGAACTCGCCCGTAAGGCGGAGCGTCTGGTCGAGGTCACCTATGAATCGCTGATGCGTGGCATCGCAGTGGTCAAGCCCGGCAATACCACCGGCGACATCGGCCATGCGATCCAGAGCTTCGTCGAACCGCAGCAGATGAGCGTGGTGCGCGACTTCTGCGGCCATGGCCTCGGCCGCATGTTCCATGACGAACCGAATATCATCCATGTCGGCCGCCCCGGCGAGGGCGTGACTTTGCGCCCGGGCATGTTCTTCACGATCGAGCCGATGATCAATCTCGGCAAGCCGCATGTGAAGGTTCTGTCCGACGGCTGGACCGCCGTGACCCGCGACCGGTCGCTGTCGGCGCAATTCGAGCACACCGTCGGCGTGACGGCGACCGGCGTCGAGATTTTCACGCTGTCCAAGCGGCATAACGAACAGCCGCCGACGCCCGTCCCCTAAACTTCAAATCGCCGCAGCGTTACAGACACTTTCTGGTTGCAAATGTAGCCGGGCACGGCATGCTCGCGGATAATGTCCATGCGAGCGTTGGCGCCACATGCCCGTCAGCCCCATCGATCCGACTGCGCCGGGTCTTGCCGAAGCGCCGCATTATCATGGCCATCGGGAGCGACTGCGGGAGCGCTTTCGCAGTGTCGGCGCCGATGCGCTGAGCGACTACGAACTGCTGGAAATGGTGCTGTTTCGCGCGCTGCCGCGCCGTGACGTGAAGCCGCTGGCGAAATCGCTGATCACGAAATTCGGCTCCTTCGCTGAGACGGTGCATGCCCCGGACACGCGGCTCCGCGAAATCGGCGGGCTCGGTGAAGCCGCCATCACCGAGATCAAACTGATCGCCGCTGCCACCAGCCGCGTCGCCAAGGGGCAATTGAAACAGCGCACCGCATTGTCGTCATGGGCCACGGTGATCGACTATTGCCGCACGGCCATGGCCTTCGCCGACAAGGAGCAGTTCCGCATCCTGTTCCTCGACAAACGCAACCAATTGATCTCGGACGAGGTGCAGCAGGTCGGCACCGTCGACCACACACCGGTCTATCCGCGCGAGGTGGTGAAGCGTGCCCTCGAACTGTCCGCGACGGCCATCATCATGGTCCACAACCATCCATCCGGAGATCCCACACCCTCGCAGGCCGATGTGCAGATGACCAAGGCGGTGATCGATATCGCCGCGCCGCTCGGCATCGCGGTACATGATCACATCATCGTCGGCAAACACGGCCATGCCAGCCTTAAGGGGCTGAAGCTGATCTAAGGTCAATCAGAACACTCAGTTCCTGATGGTTTTGACGTATTCTTCTGCAGCTCGAATACCGCTCTTTGCCTTGAGTGTTAAAGCAGTTGTCCGCGGCTTCCATTCGGACACCAGTTTTTCTGCGTTCTTGAGTTCTTGTTCGGACAACAAGGCAGCCATCTCATTCACATTTTTCGCGGGCGCCAGCTTCGAGAGTTTGAAATACGCATACGACAAAGACAGATCCTTTGGCGTTCCTTTTCCGGCAGAATACAAACGGGATAAACCAAAGAGGGCACCGGGATATCCTTGATCGCCCGCCCTCTTCCACCACTTTAGCGCTTCTTCCGAATTTCCTCGCTTGTCATACAGATTGCCGACATCGTGCTGGGCAAGCGAATAGCCGGCTTCGGCCGCAACAAGTTTGTACTTCAAAGCTTGATCGGCGTTGGATTCTACGACGCCCGCGCCTTGCCCGTCATAATAACACCCAAGCTTATAGGCGCCCAGCGGGTCGTTGGACGCGGCTGATTTTTGAAACCACTCAAAGGCCTGCCTACGATCCTGTTGTGTGCCGATGCCATTATTGTACATCATGCCCACATGATATTGCGCCTCTGCATCTCCCTTGTTCGCCAATGCGACCATTGCACTAAAGGTGTCTGCGTCGTTTGCGTTGGCAGGCATTGAGAAAAATAAAAGGCACGAAAAAGCCAAGGCGAAAAATTTCATCTCACCCTCCAATCGGGTTTGAACCATTTCATCTTGGTCACGTGCAGCGGAAATAGGTTCGAAGAAGCTGGTTTGAACCGGACGGATTGATGCGTAGGGCGCAATCCGGGCACCCCGTCTTCGCAGGGGCGACCAAAGCGAGTGCGAGCCAGCTCCTACTGCCGCAGCAGGATCAGCGGATCGGCACTATCGGGCACACGGCGCCACTGCGCATTATCATCGGCCTCGAAATGCCAAGTCTCGCCTGATGCCGACATCATCAGCAATTCGCCGCGTTCGAGACGCCACTGCTTGGGATTGAAATTCGCCACCAAGGGGTCGCAGCGCGGCTTCAGGAACACGGCGAAATTATCCTGGGTCGTCTCGGTATTGGTCAGCGTCAGACCGCAGACCACGCGGCCGCTGCCGCGCACCATCGACCAGTCGCCAATCATCTGGTCCATCGACTTGGTCAGCGAGCGGGCGGCCGCCAAGTTCTGCAGGATATAGACGCCCTCGCCAGTGCGAATGCCCTCGAAGATGCCGCTCTCCACCTCGGTGAAATCGATCACCGCTTCGCCCGTCGGATTCTGCAGCCGGACGATATCGAGCCCCTTGATGTTCCAGGCCGCGATATCCTTGGTGAAAGGCAGCGCCTTCGCGCAATCCGGTTCGAGTTCGAGCTTCAGCCCCTGCGGCGACGTGTCGTTCTTCAGCGTCACCACGCAGGTCTTGCTGCGTTCGGTGGTGGAGAGCTCCCACTGCCCGATCATGTTTTTTCGAAGGGTGGCAGCATCCTGAGCTCGTGCCGGTGCGCCGACGAGCATCACGCCGGCAACTGCCAGCGCAAAATATCGACAGAGCACCGACGCGTGTCCCACGATCAGCGTCCCTTTATCGGTGTTTCCGCAATCGGCGTCGTCGGCGCCTTGCCGGCAAACCAGAGCTTGAGGTTGTCGACCACCAGCTGATCCATCGCGTTGCGCGTCACCACCGACGCCGAGCCGACATGCGGCAGCAGCACGACGTTCTGCATCGACTTCAGCTCGTCCGGCACTTTCGGTTCCTGCGCGAACACGTCGAGGCCAGCAGCCAGAATGGTGCCCGATTTGAGCGCCGCAATCAGTGCAGGTTCATCGATCACCGAACCGCGCGCGATATTGATGATGATGCCGCGCGGACCGAGCGCCTGCATGACTTCCGCATTGACGAGATTAGCCGTCGACGGCCCGCCCGGCGTAATGACGATCAGTGTATCCACCGCCTTCGCCATCTCGATCAGGTTCGGATAGTGCTTGTGCGAGACGCCAGCCGCGGGGTTCCGCGAGTGATAGACCACCGGCACCAGCGAGGCGTCGAGACGGCGCGCGATGGCCTGACCGATGCGGCCCATGCCCACCATGCCGACCTTGCGGTCGCGCAGCGAGCCGACCGTGAGCGGATAAGGCTGTGTCAGCCACAGGCCCGAACGGACATATTTATCCGCCTTGATGAATTCGCGGGCAGTGGCGATGAACAGGCCGAGCGCCGTATCGGCGACTTCCTCGGTCAGCACATCCGGCGTGTTGGTGACGAGGATATTGTTCTCGGCGGCATATTTGGCGTCGATGTGATCATAGCCGACGCCGAACGAGGAGATGATCTCGACCTTGGGATATTTCGCCAGCACGGCGCTGTTGGTCGGCACCAGGCCAGTCACGGCGATACCGCGGATTTTCTCGGCAACGCCCGCCGGCAGCCGTTCGAGATCGTGCTGGGTTTCATATTTATGCAATACGAACTGATCCGAGAAACCGTTATTGATCAGCGGCTTCGTTGGCCCGTAGATCAGCAGGTCGATTTTGTCCGAAGAGATTCCCGTCCCCATTATTTTTCCTTTCGCAGTGCACTCTCATGCCAGCGCCTCAACACAACGTGGGATACCAGCGCGAGCAGCATATAAATCACAATCCCCGCAACGGACAGCAACAATAACGCGGCGAACATTCGGGGAATATTGAGGCGATAGCTGGATTCCGAAATGCGATAGGCGAGGCCCGAACCCGCGCCGGCCGCCCCCGCCGCGATTTCCGCCGCCACCGCGCCGATCAGCGACAATCCGCCGGCAATGCGCAATCCGCCAAGTATGAATGGCAGCGCCGCCGGAAGCTTCAGATAGCACAGCACCTGCCAACGTGATGCGCGATAGAGCTGAAACAGCCCCGCCAGATTGCGATCCACCGAATTGAGGCCCAGCGTCGTATTGGCCAGCACCGGGAAGAACGCCACGATCCAGGCGCAGACAACGACGGCCGTCTGCTGCGGCAGATAGATCAGCATCAACGGCGCGATGGCGATGACGGGTGTCACCTGCAGCACGATGGCATAAGGCAGCAGGGAATATTCCAGCCATTTGGACTGGTTGAACATTAGCGCCAGCGCGATACCGCCGACGGCCGCGGCGATGAAGCCCTCCAGCGCTGTCAGCAATGTCACGCCGAGCGATTCAGACAGGATCGACCAGTCGGCGATCAGTGTCTGAAAGACAAGCAAGGGGCCGGGCAGCAGATAGGGCGGGATGTCGCCGATCCGGACGACGAGATCCCACAACACGATTCCGGCGACGAACACGACCACCGGCCAGACGATGCGCTGCCATTGCATATCGCTGCCCGGCGCGACCGAACCGCGATCGACTGCGGGCAATGGCTCCAGTCCTTTCATGCCCGCGCCTTTGTCTCATTGAATGCCGGGTCACTGGCCGCCATCAGTGCTTGCGAAACATCGCGGCAATAGCCGGCATAGGCCATCGAGGTGCGAAACGCGTCGTCGCGCGGTTCGGCGGATTCGATACGGCATTCGGCGCTGACACGACCAGGCCGTGAGGTCATCACCACAACGCGCTGCGACAGATAAACCGACTCGAACACCGAATGGGTGACGAAGATGACCGTCTTGCCGAGTTCGCGCCACAACATCAGCAAGTCGTTGTTGAGCCGGAAGCGCGTGATCTCGTCGAGCGCTGCAAAGGGCTCGTCCATCAGCAGGATATCCGGCTCAGTCACCAGCGCGCGGGCCAGCGACGCGCGCATCTTCATGCCGCCCGACAATTCGCGTGGATAGGCTCCGGCGAAGTCCGCGAGACCGACCTGTGCGAGCACCTCGTTCACGCGCACACTCGATTGAGCATCCGGCATATGCGCCAGCTTCAAGGGCAGCCGTACATTCTCCCGGATTGTGCTCCACGGCATCAGCGTCGGCTCCTGGAACACGAAACCGATGGCGTGACCGCGGCTCTGCGCAGCGACATCTAAAGTGCCCGCTGACGGCGCGATCAGGCCGGCGATCAGACGTAATGCAGTAGATTTGCCGCAGCCGGACGAGCCCAACAGCGAGACGAACTCGCCCTTGCGGATATCGAGATCAAGCGGCCCTAGCGCCACGGTGCCGTTGTCATAGACCTTCGTGACACCGCGCAGACGCACGGCGGTGGGGGGATCGCTCGACGACAACGCAGGTTCGACCATCTGCCGGGCTACTTCTTCGGCCGGAGATCGAGACCGACACCCTTGTTGATGAACTGCAGCGTATAGGCCTTGCGATAGTCGATGTCGCGCTTGACCACACCTGCGCGTGACATCTTGTCGAAGAAGCTGGCGACACGCGCCTCACTCATGGCGCCGATACCGTCTTTCAGCGTGTCACCTGAGTCGACGATGCCGTATTCCTTCATCTTGGCGATGGAATAGGCCAGCAGGTCATCGGTCATTTCGGGGTTGAGCTTCTTGATAACCTCATTGGCGGCTTTGTTGTCGCCATAGAGATAGTTGTACCAGCCAATCATCGAGGCATCGACGAAACGCTGGACAAGGTCCGGCTTCTTGTCGACCCATTCGCGGCGCGTTTCGATCAAGGTCGAATAGCCATCGAAACCGTAATCCGCGAGCAGCATCACGGTTGGCTTGAAATTGGCCTGCTTCTCGACCACGAACGGCTCGGACGTGACATAGCCCTGCATCGCGCTGTTCTTGTCGACGATGAAAGGCTGAGCATTATAGGTGTAAGGCTTGACCTTGGACGCGCTGAAGCCAAGCTCGGATCGCATCCATTGGAAATAGCCGGCGACGCCCTCCTTCGAGATCAGCAGCGTCATCGGCTTGAGGTCTTCGAGCTTGGTCACCTTGGGATTGGGATGCGCCAGAAAGACCTGCGGGTCCTTCTGGAAGATCGCGGCGACAGCGACCACCGGCACATTATTGGCGACGGCATCGAAGGATTGCAGCGTGTTTGCGCTCATGAAGAAGTCGAGCTTGCCCGAGATCAACAGGATGCGATTGTTCACGTTCGGCCCACCCGGCACGATGGTGACGTCGAGCCCGTAATTCTTGTAGGTGCCGTCCGCGACCGCCTGGAAGAAGCCGCCATGTTCAGCCTCGGCCACCCAATTGGTTCCGAAACTGACCTTGTCGAGCCTGGTTTCCGCTGTAGCGGGCGACCACGCAGCCATCACGGCCAGTGCGCCAATGGTTAACGCGCGCAGCAGGGATATCGGGCTCATATTGGACTCCGTCGACCGTTATGGCCCATGATAGGAAGCAATCTGCTGCCAGACTACCCTGCAAAATTGACCAAAGAAACGCATCCGCGATGACTGCCAACATGCCGCCCCGCGACTGGACTGACATTCACTGGCCCGACATCGCCCAGAGCGATCCGGCCTCCTGGATTGCAGTGCTGCCGCTCGCCGCGACCGAGCAGCACGGGCCGCACCTGCCTCTCGGCACTGACGTCATGATCGCGGAGGCCTATCTTGCAGAGGTCCAGCACCTGCTGCCTGCCGATATTCCGGCGACGTTTCTGCCGCTTCAACCTGTGGGCATTTCAACCGAGCACCTCGCCTTTCCCGGTACGCTGACCCTGCCGACCGAGATCGCATTGCAGACCTGGACCGCGATCGGCGAAAGCGTCGCGCGCGCCGGCGTTCAGAAACTCGTGATCGTCACTAGCCACGGCGGCAACAGTGCAGCAATGACGCTCGCGGCGCAGGACCTGCGCGCCGAATACGGCATGCTGGTCGCCACCACCGGATGGAATCGGTTTGGCGCGCCGGATGGCCTGTTCACCGACGAAGAATTGCGTCACGGGATTCATGGCGGCGCCGTGGAAACATCGATCATGCTGGCGCGCTATCCGCGTCACGTGCGCAACGACAAGATCGCAAATTTCGCATCGTCAGCGATTACGATGGAGAAAAACTATCGCTGGCTCTCCGCAAGCCGGCCCGCGCCATTCGCGTGGCAGGCCGAAGACCTCAATCCCAGCGGCGCGATTGGCGACGCCACGCAGGCATCAGCCGACAAGGGCGAGAAACTGCTGGCACACGGCGCAAACGCGTTCTGCGAATTGCTCGCGGACATGCATCGCTTCGACGTGACAGCGTTTGATCGCGAACCGGATGCCGGCGTGTGAGATGTGGTTAACCGCGGATTGCGCGATTCACGCGACGACATATTCTGCGCGGATGACGACACAATCCTGAAACCAAATAGTTCGACCGGGCCTCGAACCCGATCCGTTTGGGCTCCGACTGATTGGCATGCAGGCCACGATGGCTGCACTTCAACAGGATGGAGTTATCCCATGTCGATCAAGTCCAAGATTGCTGCTTTCGCTCTCGTTGCTCTCACCGCTGCCGGCACCATGGCATCGTCCCAGCAGGCTCAGGCCAAGGGCCCGGGCATCGGCTTCGGCATCGCTGCCGGTGTAGTCGGCGCCGCAGTCGTCGGCAGCGCCATCGCCGCCAACAACGGCTACTACGGTTACGGATATCGCTGCGGCTGGGTCCGCCAGTATGACGGCTACGGCAACTATGTCGGCCGCGTCCGGACCTGCAACTACTAATCTCTTGATCGACTGACGTGGATTTGCGTCCGACACGGGCGCCTCATCCACCCCGTGTCGCACCAGACCCGCTCGGTTGTCCCCCCGAGCGGGTCATTTTTTTGCGCTCGTCGAATGCCTTTCGAGGCCTGCCGGACGGCTACCGTTATCCAACCGTCATGATCCGCTGCCACTGAAACATGCTTCTCCAGTTGCTTCTTGCTATTGCGAATTAGTTGCAATTATAGTGAGGGAATCGACGGGTTGCTCATTTTGTTTCGTTTTGTCTCATGACGACCTTCGATACCCCCAAGGTTATGGGCGAATCGACTATTTTTGTGGAATATCAAACGGTTCGTCGCATGATCGGTGGCGACCTAAAGCGAGAAACAACGGCCGCATGAAGTACCCCGATCGATCACGAGCATTGTCGTGAAGCGCGTTCTGGCCGGTTTTGCGCTGGGTGCACTGGCATTCGATGGCTCTGCGATCGCGGCCGATATTTCGCCCGACATGGCGCTGAAAGCGCCCCGCCTGGTTTACGACTGGACCGGGTTTTATCTCGGCGGTCACATCGGCTATGGCGGCGGCAGCTTTGGTCCCGGCAGCAATGCGCTGCCCGCGCAGGGCGTTCTCCTGCCGCCTTCGCCGACCGGCCTGATCGGCGGCTACCAGATCGGCTACAACAGGCAGCTCAGCAACAACGTCGTGCTGGGCTTCGAGGCCGACGCCACGTTCAGCAGTCCGCAGGACGCAGCGCGGTTGATGCCAGCGCCTTTCCATACGACCTTCGACTATTTTGCGACCGCACGTGGCCGCATCGGCTACGCCTTCGGCGCGTTGATGCCTTATGTCACCGGTGGCGCGGCGTGGGGGCGTACCAAGCTCAATCTCAATGATGCCGACGGCGACCTCATATCATCGGCGACCCGCACCCATTTCGGCTGGACCGCAGGCGCGGGCGTCGAATTTGCCGTTGGCGGCAACTGGACTGCGAAGGCCGAATACGCCTATCTCGATTTGATGCGGCAGACCTATGACCTCGGCAATGCCGGGCTGCCGAATGTGAGCGTTGATCCGAATATTCACACCGTCAAAGTCGGCTTGAACTATCGGCTGTGGGACACGCCGCCATGGTTGCCGTCGGCCCCCATCGCCGGCAAGACTGTGCTGCCGGAATCGACAGACTGGAACATTCACGCCCAGACCACCTTCATCGCGTCCGCCTATCCGCGAATTCGCTCGCCCTATGAAGGCACCAACAGCCTTCCCGGCGGCGGCCAGGGGCGCGAGACCTTTACGACGACGGCGTTCCTCGGCTGGCGACTGTGGCAGGGCGGTGAGCTCTATCTCAATCCCGAGCTGGCGCAGGGCTTCGGCCTCAACTCCACGCTCGGCCTCGCCGGCTTCCCCAATGGCGAGGCACAAAAGGGCGGCGCGCCGTTTCCGCGCTTTCGCATGCAGCGCTATTACTTCCGCCAGACGCTTGGCCTCGGCGGCGAACAGGAAGACGTCCCCGACGCCGCCAATCAATTGGCAGGCAAGCGCGACATCGACCGCATCACGCTCACGGTCGGGCGGTTCGCCGTGGGTGATTTCTTCGATGGCAATTCCTACGCCAAGGATCCGCGCGCCGACTTCATGAACTGGGCGATGTGGTCATCGGCCGCTTACGACTTTCCAGCCGACCTGCCGGGCTTCACCCGCGGCGCCATCGTTGAACTGAATCGCAAGGACTGGGCGATCCGAGCCGGCCTGTTTCAGGTGCCGGCGCAGCCTAACAATGACGTCCTGACGTTCAAGACCGGCGGCGCGGTCGTCGAATTCGAGGAGCGTCATCAGATATTCGACCAGCCCGGCAAGCTGCGCGTCGGTGCCTTCATCAATCGCGGCAATACCGGCAGCTATCGCGGCGCACTGGCGATCGAGGCCAATGATCCCACGCTGGATATCAACGACGTGATGTCCTCGATCCGCCGCGCCAGCGACAAATACGGTTTCTACGTGAATGGCGAGCAGCAGGTTGCCACTGACGTCGGCATCTTCGGGCGCGTCAGCTGGAACGATGGCCAGAACGAGATTCTGTCCTTCACCGATATCGACCGCAGCGTCTCTGCCGGCGTCTCGATCAAGGGTAGCCATTGGGGCCGCACCAATGACACGATCGGCCTTGGCGGCGCGATCAACGGCCTGTCCGCTGCGCATCGCGACTTCCTCGCCGCCGGCGGCAACGGACTGCTGATCGGCGACGGACGGCTGAATTACGGCACCGAGCGCATTCTCGAAACCTATTATGCCTATGCCATCGACAAGAACTTCACCCTCACGGCCGACTACCAGCTGATTGCGAACCCTGCCTACAATAAGGATCGCGGGCCGGTCTCGATCTTCTCGGGCCGATTGCACGGCGAGTTCTGACAACATCCTGCGCCGTTTGTAGCCCGGATGAGCGCAGCGATATCCGGGCTACAATAATCTAGGCCGAACGTTCCAGAGCTGCTGGCAGGAACGAGCCCGCTTGCGCCATCTCCCATGCATCGCGAAAGCGCTTATCACCGGTGCCATCGACCAGTTCGTTGTGGCGCAATGCCGGATACATCCGCGTGAAGGACAGGACGTCGGTGCCGGAGGCGCGGTGCGAGAAATGGATCGGGCGAATATCCTGCGGATGATCGAGCCCGGCTGCCGCAATCAGCTCGGCCAGCGCATGCAACGTCGCCTCGTGATAGTTGTAAACGCGATCGGTCTTCTGCGGCACGGCCAGGGCGCGATTGCGCGTCGGGTCCTGCGTCGTGACGCCGGTCGGGCAACGATCGGTGTGGCAGCTCAGTGACTGGATGCAGCCCAGTGCGAACATGAAGCCGCGCGCCGAATTGCACCAGTCGGCGCCAAGCGCCATCGCGCGGGCGATATCGAAAGCCGTCGCGATCTTGCCGGAGGCGCCGATCTTGATGCGGTCACGCGCGCCGATGCCGATCAGCGCATTGTGCACGAAGTTGACGCCCTCGCGCATCGGCATGCCCAGATGGTCCATAAATTCCAGCGGCGCCGCGCCCGTGCCGCCTTCATTGCCATCAACCACAATGAAATCCGGATAGATGCCGGTCTGCAGCATCGCCTTGCAGATCGCGAGGAACTCCCAGGGATGGCCGATGCACAGCTTGAAGCCGGCCGGCTTGCCGCCGGACAGCCGGCGCATCTTGTCGATGAACTCCATCATCTCGATCGGCGTTGAAAACGCCTTGTGATAGGCTGGCGAGATACAATCCTCGCCCATGGCGACGCCGCGGATGCGCGATATCTCTTCCGATACCTTCGCCGCCGGCAATACGCCGCCATGGCCGGGCTTTGCGCCCTGGCTGATCTTGAGCTCGACCATCTTGATCTGCTCGTTGACGGCAAGCTTCGCGAAGGCGTCGGGGTCGAAGTTGCCATCACGCGTGCGGCAACCAAAATAGCCGGAGCCGATCTCCCAGATCAGGTCACCGCCCATTTCCTGGTGATACGGGCTGACGCCACCTTCGCCTGTGTCATGGGCGAAGTTGCCACGCTTGGCGCCGGCATTCAGCGCCCGGATCGCATTTGGGCTGAGTGCACCAAAGCTCATAGCCGAGACGTTCAGTACCGAGGCCGAATAGGGCTTGAGGCAATCCGGACCGCCGATGGTGATGCGAAATTGCTCAGTCGCATGCGGCCGCGGCGCGACCGAATGGTGCATCCACTCATAGCCCTCTTCGTAGACGTTCTTCTGGGTGCCGAAGGGACGCTTGTCGAGCACCATCTTGGCGCGCTGATAGACCACCGCGCGCGTGTCGCGGCTGAACGGCATGCCATCCTTTTCGCTCTCGAAGAAATACTGCCGCATCTCCGGACGGATTTCTTCGAGCAGGAAGCGGATATGCGCCGAGATCGGATAGTTGCGCAGAACCGCATGGTCCTTCTGCAGCACGTCGTGAATGCCGAGCATGGTCAGGCCGCCGAAGACGATGACCGGAATGACAACGAGAGGGATGACCTTGGGGTCGTGAATGCCAATGCCGACCAGCAGCAAGGTGGCGACGCCGCAGATCGTCAAAACGATGAAGCGCGGCGAGAGGGGAAGCATCAACGTTTCCATAAAATCCTGCCTGACATGAATGGCGCTAGCGTTACACAGACCCGATGACGCAAACATCACAAGCGCGTTGCCGCAGAGCATCGCACCCGAGCGCCCAATCTAGCGCGCCACGCTCAATGAATTGTTGCCAAAAGCGAGAGCCTGAAACGACAAAACCCGCGCCGAAGCGCGGGTTTTGCAGTGCAGTGCATTTCGATGGTGTCGGGCTGCCTTAGCGCTCGACGAAAGCCTTCTCGATCACGAAATGACCGGGCCTGTTGCCGCTGCCTTCGGTGAAATCGCGCTTCTCAAACATGACCTTCAGGTCTTCGAGCATCGCCGGACTGCCGCACAGCATGACGCGGTCGGTGGCGATGTCGAGCAGGCCCTGGCCGATATCCTTGAAGATCTGGCCGGACTCGATCAGGTCGGTGATGCGGCCGCGATTGCGGAAGGGCTCGCGGGTGACCGTTGGATAATAGGTGAACTTGTCCTTCATCAGCTCCCCGAACAGCTCGTCCTTCTGGAGTCGTTCGACCAGACGCTCGCCATAGGCCAGCTCCGAGACCTGCCGGCAGCCATGCACCAGCACGACCTGCTCGTACTGCTCATAGACTTCGGGATCCTTGATCAGGCTGGCAAAGGGCGCGAGACCGGTGCCGGTCGACAGCATGAGAAGGCGTTTGCCCGGCAGCAGACTGTCGGTGACCAGCGTGCCCACCGCCTTACGCGCGACCAGGATGGTGTCGCCTTCCTTGATCTTCTGCAGGCGCGAGGTCAGCGGGCCATCCGGCACCTTGATGCTGAAGAATTCCAGCTCTTCCTCGTGGTTCGCGCTGGCCATCGAATAGGCGCGCAGCAGCGGCTTGCCATCGACTTCGAGGCCGATCATGGCGAACTGGCCGTTCTGGAAGCGGAACGAGGTATCGCGGGTGGCTTTGAAGCTGAAAAGTGTATCGGTCCAATGCTGGACAGAAAGAACTTTCTCTCTGTGAAAGGCGCTCATGAGATTTGATTTTCCAGTGCGGGCTTTTTTAGAACAAGTCCATTGTTTGCCGCGTCACGATGCCGAGAAACCATTGCGGCTATTGGCTAATTTTGGTTCTCGCAGCTGCGAATGACAATTAGTCAAAGTAGCCATGAAGTGCAATTGCGGACTGAGGGAGGCGGTCGATTAATTTCCAAAGCAGGTTACCCATGCAGCAGCAGCCCATCTGGCCGCGACATTAAATTACCCGATATGGGAGGTTTCGTTCAATTTCTTGCCGGACACCGTTAATGGTATCCGGCTGGATCGCCCGATCCCGATCCGGTAGTTTCCGGTCACCTCGTTAAAGTCGTCGCAGGCGGCTTTTCGTTCAATCGTCGGCCTGGTCCTTGATGACATCCCTTCGCGACATCCGGGCCGGAAAGGCCACATTCTATCCCGACCAGTCGATCTATGCCGAATACGCTTGCCGCCAGTTCGGGCTGGATTTCGCCGACGTCGATGGCGGAACGGGCCTGATCTTTACTGTCGGCCGCGACGGCAGGAGCGCTTCCTTCGGTGCCGGACGCGGCTCGTTCTTTCCGCAGAACAACGCCACGGCTGCGACGCTGGCGAATGACAAGTATTTCGCCAATGTGCTGATGGAGCGCGCCGGCGTCCCGACTTTGGGCGGGAAATACTTCTTCCTGCATGAGCGTTATCGCGCCCATCGCCCGCCCGGCCACGAACACGCCGACGCCGTCTGGCATTTCGCCGAACTCGGTGACCGGGCCTTCATCAAACCGCTGATGGGATCGCGCGGCGACTTTGCGGAGATTGTCGTGGGCGGCGATGCGCTGATGGCCTATCTCAGGCAGGTTGCACAGTATTATGACGCGATCCTGATGCAGCGCATCTATACCGGCCAGGAATATCGCGTGTTCATCCTCGACGACGAGGTCGTGTATTGCGCGCAGAAGACGTCGCCCTTCGTGACGGGCGACGGCAAGGCGACGCTCAGGCAATTGATCGCCGCGGAAACGTCCGCGCTGGACCGCCACGGCATTTCGTCGGTCACGTCAGGTCTCGATGACGCCTCCCTCGATCGCGTGCTGCCATATGGCGAGCGGCGCGCGATTCCCGGCCGGATGAATCGCAGCGCAGGCGGCAGCATGAGCTTTACGGCGCCGGGCAACGAAACTGTTGCCTTTGCGATGGCGCTGCAGGCCGCCAAGGCGCTCGGCCTGCGCGCTGGCGCGGTCGACCTGTTTACGGATATCGACGGAGATGCTGCGGCCTTGCGCGTGATCGAGGTCAATGCCAATCCGTCGATCCGCTTTCTCGAAGACAGCGGCCGCGAGGATCTGATCCTGCGCATCTGGCGGCATACATTCACGGCGATCGGCCTGCTCGATGTTTAACCTGCCCAAATATGGCGACGGCCTCTGCCTCGCCCGGCTGGCGATGCTGCTCGATGCGCTGTCCATCGACCGCATCAGGCTGCGCAGACATTCCGTGGTCGTCACCGGCTCCAACGGCAAGGGCTCGACCGCGGCATTCTGCGCCAGCATCGGACGTGCTTTCGGCCTGCGAACGGGCCTGTTCACGTCACCGCATCTCTATCGCTTCAACGAGCGCTTCCAGATTGACGGCGTGCCTGTCGATGACGAATTGCTGGAAGCCCTCGTACTGCGTGTCGCCACCGCCATCGCCGATCTCAAGCAGCACACGCTGCATGAGACCTTCGGCGCCTTCGAGGCTCAGTTCGCGCTGGCCTGCCTGTATTTCCAGGAGACCGAATGCGAATTCGCCGTGTTCGAGGCGGGCATTGGCGGACGCTACGATCCGGTTCGGCTGGTCGGCGCCGACATCACCTGCGTCACCTCGGTCGATCTCGAACACGTCAACCTGCTCGGCAACTCGCTGGAGCTGATCGCCTGCGACAAGAGCGATGCGTGTATCTCGGGCGGCACCGTCGTCTATGGCGAGAACTGCCTGCCCATGCGCGGCAATCTCGCCGAGTACAACCGCAACCGCAACGTCACCGGCCTGCATATCGGCGACGAGATCACGATCAGCAACGTCTTTGCGTCAGCCAAGGCCCAGGCCTTCAACTGCCGGCTGGGCGCATTCGATCTGCGCGCGCTCGAACTCATGCTGGCCGGCGAGTTCCAACTCAACAACGCCGCCATCGCGGCTGCGCTGTTCATTCTCTGGATGCAGCGCATGCATCCGGATGCGACCACCAGCGCCATCGATCTCGCGGTTCGGACCGGGCTGCGCGATACCAGATGGCCGGGACGGCTCGAGATCGTTCAGCGCGATCCCCTGACCGTCATCGATGTCGGCCATACGCCTGATGGCGTCGCACAAGCCCTGAAGAGCCTTCGCGCCATCCATGGCGACGACAACTGGTTGCTCGTGCTCGGTGTCTCCGGCGACAAGAATGTCGATGATATCGCCAAGCATCTCGCGCCCGTCTTCGATACGATCGTCTGTACCCGCGCCTATCACAAGGGCGCAGACGCGCGCGTGGTCGGCGCTGCCGCGCGCAAGGCTCATCCGGCGGCGCGCATTCATGTGGCCAATGCCATGGAAGACGCGGTGCGCCTCAGCCAGCAACTGGCGCGCGCCGTGCCGCGCAAGATCTATGTGGCGGGTGGACTGTTCGCGGCGATCGAATATGCGACGGTGCTGCGCGGCGGCAAGGCGCAGGATCTGGTGTTTTTTTGAGAGATTAAGCGGCCTCTCGGCTGTCGTCCCCGCGAAGGCGGGGACCCATACACGCCGATTAAAAGATTTAGCACCGTGGCTACGGCAGTTTCTAACCTCAGGCTCGGAGGTTATGGGTCCCCGCCTTCGCGGGGACGACATTTGATAGTACCGCGGACCTAATGCAGAACGCTAAGCCTCAATTCGTCCCGCCCGCTGAGTCGTCCAGGACCTTGAAGCTCTCTTCCAGCTGCGGCGAGATCGAGACGCCCATGCGCTCGCCGGTCGGCAGGCGGGCGACGAACCATTTGTTGTAGAGCGGGATCAGATCGCGGTTGGAGCCGAGCCGCCGAAAGGTACGCTCGACGACGTCACTCAATTGCTTCTCGCCCTTGCGGAACATGATGCCGTAGGGATCGTAGGACAGGTAATCGCCGACAACACGATACTTATCCTGTGACTTGTGCCGCGCGATCAGGCCCGACAGCAGGATATCGTCCGTCGCAAACGCATCGGCCTTGCCGTCGACCAGCATCTGGTAGCTCTGTTCGTGGTCGGGCGAGACCACGATGTTGAGGCCGAGATTGAACTTCTTGTCGACCGCATGCATCGCCTGTTCGTTGGTGGTGCCTTTGGTGACGACGATGGTCTTGCCCTTGAAGTCGGTCGGCGCGGTGCCCGTCGTGGTTTTCGGCACCATCAGCTTGGTGCCGGCGACGAACATCAGCGGCGAGAACGCGACCTGCCTGCGCCGTTCGGCATTGGCCGTGGTCGAGCCGCATTCGAGATCGATCTTGCCGTCGACCACCGCGGGAATGCGATCGTCCGACGTCACTTTTACATATTCGATCTTGAGCTGGGGATCGTCGACCTCGATGCCGATATCCTCAACGATGGCCTCGCAGAGTTCGAGACTGTAGCCGATCGGCCGGCCCGCCTGGTCGAGGAACGAGAATGGCGGCGAGCTCTCGCGGTAGCCGAGTTTGACCACATGTGCCTTCTTGATCGCCGCCAGCGTCGGGCTAAGCCCTTCCGCAGGCGCTTGCGCCTGCGCAGCCGTCGCCAGCAGCAGAGTTGCCAGCAGCCCGGTGATCGAACCGGTCAGATAGTAGCGCATCACGCACCTCAACCATGTCCGAGGGCGGGGATTTCTCCGGGAATCATGTCGCCAGGCACCACATCGTCGG